>NZ_JBNBPM010000016.1:0-96271 GCF_059412405.1 Pantoea sp. CFCC18179 | reverse complement strand
GGGCGATGACCGTGAACCTCAACACCTACAAATACTTCAACGAAGTCGCCTCAAGCGGATCGATCAGACGTGCGGCGGATCGCCTGCACGTCGCGCCGTCGGCGATCAGTCGCCAGATTGCGCTACTGGAACACACGTTGGGCGTGATGCTGCTTGAGCGTACCAATACCGGCATCCGTTTAACGCCCGCGGGCATGATGCTGGAGCGCTTCACGCGCAAGATGTGTCGCGATCTCGATCGCATCCACGAATCGATTAAAAACCTTAAAGGTCTGCGCGAGGGCGAGGTGAAAATCTGGGTGATTGAAGCAGTGGTGCAGGCGATTTTGCCGCGCATCATGACCAGCTTTAACGAGAATTATCCGGCCATTCAATTCTCAATAAACAGCGAATCTTCTGACCGTACTATCGAAGCGATTATCCGCGATGAAATCGATATCGGTATCGTGTTCAACATGGGCGATCGCCCTGGAATAGAAGTGATTAAACGCTGTCCTGCACCAATTCAGTGCTTAGTGTCACCGCAGCATCCACTGGCCCAGCATCAGTCGTTAAGCCTGGAAGATATTTGTTTCTATCCGGTGGCGTTGCCGGTTTCCAGCTTTGGCATGCGGCAAACCTTCGACAAAGTCACGCGCAGCCTGCATCTCAATCCGCAATCCATCGTCAATACCAACAACCTTGAGCTGACCAAAGCGATGGCGATTGCCGGGCGCACGCTGACCATCGGGCCGCGACAGATTGCTGCACGTGAGATTGAGCAGAACATGCTGATCGCCATTCCGATTGATAACCAGGCGATGGAGTCCGCCAACATCGAAATTTGTGTGCATCGCGACCGGTCGCTGTCCTACGCCGCGCATCAGTTTCTCAAGCATGTTTGCCGGGAATTCAATTGATTAGGCTTGAACGGTCACCATAAATGGCGACCCTACATAATCGTGCGGCGCTCAGGTTGGTCGTTGCGTTTTTGCACGCGTATGGCGTTCTAAAACCGGCAACGCGGTGTGCTGCAATCGGTATTACTTGGGGTGGTAAAACGCGTGGTACTTATTAGTCATCGCTGAATACAGGCAAAAATCCATTAAGGGGAAAACGATGCCGAGCATCATGACTAACGGAATTCGCACCCATTACGAAATCGCGGGACGTGGTCCGGCCATCCTGTTTGTCTCCGGGCTGGGCGGCACCGCTGCGTATTGGCAGCCGCAAGTGCAGGTGTTCGCCGAGGAATTTACCGTGGTGACTTACGATCAACGCGGCGCGGGACAATCGGATCATCCGGCTGGCCCTTACAGCATTGAAACGCTGGTGGATGATGTGCAGGCGCTGATCGCCGCGCTGGAGCTGGATCGTCCGGTGCTGATTGGTCACTCGACCGGCGGGGCGATTGGTCAGGTTCTGGCGGCGCGCGATCCGCAATTGCTGGCGGGCATGGTGCAGTACGCCAGCTGGGCGAAATCCGACATGCATTTCAACTGGTGTTTCCGTATGCGCCGCGCGCTGCTGCTCGGTAGCACGCTGGAAGAGTATGTGCACGGCAGTGCGCTATTCCTTTATCCGCCGGAACATATCAAAGCTAACGCCGATACGTTATCGCCAACTTTACTGGCCTCCGCTACGCGCTTTCCGGCGCGTGAGGTGGTGCTGAGCCGCATTGACGCCATCATGGCGCACGATGCCAGCGCCGCGCTGCCGCAGATTCAAACGCCAACGCTGGTGATGTGCGCGCAGGACGACATTCTGACGCCGCCATACCAATCACGCTTACTGGCGGAAAAGATCCCCGGCGCGCAGCTAAAAATCGTGCCGCAGGGCGGCCACAGTTTTTCGGAAACCGAAACAGCGCTGTTTAACCAAATTACCCGCGACTTTATGGCGAGCATTCACGCGCCAGTGATTGAACGAGGAGTCTGAGATGAAGAATGTTGAATTCGGCGTGTTTCTGCCGGTGGGCAACGGCGGCTGGATCACCTCAACCACCAGCCCGCAACTGCCCGCAACTTACGATTACAACAAGCAGGTGGCGATCCTCGCAGAACAACTGGGTTTTGACTTCGCGTTGTCGATGGCGAAATGGCGCGGCTACGGCGGCCCATCGCAACATTGGGATGTGACGCTAGAAAGTCTGACGACCATGGCCGGTATCGCCGAAGCCACCAGCCGCATTGGCGTGTGGGGCACGGTGCACACCATGGTGTTCCATCCGGCGGTGGTGGCGAAAATGAGCGCGGTGCTGGATCAAATCTCCAAAGGGCGTTTCGGCCTGAATATCGTATCCGGCTCGAACCCAACCGACCAAGGGCAAATGGGCTTGTGGATGGATCTCGATCATGCCGAGCGCTACGAACTGGCGGCGGAATGGTTAACGGTGCTGAAACGCTTATGGACCGAAGATCGCGTCGACCACAAAGGCAAACATTACGAACTGATTGATTGCATGTCGAACCCGAAACCGGCCACGCCGCCGCCGATCATCTGCGCGGGCGCGTCGGATCGCGGTTTTCTGTTCACCATGGATCACTGCACCGGCAGCTTTATGCTCGGTTCCGATCATGACGATTTCATCAAAACCGGTTTGCGTGCCAAAGAGTTGGCGGTGCAGCAGGGTAAACCCGATTTCAAAACTTACGGCTTGTTCACCATCGTGCCGGGCGCAACCGACGCCGAAGCGCACGAACGTGTGGCGCTGTATGACGCAGGCGTGGACACCATCGCGCTGGATAACCAAACGCGCGAATACTCCGGCGACAAGAGCTTTAAGCAGAACACCATGGCGCAGCGTTTTGTTTCGCAGGGCGAGCAGCGTAATTCGATGACGCGCGCGGCCTTGGTGGGATCGCCAGAAACCATCGGCACTAAGTTGGCGGCGATTATCAAAGGCGCGCAGCTTGATGGTGTAACGGTGATTGTGCCGGACTTTATCGACGATCTTCGCACCGTCGGCACCGAAGTATTGGAAGTGCTGGAGCAGCACGGCGTCAACACCAACGCACGGGCATATCAGAAATCAATGTCGTAAAACCAGGTGCGCATAAATGCGCATCCTACGGGGCTAGTGCAGCGGTTTTGTAGGGTCGCCATTTAGGGTGACCGGAATCATTCACACAACAATAAATCCACCTTTTCCGCGATGCGGATTGCCAGGAGTCGAGCGATGAAAATGAAGATGATGTTGGCTATTGCTGTAGCAGCAGCGATCGGTTGCAGCGCCGTTGTTCAGGCTGATGAGAGCAAACCGCGCGTGGCGGCGCTGTTCACCCAAACCGTCACCCAAGGTTCGTGGGATATGGCGGGCTATGCCGCGTTTAAATCGATGGCAACTAAAGAAGGTTTTGCGCCGAGCTACCTCGAACACACCACCTACGAAGCCGCGCCCTCCGTGCTGCGTCAATTAGCCTCCGACGGTGTGAAACTGGTTATCGCGCACTCATCGGGTTATTCGGCAGCAATCAAAGAAGTGGCACCGCAGTTCCCGAATACCCAGTTCGTGCTTTATTCCTACGAAGGTTCCACCAACAATTTGCCGAACTATTCCGCATGGTCGGTAGATTGGGATGAATACGGCTTTGTGCTCGGCGCATTGGCGGCATCCGCCAGTAAAACTGGCCATATTGCGGTGATCAGCGGCGAACCGATTCCATCAGCAGAGCGTACCGTGCAGTTCATCAAAAAAGGCGCGGCTTACGTCAATCCCAAAGTGGTGGTCGATTCGGCTTACGTTGGCTCGTTCACTGACGTAGCGCGCGCCAAAGAAATCGCCACCGGCGCGATTGCGCGCGGTGCTGATTTCGTCATTCCGTCGGCGGATACCGCTGATGCCGGCATTCAGCAGGCCGCCGATGAAGAGGGCGTGTTGACCATCGGCTCCTACACCGATCAAGCCAAATCGTTCCCGAACTCGATCATCACCTCAACCGTGATGAATTTTGATAAATCCTACGCCGATATTGGCAAACATTTCGCCGATCACCAGTTGGGTAATCGCATCATCACCGAGAACCTGAAAACCAACGGTTGGACGCTCTCCACACCGTTTGCCCACGCCGATAAAGCGGTGCAGGACAAGGTGTTCAAGGTGATTGACGATATTAAATCCGGCAAGGTCAAGATTGAGGACTAACGCCATGTCCAGCCCGCTTATCGAACTCGATCACGTCTCGAAGCGCTATCCGAATGGCTTCGTGGCACTGGAAAAAGTGTGTCTGTCGCTGTTCCCCGGAGAGATCCACGCGCTGCTGGGTGAGAACGGAGCGGGCAAGTCGACATTAATGAACATCTTGTACGGCGTGCACGAACCGAGCGAAGGCGGCGTGCTGATGAACGGTCGGCAGGTGATTCACCGCCGACCGGCCGACGCCATCGCCAACGGCATTGGCATGGTGCATCAACATTTCAAGTTGGTGGCGCCGTTCACCGTGGCGGAGAACCTTGCGCTGGTGGCGCGCGGCGATCGGCGCAAAGCTTTTCGTCGTCACGCCGATGTGCGCAGCTTTATGCAGATTTATGGCGTTGAACTCGATCCCGGCGCGATTGTGGGTGAGTTGCCGCTGGCGTTGCAGCAACGGGTGGAAATCCTTAAAGCGTTGGTAAACGACACACACGTGCTGCTGCTGGATGAGCCATCGACCATTCTGACGCCAGATGAAATTACTGCGCTGTACGCCACGGTGCGACGCATCTGCCAAAACGGTACGGCGGTGGCGGTGGTGACACATAACGTCGATGAAGTGCTGGCAAATACCGATCGCTACACCATTTTGCGCCGTGGCAAAACCAACGGCAGCGGGCTGACTCAAGGCTGCACGCCGGATGAACTGGTGGAGAAGATTGTCGGGCGCACGGTAAGCAGCGGCACGCGTTTAGGCTTACAGCGCAGCGGCGGCGCGGAACAGATGCGGCTAACCAACGTACAGGTGAAAGCGGGCAGCGGATCGCCGGGATTACACAACATCAATCTCACGCTTGCCGCGCGCGAGGTGATTGGCGTGGCGGGGGTGGAAGGCAACGGGCAAAGCGAGTTGTTCGCAATTTTAACCGGTGAAATGCAGCCAGACAGCGGTGAGGTGACGCGCTCAGGTGACAATGTCACGTTAGCCTTGGTGCCGCAGGATCGTCATCACGAAGGGTTGTCTCTGGATCTGCCGGTTTCCCACAATTTGCTCTATCCCGACATCATGCAGGGTGCTTATCGCCGCCTGGGTTTGCTCGATCATCAAGCCATTGCCCAACGCGCGGCTGAAATGATCGAACAGTCGGATATTCGCACCCATTCACACGCCAGCCCGGCGCGTTCGTTGTCAGGCGGTAATCAGCAGAAGATCGTGGTGGCGCGCGCGATGGCGCAAGGTGCTTCGATCATTGTGGTGTATCAGCCCACGCGTGGTTTGGATATGGCGGCGGCGGAGGCGGTGTTGATGCGCCTGGCCGAAGCGGCTGATGCTGGCACCACGGTGATGATTATCTCCTCGAACATTGAGGAACTGATTCGCGTGTCGGATCGCATTGTGGTGATGAACGGCGGACGCATTACCGGCGCGGTGGCGGGAGATGAAATGAATATCGAAAGAATTGGCACCTTGATGACATCAGGGCGCGGAACGCAGATCGCTGGAGGTGCGCATGTCTGAATCGGTTACTTCGCTGGCGCAAACCAGCGCGTCTTTGCGCCGTGTGCTGGCGCAGCTCAGCGCTTCGCGATCGTTGTGGATCACCCTCAGCGCGTTTGTTGGTTCGCTGATCATTGGCTTAGCGCTGATCGCTGCGATGGGCGTGCCGATGCGTGCGGCGCTATCGACTGCATTTGACGGCGCGTTCGGCAATATCCGCGCGCTGTCCGACACGCTGGTGTTTATGACGCCGCGTTTATTGGTGGCACTCGGCGCGTTAATCGCCATTCGCGGCGGCATGTTTAATCTCGGCGGCGAAGGGCAACTGCAAATGGGTGCGATTGGCGCGATGCTGCCGTATCTCGCTTTCGGCGATATCGGTGGTGCGCTGTTGCCGTTATCGATTCTCAGCGGCGCGTTGTGCGGTGCGATTTGGGGCGCGATTCCGGCGCTGCTGAAAGTGTGGCGCGGCATCGACGAAATCATCGTCACGCTGATGATGAACTTCATCGCCATCTATTTCCTGAAATATCTGGTGCAAGGCCCGATGCGTCCGGCCAATTCCAACTTCAACATGTCGGCGCAAATCCCCGCTGACGGCGTGTTCCAGCAGGTGATTGAAGGCACGCGTTTGCATGCGGGCGTGTTCCTCGCACTGCTGATCGCCTTGGGCGTTTGGGTGATGCTCATTCACAGCGCCTTTGGTTTGAAACTGCGCGCCAGCGGGCAAAGTCCACGCTTTGTGCGCTTGCAGGGGCAATCGGCGGCTAAAACCATCCTTTCCAGCATGGCGATTTCCGGCGCGGTAAGCGGGCTGGCGGGCACCTTTGAAGTGCTCGGCGTGCAATACCGTTTGATTGATGGTTTCTCATCCGGCCTCGGATTTGAAGGGTTGGCGGTGTCGTTCCTTGCCGGTTTGCAGCCGTTTGGCGCAGTGATTGTTTCGCTCTACTTTGGCGCGATCAATAGCGCTGCGCTGGCGTTGCAAACCACCTTTTCGATTCCGGCGGCATTAGCCGATGTGCTGGGCGGCATGCCGATTCTGATTTTAGCGGTACTCAGCGGCGTGATGCTGGTGAAAGGGAGGCCGGTATGGAATTCAACACTGTAACGCTGGCGCTGTTTTTGGCGGGTGGCTTGCGCCTGTGCGTGCCAGTGCTGATGGCGGCGCTCGGAGAAACCATTTCTGAACGAGCAGGTGTGTTCACCATCGGGCTGGAAGGTTTGATGCTGTTTGGTGCGTCGGCATCAGCGCTGGGTTTAGCCTGGAGCGGTTCACCGGTGATGNTGATGGCGGCGCTCGGAGAAACCATTTCTGAACGAGCAGGTGTGTTCACCATCGGGCTGGAAGGTTTGATGCTGTTTGGTGCGTCGGCATCAGCGCTGGGTTTAGCCTGGAGCGGTTCACCGGTGATGGCGTTGGGCGTGGGCATGCTGGGCGGATTGCTGGCCGCTTTTGTACTGGCATTAGGCACGGTGCTGGCGCGCGCCAACCAAATAGTGATGGGTATCGGCTTCAATCTGTTTGCCATTGGCGCTACCTCGCTGATTCGTCAGCTGTGGCTGAGCGGCGCGCCAGCCGCTGGATCGATGCGCTCGGTTTCGATGCTGAAACTGCCAATGTTGTCCGATTTGCCGCTGGTGGGCCGCGCACTGTTTTCACAGAGTCCGGTGTTTTATCTGGCAGTGATCATCGCCATCGCGCTGTGGTGCTTGTTGCGTTTCACCCGCGCTGGATTGCTGCTGCGCGCGGTGGGTGAAAACGCCTTAGCCGCCGATGCTGCTGGACATGGCGTGTTACGCATTCGCTTCAGCGCCACGCTGTTTACCGGCTTGATGGCGGGTTTGGGCGGTGCGTATCTGTGCATCGTCGCATCGGGTGGCACCTTCGTTGACAACATGACCGCCGGGCGCGGCTATCTGGCGATTGCCATCACCATTTTCGCCCGCTGGATGCCGCTGCGCGTGTTGATCGTCGCCATTGTGCTCGGTTTGCTCGAAGCGTTGCAGTTCCAGGGACAATATCTCGGCGTCGATATCGCGCCAGCCTTGCTGATGGCGATGCCATTTGTGGTGGCGCTGATAGCCTGGATCATGATGGGCAAAGCGGGAGCCGCGCCCGGTGATTTAGGGCGTCCATTCTTAAGAAACTCAGGTCGTTAACACTTTTATCAGGAGAAGCAGATGAATCAGGCAATCAATCCCGAAGGTTGGATTATCGGTAAAACCGCCACCGGCCTAAATCACCTTAACTGGGGCGTCAAAGCCGGTAATCATGTCTATGTCGCGGGCATGTTATCGACCGATCCTGTAGACGGCAGCATCGTCGGCGTGGGCGATATTGAAGTGCAGACGCGCCGCGTGCTCGACAGCATCAAAGTGGTGCTGGAAGCGGCGGGTAGCAGCATGGATCACGCCGTGATGAATCAGATCTTCCTGCGCGATCTGGATGATTACCACAAATTCAATGAAATCTACGTCACCTACTTCCCGGCGCTGCTGCCTGCACGTTTCTGCGTGAAGCTGGAAATGGTGCGCCCGGAGTTTCTGGTTGAGATCGCCACCACGGCGGTAATTCCGTCTTAATTACCAGGTGCGCATAAATGCGCACCCTACGAAAACCGCGTGCCGCCGCATCAACGCGAGCACCCGTAGGGTCGCCATTTATGGTGACCGCCTAAAAATAATGAGGTCATTTGCATGCAATACCGATATCTCGGGCGCAGCGGGCTGAAAGTCTCCGAAATCTGCCTCGGCACCATGATGTTTGGCGGCGCGACGGACGAGGCCACTTCACAGCGCATCATTGCCGATGCGCGTGACAGCGGCGTCAATTTCATCGACACCGCCGATATGTACAACAAAGGCGAATCTGAACGCGTGGTTGGCCGCGCCATTGCCGCAGAGCGTTATAGCTGGGTGCTGGCAACCAAAGTCGGTAATCCAATGGGCGATGGCCCAAATCAACGCGGTATGTCGCGCAAGTGGATCCGTGAAGCGGTGCACGGATCGTTGTCGCGCCTCGGCACCGATTACATTGATGTGCTGTACATACACAAAGCGGATTTTGCAGCGCCGCTGGAAGAGATGGTGCTGGCGTTTGCCGATCTGATCCGTGAAGGCAAAATCGGTTACTTCGCGGTATCCAATTTCAAAGCGTGGCGCTTAGCGGAAACCGTGCGTTTAGCGCGTGAAGCGGGCATTGCTGGGCCAGTTGCTACCCAGCCGCTGTACAACCTCGCCAATCGCGAAGCCGAGGTGGAAATTCTGCCTTCCGCCGCATACTTCGGCGCGGGCACCGTGTGTTACAGCCCGCTGGCGCGCGGCATCCTGACCGGAAAATACCGCGTTGGCGCTGCGCCAGACAGCGACAGCCGCGCAGGCCGTGCCGATCCGCGCATGATGGAAGCGGAATGGCGACCGGAATCGCTGAAAATGGCGAGTGAACTGGCGGCATACGCTGAGCGCAGCGGACGCCAACCGGCGCACGTCGCGCAGCAGTGGGTGATGCGCAATCAGCTTGTGACCAGCACTTTGGTGGGGCCACGCACTTTCGAACAGTGGCGCGACGGCATTGCCGCACTGGATTGTCCGTGGTCATCGGAAGATGAAGCGTTTTGCGATCGTTTGGTGTCTCCGGGCAAAGGGACTAGCCTCGGGCCGGTCGATCCGCACCATCCGATTGAAGGTCGTATTGTTCGCGAGAATTTGCCATGACAGATACCATTGTTAATCCAATCACCATTGCCGACGCCTATCGCGGTGGCATGCGTCAACTGGCGGCGGGCGTGTGTTTGATCACCGCGCAACATGCCGGTCAACAGGGCGGCATGATTGCTACCGCGGTGACTTCGGTGAGCGCTGAACCGCCGACCTTGCTGGTGTGCGTCAATCGCAGCGCTTCGATGTTCGCGATGATTGCCGAGAGTGGACGATTTTGTGTCAACGTGTTGGCCGCTGATGCGCTGCCGCTGGTGGATATTTTCAGCAACTCGGCACGGCGTGAAGAACGTTTCCAGAGCGGCGAGTGGCTGACGGCGGCCAATGGTTCGCCGGTTTGTGCTGAGTCGTTGGTGTCATTTGAGTGTCGATTAGCGAAAACCGTGGATTGGCATACGCATGCGATTTTCCTCGGAGAAGTGACCGAGGTGTTGCATCCGCGCGCAGAAGCTAAGCCGTTGGTGTATTTGGATCGCGGGTTTCATCAGTTGGCGGGATTGTAGCGGTACGTAGAAGAGGTCGCCATGAATGGCGACCCTACGAAACCCTGTTTTACAGCGGCATCATGATTACCACATCTATCTCCAGCAGCAGCTCCGGCTCGGCCAATGCCGCAATCTGAAACAGCGTGCTGGCCGGTAATTCCAGCCCGGCAAAAAACGCCTCGCGAATTGGGTGGATGTGTGGCACCAATGCCAAATCCGTCACGTAAGTGGTGGTGCGCACAATCCAGTCGCGCTGCGCACCCAATCCTTCCAGTAAGCGATCGATATTGGCGTACACCTGCTCGACCTGCTTCTGCATGTCACCAACGCCAACCACCTCACCATTTTCATCCCACGCCACTTGGCCTGTCGGAAACACCGGCGTGCCAGGACGAATTTTGACGTGGTTGTAATAGCTGCGCGCTTTCAGACCGGCGGGATTAATGATGCTCATGATGCTTCCTTAATTGATGGGATTCAGGCCAACAAGGCTTCAAGGCTAACATCAGCGCGATTGATTGCGTAATCGTATCTCGGCTACACCGCGTTGCGGATTAGGCAACGCGCTCTGAGCGGCGGTCTTTCAGCGTGGCGAAAGTAAATGCCAGCACAAACAGAATGCTGTAGATCATCACGATGGTAGGGCCGGGTGCGCTGTCGAGGAAGAAAGAAGCATACACGCCGCTGAATCCGCTAAAGATCGCAATGGCGATGGCCAGCAACATGACCTGCACGAAACGTCGCGCCAGCAGCAGCGCGATAGCGCCGGGGGCAATCAACATCGAAATCGACAAAATCACGCCAACCGATTTCAGTGCCGCAACGATGGTGAGTGAAATCAGGCACAGCAAGCCGTAATGCAGCAGTTTGCCGTTGATACCGCAGGCGCGTGCCTGGCTGGGATCGAAAGCGTGCAGCAATAAATCGCGCCATTTGATGCCGATAAGCACACTGACAATCAGCGCGATGGCAGCGGTTTGCAGGATATCGATGAGGCTGATACCCAACATATCGCCGAACAGAATGTGGTCGAGATGCACTTCCGGTTGCAGCTTTAGATACAGCACCAATCCCGCGCCAAACATGCCGGAGAAGACGATGCCCATCACCGTATCGGGCTTGATGCGACTGTTTTCACTGATGTAGCCGGTGGCGACCGCACACAACATCCCGGCGACAAACGCGCCAGTTGCATACGGCAAGCCGATCAGCCAGGCGATCACCACGCCGGGAAATACCGCGTGGCTCATCGCATCGCCAAGCAATGACCAACCTTTAAGCACCAGAAATGCCGATAACATCGCGCACGGTAAAGACAGTACCAGCGTGGTGATTAGCGCCATGTTTATAAATTCGAACTGGAAGGGACTTAATAATAATTCAACCATGAATGCCGTCCTCCAGCGTTTCACGTGCGCGGCGACGCGAAGCCAGCACGCCGTGTTTAGGGGCGAAAACAAACGCGGTCAGGAACACCAAGGTTTGCGCCACCACAATCACGCCGCCGGTCGCGCCATCGAGGAAATAGCTGCTCCATGCGCCGAGGAAGCTGGTGATGCTGCCGATAGCCACGGCAATTATTAACAGGCGCGGGAAACGATCGGTGAGCAAATAGGCGGTGGCGCCTGGCGTCACCACTAAGCAAATCACCATAAACGCGCCGACGGTTTGCAGTGCGGCGACGGTGGAAGCGGAGAGCAGGGTAAAGAACAGGATTTTCAGCCGCAGCGTGTTTAAACCCAGCGAACGCGCGTGGCTTTCATCGAAAAATGTCACCATCAAATCTTTCCACTTGATGAGCAGAATGGTTAGCGTGATGACGCCAATCGCGCCAAGTTGCCAGATATCTGCCGGCGCAACCGCCAGAATATTACCCAACACGATGGTTTGAATATTCACCGAGGTGGGATTGAGTGATACCAAAAACAGGCCAATGCCGAAAAACGAAGAGAATATCAGGCCGATAATCGCATCTTCCTTCAGGCGCGTGCGTTGATTGAGAAACAACATGCTGCCCGCGGCTAATCCGCCGGAAAGAAAGGCGCCGAGCGCGAAGGGTAATCCGAGCATATAGGCGCCCGCTACGCCGGGCACAATCGAGTGCGACAGCGCATCGCCAATCAGCGACCAGCCTTTCAGCATCAAAAAACAGGAGAGAAAGGCGCAAATCGCGCCCACTAATGCGGCGATCCACATCGCATTGAGCATGTATTGGTAGCTGAATGGCTCAATAATCCACGACATGCTGCGCTCCTTGCTCGGGATTATTGGCTAATATGCGCTGCAATAATGCGGCGTTGCGATCGTGCAGCGCGCCGTCAAAAGTCTGCGCGAGGTTTTCTGCGGTGAAGGTGTCGTTGAGTAATCCGCTGGCCAGCACGGTGTTTTTTACCAACACGCAACGATCGCAGTAATCGGGGATCGCATTGAGATCGTGAGTTGAAACCAGCATGGTGCGGCCTTCGTCACGCAACTCTTTGAGTAACGCGATAATCGCCGCTTCAGTTTTGACATCAACGCCAGTAAACGGCTCATCCAGCAGGATAATTTGTCCACTTTGCGCCAGCGCACGCGCCAGGAAAACGCGTTTTTTCTGTCCGCCCGAAAGCTCACCAATTTGTCGATGGCGATAATCAATCATGCCAACGCGTTGCAGCGCTTGATCAACGCTAAGTTGATCGGCCGCGCGCGGAATGCGCAGCATGCCCATGTAACCGTAACGTCCCATCATCACCACATCTTCAACCAGCACTGGGAAACTCCAATCCACCTCTTCCGATTGCGGAACGTAGGAAACGATGTTGTTCTTCAGGGCTTTTTTGGCGGGCATTCCAGCCAACGTCACCTGACCAGAAGAGAGCGCTACAAATCCCATCATCGCTTTGAACAAGGTAGATTTACCGGAACCGTTCACGCCAATCAGTGCGGTGATGCTGCCAGCCGGGACGTTAAACGAGGCGTTGCGTAACGCGGTGTGGCCGTTGCGATAGGTCACGCCAACGTTTTCGACGTTTAAACCTGCGGCGGCGTTCATGATTGGTCTCCTGCGGTGATGCCTTTCACAACAGTTTCGGTGGTGACGCGCAGCAGATCGAGATAGGTCGGCACCGGGCCATCACTGTTGCTGAGCGAATCCACATACAACACGCCGCCGTAATGAATGCCGGCTTCACGCGCCACCTGCTGCGCCGGTTTGGCGGAAATGGTGCTTTCGCTGAAAATCACTGGAATGTGATGAGTGCGCACCGCATCGATCACTTTGCGTACCTGCTGCGGCGTACCTTGCTGGTCAGCGTTGATTGGCCATAAATACAACTCTTTCAGCCCGAAATCGCGCGCCAGATAGGAGAACGCACCTTCGCTGGTGACTAACCAACGTTGATCGGCGGGGAGTTTATCGATGGCCGCCCGCATCGGCGCAATGGTTTGCTGAATCTGCGCTTTATAGCGCTCGGCGTTGGCCTGATAGATTGCGGCATTGGCGGGGTCGTATTTCTGCAACGCATTACGGATGTTATCGACGTAAATCAACGCGTTATCCGGCGACATCCATGCATGCGGATTGGGTTTGCCGTTGTACGGACCTTCAGTAATGCCCAGCGGTTGAATGCCCTGCGTCACGCTGACTTCCGGCACATCCTTCAAACGTTGGTAAAAGCGGCTGAACCACAATTCGAGATTAAAACCGTTCACCAGAATCAAATTGGCACCTTGCGCGCGTCGGATATCGCCGGGCGTCGGTTGGTATTCATGGATTTCAGCGCCGGTTTTGGTGATCGAGGTTACGTTTGCTGCATCACCCGCCACGTTCTTCGCCATATCGGCAATCACCGTGAATGTGGTGACGACGTTGAGTTTTTCGGCTGCAAAGGCCGAGAAGGTAGTGATGGACAGCAATATCGTTAAGGCGGGCAACAGGCGCTGAGTGAACATGATTGTCTCCAGAGAAATATAGCCAATGCTATAAATTATAGCAGCTGCTATTTATATGAGACATTTTTGCTCAATTCGCCAGTGAAAAGACAAAAATTTACGTAGGAAAAGGAAGGTTGAAGTGGAGATGATTGGTCACCCGCAATGGCGACCAATTGGGTTGAAATTAGCTGGCGTCGAAAATGACATACAGTTTGCGCATGGTGTTTTCGATCAGCCAGGTGCCTTCAGTGTTGGCTGCAAAAAACAACGAATCGCCAGGTTGGAAGGTTACGGTTTCTTCGCCATCCGGCGTGAAAGCGCCGTTGCCATTGAGGATGTGCATGATTTCCGCTTGTTTCACCGAGCGGCGATACGATCCCTCACCGCACTCAAAAATGCCGCAGTCGATGTCTTCTTTGCCGGGAATAATTTTCTGTATGCCGGATAACGCAATGCTGCCGGTGCCCGGCAATCCTGTTACGTTGCCCCAGGATTCCATGCTTGCGATTGCGGCGGGTTGCGCGATTTTTTGTACTTTCATCATTTCCCTTACATCGTGAGGTTGCCATTTATGGTGCAAAATCGCTAAACCCTCGTAGGATCGCCATTTATGGTGACCATAAACGTTGGTGCGGATCAGATTACGTAAGCGATATAAAACCTGATGCGATTTATTGCGGTGCAATTAACAGATTCGAATGTTTATTTGTGCAGGTTTGGCAGAAACTTTCGCGCGAGATCCCATAAGATAAGATTTGATTGCAGCGCCAATACCTTACCGAGCCTGCACACCTTTTCATGCTGAATTCGCCATCACCATGGCTTGCGAGACTTAAGACGATGCGCATAAAAATCAATGCAGTGGCAGACAGTGAAGGTTTCCCCGAATCCGTTGATGTAATTGTGATTGGCGGCGGCATTATCGGTACGTCGGTGAGTTATGAGCTGGCAAAGCAGGGCGTTTCCGTGGCGCTGTTTGAGAAAGGCGTGATCGGCGGCGAACAATCCGGGCGCAATTGGGGCTGGGTGCGACAACAAAACCGCGATCTGTATGAATTGCCGATGGCGATTCGCAGTTTAAAGCGCTGGGACGAACTTGGCAGTGAAATTGGCCTAGATCTCGGCTTTTCCCGCCAGGGCATCACCTATGGCACGCTGAATGAGAACGATATGGCGCGTTGGGAAAAGTGGGGAAAACAGGCCAAGCAGATTGGCTTTGTTAGTCATTTGATGTCGGCGAAAGAAGCGCGCGAACGCATTGGTAATAATGCGCCGTGGATTGGCGGCGTGTGGTCACCCAGCGATGGTCGCGCTGAGCCATCGTTAGCTGCTCCGGCGATTGCGACCGGCGCGAAAAATCTTGGCGCGCATATCCATCAAAACTGCGCAGTGCGCGGGCTGGATGTTTCTGGCGGACGCGTATCTGGCGTGTGGACCGAGCGTGGTTTGGTCAAAGCTAATCGGGTGATTTGCTGCGGTGGCGCGTGGAGTTCGCGCTTCTGCAAGCAATATGGCATCGAACTGCCGAGCGCCAATATTCTCGGCACCGCGTTCAAAACCACTGCTGCACCGGAAGTGATTAAAGGTTGCCTCAGTACCGGCGGCTTGTGCATTCGTCGTCGTCAGGATGGCAGCTACACCGTGGCGCTTTCCGGACGCGGGCAAATCGATCTCGCGCCGCAGAACATTCGCTATGCCACCAAATTCTATCCGATGTTCCGCAGCAAAATCGCCAAAAAACTCAAGATTCGCGTTAACGGTTCGTTCTTCAATGGCCCGGAAGCGGCAGGTTCATGGTCGAATCAAAGCGTGTCGCCATTCGAGAAAATTCGCACGCTGGATCCGGCGGCAGATAATGCCATTGTGCAGGAAGCGTTGCAGACTTTGGTGCAGCTGTATCCCGAGTTGAACGGCATCAAGGTTGATCACGCGTGGGGCGGCTGGATTGATACCACGCCAGATCTGGTACCGGTGATTGATGAAATGAACAGCCTGCCGGGCTTGTTTATCGCTTCCGGCTTTAGCGGTCACGGCTTTGGTATTGGTCCCGGCGCGGGATTGTTGTGTGCGCAGATGGTAAATAACAAACCGTTGTTCACCGATGTTGCACCTTACAGCCTGGCGCGTTTCGCCAAAGGCAATGCGATTCGTGAGCCGCAGATGATGTAAGGTTTGCCCGGTGCGCCATGATGCGCACCGGGCAAATCTTCACACATCCAACCGGTGAATCACGTTCACAAACTCATGTACGCCGCTGTTAATTTCTCGCAGGCTGCGTGACAGCACGCTGATTTTATCCTGCTCGGTCACCACAAATTGCTTCACTTCATTCAGCTGCTGTTCCATCTGGGCGATTAATTGCGCATTGTGCTCCACTACTTGCGTGATCTGTTTGGTTGCGCTGGAGGTTGATGCCGCCAGACGTCGCACTTCGCCCGCCACCACGCTAAATCCACGGCCGGCTTCACCTGCGCGCGCTGATTCAATCGCCGCGTTCAACGCCAGAATATTGGTTTGCGAGGCAATCAGGTTGATGGTTTCCACCACTTCGCTGATGCTTTTCGCCGAAGTATTCAACTCCGCGCCAATTGCCGTGGCAGCATTGACTTGAACCGCGACAATACCGGAGTTACGGATAGTTTCATCCAGTACTTCGTTGGCGTTGTCAGTGATTTGTGAGGTTTGTTCCGAGGTAGTGAGTGCAATATCAGCCACACGTTTCGCCGCTTCGACGCGCGCGGTGATATCCGAGGCAATCTTGATCACCTTGTAAACTTTACCTTCGGCGTTATAAACCGGATTGTAGCTGGCTTCTAACCAAATGCGTTCGCCACCCGCGGTTTTACGCTCAAAGCGACCCACAAAGTGCTGACCGTTGCCGATCTTGCGCCAAAAGTCGGGATTCTCGCGGTAAAAATTGTCGTAGCAGAAAATACGATGATGCTGACCAATGAGGGACGATAGCTGATATCCCATATGTTTAAGGAAGTTATCGTTGGCGCTGATGATTTGGCCATCTGGCGTGAATTCAATCACTGCCATAGAGCGGTCGAGCGCGGTGATCACCGCTTCTTTATGTTCCAGTTCCTGATGACGTTCGGTGATATCCGATGCCACTTTAATCACTTTATACACGTGGCCTTTGTCATCGCTCACCGGGAAATAGGTGGCGCTAAGATAGAAGCGTTCACGCTGCTTGTTAAAGCGTTCGAAAATGCCGGTGACCGATTCGCCCGACGCCAGCTTTTGCCAGAAGGCGTAGTAATCGGAGGATTGACTGTATTGCGGGCTACAAAAGATGCGGTGATGCTTGCCCTGAATCTCATTCAGCTGATAGCCGGTGGTCTCCAGGAACAGGGAATTGGCAGTGAGAATCTCGCCGCTGGGCGAAAACTCAATCCATGCAACATGTTGTTTGATCGCATTGATATCTTTAGCAACATCGCCGTTTTTATGAAACGACAACGAAAGACTCGACTTTTTCACACCAAACATGGGAAGCCTCAGGCGATTATTATGTCATTGAACATAAAGGCGCTCAGCCAGGCGATTATCACACCCGTGCTTGTTGCGCTGTATTTCCCGTAGCCGTCCACTCTAATGGTGTCTCTCTGCACAAGGCGATGCGCAGGCCGGGATGTCATGGTTTTAATTGCTGCCTGATGTTGTTAAAGCCCGGACCGGTGACGATCCGAGCTTAAGTGATTCTGATCCATTATCGGCGCTGATGTTGAAACATTTAATTAAAATGCAACAAGAGCAATTAGTGACCTGATTCTGGTTGCGTCAAGGCTGACAACGCCTGTTTTTTGGGGCGCGAGACGATGATGCCCAGAATGCCGCCGATAATCAGTGCCACTGCAACGATCAATAAACCGTAGTGATAACTGTGGGTCACATCTTTGATTTTTCCCAGTATCGGTGGCAATCCGAGTCCAACAAAATTTGCCACCGTATTGATAAAAGCGATAGAAGCGGCAGCAGCCACACCGGCCAGTTTTTCCGTGGTAACCGCCCAGAAAATTGGTGTCAGCGCAAAGTTAAAACCTATAGTCAATACCAATAGAATATAGGCGATCCATAAATTGCCCACATAAATGGCGGCTGCCAGCGAAAGCCCGGAAATAATCAGCGGCAAACCTAAATGCCAACTGCGCTCGCCGGTTTTATCGGAATGGCGACCATTTAAATACATGAATAAACAGGCGAGCACGAACGGCAACGCCGAAAGCAGGCTAATCACCATATTGCTCTGATCCTCCGCCATGCTTTTAATGATCAACGGCATAAACAAGGTGATGCCAATCGAACCAAAAGCTTGCAGGAACCACACTAAACTCAACAGCAGCACGGTTTTATCTTTCAGCGCACTGAGCCAGGAATGATGTTTGCCAATTTCGACGCCAGCATTGTCCTGTTGCAGGCGCTGGCGCAGCCAGGATTTCTGTTGCGGAGATAACCAAGGTGCATGCTCCGGCGTGTCCGGCAAACGCCACAGCACCAGACAACCGAGAATCACCGCCGGAATCCCTTCCAGCACAAACAGCCAGCGCCAACCCGCGACCTCAGCCAAGCCGTGCATATTCAGAATGGCACCGGAAATCGGCAGGCCGATGATCGATGCCGCTACCGAACCCATATAGAAGAATGACATAGCGCGTGCGCGATGACTTTTGGGAAACCAGCAGGAGATGTAGTAGATAATGCCGGGTGCAAATCCTGCTTCGGCCATGCCGAGTAAAAACCGCATGATGTAGAGTTGGTTGGCGCTATGAACCCACGCCATGCCCATGCTGACGATTCCCCACGTGATCATGATGCGGGCGATCCAACGTCGCGCGCCAACTTTCGTCATGATGACGTTGCTGGGAATTTCGAACAGAATATACGAAATATAAAACATGCCGACGCCCAGGCCATACATACTGGCGGATAAACCCAGATCGGCATTCATCTGTAACGCTGCAATCGATATATTGGTTTTATCCAGGTTGGCGACAAAATAGCAGATGACAATAAAAGGAATAATCCGGCTATTTAACTTACTTAGCGTCGAGCTGTTTAAATCGGAGCTAATCATAGTGACCTCAGTTATTTACTTGCCAGATTGAAACAGCAAAATACCTGGCCGGATAAAAAGCCGACCAATATAATTTTTTTATTTTAATTATGCCTATGTATTAAACGGGGCTGATGTACGCGATGAGGCGTTAACATAAGAAATGATTGTAGTACGATTAATTAACATTGTACTACAATATGGATCACAAAATGGAACATGACTCTGATTGGTGCTTCAACATATCCATGCTGTGAAGGTATTGGATTAAGCGCAGCGATGATTAACTTTTTTAATGATTTCCCCCTAAATTGGCTGCCGTTGCTGGTATTCCTCCGCCTTCCTGACTAAACCTTAAAGCGTCCTTGTTAACACCTTGTTTCTTTCTGCATCGCTGATGCGAATTTTCTGGCGTGCGTTGATGCTGTGACAGACACATGCCTTTTTCATGGAGTTGATGATGAAAAAACACCAATCCGCGCTTTCGGCCGTGGCGATCGCCACCTGCACCGCATTACTCACGCCGCTGCCCGCAGCGGCGTGGGACAGTTTGACCGTGTTTGGCGATAGCCTGAGCGACAGCGGCAATGTCGGACGCTTCACCTTCGATGGTGCGCAACATCCGCTTTACGACGAAATTCTCGCCGCGCATTTGGGGCAAGATTTACAGCGTTCTTCGCAGGGCGGCAGCAACTACGCGCAGGGCGGTGCGGTATCCGTGCCAAAACTCGATCCTGATTTGAATACCCAGGATCAACTTGCCAGTTATCTGCAATCCACCGGCGGCCGCGCCGACAGCAACGGATTGTATATTCATTGGGTTGGTGCCAATGACATCGCGGCGGCGGTAACCAATCCGCTGACTGCCACCGAAACCATCGGCAACAGTGCTAACGCCAGCGTAGCGCAAATCAAGACTTTGCTTGATGCGGGCGCGGGTGCGGTGATTGTGCCGACCGTGCCGCAGCTCGGATCGACGCCGTATATGATTCAGACGGTGCTGCGTGCACTTGGCTCGGCGGCGACGCCCGCGATGGTGGCGGCCTTCCAGTCGCTGGATAGCGTCACCACACCAGATGCGGCATCGCGCCAGCAAGCGGTGCAGGATGCCTTTACCCAGGCGGCGGGCGTGGTCTCAACCGTTCCGGCGGTGCGCGATGCGCTGGCGCAGCAGCTTTATGCGGCCTGGCAGGAACTCAGCCAGCAGGTGACCGCGTTATCCGATGGCTACAATCAGCAGGAAGAGGCCGGGCTTGCAACGCTCAACGGTAATATCGTGCGCGTCGATATCGCCGGATTGTTCAGTGAAGTGATCGCCAATCCAACGCAATACGGTTTAAGCAACACCATCGGCATTGCGTGCCCGATTGGCACCTCAGCGGATGCCTGTCAATCCAGCACGCCAGGCTTCTCTACCGCGCAGGACTATCTGTTCGCTGACCGCTTGCATCCTAGCCCAGCGGTACATGCGATGATTGCCGATTACATCCAGTCGATTCTTGATGCACCGGCGCAAGTGGCGGCATTGTCGAAAGCGCCGTTGATGATGACGCGTGATATGCAAAATACGCTGGATGGGCATTTGCAACAGCAGCGTCAGCAACCGGCCAGCGCTGGACAATTCACCGTATTCGGCGGTTATGCCGGGCAGCATGTGGATTATCAAGGCGATGCCTGGAACAATGGCAACGCCAACAGCGCCAATCTCACGCTGGGTATTGGTTATCAGCTCACCGATAACTGGCAAACCGGCGTGCTGTTCTCCAACAGCAATCAGCGCCAGGAACCGTCGTCGAATTACGATTACAAACTGCGCGGCAATTTAGTGGCGCTTTACAGCCAACTAACAGTATTTGATCAGGGCTGGATCAACGCCGATCTGCATTACGCCGATCTCGATTTCGACAGCATCGAGCGTGATATCCACATCGGCCCGGCGACTCGCACCGAGCAAGGCAATACCAGCGGTAAATTGCTCGGCATGCGGGTACAAACCGGTTGGACGCTGCCGCTTGGCGATCATTTGAGCACCGGCCCTGTTGCCAGTTATGCGCTGGATTACGGTCGCGTTGGCGGTTATCACGAGAACGGCGACAGCAGCACCTCGATGCGCTATTCCGATCAAACCACCCATTCGCAAATTGGTTCAGTAGGCTGGCGGGTTGATAGCAAACAGTGGCTGATTAATCCGTGGGCGCAGATCAGTTATAACCACCAATTTGGTGATACCGATTCGACAGTGCGCGCCGGATTGAAATCCACGCAAACCTCGTTTGAACGCAGTATCGAAGCCGGGGATAAGAACTGGCTGGATATGTCGGTGGGCGCTAACGTGCCGCTGGGTGAAACGGTGAATGCGTTTGCTGGGGTTTCGGCGGTCGGCGGCAACAGTGATTATCATCAGGTCACCTGGAACGTCGGGGTTAATGCCACGTTTTAATCATAGAAGGCCAGTAACCTGTGGTTACTGGCCTTTATGCGCGTTGTAGATAAGTGGAAATCCGCAACATCTTAATTATTAGCAGGAACACTCTCTTTGGTTGTTGAGCTATTGTCTTCTCCAAACGCACCTTCCTTGCATTAACCGATCCGGCTTTAGCAATAATTCACCTGCGAATACTCTGTAAAAAAAATCCCAGCCGTTACGCTTTTAACCAGTAATCATAGCGTTGCTACGCCGCAGGATTTTTGCGTCATATTTACCCAGTAGTAATTGCTGGTATTCACCAACACATTAATTATCAGTTACTTATACTCGATGTGGCAGTTACTTCTCTTATCATTTCCGGGGTAAAACTATGACCAACGCTTCCAACAATGTGAATCCTACGCCACAAAATGCCGTTGCCGCCGCCGCGCCCGTTATCCAGGTGAGTGATGTTGCGACATTAAAAGCTACCGAACCTAGCGTGGGCGGTGAACTGGCTACGGTGCTGGAATATACGCGCGGTACTAAGGCTGGCGGTGGCGTGTTTGTGCATGATGCGACCGATACCACCTCAGTAGATGATGGTGGGCTGGTATTTGTAACCCCTAGAGGTAAGCGCTGGAAACGCGTTGTGCTGGATTATAATTCGGTTACCGTATTGGATTTTGGTGCGGTGCCTGATGGTAAAACCGATTGCATCGAAGCGGTTAAGCGCATGTACACCTGGTCGCAGCGCGTATTACCCGCTGCTGGGATACGTTTTACTGCCGGCGTATTCAGCATGTCGACCTTTGATATCTCTGCCAAAGAGATTAATCGCTTTAAGGTTTCTGGCGCCGCCGTCACCTTTGGTTATTTCCCCACCACCACGCTGGTGTTCAACTGGGCAACACAACCGCGTGGTGAGCATTTCTTCAAAGTTCAGGCACGTTATGCGGAAATATCCGGCTTGGTGATTAAAGGGATGAGTTACAGGCCCGGCGGCTCAATGTGGGGCGATGGCGATGGTGGCACCGCGGTGAATACGGTGGGCTTTTTCAAAAACACCATTGTAGGCGGCCAATTCTTGCGCGTCAGTAGTATGGAATTCCGCTATCTCGGCGGTAAAGCACTGGATTTGATTGATACGCTGGATTGTAAAATCGATCAGTTTTACTCACGTTGCTGCCAGGACAGCCTGATTTATGCGCGTTGGTCAGATCGTGAAGCGGGCGCGTGGGATCACAGCACCGCGATTGAACTCTCCAACTTCAATCTGCAATTTGGTTACAACAACAAACCAGTATTCGATCTGCCGCGCTGTACCCAATCGTTCATTCGCAACGGCTGGATCGAGCATTCGGATTACGCGGGTGATCTCACCAATGGTCAATGGGTGATTGAAGGGCTGGCGATTGAATCAACCACCAAACCCTTACGATTGGGTTATTGCCGCGCCACGATAATTCAAAAAAGTATTCACAACCAGAGCGCCGGATTTGATTACAGCACTGATGGTTTGGAAGAGTGGAAGCTAATTGGTGAGGGCGATCGTGGCGTACTGGAATTGTCGGATTGGGGCGTGATCACGCAAAGCTTAAATTACGATTTCATCAGTTCACCACACCATATGGATAACCGCACCGCTGCGGATAAATGGTTTTATGTTGGCGAATTTAACTTTTCTGATGCCACCTCGCAAATACACGTGCGTGTGGTGGGAACCGCGCAATTTACCTCGCAAGGTGAAACGCAAACTGATTACAGTTTTCGCACGCCAGAAGGCGCAACAAATATCTATTTGCAGGCGCGAGCTGAAGGAGACACCATTGGCAGTTGGTACGGCGAAGGTTCCAGCCCGGTGGTGAAAGTGCATATTTCCGGTGCGGGCGCCAGAACCAAGTTGTATGTGAAAATCGCCGCCTATACCGGTTTCTCCACCGCGCTGGTGACCACCAACGGCAAGGATCGCTATCAAGCCGGATTGTGCTTTATCTTCCGTAAAAGCTTTACGGCTTGTACCGCGCAAGAGAGCACCACATTGGATGCCGCAAAAACCGTGGCGTTCGAGCAACACTGGATCGGTAATAAAGACGTCGGCTTTGGCTATAACGATAATAAAGAGTTGTTATTGCGTGGCGAGGTAATTAAAGGGCAACCGGAAGAGTATGCACCAGGTCAGTGGCGTACGCGCCGTTATTTAAAGGTGCGTGTAAATGGCGAAGCATGGAGTATTCCATTAAATTCCGCCACTGAACCGTATATCTAAATAATAAAGCCAGCAATCTTGGTTGCTGGCTTTATCAGGTTAACTGCCCCAACGCTGTCGCAAATAATTCACCGCTGGCTGGGTTTGTGGCTGATTAAGGTAATTCTCGCGGAATAAAATCGTGCCGTTGATGTGCGGCACCGATTCATTAAGATCGAGCTGTTTTTTCAGTTCGGGCACGCCACCATTGACCGTCCAATCCGGTTCGCTTTTTGACACTTCACCGACTTTATACAGCGCAACGCCGATATACAGCCGCGTGTGCGTCGGTTTCACCACGTTCGCCCACCAATTTGCCAGCACATCGTAACGCGCGGCCTGGCGTGCAAATGGCCAATATATTTGCGGCGCGATGTAATCCAGCAAGCCCATTTGCACCCAACGACGCGTGTCAGCATAGGCTTCATCGTAAGCCGCTGCACCGCGCGTATCGGAACCGGCAGCATCATGGGAAATATTGCGCCACACGCCCGCCGGACTGACGCCAAACTCAACGTTAGGCTTGAGCTGTTTGATGGTGCGCGAGACTTGCTCGATCAGCTGCAAAGTATTGTTGCGACGCCAGTCGGCTTTCGAGGCAAACCCCTGACCATATTGGCGGAAAGTGGCGTTGTCATTCAGCGTGGAGTCGGGCGTTTCGGTGTAGAAATAGTCATCGAATTGCACGCCGTCGATGGCGTAATGTGACACCACTTCGGCCACGATGCTGGTGATCCAATCGCGCGCGGCAGGAATGCCGGGATCAAGCACAAAGCGGTCGCTGGCGGTGCGGATCCAGTCGCGGTGCAGCACAAACACGCTGGCGGGATTGAGCGCCAAAGTATTGTTCAATGCGTTAACGGTGGACGGTTTAACGTTAGTCGAGACGCGATAAGGATTGAACCATGCATGCACTTTCATGCCGCGTTTGTGCGCTTCATCCAGCATAAATTGCAGGGGATCGTAGCCGGGATCTGCACCAATTTTGCCGGTCAACATATCTGACCACGGCAGGATTTTGGAGTGCCACAACGAGGTGCCGTCGGGTTTCACCTGGAAAAATACCGTGTTAATGCCCAGGCTTTTCAGTTTATCGAGCTTGTCGATTAACGCTTGCTGTTGCTGGTGGATGCGATTGTCCGGGCTGGCGTTGACCGAGTTAACAGGTGGCCAGTCGAGGCGCGAAACCGTGGTGAGCCAAACGCCACGCATCGGTTCCTGGCGGGGAAGCGGTTTGGTCGGCAACGGCGTTTTGCTTACTGGCGGAAAGGGCGTCACCAGCGATTTTGGCGGCGGCGATGAGCAACTGGCAAGCAGCAAGCCTAGTGTAAGCAACGTGACGGATTTTGCAGCGAGAAAGCGTGATGAACCGGCGATGATAAACTCCATTTCTTACGAATTACCGTTCGAGGAGCATCATTCTCTTATCATGCCGACTAAAGTCAATATAATCGCGTCATTAGAGGAGGTCACCATAAATGGCGACCCTACGAGTTCGGCGCGGCCTTGTAGGGTCGCCATTTATGGTGACCTCTAACAAAACTCCAACTGAGGAACCCAAAACCTATGCAATATGAAGACCTTTATCGTCGTATCGGCCAGATCGTTTATAGCTGTGGCCCGGAAGGCGCGCGGGAACTGATCGTGCAGGCTGAGTTATTTACCGACGGTGATGGCGGGCAATATCAGTTCGATTACATCGATGAAAAGGGTGAGCCAGATTGGTTTGAACCCGATGCGCGCGCAATTGGCGATCTGTCTGAAGCGCTGAAAGATTTTCAGCAGTATTTCATCGACAACAATATGACCAACGGCTTGCCGGTGTGGCGCAAATGTGTGGTAACGCTTAACGTGCCGGAAGAAGCGATCAGCATCGACGTGCAATACGATTAACGGATTCCGCGGCATCCTTGCCGGGATTCCTGCGTTATGAGCGTACAGCCACCATCTCGGCGCTTTTGCGTGTGGCACGTTTGCGCTGCACAATTTGGCTGGCGACGATCACCGCCAGTGTCAACAGACCGGTGGCGATAATCTCTGAGCGGTGTTGTGGATTGAACAGCATGGCAATCAACACGCCGACAATGAACACCATGGTTGCCCACGTCAATCCTGGGAACAGCCACATGCGGTAACTGAGTTTTTCGCCGCGCGCTTCGCGCTTTTTGCGCAGGACTAAATGCGACGCGGCAATCACCAAATACACCAGCAGGGCAATCGCGCCGGAACTGGCGAGCAGGAACTCAAATACCGCGCTCGGTGCCAAATAGTTGGCGATCACCGCGAGGAATGCGGCGGCGGTGGAAAGCAGCACCGCAACCCACGGCGTGCCGCTGCGCGTGGTGCGGGAAGCGATGGCAGGTGCATCCTGACGACGCGACAGCGAGTAAATCATGCGCGAGGCGGTATACAACGCCGAATTGAGACAGCTACACACCGCAATCAGCACCACCACATCAACAATCTGCTTGGCATACGGCAGGTTCATCATCTGCATCGCGGTTTGGTACGAACCGGCTTTCATCAGCGATGGCGTGTTCCACGGCACCAACGCCACCACGATAAAGATCGACAGCAAATAGAACAGTGCGATACGCCAAATTACTGAGTTGGTGGCTTGGGTGATCTGCTTCTTCGGCTCGCGTGATTCGGCAGCGGCAATGGTGACAATCTCGGTGCCCATAAACGAGAACATGGTCGTAAGAATCGCCGCCAGCACCGCGCTGATGCCGTTCGGCATAAAACCATGCGTATCATACAGATGTGAAATTCCTTGCGTGCTGGTGCCCGGCATCAAACCAAACACCGCCAAACTGCCGGCACAGAGAAACGCCACAATCGCCACCACTTTCAGCAGGGCAAACCAGAACTCAAACTCACCGTAGTTCTTTACGCTGAACAGGTTACTGATGGTGAGGATCGTTGTGATCGCCAACGTGTACTCCCACACCGCCACTTGTGGGAACCATGAATGCAAAATGGTGCCTGCGGCGTTGGCTTCCAGCGGGATTACCAATACCCAAAACCACCAATAGAGCCAACCGATGGTGAATCCGGCCCAGCGGCCAAGCGATTTGTCGGCATAGGTGGAGAAGGAGCCGGAATCCGGCGCTGCCACCGCCATTTCAGCCAGCATGCGCATAATTAACACTACCAGCGCACCGGCGGCGATGTAAGCCAGCAACACCGCCGGACCCGCTTCAGCAATCGCATGCCCGGAACCGACAAACAATCCGGCGCCAATCACACCACCAATCGACAACATCCGCACATGACGCGGCTTCAGGCTTTGCGCCAATACATCAGTATTCTGTGAACTCATCAAAATTTCTCCAAAGCGTCTCTCAAGCAGTGCGTAACACCGCCCGTTTGCAACAGGTGAGAAGCCCAGCCCGGCGCGCGAGCTGGGAAGTGAGACAATGCGCTACGAATCGAAGTGCGGGCTCAGCACGCTGCCGAGGATGTCCAGCGCCTGCGCGAATTGCGCATCCGGAATGGTGAGCGGATAGAGGAAGCGGATGACATTACCTTGCGGACCACAGGTGAGCAGCAGCAGGCCGTGCACCATCGCTTGTTGTTGAATGGCTTGTGCGGTTTGCGCCGACGCGAATTCCACCGCGATCATCGAGCCAAGACCACGAATATCGGTGATCGCTGAACAATTGCGGCGCGCGCTGTGCAGGAAATCAGTCAACTGCGCGCCAAGTTGCGCCGAGCGTTCACACAGCTTTTCGTCTTCGATCACATCCAGCACCGCGTGAGCGGCGGCAATCGCCAGCGGGTTTCCGGCATAAGTGCCGCCCAAACCGCCAGGGCCCGGCGCATCCATGATCTCTGCACGACCGCTCACCGCTGAAAGCGGCATGCCGCCCGCCAGGCTTTTCGCCATAGTGATGAGATCGGGTTTCACCGCGTAATGGTCCATAGCAAACAGCTTGCCGGTGCGGGCAAAGCCGGTTTGCACTTCATCGGCGATCAGCAGAATGCCGTGTTCATCTGCCAGTGCGCGTAAGCGGTTGAAGAATTCCGGCGGTGCGACGTGGAAGCCGCCTTCACCTTGCACCGGCTCCAGCACAATTGCGGCAACGTCTTGTGGCGCGATGTCCTGGGTGAAAATGTCCTGCAAACTGGCCAGCGCGTCGTCGGTGCTGATTCTCGTCACACTATTGGGATAACGTGCATGCCACACCGAAGCGGGCATCGGACCGAAATCACGTTTGTAAGGTGCCACTTTGCCGGTCATCGCCATGGTCATGAAGGTGCGGCCGTGGAACGCGTTGCCAAAGGTGATGATGCCGTGACGACGTGTGGCGGCGCGTGCCACTTTCACCGCATTTTCCACCGCTTCTGCGCCAGTGGAGAAGAACGCGGTTTTGGCTTTACCGGCGATGGGCACCACGCGATTGAGGCGTTCCGCCAGCGCGACATAGCTTTCGTATGGCGTCACCTGGAACGCAGTATGGGTAAATTTTGCTAACTGATCGGCAATCGCCTGCACCACGCGTGGATGGCGATGACCGGTGTTTAGCACCGCAATGCCGCCAGCGAAATCAATCCAGCTATTACCTTCAATATCGCGCAGCGTGGCGTTTTCTGCCTGCTCGACGTACCACTGACAAAGATTGCCGTTACCGCGTGGCAGGGCATTATCTTTGCGTTGTTGCAACTGGCTGTTTTTACCTTCCATAACCTTTCCTTAGCGATAAGCATCTTTACAATTCGCGACAAACACGCTTATTTATCCCTGCGCTGCGGTATGTTGCCAGAGCCACTTTTAGAGAAAAGGAGGGAGCCAATTGCGGAGTTTGTACGCCGATCATGTATTAGAACGTTTGCAGTTCATGCCGGAAGGAACATTGCAGCAGCGTCTGTTGGCCTGCATGCAAGCGGCTATCGTTGAAGGGATTTTTCCACGCGCCACCCGCTTGCCTGCTACGCGTGATTTGGCGCGCGAGCTGGCGGTATCACGCAATACCGTGCTGAACGTGTATGAGAATTTGATGGCGCAAGGTTACGTTACGGCGCGTACCGGCAGCGGCACGTGGATTGCGGAACATTTGCCGGAAGGATCGCTTAATACGCCGCGTAATCCGGCGGCAATCACGCCTTTGGCGGCAAAACCGGCGGCGATCTCCAAACGCGGTGCATCGTTGCTCGGTCATGCCAATGCTTCGCCGTATCAGTGGGGCGCATTTGTACCTGGCGCGCCGGATGTCACGCAATTCCCGCATAAACTGTTCAGCCAGATTCAAGCGCGTTTGAACCGTGAACCGGATGTTGAACGGCTGATTTACAGCAGCAATGGCGGTTGCCCGCAGCTGCGACAAGCGCTGGCGGAATATCTCAGCGTGGCGCGCTCGGTACGCGCCGATGCCGATCAAATCATCATCACCGAAGGTATTCATCAGGCGGTGGATTTGGTATCGCGCGTGTTGTGCGATCCCGGCGATCACGTGTGGATAGAAGAACCAGGTTATTGGGGAACGCGCAATCTACTGCGCATTAATGGATTGAAAATCAATGCCATTGCGGTGGATGAACAGGGATTAATTCCCGATTTACCGCCGCGCAGTCGTGCACCAAAGATGATTTTTGTGACACCGTCACACCAATATCCACTCGGCGTGCATCTCAGTCTTGAACGCCGTAAGCAGTTGCTGGATTTGGCGCATAAACACAAAACCTGGCTGGTGGAAGACGATTACGACAGTGAGTTTCGTTTCTCCGGTCAGCCGTTTCCCTCACTGCAAGGTTTTGAACCGAATGCGCCAGTGATCTACATGGGCACTTTTAGCAAGACGCTCTATCCGGCGCTGCGGCTCGGCTATCTGGTGGTGCCGAAAACCCTGGCGCAGCCGTTGCGCGTAGCGGCCGCAGAACTGTATCGCGGCGGGCATTTGCTGGTGCAGCGCGCGCTGGCGGAATTTATCCAGAAAGGGCATTACATGGCGCACGTGCGGCGCATGCGCAAACTCTACAGCCAGCGCCGGCGCTTTTTAATCAGCCTGATTGAACGCTATCTTGGTTCGGCATTTTTGCCGCTGGTGAATCACGAAGCGGGATTGCATTTGGTGATGAATCTGCCAAACGGTTGCGACGATGTGGCGGTGGCAGGATTAGCGTTGCGGCGCGGCGTGAAGGTGCGGCCGCTGTCGCAATATTATATGCATCCGCAGGAACGGCGCGGGCTGCTGCTGGGTTTTGCCTGCGTTGATGAGCGGCAATGCCAGGATGCGTTTGGTACGTTGAAAGGATGTTTGGCGGAGATGGGGATTATTTGAAAAGGAGGTCACCATAAATGGCGACCCTACAACAAATTGACGCGTTTTTCGTAGGGTCGCCATTTATGGTGACCTGATAAGCTTATGGTTGCCCGATGCTATCTAAACGCTGCACAATTTCCGGCGTTAGTTTTACATCCGCACTCGCCAGGTTTTGCTGCAAATGCTCCGGCGATGAGGTGCCTGGAATCAGCAAAATATTCGGGGAGCGTTGCAGCAGCCACGCCAGCGCCACTTGCAGCGGCGTCGCGTTCAGCTCATTTGCCACATCGGTTAATTGATCCGACTGCAAAGGGGAAAAACCGCCGAGCGGGAAGAACGGCACGTAGGGAATCCCTTGCGCCGCCAACTGGTTAAGTAGCGCTTCATCCTGGCGATTAGCAAGGTTGTAAAGGTTTTGTACGCAGGCAATCGGCGTCATGGCTTGCGCATCGGCCACCTGTTTAGCGGTAACGTTGCTTAGCCCAATGTGACGCACCAATCCACGCTCTTTCAGCTTGATCATCGCTTCCACCTGCGGTTCCAGCGAACCCTCTTTCGGGCCGTGCACGTCGAGCATTGAACGCAGATTCACTACGTCCATCACCTCAAGTCCAAGATTGCGCAAATTATCTTCCACCGCTTGCGTCAATGCTTCCGGGGTAAATGCCGGTAACCAGCCGCCTTTTTCATCGCGACGTGCGCCCACTTTGGTCACGATCACCAGGTCGTCGGCGTAAGGGTGCAGCGCTTTTTTAATCAATTGGTTAGTGATATGCGGACCATAAAAATCGCTGGTATCAATGTGATTGACGCCTGCGGCAACCGCATCACGTAAAACCTGCAATGCGCGGGCTTCATCTTTTGGCGGACCAAACACGCCCGGTCCAGCCAGTTGCATGGCGCCGTAACCGAGTCGTGCAACCTGGCGATCGCCAAGCGTGTAAGTCAATGCGGGATGAGACATGGGAAGCTCCTTTGTCAGTGTGTGGTTAGATTGTAATCGCTGAACGGCTGTGCAACTATCCGCACAAAACAGGACACAGTGTACGAGGTAGCGAACAATGGCATTGGATATCGCATTGCTGCATGCGGTAGTTTCGGTAGCAAAAGCCGGTGGGTTTCGTGAAGCGGCGCGCATGACCGGCAGCAATCCTTCGCGCATGAGTGATGCGGTGCGGCGTGCCGAAGAGCAGCTTGGCGTGCGGTTGTTTAACCGCACCACGCGCACTGTGGCGTTGACCGAAGCTGGCAGGGCGCTGATGTCGCGCTTGTTGCCAGCGATGAACGAAGTGGATGCTGCACTGGATGCGTTGAATACGTTTCGCGACACGCCGGGCGGCACGTTACGTTTGAATGTGCCGGTCAGTGCTGCGCGTCTGGTGTTGCCAGCGATTGTGCCGGGATTTTTGCAGCGTTATCCCGATATCCAGTTAGAAGTGGTGGCGGAAAGCAACGTGCAGGATATTTTCCGCGACAGTTGCGACGCCGGGATTCGTTACGACGATCATCTGGAGCAAGATATGGTGGCGCTGCCGATTGGCCCGCGCATCCAGCGTTTTGCGCTGGCGGCGTCTCCCGATTATCTGGCGCAACACGGCACGCCGCAGCACCCGCGCGATTTAATGCAGCATCGCTGTTTACACGGACGTTACGCCACTGGTGTGGTGGCGGAATGGGAGTTTGCTTGTGGTGAGGAAACGGTGCGATTGCAACCCAAAGGTCCGTTGATTTGCAGCATCGGCGCGGCGATGGATTTGACCGTGGAAGCGGCGATTGCCGGCAGTGGCGTGGTCTATTTGTTCGAAGATTGGATCAAACCCGCATTACAAAACGGCAGCTTGCAGCCGCTGCTGCCCGAATGGTGGCTGAGTTTTTCCGGCTTGTGGTTGTATTACAACGATCGCCGCCTTATCCCCGCGCCGTTACAGGCGTTTCTGGATTATGTACGTGAGTTGAATGCCCAAATTCCGTAGGGTCGCCATTTATGGTGACCTAGGTTTCTGGGAAATTTCGCAGCAAATTCAACCACGGTTGGCTGTCGTTCAGCAGCTCGCAACTGAGGTTTTCAATCGTCATATGTTGTGCCATCGCCGCGCGGCGCAGCAGGTTATACGCATCGTCTTCTTCCAACTGTAATTCGCGCATCACCCGCAGCTGAGCAGAAAACAAAAACTTGCGCGCCCGCAGGCGTTCTTCCTGGCGTTTCAACTGCGCTTCCAACTGATTGATGCGTGCGGCGCTATCCAACGCCAGTGTGAAAGCCGTCATCACGCCATCGAAACGCACCGGTTTGCGCATGTAGCTATCAATCTTCTGTTCGGTGATCCATTGCAAGCGCGACGGCGTTTCCATCGCGGTAAGCACCACTTTCGGCAGCGCCGGCCACGGCAGCTTGTGCGTGGGGTGAAACAGCGCCGGGTTATCGCCATCGAACACCAACAGTTGCTGCTCAATTAACTGTGCGTCGCTGGGAAATTCCGCGTGAAAGTCACCTTGAATGCCCATGCGCGCAAACTGCTGGGCCAAATGCTGATTATCGCGTTCTGAGCAGCCAATCACGCACACTTTCAGTCCGCGCATTTGCACGTTTTTTCGACTCATGCGCGTTCTCCGCCGTCCGCCAGATGATCAATATCGGTCCACGCTAACCACGGATCGGGTTTAACCGGCGCGGATTGCTGCCAGAAGCTTTCCAGCTTGCCGTTGTGACAGCGCGCCAGATGCGGCGTGAGCCAACAGTGATTGTTATCGGCGTCGATGTGAATTGGCCCAGCGGGGGAATCCAACTCATCCTGCAACACCGCATTACGCACGCCTTCAACTTCATCGCTGCCATGACGCGCGATGGCGCGCGCCAGCAAATGTCCCGCCAGCCAGGCGCTTTGGCTATCGACGGAAGGTGATACCTGATCGCCAAAACGTTGACGATAGCAGCGTAGAAATTCGCGATTGGCGGCGTTATCGATGCTCTGGAACCAACTGGCTGAAACCAGATAACCTTCCAGCGGCGCGGCACCAATCATCTGCACTTCCGGTTCACATAACGTCAGACTGAGTTTCAGCGGTTGGTTTAACCACGGTTGTTGCAGGCTGGCTTGGTGCCACGCGCGATAAAAGCTGTAAGCGCTTTTGCCGACCATGGTGTTGAGGATTACTTTCGGTTTGCGCGCGAGGATATCGGCGATCACCTCATCAACGTTCTCCTCGCCGAGTGGCAACAGTTTGCTCTCCAGTACACTGCCGCCAGCGGGAATCACTGCTTCGCGCGTGATGCGATCCATTTCCCACGACCAAACATAATTAGAGCCGACGTGATAAATCTCAGCCTCTTGCTGTTGTAGCAGCCAACGCAGCAGCGGAATCACATGTTGATTGGGCGTGGCACCGAGATAAATCACGCTGTTGCTGCTTTCAAAACCCTCATAACGTGCCGGATGCCACAGTAGCGCATTGGCGGCTTCCACCAGCGGTAAAATGGTTTTGCGGGACGCGGACGTGTAGCAACCAATCAGATGACGCACGCCGTGGCGATGCAGCAGGTCGTGACAATATTCATGATATTTATCCAGCGATCCACCGGGATCGCGCACCACGGGCGCCAGAGTGAAACCGTAAGCTGGATTGGCGTTGATCTCTTCAATTGCCAGCAAAATACCATTGAGCATTTCACGGCCAATCACCGCGTAATCGCCGGATACGGAATAGAGGATGCCAATCGGAATGACGTTTTTGGCAAGCGGCGGCGCGGTTGGGGACATATAAACTCCATGAGCATTTTTTGGGTAAAGCGGTCACCATAAATGGCGACCCTACAACAGATTTTGCGGCACTGCGGTCACCATAAATGGCGACCTTACAACAGATTTTGCGGCACTGCGGTCACCATAAATGGCGACCCTACAACACGTTTTCGTAGGGTCGCCATATATGGTGACCCATTGATTTACAACGTATTGCGCAGCACCAGCGGTGTGTAGAAATGGGGCTGACGCATCAACACCAAATCTTTGCGTCGCACAACATGATTAGGATAGGTGCTCTCAGCCAAACCGGTACTCATGGCTAAACAGGCAACGCCATCATCACTTAATACTTTGCTTTCGCTACGCGGGAAAGCGAAGGTATCTGGGCCAAACACGCCACTGACACCAAAACTTTCACCTGCCGCTTCGGGCCAATTGGCAAACGCCAGCCACAGATTGTTCTCCCCGGCGCGCACGCGCGGCAACAGCCAATGGTACGGATCGGTACCGCGTGGAATCGGCCAACTGTGTGGAATTACCGTGCCGGCATGCGCCAGCGGCGTTGGCGTATTCAGCGCTGCCGGGCAAGCAATGATATCGCAGCCTTCCAGCGCCAAAATGCGTCCCGCTTCTGGTACCAGCAAATCTTCACCGAGCAGTAAACCTACGCGTCCACAGGGTAAATCGCAGGTTACCCATTGATCACCCGCGCTGGCCCACTGTTTATCGGCCTCATTGAGGTGAATTTGACGATAATGCGCGCCCAATCCGGCACTGCTTGCCAGCAGCGCGCTGTTGTAAAACTGGTTGCCCGCGCGCTCGGAAAATCCCACCACCAAGGCGATATCCAACTCCATCGCCAGTTTGATCACCGCCTGAATCGGCGCATCATCCAACGCCAGCGCATTCATTTTGCTCGCGTCACCGGTTAAGGCGCGTTCCGGCAGCACCAGCAACTCGACGCCGCGCGCTTTGGCCTGTTCAGCCCACGTGCGGATATGCGCAAGATTAGCGGCGACATCATTTTCCGGACGGAACTGTGCCACCGCGATGGTGGAATCTTTGGCGGCAGGCAACGGATCGTTGCCGTACAAGCCGAAGAAGTCCTGCGGATTCCACATAAAGGTGTTGGTCATCAGGCGTTGATACAGTTCAGGACGACGTTTCTTCAGCAGCGGATTATCTTGCGGCAGTGTTAATTCGGCGCTTAACACCTGATCGCCACTGTCACAGCTTGCCAGCAATGTTCCGTGGCTATCGCTGATGCAACTGCCGCCGCTAAACTGCACGCCGCGTTCCCAGCCCCAGCGATTGCTTTCAATTAGCGCACACCCGTTTTCCCAGCCGCGCGTAAGCCAGTAAGGTGCAGGCGTACGTTCGGCCAGCCAATTGCTGATGTGGCAGATAATCTGCGCGCCGCCCACCGCAGCAAGGCGTGCGGTTTCGATGAAGTGAATATCCATACAGATCAGCAAGGCGATATTGCCAATTTCGGTCTCAAACACTTGATGACCATAATCGCCGTTTGCCGCCCATTTTGGTTCGGAAATGTACGGATGGGTTTTGCGATGTACGCCAATCAGCCCTTGCGGGCCGATCAACAATGCGCTGTTGTAATAGATGTCCGTGACCGCGTCACGTTCTGGCATGCCGAATACCAGATAGCAGTTAAATTCACGCGCCACGGCGGCAAACGCCTGACTGGTTGGGCCGTCGGCAGTTTCCACGTACGGTGCAACTTCCGCGCGATCCTGCCAGCAATAGCCGGTCGTCGCCATTTCGGGCATCACGATAAGCCGAGCGCCATCGCGTGCAGCTTTGGTGGAAAGCGCCAGCAAGCGCGCCAGGTTCTCTTCTTTACGAAAAAGCGTCGGTTCAAACTGGATGGTAGCAACTTTGATGCTCATTATTCAGCCTCCTTGCTCAGCACGGCATTGAACGCCGGTTTTGGCCCTTGATAGGCATCGGACGGTTTCCAGTTGGTGGGCATATCCTGCGGGAAGGTTTTGAAGTAGTAACGGCCACGCGTTGCGGCGCTGATCGCCACGTGCAATACCGGACCAACCAGCATGGCGATAAACGAGGCGTAAACCATCGGATATGCGCCCAGCACGCCCGCCGCGCCAATTGCCACCGCCACACACAAAGCAATCACGCCAGATGGATTCCACATGCGCAGATACTCTTTGCGGAATTCAACGAAATCCGATGGTGCCAGATGCAGCACTTTGCGGCATACGAAGTAATCAGCAAGGATGATAAACACCCACGTGTTGGTGAGAATGCCGGTGATCGACAAGAAGGTGCCGGTGTACTGCAAGATATTGCAAACGTAGAACACCACGCCGAGCAGCCACACTAGCAGCATCCACCATTGGCGGCCTGGACGATAGTTGAAGGCCATATCCATGGTGTTCGACAGCGCGATGGAACCGGAATAGAGGTTCAGCACGTTGATGCGGATTTGTGTGATGACGGCAAACAATACGCCGGTCAAACCAATAATCAGCGGGAAGACAAAGCCAGGATCGAGCGCCAGTGACCAGACATCGGCACCTTCAATGTGCGGCATCAACGTGTAGGCCATAAACGCACCAAACAACATCACCACCACAATCGGCAACAGCATGCCCAACATAATCGTCGCGGTGCCTTTGTGACTGATATTTGGACGCGCGAAGCGGCCATAATCGGTCGCCATCAAGCCCTGGAACACAATCTGACCGTTCGCCATGTTCATCACTAACCACAGCGCGTTGCTATCCACTTCGCCTTTTGGCTGCCAGCCGCTGAAGCCAACGGAAGGATAGTGGTGCGTCAGCTGATAAATGCAGAAGCCAAACAGCAGGATGAAGATTGGTACGCCCCAGGTTTGCAGGAATTGCATTGAAGACATGCCTTTCCACACGAACCAGATGGCTGCCAGTCCCATCAGCGCAAATATCGCGATGCCCGCCACCGAATTGACCGGCACGCCAGCATAGTTGGCAATAGCATGCGAGACGATGGTGCCTTCAAACAGGAAATAGAAGATGAAGTTAATGGCGTAGATCAGCGAAGTGAAGGCCGATCCCATATAGCCAAAACCTAAGCCGCGCGTCATCAGGTTGAGCGATAAACCCTCTTTGCTGGCCATTTTCATGATGCAGGAACCAATAATTGTGGCGAAAACCACCATGTAGCCAATCGGCAACAGCAGCAGCGGCCAGCCGACCTGATAACTCATATCAGCGCCGAGGCTGAACCAAAACATCGCCGTTGAGTTGCCGAGCAGCACCAGAATAATGGCGGGAATCGGCCAGCGATAATGCGTCGGTACGCGGCCGACCGCGTAATCTTCTACCGCTTCCGCTTCGGTAATGTCTTGCGGTCCCTGAAACCACGCTTTTAACTTGCTCATAGTTTTACTCCAAAAAAAAGCCCCGCCGACAGCATTGCCGGTGGGGCTTCTTCGCCTGAAATCGATGTATTGGAGTGACATGTAGCCACAAACCGCTTACCAGACTACGGCGCCTGTTCCTGCAAGGCAGGATGCGGTAATCAGAGATAAGCAAGTGGCGTGCCAAAGTGTGTATGGCGCTGAATCGGCAGTTTCAGGCTGATTGATCGGGTTTGATGCGTTAATTCGGTGCGAGCTGCACCGAAATGAGGCTTGGCCAGAACTGCCTGAAGTAGCTGCTCAGTAAAATCCGAAAACAGGCAAGCAATGCATGCCAACACGATTTTAATTTTTCATATTAAGTTTCATTCAGAATGTTTTTTTATTAGCAGCTACATCAAAAATACAGTTTTAAATCAAATTGATAATTAAAAATAAATAAACGGGGCGACGAAAAGATAAAGTTTGATGGGAATCATAATTTTGAGAAATGGCAAAATTGTCCATATGTTTCAGCTTGTGAAGATTAAGGGCTTTACTACTGTTTAAAGCGAAATGTTTAATTAAATCCACACCATTTCACCATTTCACCATTCCATAATTCTGACCTCATAACGCAGTCCTTTTCCAGCCAAACCTGGTTGGTTTTAAACACCGGATAAATTCAATCTGACTTACTGCCAGAGGGGATGACGTGTGCAAAAAAAACAAATGCGCCACTTCTCCACGCTGAATTTTACCTTAAGCAACAACGTGCAGCTCATTAACTAAGGAGGTGAAGAGATCGGCAGTTTATGACTATTCCAGGCGGACAACCCTTAGTCCAGCCGTTCAAGGGCCTATTAAATAGTGGAGTGCAAAATGACTCGAATGCCTTTTTGCAAAACGATGTTAGCCTCAATGCTCTCGGTTGCCTGTTGCTCTTTCAGTGTGCAAGCCGCACCGGACAATAGCCAACCTGCTACCGCGCCCGAACAAAATAAGGGCAAACCCAATATTGTGGTGATCTTTGGCGATGATATTGGCTATTGGAATCTCAGCACCTACAACCAGGGAATGTTGGGATATCAAACACCGAATATCGACAGCATTGCCGCCGAAGGGGCGAAATTCACTTCCTATTACGCCGAGCAAAGTTCCACTGCCGGTCGATCATCGTTCATCACCGGTCAAATGCCGTTCCGCACCGGGATGAGCAAAGTGGGCATGCCTGGCGCGCCGCAAGGATTGCAGAAAGAAGATCCCACCATCGCCAGCATACTCAAGCAGTTGGGCTATGCCACTGGCCAGTTTGGTAAAAACCATCTTGGCGATCGCAACGAGTTTCTGCCGACCGCACATGGCTTTGACGAGTTCATGGGCAACCTTTATCACCTAAATGCGGAAGAAGAACCGGAGAACCCGGACTATCCGCAAGATCCGGAATACAAGAAACAGTTCGGCCCGCGTGGCGTGATTAAGTCCACCGCGGACGGAAAAATTGAGGATACCGGACCGCTCAACATCAAGCGTATGGAAACGGTGGATGAAGAGACGCTGGCGGCCAACAACGACTTCATGGAAAGACAGGTGAAAGCCAACAAGCCGTTCTTCACCTGGTACAACACCACGCGTATGCACAATAAAACCCACATTAAACCGGCGGATAAAGGCGTGACCGGATTGGGTGATTATGCCGATGGCATGGTGGAGCATGACAAAATCATCGGTGAAGTGCTGAAAAAGATTAAAGATCTTGGCATCGAAGATAACACCATCGTGGTTTACACCACCGATAACGGACCGATGACCGCCACCTGGCCGGATGCCGGTATCACGCCATTCCGCGGTGAAAAAAACACCGGTTGGGAAGGTGGCTTCCGTGTACCGGCGATGATCAAATGGCCGGGGCACATCAAACCGGGCACGCTGGTTAACGACATCATTGGCAGCAACGACTGGTTCCCAACGCTGGTGGCCGCTGCGGGTGTGCCGGACATTAAAGAGCAGTTACTGAAAGGCTACAAAACCACCGCGATGACCTACAAAGTGCATCTGGATGGCTACAACCAGCTTGATTACCTCACGGGTAAAACCCAGGACGATCCACGTAAAGAGTTCTTCTACTGGAGCGATGACGGCGATCTGCTCGCGATGCGCTACGGTCGCTGGAAGGCGCACTTCATGATTCAGGAACATAGCGGCATGGACGTGTGGAAATATCCGTTCGTCAAACTGCGTGTACCGCTGATCTTTGACCTGAAAATCGATCCGCTGGAAAAAGGCACCGATGGGATGGATTACAACCATTGGTTCTATGATCGTCTGTTCCTGCTGGGCGGGGCGCAGAAATACGCTGCGGAGATGCTGCAAAGTTTCAAAGATTTCCCTCCACGGCAAAAACCGGGTTCATTCACCGTTTCTGATGTACAGAAAATGATTGATGAAGGCAGCCCGGCCACTAACTGATGCTCTGACCACCACACCGGGTGATGTGATTCACCCGGTATTCAGGAGGCGATCATGAAATACAGCACCACTGTGCCGGTCAAACCTCTGCCGACGGCAGAAAAATTTAATGGTAAAGGCCCGGCGTACACGCGTCGTTTTCATGTGATGGCCAAGCCAACCGGATCGCGTTGCAATATCGACTGCAATTACTGTTTTTACCTGCATAAAGAGCAGCTGCTGGAGCAGGACAGACACAGCGGCATGAGTGATGAGGTGCTGGAAACCTTTATCCGGCAATACATCGACAGTCAGGATGGCGAACAGGTGGTATTTTCCTGGCAAGGCGGCGAACCGACGCTAATGGGGCTGGAATATTTTGAAAAAATCGTCGCGCTGCAACGCAAATACCAAAAGCCGGGGCAGCGCATCGAAAACGATTTGCAGACCAACGGCATTCTGCTGAATGACAACTGGGCACGTTTTCTGCGCCAACACCATTTTCTGGTTGGGATTTCCATTGATGGCCCGGCGGAACTGCACGATCGCTATCGTGTCACGCGCAGCGGAAAACCCACGTTCGAGAAAGTGATGGCTGGTGTGGCGGCACTGAAACGTCATCAGGTGCCCTTCAATGCGCTGGTCACCGTTAACCGCACCAACGCGCGCTTCCCGCTTGAGGTCTACCGCTTCCTAACGCGTGAATTGGGCGCCACCTATATTCAGTTCAATCCCTGCGTTGAACCGGTGGATTTCAAACACACCGCACCACAATTCTGGCGTGATGACACCATTCCACTTACCGGTTCTCGCCGTGCGCGCCCCGGCGATCTCGACTCCATCGTCACTGATTGGTCGGTGGACCCGGATGATTGGGGCCGCTTCCTGATTGCAGTATTCGAAGAGTGGGTGAATAACGATTTAGGTCGCGTACAGGTCAATCTGTTTGAAACGGCGGTAGCGCAGACCATGGGCATGCCAGCGCAGATTTGTATCACCTCGGAGTTTTGCGGCAAAGGGCTGGCGATTGAGAAAAACGGCGACATCTTTTCCTGCGATCATTACGTCTATCCCGAATACAAACTCGGCAATGTGCAAAGCACCAAGCTGGCGCACATGGCGTTTTCTGAACGGCAAAAAGCCTTTGGCTTAGGTAAGCGCGATACCTTACCCGCCGCCTGCAAACGCTGCCCGTATTTAAAACTGTGTTATGGCGAATGCCCCAAAAACCGCATCGTCAGAAGCGAAGAGGGCGAACTGGGCATGAATTATTTGTGCCCCGGCATTAAAGCGTTCTTCGCTTATGCGCAGCCGATGTTGGTTGGTATCGCAACCTTGCTGCAACGCCAGCCGGTGGAGCAAGCATGATGAATAACCGTGAAAAGCTGCTGGCGCTGGAAGCCAGCATGAACCAACAAGTGATCGGTCAGCAGGAGCTGGTGCGGATGTTGATTGTGGCGCTGCTGTGTGACGGGCATGTATTGCTGGAAGGTTTACCTGGCTTGGCGAAAACCCGTGCCGTTCGCGAACTGGCGCGCCATATTGAAGGTGAATTTCGCCGGATCCAGTTCACGCCGGATCTGTTGCCTTCGGACATTACCGGCAGCGAAATTTATCAGCAGAACGCCACGCGCGAAGAGGATCAGTTCCGGTTTCGCCCAGGTCCGGTGTTCGGCAACATCATTCTGGCGGATGAGATCAACCGCGCCTCTGCACGGGTGCAATCGGCGCTGCTTGAAGCGATGGAAGAGCGCCACGTCACCGTAGCGGGAAAAACCTGGCCGCTGCCGGGCATTTTCATGGTGCTGGCGACGCAAAACCCGGTCGATCAAGAGGGCACCTGGCCGTTGCCGGAGGCGCAGCTGGATCGCTTTCTGATGAAAGTGATGGTTGATTATCCGTCCAAAGAGAATGAGCAGCTGGTGATGCAACTGGTGCGCGCCGAGCAACAGGCCAAATATCAGGCAACTCCAGCGGCAAGCTCTGCCGCGCAACGCGACGCGTTACTGATTAGCCAGCAGGATATTGCCGCTTACTGGCGCGATATCGCCTCAATTTATGTCGCGCCGACGGTTGAACAATACATTGTCAATCTGGTGGAAATGACGCGCCATCCTGAACAGGTCAGTGAAACTTTTGCCAGCTATATTAGCCTCGGCATCAGCCCGCGCGGCACGCTGGCGCTGGATCGCTGTGGCCGTGCCTGCGCCTGGCTGGATGGGCGTGATGCGGTGTTGCCTGAAGATATTCAGCGCATTGCCCCGGCGGTGCTGCGTCATCGTCTGCTGTTGAGCTATCAGGCCAATGCTGACAACTGCACGCCGGATCAGGCGATTGGCCTGCTGCTCAACGCAGTGGTGGCGTAATGGCAACTCCTCTCACGCTTGAACTGGCCGATTTGCTGGCGCTGGCGGCTGACGCACAGCGCCTGGATAATCCACCGGGACAGATTCCGCCCGGCGCGCTGACTGGTGAACGCGTATCACGGCAACAAGGGCGCGGCTTGAACTTTGACAGCCTGCGCCGCTATCAGCCGGGTGACGATGTGCGGCTGATTGACTGGAAAGCCACGGCGCGTCTGCGCTCACCGTGGATTCGGTTGTACAACGAAGAGCGCGAGCGTCCGGTGTTTATCCTGCTCGATCAACGTCTGGATATGTATTTCGCTACCAGCTTGCAGATGAAATCGGTGGCGGCGGGCAACATCGCCGGGTTGCTCGCCTGGCGCAGTTGGCATGACGGCGACCGCTTAGGCTGCGCGATTTTAGGTGATGATGAACTGGCGCTGCATCCCTGCCGCGCGCCGAAACGTAATCTGATGCCAATCCTCAACGACATCCAGCGCATCAACAGCGCGCTTCCTGAACATTATGCGCAAAATCATTCTTCAAGCGTGTCGCTATCTCAGGCGCTTCAGCGCATCGTCGCCTTGCTGCCGTCCGGCAGTTGGCTGGGGATTATCAGTGATTTTCACGATCTTGATGCGCGTTGCGATGCGCTGCTGGCCCATCTTCGTCGCCGCTGTGAGATCACTGCGTTTGTCACGCTCGACGACCTGCATCGCCGCCTGCCTGCGCGGGGACAACTTGGCGCTTATTACCACGACGTCAACACGACGATCTCGCTCTCTACGCCACTCGGCGAACGCATCAATCACAGCGTGACCGAACGCCTGTCGCAGCAGCAGCGGCGATTGCAACGTGTTGGCGTGAAGGTCAAAACCATCGTCACCGGTCAGGCAGTGCTGACGCAGCTTCAGCAGGAGGACGTGCATGCTGGCAAAAGGATTTAGCACGCCGGAGCTGGCACATCCGGCGCTGCCAGGAAAAGTGTCGTGGTTTCCGTTGCCGCCCGGCTGGACGCTGCTGGGCGTGCTGCTCTTGATCGCGATTATCATTGGCGCGTTGCTGTTACTTGCACGTTACCGGCGTAATCGCTGGCGGCGCGAAGCGCGCAAACAACTGGCGCGACAGCAGCAGGTTGATGGCTGGCTGTTATTAATCAAACAGGTGCTGCTGGTGCAGCATTCACGCGCCGAAGTCAGCCAATGGCAAACGCCGCAACAGCTACTGGCGCATACCTCGCTGGATGATGAGGTGCGAAACCTGATGTGCCACCGTTATTGTCAGCAGGATAATCAGCTGGATGCGGAGACCAATCAGCGGGTTGCTGGGCAAATGCGCCACTGGCTGGAGAGTTTGCCTCATGTCTGAATGGTTATCACGCATCGATTTTGCCTGGCCGTGGGCCTTCTTATCGCTGTTTTTACCGCTGCTCACTCATTTTTTCATCACGCCGCAGCCGCAGGTCAGTGAGCAGGTGCGCGTGCCGTTTCTGCCGGTTCTGGCTCAGGAACTGCAATTGACGCAGGCGGCGCCTAAGCCCGCCATCGCGCAACGTCTGTTGTTTTGGGCGGTATGGGTTTTGCTGGTGTTTGCGCTGGCGCGCCCTGAATATCTGATGCCGCCTAAAACGCTGATCAAACCGATGCGCAACATCGTACTGATCCTTGATGTGTCTGGCTCGATGGAAAAGAACGACGGGCAGAATGGGCAAACGCGGCTGCAAGCGGTGCAGCAAACGGTACGCAGCTTTATTACTCAGCGCAAAAATGATCGCATCGGCCTGGTGATTTTTGCCAGCCAGGCATGGCCGTTTGCGCCGATCAGCGAAGACAAACAGGCGCTGCAATTTCGCATCAACCAGCTCGCACCCGGCATGATTGGTCAACAAACCGCTATCGGCGACGCGTTAGGCGTGGCGGTAAAACTGCTTGATCACAGCCTGGAAAGTGATGCATCGAAAATGGCGATTTTGCTGACCGATGGCAACGACACCGCTTCAAAACCAGACCCCAAAGTCGCGGCGCAGTTGGCGGCATCACATCACGTGATGGTGCACACCATCGCCTTTGGTGATGAGAACAGCGATCAGCAAGAGAAGGTCGATACCGTGTTACTGGATAACATCGCTCAAGTTACCGGCGGTCATGCATGGCGAGCCGCCACGCAACGCGATGCGCTGGCGCAGGTGTGGCAACAAATTGATGCGCAAACGCCGGAACAGGTCAAAACGCTCGGTTTGTCGTGGCATCGTCCACTGTTTGCCTGGCCGTTATCTTTGGCGTTAACGCTGATGTTGTTATCCGGAGTGTTCAGCATGGTTGCGAGGCGACGCGCATGAACGACTTTCACTTCCTTTATCCGTGGCGATTAGTGGGATTGCTGCTTTGCCCGCTGCTTTACTTCGGGTTCCGCCAGGCGGGCAGCGCATGGCATCAGATAATGGCGAAGCCCTTTGCTCAGGCGTTAATCAAAGGCCAACGTAAAACGGCACGGCAGGCGCTGCCGTGGTTAGTGGGTTTTGGCGTACTGGCACTGGCCGGGCCGAGTTGGCAGCGTGAGTTGCCCGCGACTTTTACGCCGGAAAATAACGTGATGGTGGTTTTACAGCAGGATCTCAGCATGCTGGCGCAGGATGTACCGCCGAGCCGCCATCAGCGTATGCAGCAGAAAATTGCCGCACTGATGACGCAGTTGCCGGGTAGCCATTTTGGCCTGGTGGTTTACAGCGGCAACGCCTGGCTCACCACGCCGCTGACCAACGATAGCGATTTCTTCTCCCTGTTTTTAAACGCGCAGCAGCCGACATTACTGCCGCAAGAACCCGGTGCAGGTTTACAGCGCGCCGTTACGCTGGCGCAAAACAATCTCCCGCCGGCAGCCGATGCGCCTCGGGCCATTATCCTCATCGCCGATCATCTGTCGCCGCAAGAGCTGGATTGGCTGAAGCAGCAGAATTTGCCGTTGCAAATCTGGGTGCCTGGCACGGCGCGCGGCGGCAGCTTACCGGATGAGTTCGCTGCGCAGGGCATTGATACGCGACTCAACGTGGCGCAATTTGAGCAGGCGCGTGATGCCGGTATTCCGGTAACGCTGGTCTCAGCCGAGGACGACGACTTGGCTGCCATCCGTAACCACATCCAGCAAAGCGTGACGGCGCAGCAAAACAGTCGCGAAGATTTGCAATGGAAGAACAGTGGTTATCTGCTGGTTATGCCGATGCTGTTATTGCTACTGGTGTGGCGACAACAGATGTTGTGCCTGCTGGTGCTGATTCTGCCCGCGATGCTCTATTCACCGAGCAGTGCTGCGTCCTGGCTGGATGCCTGGATTCGTCCCGACGTACAAGGGCAGTTTGCTTTTGAGCGCGGCGAATATGGCGCGGCGGCCGATCATTTTCAGGATCCTTTACGGCGTGGCATCGCCTTCTATTACGCACAGGATTATGTCGCGGCGCTGGGCGCGTTTCGCCAGTTAGCACCAAGCGCTGAGAGTTTGCTGTGGATCGGCAACTGCTATGCGCAGCAGAAATCCTGGCAACAGGCATTGAACAGTTACGATCAGGCGTTGAGCCTGAAACCGGAATGGAAGATGGCGCAGCAGAACCGGGCGAAGATTGCGCAGATCATCATGCAATTGCGCCAGCAGGAGCGGGATCGTCAGGCCGATCAGCATGAACAAAAAGATGAAGATCCCGATGCGATCAAACACGATCTCAAACCCGATCAGGGCGTCAATCAACGGGATATCAAACCGATTGCCGCTGCCGCGCCCGCGGCGGAGCAGTGGTACAACAACCTCACGCTTTCACCCGGTGGTTTACTGGAAAACCTTTATCATGCAACCCCCGCGGAGCAACCATGAAGACGCTGCTGATGGCTTTGCTGGTGTTGTTATCTCTGCCCGCGCGAGCGGACATGAATATGACGCGCGAACTGGTCGCGCCAGCGCATCTGGTGCCGGGGCAGCCGGTGACTGTTGCCATCACCTTCTGGACCGACAGTTGGTTTAATCCGCCGCCGCAGTGGCCGGAAATGGTGATCGAGAACGGTAATCTCCTCAGCACGCCGCTGCCAAATCAGCTAGTCACCCGCAATAGCGGCGGCGTGAGCTGGAGCGGCATCCGCATGGAGCGGCAGATCCTGACATGGGATCAAGGCAGCTTGCGCCTTCCCGCGGTGGATGTGGTGATGCAATCCGCGAATCAACCACCGAAAACCGTGTCGTTGCCTGAGCTGGCGAAAGCGGTGGTTTGGCCGGTTGATGTGCGCCAGCCGGATCGATTCTTACCCGCCAGCAAACTTGAATTGACGCAACAATGGAAAATCTACCGCGCAGTTGAGGATAAGCAGTTGCATGTTGGTGATGTGATTGAGCGCGTGGTCACCCTGCGCGCCAACGATGTTATTGCCGCGCAAATTCCGCAATTGCTGTATGCCATTCCCGGCACCGACACGCAGCGCTTGCCAGCGGCGAACAGCGATCTGACACAGGGCCGCGATGAAATTGTCGGCGCACAGCGTCAGGAACGGCTGCGTTATTTGCCTGCACAGCCGGGTGAATTGACGATCCCGCCAATGCGCCTGCGCTGGTGGGATACACGACAACAACAGTGGCAACTCGCCGAACTGCCCGGCGCGCATTATACCTTTGCCGCCGCACGTTCGGCGGGCAGCGAACAGGCGTTGAAAGCGCGTCCGCCGTTCCAGTGGGAAGCGTGGTTAATCTGGGGGGCGATTTTTTTGCTGTTGCTGCTGCTGGCGTTGTTGTTCCGTCATCAGCTTGGGCGGGCCTTACGCCGCGTTGTTGCGCTTACGCATGACTTTTGGCGCGTGGTGGCATTGCCCGATCTCACTCCAACTAAAAGGAAAAGATAATGAAACGCGCATTACTCGCCTTGCTGTTGACGTTACCGCTGGGAGTGGCTTGTGCCGCTGATGATCCACTCAGCAGCTGGAATGAGGGACAAAGCAAGCAATCGATTGAAAAGTGGGTTACTGAAGCGACACAAACCAATGGCAAGAATTTCATTCCGCCTGATCAGCGCTTCGTGGTGTTTGATAACGACGGTACGTTGTGGCCGGAAGCGCCGCTTACCTTTCAGTTGCAGTTTGTGCTCGATGAAATTAAGCGTTTGGCCCCGCAACAGCCGCAGTGGAAACAGGATGCGTTGGTGCAAGCGGTGATCAATAACGATCTGAAAAGCATAATGCAATCAGGTAAGAAGGGCTTGATGCATCTGATGACGCTGACCCACAGCGGCATGACCACCGACGACTTTGCGCAGCGCCTGAGTCATTGGGTTGAGACACAGCGCCATGCACGCTTTGGCTGCCGCTACGATCAGCTTGGCTATCAGCCGATGCGGCAATTGCTGGATTATCTGCGCGCCAACGGGTTTAAAACCTGGATCGTTTCCGGCGGCGGCATCGATTTCATGCGCGTGTTAGCGCAGAAGATGTACGGCATTCCGCCCGAACAAGTGGTGGGATCGTTCTCATTGAGTGAATTCTCGATCAGCGACAACGGCACGCAATTGCGTAAAACGCTTAATGGGGCGTTTTACGATGACGAAGTGATGAAGCCGGTCGCCATCCATCTGTTTATGGGACGGCAGCCGGTGGCTGCGTTTGGTAATAGCGACGGCGATGTGCCGATGCTGCAATATACCTCGGCTAATCCACATTACAAAACCTTTGGTTTGCTGCTGCACCACACCGATGCCGCGCGGGAATACGCGTATGACGATCATCCACCCGCCAGCGGCAAACTGGTGAAAGGACTTACGCTGGCAACGCAACAGGGTTGGACGATCGTGGATATGAAGCAGGACTGGAATACGGTGTTTGATCCGGCACTGTGCGTGCCGGAAAAAATCAGAAACTGACGAAAACACGGTCTCGGGAGAAGGTATGAAGAGTGCATTGGCGTGCCTATTCAGTTGCCTGATGTTGCTAATTTTACCTTGGGCGCAGGGTGCCGAGCCGCGCCAGTCACCATCGCCGCAAGAACAGGAGAGAACGTTAATGCTACTTAATCAGCCCGTTGTCATGCTACAGGCGAAATTTGGTCTCACTACGCCGGAAGAGCGGGTGCAGCGTATCGTTAGTACCGTTCGAACACTGCAAGATAATGACCTCACTCGGCCCGTTGAAACCCACGATTTAACCCGTTATGGCCAGCCCGTCGTGCTGTTTTCGATTAACGGCAAACCTTTCATGTTGTTGGCGCAAGGCGATCTCGATGAAGGCGATGACTTAACGCTGGCGCAAGCGGCGGAACGCGTGCGGCAGCGTCTGGATGCGCTGCGTCTGTCTCTCGCAGAACAATATTCGTCCCATTATCTGCTGCTCTCCAGCGGCAAGGCGCTTTTGGGAGCGCTGTTGTTGGCGGCATTTATGCTGTTCGGCCTGCGTTCTCAAGCATGGTTGAAACGCAAATATGCGGCGCGACGCGCTCTGCCACAACATCGAGTGTCCAGCATGTTGCGGGCTTTTCTCGGCCCTATCGAAGTGCGCTTATACGCGCTGGTTCTCACCTCAGCCATTATTGTGGCGTTTTACCTTTGGGTGAGTTGGGTGCTGCGACTGTTCCCATGGACGCGTATTTGGGGCATCGAGTTAGGCGGCTATGCATTGGAACTATTACAAGGGCTCGGATTGGCGGTGCTATCCGCATTGCCGGGCATCGTGATTGTTGCAGTGATATTTGCTGTTACGGCATTGGTAACGCGCCTGCTCAAATTGGTTCTCAGGCGTGTCGAGACCGGACAATTGCATTTGCCGGGCCTGCATCCAGATACCGTTGGCGTGACGCGCAAACTGATCAGCGTGGTGATTTGGTTATTCGCTTTATCGGCGGCCTATCCCTTTCTGCCAGGCGCCAATTCGCTGGCCTTTAAAGGCATCAGCGTGTTCTTTGGCTTGATGCTGACTTTGGGTTCCGCTGGCGTAATGAATCATGCCATGAGTGGCTTGGTACTGACGTATTCGCGGGCGTTGCGTAAAGGCGAAGTGATTCGAATTGCGGAACATGAAGGCGTGGTAAGTGAAGTGGGCATGTTGGCGACCAAGATTGTCACGCGGGAAAATTACGAAGTCACGGTACCGAACGCGGTGGTGGTCAGTGGCAGAATTGTCAATCTCAGTGCTACGCTGAAAGGCGAGGGCGTCAATATGACCACCAGCGTAACCATCGGCTATGACACGCCTTGGCGACAGGTTGAAGCCATGTTGGAACTGGCTGCTCATCGCACATCCGGCCTTCAACATGACATTCCGCCCATTGTGCGTCAGTTGGCATTGCAGGATTGGTACATCGCCTATGAGTTGCAGGTGCGAATTAACGCTGGCGAATCACTAACGGGAGTACGAAGTACACTGCATGGCCATATTCAGGATGTGTTTAATGAATTTGGCGTACAGATCATGTCGCCTAATTTTATTAGCCAGCCCGAACAAGCGGTAATGGTGGCGAGAAATAACTGGTTTACGCCACCGGCTAAAGCGGATGACAGCAAATAAAAAAAGGGTGCTTAGATAAGCACCCTTTTTAGCTGTTCGCAGTATTAAGCGTTCAGCAGCTGATTGGCGGTTTTCTCAACCAGGGCCAGCAAGACTTTTACATCTTCCAGCGTAACGGTTGGGTTCAGCAAGGTCAGCTTCAGGCAGGTTACGCCTTGATTCTCGGTCACACCGACGTTGGCGCGACCCGAATCCAGCAGAGCATCGCCGATACGCTGGTTGAACAGGGCAATCTGCGCGGTATCGGTCAGTTGCTCTGGACGATAGCGGAACAGCACGCTAGCCAGTTGTGGCTGCATGACCAGTTCCAGACGCGGTTCAGAAGTCACAAACTTCGCCACTTCCTGCGCCAGCGTTACGCCATGATCGATGATCGCGGCATACTGCTTCTGACCCAGCGCTTCCAGACCCATCCACAGTTTCAGCGCATCGAAACGACGCGTGGTTTGCAGTGATTTGGACACCAGATTCGGCACGCCTGCTTCTTCGTCAAACTCAGAGTTCAGGTAAGCCGCCTGATAGCGCATCAGCTCATAGTGACGCTCGTCTTTCAGCAAGAACGCGCCGCAGCTGATGGTCTGGAAATACTGTTTGTGGAAGTCCAAGGTTACTGAATCCACCAGCTCCAGGCCATCAAGGTAATCGCGATACTTCTCGGACAGCAACAACGCGCCGCCCCAGGCTGCATCAACGTGCACCCAGATGTTGTGCTGAGCCGCGATACCAGCGATTTCACGCAGCGGATCGATAGCACCCGCATCGGTGGTGCCAGCGGTTGCGACGATTGCAAGAATCTGTTCGCCGTTAGCTTCGGCCTGCGCCAGTTTGGCTTTCAGGTCTACTACATCCATACGGGCGAATTCGTCAGATTTCACCTGCACCACAGACTGATAGCCGTGGCCCAGCAGCGCCATGTTCTTCTGCACGGAGAAATGCGCATTCTCAGAACACAACACCTTGATCTTACGCAGATCGCCAGTGATACCGTGCTGCTGCACCGAGTGACCTTGACGCTGATAGAACGCGTCGCGCGCCAGCATCAAGCCCATCAGGTTACTTTGCGTACCGCCGCTGGTGAATACACCTGCGTCGCCCGCTGGATAGCCCACTTGCGCACGCAGCCATTCGATCAGTTTGATCTCAATGATGGTGGCGGAAGGGCTCTGATCCCACGAATCCATGCTCTGGTTGGTGGCGTTAATCAGCACTTCTGCCGCCTGGCTTACCACCAAGCTAGGGCAGTGCAGGTGCGCCACACATTGTGGGTGATGCACTGAAAGACTGTCTTTCAGGAAATATTCAATCGCGCGTTCAATCGCGGCCTGGTTACCCAGGCCGTTTGGATTGAAGTCGAGCGTGATACGCTCGCGCAGTTCGGCAACCGTTTTGCCTTGATACATCTCAGGCTGTTGCAGCCACTGCACAACCGCGGCGCTGCTTTGGGCAATCGCCTGCTGGTACGCCTCAATGCTCTGTGCAGAGGCGGCCAGAATCGGGTTTACTTCAGACATTTACTTTTCCAATCAAACAGGTTTGACGCCAGCGCCAATCAGCGCCTGCTCAAATTTATCCAGGAAAATCGCCAACTCATCGTTGGTGATCAGCAGTGAAGGCAGCAGACGCAAGACTGCGCCATGACGGCCACCGCGCTCCAGAATCAGACCTGCTTCGAAGCACTTCTTCTGCAGCAGCGCAGAGAGTTCACCGTCAGCCGGGAAGCTGCCCATGTGATCGGCCGCTTCGTTTGGTTTAACGATCTCGATACCGATCATCATACCCAAACCGCGAATGTGGCCGATAACCGGGAAGCGCTTCTGCATCGCAGCCAGTTGCTCTTTCAGCCATTCGCCCTGTGCCGCTACCTTGCCAGCAATATCCTGCTCTTTGAGGATCTTCAGCGTGGTCAGGCCGGTGGCCATTGCCAACTGGTTGCCACGGAAGGTGCCGGTGTGGTGGCCTGGAGACCAAACGTCGAACTGCTTTTTGATACCCAGAACGGCCAGTGGCAGACCGCCGCCAACGGCTTTAGACATCACGATAATGTCTGGCTCAATGCCCGCGTGTTCGAAGGCGAAGAATTTACCGGTACGGGCAAAGCCAGCCTGAACTTCGTCGAGGATCAGCAGAATGCCGTGTTCCTGAGTCACTTTACGGATGCGTTGCAGCCACTCAGCCGGAGCAGGGTTCACGCCGCCTTCACCTTGAACTGCTTCAAGGATCACTGCCGCAGGCTTACGCACGCCGCTTTCAACGTCGTTGATCAGGTTATCGAAGTAGTAAGTCAGCGCTTTCACGCCCGCTTCACCGCCGATACCCAGTGGGCAACGGTACTGATGCGGATAAGGCATGAACTGCACTTCTGGCATCATGCCATCAACCGCTTCTTTTGGTGCCAGGTTGCCGGTCACGGACAGTGCGCCGTGCGTCATACCGTGGTAACCGCCAGAGAAGCTGATCACGCCGCTACGACCAGTGGCTTTTTTAGCCAGTTTCAGCGCTGCTTCAACCGCATCGGCACCAGAAGGGCCGGTGAACTGCAAGCAGTAATCTTTACCCTGGCCTGGCAACAGCGAGAGCAGAGATTCTGAGAACTGATCTTTCAGTGGCGTAGTCAGATCAAGAGTATGTAACGGCAAGCCGCTAGTAATGACATTTTGAATGCTCTGGAGAACTTCAGGATGGTTATGACCCAGTGCCAGCGTCCCTGCGCCAGCCAGACAGTCAAGATATTGTTTGTTCTCAACATCTGTGATCCACACGCCATGGGCTTTAGCGATTGCTAAAGGCAATTTACGCGGGTAACTCCTGACGTTTGATTCAAACTCAGCCTGACGGGCTAAGAATGCGTCGTTGTTTCCGTTAAATGTATTGGCACCAAAACTATCAATACGGACTTTATCCGTCATCATATCTCTCCTTCAACCGGGGCTCGTGTGGCTCGCCAATTGACTAATTGAACAAAAAAGTAACAGCTGTGAAAAAACGCCGCCAATATAGAGCCTTTTGACCCACATCACAATGATTAATTTTGTTTAGAATTATTTACCGCTTAGCTATATGAATCAGGGATTTGCTGAAGAATTCGGCGCTTAGATTATTTCGCCAGCAGCATGCCGAAATGAATAGAACCTCTTTTTTTCATCTATGACAGAAAAATGGCAGCTTTTCAGCTGCCATTGCGGTTTCGTTAGGACCTAAAAATCAGCGATTAATGCTTGAGGCCACCACCGAGTTAGGTCCATGCATCCTGCCAGTTAGAGCCAATAGCAGGTTCAAAGAGTGGTAGCAGCTAAAGCCTCGTTGCTGTCCCTTCAGCGAACTGCATCAGTTCAGGGATAAACGTCATAATGCCCGCAAAAGCCAGCATCGGGCCAAAAGGCAGGGGATGTGTTATTGGACGATGGAAAAATGCATAACGCAGCAAAACACAAGCGATGCCGCTGGTTGCCGCAATCAATAATATGTTGGGCAATGCTTGCCAGCCTAACCATGCGCCAAGTGCCGCGAAGAGTTTGGCATCGCCGAGCCCCAAACCCGCGATTCCTTTCCAACAGTGATAAACAGTGGCTAATAGCCACAGCAATAGATATCCGGCTACTGCGCCCAATACCGCATCGCTCAGCGTTCCGGGAATCATAGAAAAAGTGTGGCATAGCAAACCTAGCCACAATAATGAAAGCGTTAAAATATCGGGCAAAAGCTGGTGTTGAATATCGATAAGCACTAACGGCAGCAACATCCAACACAGCAGCAATGCTGCGACTAATGTCAGATTCCATGGCAACAACCCAGCCAGCACTAAGCTAAGGATCAATGTAGCCAACTCTGTAATCGGGTAGCGCACACTGATTGGACTCTTGCAGTGACGACAGCGCCCACGTAATGCTAGCCAACTGATCAACGGGACGTTATCGCGTAATAGAATCTTCGCTTGGCAGTTTGGACACTGCGAACGTGGCGCGATAAGACTTAAATCTTGATTGGGATAAAGGAGCATCTGTGGCAGGCGATAGATTACCACATTAATGAAACTACCGATTGCAAGTGCAACCAGACTCGCTAAAGCCACCAATGGGACTTCATTCAACATCCAAGAGCCTAGCAAACAGCTAACGATTCCCTGTTCCATCTCAAGTGCCTTCTTTTATTGCACGCTCGCTAAGCGAGATCTGGAGCCAGAGACGTTAATGGTTATTGTTGCATTGCACTAGCGGGTGTTGCGGTTGCAGCCTTATTTCACGCAATTTTCTGAGCAGTATCGCAAGGGGAGAGAGATAACAACAACAAAACGTGTGACATAGGTTTAAAGCCAGTAGTACATGTACTGGCTTTGAGACGAGCAGGAGAGTGCAACGAGCTGTCTTTAGAAAATTGACCTGGCAAAGGTAATTAATTTCGGTAGCAACTTGCGGTTTTCTGGGGGGGGAGAGTTACCGTTAGAATGCGCATTGCAATTGTTTAAGTTTATCAGTAAAGGCTCATTTATTTTTAGACCATAATAAGGAATAGTGACAATTAAGTTTTGCGGCAAGCCGTTGCGTTGCAACAATGCGCGGAATTGAAAAACTAATTGGTGATAGTTATTATCCCGAATGCGATCATATTCATCATTCCATACTACTTTTATAATATCTTGCTTGCATGTGATGTTGTTTAATAGGCAAATCATTAACCTTTTTTGCGTTTCACTTAAGCTGATACTGATATTAATGCCAGTAAAATGCAGGCGATTATAGTGACAGTCAAGAGAGAAGACGTTATTAAAGTCTTGCTTTTCAATATTGACTAAAGCAATGATTTGTTCACTGGTGATCATGTATCCTCCTCAAGTTGCTACCGGTCATTTAACCAAGCCATAAACATTAGTGCGCCACTGCTTATCCTCTTGGGTTTAGGCAGTGAGTTGCCTCAGCGAAAACCTGAGTACTAAGGATATAGACTGGTGCTAACAACGGTTAACAGCATAGGGAGACAATGCGATTTTGAGTGTCTTGTTAACATTGTAATTCCGTAAGAAAAATGGCTGGGCGAAAAACTACCCAGCCTAATAAAGCCAATTTGGCAAAAAATTAAGGAGCATAAAAAAGAGCATTTCAAAATTAATGTAAAGTATGAGCAGTACAATCACTATGAGAGCACTCTCGAATTTTTAGGATGAAGTTTGGAGGGGTTCTGAAACTAACATGCAGCGGAGGCTAAGGCAGGTTAAATAAAACAGTCGTAATAATTACGACTGCTGTTTAAACATTTGAATCGCTTCCTGTACGTTGCTGGTGGCGAGCGACATCACGCGATCATTATTGAGGAACACATCGTATTGGCCCGCGTTATAGCGGAACACATACAAAGCACCGCGATAGCGCAGACCTTTGGTCTTCACGCCAATATGATGTCGCCGCAGTGCAGCCTGAGCAAGCCGGTCATTATTAGTTCGCATAATTTTCTCCTCCTCGATCATCAGCCAATAGCCCGACACAAAGTAGGGTTTGAAGCTTAACTTAACCTTAAGAAGAGTATAGGTAAAGCGCTAACGGCTTGTTTAACTTTCTCTTTTCTCACTGATCTTAGGGACAATTCATCCGTTTAAACGCCATCGTTTACTCCCTGACCTACACCATCATCATGATGCAACATTGATCGCCACTAATCGCTAGCTGCGAATCGGCATTTTTTCCTCTACCAATCTTCAACAACCAGGAAAAAAGCCAGATTTCGCTTACTTCATTTAATGTTGCGTTAAGTTTTCCCACGTATTTTTGTTCACAGATAAACAAAAAAGTACTGCTTATGGTTTTATGTACTACGGTTTAAATTAGCACTTTGTGCTATAACGAAGATGCTAGTTTAACTTGTGGTTAATCAGTTGGTTACGGATGGCTAATGATGCGCGTGATAGCCTGATGTTGAGGTTGGTTTAATCACAAGCAATTTGCGGAACTAAAAGTTAAGGTAGGGTTATGAATTTCCTTCCATTCTCGCGCCCGTCATTGGGTGAGGAAGAGTTAGCAGCAGTAAAAGTGGTGTTTGAATCTGGCTGGATCACCACTGGCCCCAAATGTGCCGAATTGGAACAGGCTTTCTGCACACTTACCGGCAATCAACATGCCATCGCAGTTAGCTCCGCTACCGCAGGAATGCACGTCACACTGCTCGCGTTGGGCATCCAGCCTGGCGATGAAGTGATTACGCCTTCTCTTACCTGGGTTTCCACCATCAATATCATTACGCTGCTTGGCGCAACTCCGGTGATGATCGATATTGACCGCGACACATTAATGGTCACGCCGGAAGCGATTGAAGCTGCCATTACGCCGCGTACCCGCGCGATTATTCCGGTGCATTACGCTGGTGCGCCTGCGGACATTGCCGCGATACGTGCCATTGGTGTACGTCATGGCATTCCGGTGATTGAAGACGCCGCGCACGCCGCAGGTTGCTATTACGACGGGCAACACGTTGGCAATCAGGGCACCGCCATCTTCTCGTTCCACGCGATTAAAAACATGACCTGCGCCGAAGGTGGGCTGATTGTCACTGATGATGCGGAATTGGCCGATCGCATGCGTAGTCTGAAATTCCACGGTTTGGGCGTAGATGCTTATGATCGTCAAACGCATGGTCGCAAGCCGCAGGCAGAAGTGATCATGCCGGGCTTCAAATACAACTTACCTGATATCAGCGCGGCGATTGCGCTGGTGCAGTTGGGCAAACTGCCGGCGATTAATGCGCGCCGCGCTGAGATTGCACAACGTTATTTGACTGAATTGGCCGACACACCATTCCTGCCCCTGGCTCAGCCCGCCTGGGCGCATCAGCACGCCTGGCATCTGTTTATTATTCGCGTGGATGAAGCGAAATGTGGCATCAGCCGCGATGCATTGATGGAAGCCTTGAAAGCGCAAGACATTGGCACCGGCCTGCACTTCCGCGCCGCACACACCCACAAATATTACCGCGAACGTTATCCCGACCTTTCATTACCGAATACGGAATGGAATAGCGATCGCATTTGCTCAATACCTTTGTTCCCTGATATGAGCGACGACGATGTAACACGCGTGATTAGCGCTTTGCGTCAAATCGCTGGAGTTTGAAATGCTGGAAGAAAAAGCCATTCGCAAAGTCTCCGTGGTTATCCCGGTGTACAACGAACAGGAAAGTTTGCCCGAGTTAGTGCGTCGTACTGATGCCGCTTGTGCTCAAGTCGGTTTGGACTACGAAATTCTGCTGGTCGATGATGGCAGCAGCGATCGATCAGGCGAAATGATCGCCGACGCCGCGGATATGCCTGGCAGCCATGTGGTTGGCGTGTTGCTCAACCGCAATTATGGCCAGCACTCGGCGATCATGGCGGGATTTAGCCATGTGACGGGTGACTTGATCATCACACTGGATGCCGATCTGCAAAACCCACCGGAAGAGATTCCAAATCTGGTGAACGCAGCGCTGCAAGGTTACGACGTCGTCGGTACCGTGCGTCAGAACCGCCAGGACAGCTGGTTCCGCCGCCGCGCGTCACGCACCATCAACGGTTTGATCCAGCGCGTTACCGGCAAAGCGATGGGCGATTATGGTTGCATGTTGCGCGCTTATCGCCGTCACATTGTTGATGCGATGCTGAATTGTCATGAACGCAGCACTTTTATTCCCATCCTCGCCAACACCTTTGCGCGCCGCACCATTGAGCTGCCGGTGAAACACGCCGAGCGCGAGTTTGGCGATTCGAAATACAGCTTTATGAAGTTGATTAACCTGATGTACGACCTGGTGACATGCTTAACCACCACGCCGCTGCGCCTGCTGAGTATTGTCGGCAGTTTGATTGCGCTGGCCGGTTTCGCCTTCTCACTGATTCTGATTGTGCTGCGTCTGTTCCTTGGCGCCAGTTGGGCCGGTGACGGCGTGTTCATGCTGTTTGCCGTGCTGTTCATTTTTGTCGGCGCGCAGTTTATCGGTATGGGCTTACTTGGCGAATACATCGGACGCATCTACAACGACGTGCGCGCACGTCCGCGTTACTTCATTCAACGTGTAATTAATTCTCAGCAAAATGCCGCTTCGGTACAGGAAATTGAACAATGAAAACTATCGTCTTTGGCTATGCCGAAATGGGCTGTGCGGGGATCTCTGCACTTCTGAATGCTGGCTTTGAAATCAGCGCCATTTTCACTCACGCCGATACCTCGCCGGAAAGCCACGCTTTTCCATCCGTTGCGCGCCTGGCGGCAGAGCATGGCATTCCGGTGTATGCGCCGGAAGATGTGAACCACCCGCTGTGGGTTGATCGCATTAAAGCCATGGCACCGGACATGATTTTCTCCTTCTATTACCGTGCATTGCTGAGCGACGACATCCTCAACGCCGCGCGTGTTGGTGCGTTTAACCTGCACGGCTCGCTGCTGCCAAAATATCGTGGTCGCGCACCGCTGAACTGGGTGCTGGTGAACGGTGAAAAAGAGACCGGTGTAACCTTGCACCGCATGGTGAAACGCGCCGATGCCGGCGATATCATTGAGCAAAAACGTGTAGCGATTGATGATCAAGACAACGCGTTGACGCTGCATAACAAACTGGTGGTTTGTGCCACACAAGTGCTGGAATCTGCTTTGCCAGCGCTGAAGCGTGGTGAGATTGTGGCAACGCCGCAAAATCACAGCGAAGCGACTGTGGTGGGACGCCGTACCGCTGCCGATGGCCGTATCCAGTGGGAACACTCCGCGCAGCAGGTTAACAACCTGGTACGTGCGGTCAGTGAGCCGTGGCCGGGCGCGTTTGCTTTTGTTGGTACGGTGAAATTTACCGTGTGGAAAGGGCGTGTTCATGCGGATGCGCCAGCGGCGAAACCGGGTACTGTGCTGTCTGTTGAACCGTTCCTGGTTGCCTGCGGCGAAGGTGCGCTGGAAATCGTCACTGGCCAAACGGACAATGGCGTTTACATGAACGGCAGTCAGTTGGCACAAAGCCTCGGTGTGGTGAAAGGCGCGTTGCTGTATTCGCAGCCGGTTGCTGCGATCAAACGTCGCACGCGCGTGCTGATCCTCGGCGTTAACGGCTTTATCGGTAACCACTTAACCGAGCGTTTGTTGCAGGATGACAATTTCGAAGTTTACGGTTTAGATATCGGTTCTGATGCCATCAGTCGTTTCCTCGATCGTCCTCACTTCCACTTTGTTGAAGGTGATATCAGCATTCACTCTGAGTGGATCGAATATCACATTAAGAAGTGCGATGTGGTGCTGCCGCTGGTGGCGATTGCAACGCCAATTGAGTACACGCGTAATCCGCTGCGCGTCTTCGAACTCGATTTTGAAGAGAACCTCAAAATCATTCGTGACTGCGTGAAATACAAAAAACGCATCATCTTCCCATCCACGTCTGAAGTGTATGGCATGTGTACCGACCAACATTTCGACGAAGATCATTCCAACCTGGTGGTTGGCCCGATCAACAAACAGCGCTGGATCTATTCGGTTTCCAAACAACTGTTGGATCGCGTGATTTGGGCTTATGGCGAGAAAGAAGGTTTACGCTTCACGCTGTTCCGTCCATTTAACTGGATGGGGCCGCGCCTCGACAACCTCAACGCCGCACGCATCGGCAGTTCACGCGCGATCACCCAGTTGATCCTCAACCTGGTAGAAGGATCGCCGATCAAATTGATCGATGGCGGTGCGCAGAAACGTTGCTTCACCGATATCCGCGACGGCATTGAAGCGCTGTTCCGCATTATCGAGAACAAGCACAATAACTGCGACGGCCAGATCGTCAACATTGGTAACCCGGAAAACGAAGCCAGCATCAAAGAGTTGGCAGAACGTCTGCTGGCGAGCTTTGAGCGTCACCCGCTGCGCAGCAATTTCCCACCGTTCGCCGGTTTCCGTGAAGTGGAAAGCAGCAGCTATTACGGTAAAGGTTATCAGGACGTGGAACACCGCAAACCGTCGATCAAAAACGCGCGCCGTCTGCTGGATTGGACGCCTACCGTTGAGATGGATACCACCATTGATAACACGCTGGACTTCTTCCTGCGCACCGTCGAGTTGCAGGATAAGCCATGAAAAAAGTAGGTTTGCGCGTTGATGTCGATACCTGGCGTGGCACCCAAAAAGGGGTTCCCGCCTTGTTAGAGCAGTTCAGTTTGCATCAGCTTCAAGCCAGTTTTTTCTTCAGCGTTGGTCCAGACAACATGGGACGCCACTTGTGGCGTCTTCTCAAGCCAAAATTCTTGTGGAAGATGCTGCGCTCGCGCGCGGCATCGTTATACGGCTGGGATATTCTGTTGGCAGGAACAGCATGGCCGGGACGCGACATTGGTCGCGGCCTTGAGGAAATTATCAGCGCCACCGCCGATCATCACGAAGTAGGCTTACATGCATGGGATCACTTTGCATGGCAAACCTGGGCTGGTGTGTGGTCGCAAGAGAAGCTGTTAGAGCAAATTGGTCGTGGCAAAAAAGCGCTTGAAACGATTATTGGTGACAATGTCACCTGTTCCGCAGTAGCCGGTTGGCGTGCTGATGGTCGTGTGTTAGCGGCGAAGCAGACGTTTGGTTTCCATTACAACAGCGATTGTCGCGGCTGCGGGCCGTTTTTGCCGCGCATGGCGGATGGCACTCTTGGCACAGTGCAGATTCCTGTCACGTTGCCAACCTGGGACGAAGTGGTTGGCCAATCTGTCAGCGCCGAGGGTTTTAACGATTTCATTCTCGAGCAAATGCTGGCGGCGCAAGGTTCACCGGTTTACACCATTCATGCCGAGGTCGAAGGGATTGTAGGCTTGAAAGCGTTTGCCGATCTGCTGGTGCGAGCAGAACAAAATGGTATTCGTTTCTGCCCGTTAAGCGAATTACTGCCGGACGATCTCAGTACCTTGCCGGAAGGCAAAGTGGTGCGCGGGCATATTCCCGGACGTGAAGGTTGGCTGGGCTGCCAGGGATAATTTTTTAGGACTGTTTAAATGCGTATAGGCACCAAAACCGCGTGGCTGATTGCACTCTTTGCACTTTACTACCTGATCCCGATTGAATTCCGCGCCTTATGGCAACCGGACGAAACCCGTTATGCCGAAATCAGCCGTGAAATGCTGGTTAGCGGCAATTGGGTGGTGCCGCATTTCTTCGATTTGCGCTACTTCGAAAAACCCATTGCCGGCTATTGGGTTAATAACATTGGCCAGTTGCTGTTCGGCCACACCAACTTCGGTGTGCGCGCCGGTTCAATATTCAGCACCATTTTTAGTGCACTGCTGATTTATTGGCTGGGTAAACAGATGTTTGCCAGCCGCAAAATAGCGCTGACCGGTAGCATCATCTTCCTGACGTCGCTGTTGGTTTATGGCGTCGGCACTTATGCGGTGCTTGATCCCATTCTGTTGTTGTGGCTGGTTTCGGCGATGTGCAGCTTCTGGTTAGCGGCGCAGGCCAGCACCACGCAGCAGCGTTTGTGTGGCTATCTGTTGCTCGGTGCCGCCTGCGCAATGGGCTTTATGACCAAAGGTTTCCTCGCCTTAGCGGTGCCGGTGTTAGCGATTGTGCCGTGGATGATTTGGCAACGTCGCTTCATGGAACTGCTGCGCTGGGGACCGCTGACCATTGTGGTTGCCGTTCTGCTCAGCACGCCGTGGGCGTTGGCGATCAACCAACAAGAAGCCAACTTCTGGCACTACTTCTTCTGGGTTGAGCATATTCAGCGCTTTGCCGAGTCGGATGCGCAACACAAAGCGCCGTTCTGGTACTACATCCCGGTGCTGCTGGGCGGCTGTTTACCGTGGCTGGCGTTATTGCCGGGTTCGCTGGCTGGCGCATGGCGTCAGCGCTCGCAGCATGCGGGTGCGGTGTATTTGTTGAGTTGGGTCATCTTGCCGCTGCTGTTTTTCAGCATCGCCAAAGGCAAGCTGCCAACCTATATCTTGCCGTGTTTCGCGCCGCTGGCGCTACTGATGGCGCATTACGTGCACAGCGGTTCAGCGCAGGTAATCAACGCGTTGAAAGTGAATGGCTGGATCAACCTGATCTTTGGCGCTATCACCGCGTTGGTTGTGCTAGTGGTGATTGCGCCGTGGGGCGTATCACATCGTCCGGTGTATACCAGCGATGAAATGGTGGGCGTGCTGTGTGGTGCGCTGGCGTTCATTGGCTGGGGCGTGATGGGTTGGATGAGCCGCAAGCCGGAAAACGGACGCTGGCAACTGGCGGCATTATGTCCGCTGGCATTGGCGTTGCTGGTTGGGTTCGCCATTCCGAACAAAGTGCGCGACTCCAAGCAGCCGCAAAGCTTTGTCAGCGCGGTGCATGATCAATTGGCACAAAGCCGTTTCCTGTTGGCAGATAATCCTGGCGTGGCGTCAGCGGTTGCCTGGGAATTGAAGCGCAGTGACATCAATTTCTATGATGCCAAAGGCGAATTGCAATACGGCTTGAGTTATCCGGATGCGCAATCACACTACATAGATGCTGATGCGTTTGCCGATTGGCTGCAAGTGCACCGTCGTCAGGGCAAAGTCGCGTTGATCATGATGCTGAACTCGAACGAAAAAGCGCCAGATGTGCGCTTGCCGGAGCCGGATGATGTTTATCGTCAGGGCCGCCTGGTGTACTACGGCTACGATGCGAAGCCATGAATTTATTGTTGATTCTATTGGTAAGCATCCTGAGTTGCGCCGCGCAGTTGTGCCAGAAACAGGCGGCGTACCTCGGCACTCGACACGGCAAAAAAGCGCTTATCCTATGGCTGGCGCTGAGTATTTTGCTGCTCGGCGTGGGGATGTTGCTGTGGTTGGCGGTATTGCGTGTGGTGCCGGTCAGCATTGCTTATCCAATGCTCAGTCTCAACTTTGTGCTGGTAGCGATTGCGGCAAAACTGATTTGGCGTGAAACCTACAGCTTGCAGCAATGGATCGGTACGCTGGTGATTGTCGCAGGCGTGGCGCTGATGGGAAGTCATCTATGAAAGGGCTGCTATTAGCGATGTGCAGCGTGCTGCTGGTGTCGCTGGCGCAATTGGTGTTGCGCATGGCGATGCAAGATTTCCCGCCATTGCTTGAAGTGTTGCTGTTGCAGCATCTCTCCACGTTGTTGATGTTAGCGGTGGGACTCGGGGCTTACGCGTTGTCGATGTTGTGCTGGATGCTGGCGCTGCGCCACATGCCGCTTAATCGGCTTTATCCGTTACTGAGTTTAAGTTATGTACTGGTGTGGCTGGCGGCGATTTCATTGCCAGAGTTAGGCGAGACCTTCCGCTGGAGCAGTTTCGCCGGCGTGGTGCTGATTGTGATTGGTTTGCTGCTGGTTTCGCTGCCGAAGCGGTCATCTTGAATGGCGATAATAAGATTGCGTGACATTGTCACGCAATTAGCCGCAGATGTTTCTCACCCAAATGCGCCAGCGATGGCGCACCTAACATGCCTAAATCCCGGCTCACTTCACTGTTTATCAAATCAATCCCCAGATTCACGCCCGCCGCACCGCCGACCGCGCAGGCATAATTAAACGGCCGCCCGACAAAACAGGCTTGCGCACCCAAGGCAATGGCTTTGATCGCATCGGTGCCACGTCGAATGCCGCTATCAAACATCACCGTCATATCGCCCGCAGCCTCGACGATTTCCGGCAGCACATAAATCGGCGGAATCACCGTGTCGAGTTGGCGACCGCCATGATTAGACACCACAATGCCGTCAATACCGATGGCTTTACAGCGCAGCGCATCGTTGCGGCTGAGAATGCCTTTAATCACCATCGCGCCGGTCCAGCGCGCGCGAATATGCTCGATATGTTGCCAGGTGAGATGGCTGCGACCGCTGAAATCGCGTACTGCATTTTTCGAAAATAGCGGTGCACCGCGCTGCGCATTGTTGTTCTCAAAATAGGGCATGCCGCTTTTAAGCAGCGTTCGCAGCAGGGTGCCGGTTAACCAGCGTGGATGGGTGACGCCTTGCCATGCCAAACGTAAGCTGGGACGAAACGGCGTGGCAAATCCAGCACGCTGATTATTCTCGCGATTGGCTTTGACCGGCGTATCCACCGTAATCACCAGCACCGGAATCGCCGCACGTATGACGCGATCAATCAACGCATCAATCTCTGCCAAAGTCTTCGGCAAATAGGCTTGAAACCACATGTTGGGATTGACCTGAGCGACATCTTCCAGTCGCGTCAATGACGATCCGCTCATGATAAACGGCACATTTTTATCTCGCGCTGCACCCGCCAGGATATTGTCGCCATCAAAACCAGTTAAAGCGGAGATCCCCATCGGTGCGATGCCAACAGGCGCGGCATAACGATGTCCAAACAGCTCAACTTCAATATCGCGCTGTGACACATCCACCATATTTTCAGGAATCAAGCTGTAACGCGCATAAGATGCCAGCGTGTTGCGCAGTGCAATATTGTCTTCGACGCCTCCAGAAACATAAGCGAACAGCGGATGCGGCAAGTGGTTTCGGGCGTATTTTTCGAAGTCATTCAATGAGAGACAACGCGACTGCATGTTGCGCATGATGATGGCGATCCGATTCGGCGGGAAGTGCAGGAGAAAATGATGAAAATCATGCTATTGCATTGGCTTCAATTCGCAAATCCATAAATCGGCAATGCTAATACGTTAAATGCATAAGAGCGGCGGATTGCCGCTCTGGTTAAAAAATCAATGTTGCTGCCATTCGTGGTATTCGCCATTGCGGCGACGTGGCGCGGTTTCTGGCAGTCGCAGCAAGCCAATAACCGAAATGACGCCCAACACCGCGACATACAGCGCCAAACCGTACCAATGTCCGTCGGTCATTTGCAGGATTTTCACCGCCACCAAACCCAGCACGCCACTGCCAATCAGCGAACCGACCTGCCAGATAACCGCAATGCCGCTGCAACGAATATGCGTAGGAAACAGCTCCGGGAACCACGACGCTTGCGGCGCATAACACATGCTGTGGCCAAGCGTTAACGCCACAATCATGGCGATTTGCGTTAGCCAATAGCTGTTTTGCTGCAAGGCGAGGAAGAACGGCACAATGGCGAGCACAATCAACAGCGCGCCCATCATGTACACCGGTTTGCGGCCAATTCTGTCGGACAACGCGCCCATCAGCGGAATGGAAAACACTTCGAGGATCACCGCGACAATCATGCTGTTCATCAAAATGCCGGCATCGAGATTGTTGGCTTTGCCCCACGCCAGAATAATCACCGTAAACAGTGCGAAAGCACAGGCTTCAATCAGTTTCGCGGCGACACCGTTAATCACCAGGCGTGGATTGCCACGAATCACCTCTTTAAGTGGACGCGATTCAGCCGCTTTGGTTTCGCGAATTGCGGCAAACACCGGCGACTCATCAATGCGTAAGCGGATGAATAAGCCAACAATCACCAGCACTGCGCTTAACAGAAACGGCACGCGCCAGCCCCAAGCCATCATTTGATCGGTTGAAAGTGTGGCATTCAATACCGCAAACAGCGCCAGCGGCAGCAGAAAGCCGACGGGCGCGCCAATCTGCACCCAACTGGCGAAAAAACCGCGCCGTGATGCTTGCGAATATTCCGCGGTCATCAATACCGCGCCCGCCTGTTCACCGCCGACGCCAAAGCCTTGCAGCAGACGAATCAGAATCAGCAAAATCGGCGCCCAAATACCGATTTTTTCGTAAGTCGGCAGCAGGCCAATGCAGAAAGTACCGAGTCCAACAATCAAAATGGTCGCTACCAAGGCTTTTTTGCGTCCCACTTTGTCGCCGATATGGCCAAACACGATGCCGCCAATTGGGCGCGCTAGGAAGCCAACAGCATAGGTAGCAAAGGCGGCGAGGGTGCTGATCAACGGATCGTGGCTGGGAAAGAACAGATGACCGAAAAACAGCACCGCCGCGGTGCCGTAGGCAAAGAAGTCGTAATACTCTGCTGCGGTGCCGATAGCAGAAGCACTCGCCACGCGTTTAATCAGTGAAGTGTTATCTTTCTCGGTGACTGACGTCTGGGTCATGGTGGAGGAAGCCATTGCGAATCCCTGTAGAATAATTGTTAGACTACCATACAAGGATGTTTAAGCCGTTGTTGCGAAAATGATCACAGAATGGATGCGATTACGCTGGCGCGAAAACCCAGGATTGATTACCGATTTAATATTCATGTAGGGTCGCCATTCATGGTGACCTTTAAATAAAAATATCAATAATAGATGGCGCTAATTAACCAATCCCGAATTAAGCAGCAAGCAACATTACAATTAACTATGGCACTACTTATTTTTCTATTTCCTTGATTTAAAGATACTTCATCGGCTTGCCGATATTTTATTTAATGTTGTATCGCAAGGGTTAATTCTTAATTTGACTTAATCAACGCTTAATTCTTTTACCCCATCTAGACGTTTTCTTTACGAAGTGTTGTGATATCTCAACACAGCACGTCATGTATTTCCTGATCTTCACACTCACTTTTCTAAAACGTCATGCCTGGCGGCGCTTCGCCATGCGGAAAAAAACTATTTTCTCTCTGGAGGAAAGGATGTCGTTCAAACTAAAACCGCTTGTGATCAGTCTATTGGCCGCGCAGGGCTTGATGTATCCAGCATTACCCAGCTGGGCCGCCGTTATTCAACCTTTTACCCCGGAAAAGAACGACAACAAAGTCGGTGTATTTTGCGTATGTAATGGCAGCACGCAATCTTTAACCGGTTTACCACAATTCGAACCGGGTAAAAGCGGAGCGGTAGCAACCACAATAGGTCAGTTACAAGATGAAGGGCGTATTTTTACCGACAGCTTAACCGGTAGAGAACGGCTTTCATTGGGCACACAAAATTATGATGTTTTAATTTCTGATGTGGCGAATGGGCTTTATAGCCATTATTCAACTTACGATACTGCGGCATTAAGTAATCTGGCACCAATTAGTCTTAATCAAGCCGTGACGGATTATGAAGATGTTAGTGATCAACAATATATTAATGCTCGCGTAGCGTCGGTGAGCAACGGCACGATTAATGTTCAGCTCGGTACGGCAGGCGCATCCACCACAGAAAATGGCTGGGAAATGGCCGCCAAGCAAAGCCGACTGTTTACTGCCATTGGCAGCGGCAACATGAATTGGGATGGGGATAATCGCATCGATTTTACCGCCATTCAGGCACCCAACGGCGCGCGGTGGGCGTTCAGTGATGACCAGTTAGTCTCTTATAGCGGCGCTTTTAGCGTCACCACCAAAGATGGCAACGTCAGCCAATTTAACGTCACCAATCTCAGCCAATTGCAACAATACAATGATTGGCTAATCGGCCAATTGCAGAGCGCCAATCTCGATCCTGCCAGCTATAACAGCGAATTCGGCAAAGCCTTCAGCTTCACTACCGGCAGCGTAGTCTGGGCACTGAGCTTGCGCGATCCTGATGATGAAGTGCTGCTGCCGGTAGGTGATCGCATCGTACTGAGCGCTGATGGATCGCAAGCCAGCGCGACGATCAATGCGGGTAAAACGCTGGAAGTGGAAAATGCCAGCGGTGGCGCCATGCGTGCCGATAACGGTGCCATCGCCACCATCAATGGCAAATTATCCAGCACCGGAACGCGCACCACCGACAACGATGCGCTGGTGTTAACCAACGGCAGCACCGGCATCAATAACGGCGTGATCAATGGCGGGTTCTTCAATAATGCCGACGGCAGCGGCATTGATAGCAGCACATTGGGTTATAACGCCGCCACGGTGGATGTGCACAACAGCCGCTTCACCAACAATGGCGTGCTCAACCACGCATTCTCCGATAACTCCAGCGCGATCAGCGTGCAGGATGGCAGTGCGGTTAATAACGGTACGCTCAATTTGGGTGTCGCTGAAACCATTGGCAGCGGCAGCAGTTCGGGCGTGGTGTTAGGTGGCACCACGTCGAGTTTCACTAACAATGGCACGATTTACATCGGGCGCACGCCGCAAAACAACCCGACCGATGCCACCAACGACGTGGCGATTAATCAAAGCGGCGGCACCAGCGCCATTTCGCAGCTGTTCGATTCCAGCGTGGTCAACAACGGCCATATCGTGATTGGATCGTTAACGCAAAATGCCAGCGCCATGCGCGTGGCCAGCGCGCCGGATGCCACCACGCTGAACAACGGAGTAATTGACGTCAATGGTCGCGCGCAGTTTAAACCGGCGGAAAATATCGCCATGCAGGTGATCGACTCCGGCAGCGGCGGCAATGTTGGCAACGCTGGCATCATCAATCTTAATGGCGATAACAGCACCGGCCTGAAAGTCACTGCCAGCGCAGGCAACAGCGCGCATGCGTGGTCAAGCGGCGCGATTAACGTTAATGGCATCGCCGACAACTTCAACGGCACGCGCAACACCGCCGTGTGGGTTAACGGTGTTGATGGCGGCGCGGCGTCGGCGGAACTCAGCGGGCCAATCAATCTTAACGGTGACGCGGCAATCGGCATTCGCGCAGAAGGCAATGCCACCGTCAACGTGGCGCAGAGCGCAGTGCCAAATTCGGGTAGCGGGCAATATCAGATCAACTTTCTGACCATCGGCCCGGATGCCAAAATCAATCTGCCCAGCAATGGCAACTACGGTGTGTCCGGTTGGTACTCGACCATTTTCCGTATGCAGGATGGCGCTGATTTTGATGGCAGCAGCATGACGCTGGCGCCGAATGCTTCTTTCTCAACTGGCGTGATGGGCAGCGGCGCAGGCACCGACATCAACACGAATGGCGCGACCCTGAATATTGGCGGCTATTCCACTGGCGTTGTCGTCGAAGGTGGCGCGCAGGGCACCATTGATGCGGCGACGCAACTCAACTTTACCGGTTCTGGTGCGACGGCGGCGTTAGTTGATGGCAATAAGCATGATCTTACTGGCTATATCACCAATGGCATTGCTTTCCCTTACAGTAATACCAGCTTGACGAACCACGCCGATATCAACAGCGACTTTGGCGGGCAAATCGGCTTGGTGGCACAAAATCAGGCGCAGTTGGTGAATACCGGCAACATTACGCTAGGCGGCGAAAATGCCTTTGGTATTCAATCGATTTGGGGCGCGAATGTCACCAACAGCGGCACGATTAGCGTCACTAATGGCAGCAGCGCGCTGTACGCACAAGGCTTCAATTTCAGCGGCGACGGCATTACGCCTGCGACTATCAACAACAGTGGCACGCTGAATGTCACCGCAGGCAATGCGCCAGATTACGCCCCCACCGACGGTATTTTGGCGATTGGCGATCGTGTGCAGATCAATCAAAACGGCACCATCAATCTTTACGGCACCAACGCCGTTGCGGTGGAACTGTTGAGCGGTGCCGGACTGAATCTGGGCGAAAACAGCAAGGTGGTTTTCCATGATGCCAATCAGGTTGGCTATCTCTCCACCGATGCCAGCTCGAACATTGTCAGCAACGGCGGCCAGACGGATGTTAGCACTGAAGGATCAACCTTATATCGTTTAGGCGCGGGCACCATTTTCTTTCCCCTGCAACCGGCCAATATCACCTTAAGCGGGGCGAACACCACCGGTATCGATGCCACTGGCGTGGGCACCACGCTGTTTGGCACCGATCAATACAATGTGACCGGCAACGGCGCGATTGCGGTGCGTGCGAGCGATGGCGCTTACGGCATTGTCAATAATGCTATTACCTTGAGCGGTGCCAACAGCGTCGGTGCGGCTACTGATAGCGGCGGCGCGGTGCTTTATGTGACTGCACCGATAACCGGTTTAGGTGACAACGTCACGGCATTGAGCAGCGGCAATGGCGCAAGCATCCAGAATTCCAGCAGCATTGACCTTACGGGCAGCAATAACATCGGTGCGCGACTCTATTACGGCGGCAATCTGGTTAACCGCGGCAATATCCATGTCGCCAACGGCGTGGGTGTGGATGTCAGCAATGGCTACGGCCAATACACGCAGATGAGCGGCCAATTGCAGGTCGATAGCGGCATCGCTGCGATGCGCGTGGGCCAGGGCGGCGTATTGAATATTGTGGGCGATGGGCAAGGTGATAACTACAACAGCTACTCAAGCACCATCTTTGCCAGTGGCAATGCCGACGCGGTATTGCTGTATAACGGAGCGAGTGGATTCTCCGCCGACCACGCCGTATTAAGTGCTTACCACGGCAACGTGATCAACAACCGCGCCGAAATCAGCAACATTTCACTGCAACGCGTACGTCTGGATATCAACGGCGGCAACGCGATTCGTTCAGCCACCTCTTTTGATCCCAACGGCAGCGCCTACATTGGCGTCTCAGAAGGTACTGGCTATCTGTTCGAAAACGAGGATGGTTCCACCACCAGCAATGATTTGCTGATCGGACCGAATTATTATTTCTTCATTACCGGCCCGAATAGCACCGGCGTGCGCGCCAACACCACCGGACGCGTCATCAACCAAGGCACCTTAGCGGTGTACAACCAGGATGGCATGACCGGCGGGTCGGCGATTGTCACCAGTACCGCCAGCGAAGTGATCAACGAGGGCAGCATTATTTCGCTCAGCACCCAATCGCCAATCATTGATTTGCGCGGCGGGCAAACGGTGTTTATCAACCAGGGCAATATCAGCGCGCCTTTCCCGGAAACGGTAATTGTGGCAGGCGGCGCGAGTAACGATCAGTTCGCCTTGCTGTCCGGTAATGTGCTGGGCGACGTCAATACCGGCAACGGTAACGACACGCTGCTACTCTCTGGCGGCACCATTAACGGTAGCTTGACGATGGGTACCGGTAATAATCAGGCGCTGGTCGAAAACGTGAGCCTGGCGAATACGCGCCATATCACTACCGAGAATGGCGCTGGCAGCACCCTGAGTTTTAACGAGATCAACGCGCGTGGCGGTTCGCTGGCAGCGGATGATCTCAGCAAAGGTACTAACCTCGGCGGTGGCTGGAGCACCATCAACTTCTACAACACACAATGGACGTTAACCGATAACCTCAAGTTGGCGCACAGCACCATCAATATTGATAGCGGATCAACGCTGTTTGTCGGCGATGGCGTAAATCCGTTGCTCAGCGGTGCCAGCGACGGTTCGCTGGTGGTGAATAATGCCGGTACGTTGGATCTCACTAACGGCAGCGGCGCGCCAGGCAACACGCTCACGGTTGACGGTGATTTAAATTCCACTGGCGGCCACGTAAAACTCAACACGCAGATCGTCGCCGGCGGCAGCAGCGATCGTCTACAAGTCAATGGCAATACCAGTGGCACCACGCTGCTGGACGTCACGCCATTGGCTGGCAGCGCGGCAATCATCACGCCAGATCAAGGCATTGCGCTGGCGCAAGTGACAGGAACGGCCAGCGCCGACAGCTTCGCGTTGAGCAACGGCTATGTGGCCAGCGGTCCGTGGCAATATGGCATCTACGGCACGCAAAGCGGCTCGGCATGGGATTATCGTCTGGCGAACAATTTTGTCACCGATGCGGCGGGCAACCTTGAACGGCCGAAAGTGACGCCGCAGATGCCGTCGTATATCTCCGCGCCGGTCGGTTTGGCCTACTACAACATGGCGGTGATGGACGATCTGCATAAGCGTCTGGGTGAACTGCGCGCGGATGACAGCAACGGCAGCGGTGAGATGTTTATTCGCTACCTCGGTTCAAACCTCAAGTACAAAACCAATCGCGAGCAAAGCCAATACGGTTATGACTTTGACCTCGATTACAGTGCGGTACAGCTCGGCGGCAATCTGCTGCATCTGCAAGGCGAAGCCGACAGCCTGCGTGCGGGCGTTGCCTACACACGCGGTAATGCGCGCATTCGTCCGCAAGCGGTAGAGGGTTACAGCTCAACCAGTTTCGATAACGATACCTTCTCGCTCTACGCCACCTGGCTGCGCGACAGCGGTTTCTACGTCGATGGTGCGCTGTCGTTTGATTGGCATCGCGGTGATACCGATATTGCGCGCCAGAAAGAGGTCGGGCATCTGAAAGGCAATGGTTGGGGGGCGTCGGTAGAGAGTGGCTATCCGTGGCAGTTTGCCAACGGTATTCGCCTCGAACCGCAGGCGCAGTTGATGTACCTACAACTGAATATGGATGATGTGGTCGATCGCGATAACACGCGCGTGACGTGGGGCGATTACAATCAAACCATTGGTCGCGTCGGTGCTCGCCTGGATCGCACCTGGCAGGATCAGGCCGGTCAGCAATATACGCCGTATCTGCGTACCAGCTATACGCGCGGTTGGGGCGGTTCAGCCACTACGCGTGCCAGCGCCAATGGCTCGTCGGATAGCGTGAGCTTCGATAGCGGTAAATTCGGGCAAATGTGGGATGTTGGCATTGGTGGCACCGCAACCTTGAAAAGCGATGTCTCGCTGTACGCTGAAGCGGATTATCGCCAGGAAATTGACGGCAATGGCACCAAAGGTTGGCGCTATAACGCCGGAGTGCGCTGGATGTTTTAATTAACCCATCTCAGATTCACCGTAGGGTCGCCATTAATGGCGACCTTATATTACTTGTAATTTAACAACCCCGCGCTTCGCAATAATCCATTTCTAATAAATCCATTCCTGATGTAATTCCATCAAAACAAAAACACTAAACGGCTTGATCTCACAATTCGAAAAACAAATTTCAATTAATAATTAACATGAAATAAAAACACCGTTAGCGTGAACCTTCTGTTTTGTTCTGCCGTATTTCCTTAAGCGTTTTATACCAGGAGGTATTATGGAAAGAGAACTTTATATATCCACCAACACCGCGTCGGGGCCGAATAGCACCACGCGTACCGAACCCTTCGTTAAAATTATTGCGCTGGTCGCCACGCTCGGTGGATTACTGTTTGGTTACGATACCGGCGTAGTTTCCGGTGCATTGCTGTTTATGCGCGGCGACCTTCAACTCACGCCGTTTACCACCGGATTAGTCACCAGTTCCTTACTGTTCGGCGCTGCCTTTGGAGCGTTGCTCGCCGGACATTTTGCCGACGCGATGGGACGTCGCAAGATCATTATTTCGCTGGCATTTATCTTTGCGCTGGGCGCTATGGGTTCCGCTTTCGCTCCTGATGTGATTACGATGATTGCCTCGCGTTTATTCCTCGGCATCGCGGTGGGCGGAGCCGCCGCCACCGTGCCGGTGTATATCGCGGAAATCGCGCCTGCCAACAAACGCGGCCAATTGGTGACGCTACAAGAGTTGATGATCGTTTCAGGGCAATTACTGGCTTACGTTTCCAATGCTACCTTCAATGAAATTTGGGGCGGCGAACATACCTGGCGCTGGATGATCGCCATTTCCACCGTGCCCGCAGTGTTGCTGTGGTTTGGCATGATCTTTATGCCGGAAAGTCCACGCTGGCACGTGATGCGTGGCAATACCCAGGACGCGCGCAAAGTGCTGGAGAAAACCCGTGCGGCGGATGACGTCGATTGGGAACTGGAAGAGATTGAAGAAACCATCGAAGAGAACCGGCAAAAAGGCAAAGGTCGCCTGCGCGATTTGCGCACGCCGTGGCTGCGTAAAGTATTTCTGCTCGGCATTGGTATTGCCGCCATTCAGCAGTTAACCGGCGTTAATACCATCATGTATTACGCGCCCACCATGCTGACCGCTACAGGGTTGAGCAACGATGCCGCGCTGTGTGCCACTATCGCTAACGGCGTGATTTCGGTGTTGATGACGTTAGTCGGGATTTGGATGATTGGCAAAATTGGCCGCCGCCCACTGGTATTGGTCGGTCAAATGGGCTGCACCGCCTGTTTGTTCTTCATCGCGGCGGTGTGCTTTTTCATGCCGGAATATCACCAGGCTGGCGAAGTGAACTTAGTGCGCGCCTATCTGGTGTTGGCGGGCATGTTGATGTTCTTGTGCTTCCAGCAAGGCGCGTTATCGCCGGTTACGTGGCTGCTGTTATCTGAAATATTCCCGGCGAGGATGCGTGGCATTTGCATGGGCGGCGCGGTGTTTGCGTTGTGGATGGCAAACTTCGCCATTTCCATGGCATTTCCGCTGTTGCTGGCGGCATTTGGTTTAGCTGGCGCGTTCTTAACTTTCGCGGTGATCGGTATCGGTGGATCGATGTTTGTCCTGCGCACTATCCCGGAAACTAAAGGCCGCAGCCTCGAGCAGGTCGAGCATTATTTCTTTGAACTGTATAACGGCAAACCCTGATGTAAATCACTCAAGGTTCCGGCAGAGCAAGCAAAAAAGATAGCTTACTATCACGCCATATTCACGCGTCACAACAAAACAGAACATCCTTAACCCTATATTTCAGGATAGCACCATGACGTATAAAATAAGCCATGATCGTCTTTGCGTTAATCGTAAGATTGCCCCGAATCTCAGCATTGAACAATTTTTTAAACTGGTTGAAAAGTTGGGGTTAAATAAAGTCGAAATACGCAACGATATGAAAAGTGGCCGCGTAACCGATAATTTAACCGGTGAAGACGTGCGCCATTTAGCCGCGCAACACGCGTTCACCATTGAAACCATTAATGCAGTGTATCCTTTTAATCAATTAACCGATGAGGTGTTGGAAAAGACGCGCGGGCTATTACAAGACGCACGTGCAACCGGCGCTAAAGCATTAGTGCTTTGCCCACTAAACGACGGCACGGTTATTTCCAATCAGCAAACGATAGCCGCACTAAAAACCCTGGCTCCGCTGTTTGGCGAATACGGCATCTTGGGGCTGGTGGAGCCGCTTGGCTTCCCGAAAAGCTCGTTACGCTCGGCAGCACTGGCGCAGCAGCTGATTCAACAAGCGGGTGCACCGTTCAAAATCGTGCTGGATACCTTTCACCACCATTTATACGAAGGCGCGGAACAGGATTTCGCTGGCGGCGTGGATGTGCAAAACATCGGCCTGGTGCACTTATCCGGCGTAACCGATACGCGTCCAACCGCGCAATTAACTGACGAAGAACGCGTCATGCTTAGCTCCGACGATCTGCTGCGATCGAAGCAGCAAGTACAGCGTTTAGAAGAGATGGGCTATCGCGGTATTTATGCCTTTGAACCGTTTTCTTCCGTGATGGATGCATGGAGCGCAGATGACATCGTCCGTGAAATCCAATCCAGCATTGCTTACCTGAACAACTAAGGAACACTCCATGACGCTCAATATCGGTGTAATTGGCACGGGCGCGATCGGCCGCGAACACATTCGTCGTTGCAGCAAAGTGCTGCAACATTCTCGTGTAGTGGCGCTGAATGATATCAACCGCGCTAACTGCGAGCAGATCATCAACGATCTTGGCATTCAGGCCGAGATCTACGACAACGCGCAAGACCTGATCAATGCGCCAGAAGTGCAGGCTATTCTGGTGACTTCATGGGGACCGACGCACGAAGAGTTCGTGCTGGCGGCCATCAACGCCGGTAAAGCGGTATTCTGCGAGAAGCCGCTGGCGGTAACCGCGCAAGGCTGCATGAACATTGTGCAAGCCGAAATCGCCGCTGGTAAAAAGTTGGTACAGGTTGGCTTTATGCGTCCGTACGACAGTGGTTATCGTGCGTTGAAAGCAGTGATTGATAACGGTGAGATCGGCGAGCCGCTGATGCTGCATTGCGCGCATCGCAACCCAGAAGTGGGTGATTCGTACACCACCGATATGGCTATCACCGATACGCTGATCCATGAATTGGATGTGCTGCGCTGGCTGCTGCAAGACGATTATGTTAGCGCGCAGGTGATTTATCCACGCAAAACGCGCAAAGCATCGTCACATCTAAAAGATCCGCAAATTGTGCTGCTGGAAACCGCCAAAGGCGTGCGCATTGATGTGGAAATCTTCGTTAACTGCGCCTACGGCTACGATATTCAGTGCCAGGTTGTTGGTGAAACCGGCATCGCTAATTTACCTGAACCGATGTCAGTGCAAACGCGCAGCGCGGCGAAACTTTCAACCCGCATTTTGACTGATTGGAAGAAGCGCTTTATCGATGCGTATGACGTTGAATTGCAGGATTTCATCAATAACGTGCTGTCAGGCGAAATGACCGGTCCTTCAGCGTGGGACGGCTATGCTGCGGCAGTTGCCGCCGATGCATGCGTCGCTGCCCAGAATTCGGGCGTGATTGAGGCGATCAATATGCCAGCGAAGCCGGCGTTTTATCAGTGATTGCAAAACGGTGCGCATGGATGCGCACCGTTTTGCGCCATATTAGCGCTTATTGCTTACCAACGTGCCTTTCAAACCGTGTGGCTCTGAACGCAGATATTGTGGCGGCACTTGCACCTGAGCATTAAGTTCAGCGGCAGCCTGCCACGGCCAGTGCGGGTTATATAACACCGCACGCGCCAACGCGATGATGTCGGCATCACCCTCCTGCAACGCCTTTTCAGCCTGCTGTGCTTCGGTAATCAAACCAACGCCAATCACTGGCATCTTCACCTGCTGGCGGATTTCACGCGCAAACGGCAATTGATAGCCCGGACCGACACTAATTTTTTGCTGCGCGGCAAGGCCGCCGCTCGATACATGCACATAATCACATCCCGCCGCTTCCAGTTTTTGGCTAAAGGCAACGGATTGCTCGACATCCCAACCGCCGTCAACCCAATCTGTGGCCGAAAGTCGTACGCCAACCGCGACGGATGGCGGCAATGCCTCACGCACCGCGTTAAACACTTCCAACGGGAAACGCAGACGATTTTCCAGCGAGCCGCCGTACTCATCATCACGTTGATTGCTCAACGGTGACAGGAATTGATGGAGTAAATAACCGTGCGCAGCGTGTAACTCAATCAGTTGAATGCCTAAACGCTCGGCGCGTTTGGCGCTGGCGACAAAGGCTTGCTTCAAACGCTGCAAATCCTGTTTTTCTAAGACTACCGGCGGGCGGTCTTCAGCATTAAAGGCGAGGGCGGAAGGCGCAACAGTTTGCCAGCCACCTTGTTCAAGTGGCAATTGATGACCACCTTGCCACGGCGCAGCACATGAGGCTTTGCGTCCGGCGTGACCCAGTTGGATGCCAATCGGCATGTTTGAGTATTGGCGAATGTCCTGCAAAACCGTTGCGAGCGCTGATTCGGTTTCATCATTCCACAACCCGAGATCGCCGGGAGAAATACGCCCCTCGGCCTCGACGGCGGTCGCTTCGATGATCAGCAAACCCGCGCCCGAAAGCGCCAGTTGGCCCAAATGAATGCGGTGCCAGGCGCTGGCTTTACCGTCTTGCGCTGAGTATTGGCACATTGGGGCGATCACGATGCGATTATCGAGGGTTAACTTACCCAGTTGCGTGGCACTAAACAGTAAACTCATTGGAACCTCAGGATTAATAGTTGAGTGCGAAAATCGGTCACCATAAATGGCGGCCCTACGATGTTGTGCAGGCTTTTGTAGGGGCGCCATTTATGGTGACCGCTAAATTGTAGAGTGCGATGAGTTTGAATGTTATAGAAAAGGGAAGTTAAGCGGAAAGTGCCAACATTTGTTGGGTAGCCATCCATGGCCACCGTCTTGCGGAATTACTCTTGCTCAATACTGGTTAACAGCGCGTTCTGAATGATCTTCTGCGCTTTGAGTGGGTTTTGTTCACGCTGAGCTTCCTGCAAAGCGGCAATATCCAGCTTATCCAATGCGCGGTAAATGTGCTTGAGGAAGCGAATCGACAGATTGGCGGCTTCAACATGATCTTCGCGGAACGGGAATTGATCGAGCTGCCACACGCCTTGCCAATTGTTGATCTTCAGGACGTAGAAGAACTCAAATATTTCCGTCATATGCACGGTGCCGACTACGAGATCATCATCCCAACCGCGCAGGTTGTCGTTGACGTCCATACCAAACAAGCGACCGCGATCGATAATGAGCTGGGCGGAATCGGCTGGCGATTCACCGGCAAACAGCGCATGACCGAAATCCAGCAGTACGCCGACGTTATCCAGACCAATATCTTCAATGCCCAGTAAGGTGCGCGCCGCCGAATCCCAGGTCATTTTTACGCGCGGCTCACGGGGTTTGTATTCGATGGCAAATTTGACGTCAGGATTAGCGCTCGCCAATTCACGCATGCCGTCCACCGCCATTTTCCACAGATTCTTATGATCGACCTGGAACGGATAATCCCAACCATCCTGTCCCGGCCAGACCTTGACGTAGTTGGCGCCTAATTCGCGCACCACCGTTGCGGCTTCATGCATCAAATCAAACGCTTGTTTGCGGATCGCAGCATCCGGGTTGGTGAACGCACCGCGAGAAAAACGGCGCAGATAGATTTCAGGTGTAACGCCGATGGCTTTCAATCCGGCATCTTCCAGCGCTTGTTTAACCTGCGCCACGGTCACGCCTTCGGTGAATGGATAGGGCACATCAACGTAAGAAAGGTCTTCAACGCTGCCGGCGAGTTTGATCTGATCTAAGGTGCTGAGCGCCGGGCCATAACCATCAACGGCGTACCGGTCGATATAGTTGGCAAAGTGCCATAAACCGGCACCGAATTTTGGATAGGTGTAGCTACTCATAAGACATTCTCCTCAGATGATTGCGCTAATCGTCATTGTTCTGGCTGATGATTTTTAGATGTGAATATATATTCATTAATGGTTATATATTCCATTCTGCGCCTTGACGTGACGCGTTAACCAGCGGCAGGTGGCGAAAATGCAAGCGCAATCACACAAAATTTGCGCAAAACATTGATGGGAAATTTCTTCATCGGGAACAGGGAAGGTTGCACATAGCGTAGCGGCCTACGGATCCATACCTATAACGGAGTATTAATCGTCCAGGCGATGTCTGATCAGACGCGTCCTACAAAACTATGGGATGTATCAGACTAATCTAGTTGACCTCGGTTTCTTATAGTCCTCTTCAACAAAATCCTGCCTGCATTGCGGTGAGTTTTTTCGCGACTCAGGTTACTTAATTTGCTTGAAGAGATAGTGAAATGAATAAAGTTTACCGCGTGATTTGGAATCATTCGTTGCGTTGCATGGTGGCGGTGTCTGAACTTGCCAGCAGTCGTGGAAAAAGCAATCAAATTAGCGGTGCCATTCCAGCAACCTCTCAATCTACAAAAATGCTGCCTCTGATCACTGCTGGCGGCTTACTGGCGATCAGCAGTGCGTCTTATGCTTCTAACCCGCAAGTTGTCGATAACACCACGACAAACTTTGACGGTGAAACCGTAATGACCGCACGAGCCGAGTCCGCGATGATTGTGAAAGGCGCAGCGGCCAACGCTATTTTTAATAATGGATTTATCAGTGCATCAGCACCCACTGCAAATGCTGTTCAGGTAGAAGATGGGGCGAACTTTGATGTGCGCAATAGCACCATGCAAACCTTCATTGCTCCAACAATGACTATTCTCAGCGGCTCGACGGGCAACATTCTTAACAGTCAACTTTCAACCATTTCAGGCACTTCCGCTTTATTCGTGGGCGAAAACAGCGCATTAACGGGCAACGATGTGCGTATTACCAGCAGCAAAAACGGCATGCTGGTGGACAATTCCCGCGTAGATATTAATGGACTGAATATCACCACCACCGGTTCAGGCGGCGGTACCACCACGGCGATGACCGCCAGCAACGGCAGTAATATCAATCTCGACAATGCCACGCTCACAACCAATGGCGTAGGGGGTCATGGAATTTACGCTGTTGATAGTACGGTTAATGCATCCAATATTGCTATTACCGCCACCAATGCCAGTGCGCGTGGTGTATTGGCAACCGGCGCGGATACGCAAGTAACGTTGGATGGCGGTTCAATCAATACAAATGGTGCCAACGGCCATGCAATTCAGGCATCGAGTGGCGCAACCGTCGACGTTAGCAACATGGATCTCAATACGACGTCGTTAGGTTTGGTTGGATACACTAATGGCGCGGCCGCTATCTTTGCCAATACCGGTGCGATCATCAAAGCAGATTCGCTAAATCTCAGTAGTGCGGGTAATGCAGTTTGGGTTCAGGATGCCCGCTTTGATGGTAACAATCTAAAGTTAACGCAGACTAACGACTTCAATGGGCCCATCATTTGGGCGCAGGGAGCAATGCAGCTTAATTTGAAAAATAGCCTCCTGACGATGGGCGATGGGATGGTGCAATCTGAAGGAATCTACGTCGATAATGGCATAGCAAATTTGGCTGATGTCACCATTGTCGGCAACAGTGGTGGAACAGCAATTACCACCCGTTTCGATGGCACGATGCTGGCAGATAACCTTGATATTGCAATTAATAATGCCGATAACCTGTTTGCTGCGGGCATTTATATGAGTCGTGGTACTGGCAAAACTAATGCAACGTTAACGAATTCAAATGTCGTGGTAAATGGCAGCAATGCCGCTGCTATTCGTTCAAATTATACCGGACTACAAACAGTCAATCTGATTAATACGCTGATTCAATCTGATAATGTGGCGGCGAAAAGCGATGCGGCTTCATCACTGCAAATCAATGCCGATGCTTCAACACTGAATGGCAAAATTCTCATTCAGGGTGGAACGGCTAATAGTACTAATCAGGTAGCAGATTTTATCAAACTCAATGCCACCAACGGATCTCAGCTGTATGGTGATGCGGATATCGATCATCTTTATACCCGTGACAGCCTGATTGCGCTTGACAACGCTTCTGCATGGCAAGGCGCATCCATCGGTCTGCATCAGTTGACAATGGATAATGGCAGCCGCTGGACCATGACGGCTGACTCGGACGTCGGCAGCCTCAATATGAAAGACAGTGAGATTGTCTTTGATAGCAAAGAGAGTGGATTCAGTACGCTCACCGTCGATGGTGACTTTGAAGCTGCCAACGGCACATTAGTGATGAACAGCGTGCTGGCGGATGATGCATCCAGCCATGATCAGTTGGTTGTGAAGGGCAATACATCCGGCACTGCGCAAGTTGCTGTGCATAAAGCCGGCGGTAGCGGTGCACAAACCTTGCAGGGTATTGAATTGATCACTGTCGGCGGCGAATCTAACGGCGAATTTACGCAGAAGGGGCGTATTGTCGCCGGCGCTTACGACTATCAATTGCAGCGCGGAACTGGTAGCAATAGCAAAAACTGGTATTTGATCAGTGGAATAAGCCCGGTGACTGAGCCGGATCCAGTGGGTGAGGAGGGTGATAGCGGCAAACCGGTCATTACGCCGCTGCCAGCAGAAAAAATGACGCTGCGCCCGGAAGCCGGCAACTATATCGCCAATATCGCCGCGACCAACACGCTGTTTAACCTTCGTTTACATGATCGCGGAGGTGAAACTTCGTATGTAGATGCTCTGACCGGCGAGAAGAAATTAACCAGCTTGTGGATGCGCAATCTTGGTGGTCATCAGCAAGTGCGTGATAGCAGCGGGCAACTGAAAACCCAAACCAATCGCTATGTGCTGCAATTAGGTGGCGATGTGGCACAAGGCAGCTTCACCGGTAGCGATAGCCTGCATTTGGGGGCGATGGCGGGTTACGGCAATGCTCGCAGCAACACGGATTCCAGCATCACCGGCTACCGCTCTCAGGGCCACACGACGGGCTACAATGTCGGTGTTTATGGTACCTGGTATCAGCAGCCTAATCTGCAAACTGGCGCCTATGTGGATAGCTGGTTGCAGTACAGTTGGTTCAATAACAGTGTCAATGGTGATCACCTTAGCGCCGAGCGTTATCAGTCGCGGGGTTTCACCGCTTCATTAGAAAGTGGCTATAGTTGGAAGGTAGGGGAAGATAGCTTTAAAAACAGCTACTTCATTGAACCTAATGCACAATTTATCTGGATGGGCGTAAAAGCGGATGATGTCACGGAAGCCAATGGTACCCGCGTCAGCAGTCAGGGCGATGGCAATGTGCAGTCGCGTTTGGGCTTGCGCGCTTCAATGAAAACGCCGGGCGATACGGTATTCAAACCTTATCTGGAAGCCAACTGGATCAATAACAGCAAAAACTTTGCCACCACGCTGGATGGCGTACAGGTGAAGGCACAGGGAGCAAAAGATATCGCGGAACTGCGTGTCGGTTTGGAAAGCCAACTCAACGATAATATCAATCTTTGGGGAAGCGTCGGCCAGCAGGCAGGCAACAATCAATATCGTGATTCCAGTGCTGCAATGGGCATCAAAATCAGTTTCTAATCAACAATAGCCGGGTGATTGCCACCCGGTTCTTCTTTACAGGACAGTTTAACCATGTCAGGAACCCGCAAAGTAGTGACGGCTCTGATTGTCGACGATCATCCCGTGGTGCGCACGGCGGTGGAGATGTTGCTGACCCGGGAAAATATCGACGTCATCGGGAAAACGTCTGACGGTGCCGATGCACTGCAATTGATGCGTAGCTTACAACCTGATCTGGTGATTTTAGATATCGCGATCCCGACCATCAATGGGTTGGAAGTGATTGCTCGATCGCGCGCGGCCGGTATGGTCGCCAAAATACTGGTATTTACCTCGCAAAGCGCGGCTTCCTTTGCCAGTCGCTGCCGCCAGGCGGGCGCGTCGGGCTTTGTTGAGAAAACGGAAACTCAGGATGGCCTGTTGGATGCCATTCGCGCGTTACGTGCCGGCTATACGTTTTTCCCGGCGGATGATTTTGTCTCGGCGGATTCATCCCGTTCTTCCGTCCAAACCGAAGCAGATAAACTTGGCACGTTGACCGATCGTGAAATGATGGTGTTGATTTACCTTGCACGCGGTTACACCAATATGGAGATCGCTAATGAACTGACGCTGAGTAATAAAACCATCAGCACGTATAAAACCCGCCTATTAACCAAGCTGGGGGTGAAAACGCTGGTGGATCTGATTGTTATCGCTAACCGTAATAATCTGGTGGGTTAGCGACAACTCATGATGAATTCATTGAGAAAGATTGGCTTAGCAATTTTACTGTTTGCCTCTTGCTACGTGCTCAATGAGGCCATGGTCTCGGCTGCCGAGCAAGTCCTGAATCTCAAACTGCTCAGCCGTTCCCCCCAACTCAACCATCCGCCGTCGCTGCAATTTAATCGTGAACAACAGCAGTGGCTGGGGCAGAAACCGCAATTGGTGGTGGGAATCGCTCGTCCAGCTTATCCGCCCTTTACCGTAATTAATAACAAAGTGGAGTTGGAGGGAATCACTGCGGATTACGTTGGATTGCTTGCCGCCATCATTAATAAACCGGTGAAAATTCGCTTGTTCACCAGCCAGCAGGCGGCTGAAGAAGCGATGAGCCGCGGCGAGATTGATTTGCTGGGTGCCGTCACGCAATTTGAACGCAGCACGATTCCTTTGGTGCGCAGCGCACCTTATGCCAGCGAACAATCAATATTGGCCATGCGCAGCAATAGCAGCCGGGCACCCAGCATGGATTTGGCGGGTGAGCACATCGCCATGGTTAGCGGTTATCTGCCGCTAGAGTGGGTGCAACGCCAATATCCACAAGCCAGCGTGCAAACGTATCCTAGCTATCAACAGGCGATTGGCGCGGTGGCTTTTGGCGATGCGGATATTTTTCTTGGCGACCTTTATCCCATCAGCCGTAATTTTCTTAACAATATTCGCGTGGTGCGTTTTGCTGACTTCCCCGCCAAAACCTTGTCATTTGGTTTAAACGCAGAAAACCCTGTGTTGCAGCAGATCGTTAACATCGCACTACAAGAAGTGAATAATGAAGAGCGATTGAACATTTTGCAGCGTTGGCATGTCGGACGCAGCGCGAGCGTGTTAAATCAACAAATATTCAAACTAAGCGATGAAGAAAAGCAATGGATTCAGCAGCATAATAAGGTGCGTGTGGTTGCCATTGATGGTTTCGCACCGCTCACTTTTACTGATGATGAGGGCAACTATCGGGGCATCACAATCGATATGATGTCGCAAATTCGGCTGCGTACCGGATTGGATTTTGAGCTCGTCAGCGCCAATGATGTCGGCGACATGCAACGATTATTGCAGGAAGATAAGGCCGATATGATCGGTGCATTGACACCGAGTTCTACACGTAAAAATAGTTTGTTGTTTAGCCGTGCTTATTTCACCAGTGCTTTTGTCATGGTTGTGCGCCAGCAAACTAATGCACCGCGCAATCTCAACGAATTGAGCGGTAAAAAGTTAGCAGTGATTCAAGGCACCGGTATGGCGACTTATTTAAGCGCGCGTTACCCGCAAATCAAATTAGTCGAAGCCAAAAGTGCCAGCGATGTACTCGCCATGCTGAATAACAACGAAGTGGATGCTGCGGCGAATACATTGGCTAATAGCGAATATCAAATTGCGCGCTATTACCGCAGTCGTATGCGAATTGTTGCCACGCTGCACGAATCGCCCGCCTTTATTTCCTTCGCTGTCCCGCCGCGGTCGCCAGAACTGCTGAGTATTATCGACAAAGTCATGCTTAGTATTCCGCCAGACGAAATGGATGTGATTGGTAATCTGTGGCGACCGAATAATATGGTGTCGGCAGATAATTTTTGGCGTGAGAACCGACTGGTTATTTACAGCGCGGCGGCTTTTGCCAGCGCATTGGTGTTGGTTTCGTTATTGTGGGCGATCTGGCTGCGCAGGCAGATTCGCATCAAAGAACGGGTGCAGCGCGCATTAAACGATCAACTGGAATTCATGCATGTGATGATTAACGGCACGCCCAATGCCACCTACATTCGTGATGCCAGAGGCAACTTGACCCAATGTAATGAAAGCTATTTGCAAGATTTAGGCGCCACACGTGCGCAAGTCATTAATCAATCGTTACTGAATAGCAACATATTCCAGAACGATGAGCAAACCCATCTGTACGTTCAGGATTTCTATCGTGTATTAAGCAGTGGTACGCCGATCTTTAAAGATCGTACCTTTTGGCATTTCCCTTCAGAAACGCAAAAAACTATTTTTCATTGGCTGCTGCCATACCGGGATGCCAGCGGTGTGGTCAGAGGTGTGATTGGCGGCTGGTTGGATATCAGTGAGCGTCGGGAATTACTGGAAGAGCTGCATCTCGCCAAAGAGCAAGCAGAAGATGCTAATCGCGCCAAAACACAGTTTCTTTCCACTATGAGCCATGAAATTCGCACGCCATTGAATGCGGTGATAGGCATGCTGGAAATGGCGTGTAAGTCGGCAGATAAAAATCGCGTTGATCGTCAGGCGCTAGATGTAGCGGCCAATTCAGCCAATGAGTTAGTCGAACTGCTGGGCGATATTTTGGACATCGCGCGCATTGAATCCGGCAAACTGACGTTGCAGCCTGAACGCTGCAACGTCCAGACGTTGTGCCAGTCTGTGGTGCGGGTATTTTCCGGTATGGCCGCACAGAAAAACCTCGCACTACAGCTAACCCTGGATCCGGAAATTGGGCCGGAATTGTGGCTCGATCCTCTGCGTTTTAAACAGATCCTGTCTAATTTGATTGGCAATGCGATCAAGTTTACCGTCAGCGGCAGTGTGAACGTCGCGGTGACGTTAACCCAAAGCGTTCGTTGGATGATTGTCGCCACGATACGCGATACCGGCAAAGGCATTAGCGCATCCGATCAACAGAAGTTATTCACCCCGTTCAGTCAGGTGGGTAATCACAGCGATCAGGTAAAACGTGGGACCGGACTGGGGCTGATTATCTGTAAAACACTGTGTGAAAAGATGAGCGGTGATATCCAGTTACACAGTCAGTTGGGTAAGGGGACCGAGATAGTAGTGCGCGTGTTGGCGGATACGCTGCCAGATGAGGTTGCACAAATCCCACCTGTCGCTGAATTGCCTCTGAAAACAAAAACATTGCCGTTGCGCATTCTTATTGCTGACGATTCAAGCGTTAATCGATTGTTGTTAACCCGTCAGTTGAATTTCCTTGGACATCATGTGGAAGAAGCCGCCGAAGGCGCTCAGGCGCTCTCTCTATGGCGCCAGCAGCATTTTGATGTGGTTATTACCGATTGCCGCATGCCAGTAATGGATGGTTATCAGCTCGCGCAGGCGATTCGCGCAGAGGAACAACAGCAAGATGTGTCGGCTTGTTTAATTCTTGGCTTTACGGCCAATGCTTTACCTGAAGAGCGTGAACATTGTCGCGCAGCCGGCATGGATGATTGTTTGTTCAAACCCAGCACCTTGCAGGATTTGCAACAGCGTATCGGCTTGGTGACTTCGCAGGCAACTGAAGAGGGATGGTTAAAACTTGCTGCTGGTGATGAGCATTGGAAAACTCAGTTGCGCACTGAATTAGCACAAAGTTATCAGCAGGATGTCATTGCGTTGACAGTCGCGCTAAGCAGCGATGAGCGCGGCCAGCTTAGTGAATTGGCGCACAAGATTAAAGGTAGCGCCGCAATCACCGGCGCGAGTGTGCTGGTAGCTAAATGCATTGCGCTGGAGGAGATTTGCCAGCAAACCTCGCCGTCACGTGCCAATGTTGCTGGGGCTGGACGAGAGTTGCTGGCAGAAATCCGGGCAGAAATCGCCAGAATTACTAAGTCGATATAAATGGCTATCCTACGATGCGCTTACACACCTTTTGCTTGATAACCCATGCGATTCAATCGACTAAAAAACTCTTTATTGCTTGAGCAATTCAGCTTGCGAATAATGCTCTGACGATGATGGCTAATGGTTTTGCAACTCAGTCTCAGTGAATGGCCAATGTCGGTTAGATTGCTGGTTTGCCCCAATAGCCGCAGCAAACCAAATTCGCGTGGTGACAGCGTTTGTTTGGTACGACGCGCGCTTTGCTCGAATGCTGTTGCATTTTGTAATCCCAGCACCGCATTCGATAGCTCTTTTAAGCTGCACTGTTTATCCAGGAAAGTGACTTTGGGTAGCACGCTAGCCACGTAGCTGATCACCGCGCTTTCATGCAGTTCCGTCAGTACCACAATGCGGGTTGCCGGTGATGAAAACTGCACTTTAAGCAATAGCTCAGTAAAGAACTGCACGTCGCGCCCGTAAGCGGTTAACTCGGTGATCAGCACATCCGTTCCCGCTATTTGGCTGAGAACGCCATCAAGGCCTTCTTGTCCTATATTTCTCACCTGGATAAATTTGCCAGCAAAAAAGCGCGAAATACCTTCAGAAATCCATTTGTTATTGTCGATTACCGTTAATGACAACATGTTCACCTCCATCCCAAGAATTTCCTTATTAGACAGAGATACCCATCGGATAAAAATCAGAGCGGGCAAGGGCGGTTTGTATGAAATGTCTGAAATATTGTTAGGATGTAGGCAATGCCATGACAAAACAGGAGCTGCTATGCAATTAGAGACGACGCGTTTGCGCCTTGAACCTTTCCAACACGCGCATTTCGCTGGCTTACGAGCGATGGAAAATGATCCTGAGATCATGCGTTATATCAGCAACGGCAAGGTAAAAACCCCAGAAGAGACGCGCGAAACCATTGAACGGGTGATGCAGCGCTGGCAGCAGTACGGTTTTTCCTGGTGGGCGATTTGTGAAAAAGAGTCTGGTGAAGTAGTTGGCGCGGCTTGCTTGCAACATCTGGCTAATCAGGATGGCGCGCCGCTAGAAATCGGTTGGCGACTGAATGCCAATCATCATGGCAAAGGCTTCGCGACCGAGGCCGCGCAGGCGATTGTGCAGTTTGCGCTTGAGCAGATTGGCGTTGACTATTTAGTCGCGGTTGCCGATCCACAAAACCAGGCCTCGCAAAAGGTTATGCAACGCCTGGGGATGAACTATCGAGGTATCGAAACCCATTACGATGTGCCGTGCGTAGTGTATGAATTGTCGCTAGCGCAATCGTAATCAAGCGATAACTTTGCCGCGCACGATGACTTTTCCCGACTTAATTTCGGCATCGCTGACGCGGCGAATCGCCAGATTCATGGCTTGCCAGGCGATTTCTTGCAAATCATGTGACACGCAAGGGAAGTGGAAACCATAAATGCCGGCATGTGAAACTTCGTCGATGCTGAACAACGAAACCTGCTGGCTAAGCGCGAGCTTATGTTCAATGCAGGCTTTCACAATACCCAATGAAATCTGGTTGTTACATCCGACGAAATAATCCGGCGCGGGATTTTGACTCAGCCAGCGGCTGGTTTCCTGCCAGGCGATATCCATAAAGAAATCGGCGTGCAGCACTTCTAACGAACTGACTTTTCCCTGCAATGCGGCCTGAATACCGATCACACGTTCGCGTGCCACGTTGGAGTTTTCCGGCCCGGAAACCACCACCACACGCTGCGCATTTTGCTCCAGTAACCAACGCCCGGCCTGCAAGCCGCAATCAAGATTATCAATGTAGACGCCGCTACAGTGGCGGGAATCCAGTTCGCGGTCGACCAGCACCACCGGAATATTCAGCGTTTCCAATCGCTTGAGATAAGCGGGTTGGTAATGCTGATCGTTAGAGATCACCGACAAAATAATCGCATCAACGTTGTAGCCAATCAGTTTGTCGATAATGCGATTTTCTGTTTCCTGCGATTCATAGGAGTCAAACACCAGCGTGTCATAACCCATTTTTTGCGCTTCCAGCGTCATGAGACGCGTCAAGCCACCAAAAAACGGGTTCGCCATGTCGGGATTGACGATACCAATGGTTTTACTCGATTTAGCGCGCAAGCTGCGCGCTGCGGTGTTCACCACGTAACCCAGTTGCTCAGCCGTCTCGCGAATACGTTGCAGCGTTTCCGGATGCACTTTATCCGGCTGCGAAAACGCACGCGAGGCGGTGATTTTGCTGACGTTCGCTTGTGCTGCAACGCTGGCTAGCGTTGCCTTTCGTCCTCGCCCAACAGCCAAAAGCAACTCCTTAGTGAAAAGCATCATTTTGTATCATTAACGAATCATGACAGATTTGGCAGCAGGACGCGAACGCTGTTTTTACGCTAAGCGGTTGACCCGTGGATCGGTGAAAATGTCCAGTTCATCGCGACTTTCCGACGAGAACTCCGACACCACCGCGCCTTTCTCTCCGGCCTGGAACCAATGGCGCGTATTCGGTGCAATGGTGTATTGCTCGCCGGGCTTTAACAAAATATAGCGCGTGCAGGTATACCAGGCTTCGCTGCCTTCTGGCACCTGACAGACTTTGCTGCCGCTGGTGTCATTGGGCGTTAGATTGTCATCATCCACGAATAAATACACTTCGCCCCAGCGGCAGCGGAAGGTTTCCTGTTTTCCCGGCGTGCCATCAAAAGGCGGGTGCAGATGCTCTGGGCACGTTTGTCCGGGGAATAGCACCAACTCTTTGGCGCAGTAGCGTGGTGAATTGACATAGGTTAGTAGCTGCAAGCCTGAAATCGGGTAATCCGGTAAACCAAATGACGCAATTTCAATACGTTGCCGTTCATCATCGGTCAACACCATGCCAGCCAATTGCAAAAACTCTAGCGTACGTTGCGTGTGCTCAGTTGAATGACTCATCCTCTTCTCCAATCAAGATAATGGTATCGGTGTCATTGAACATGGCTTATGTGGCAATGTTCTGTGATGAATATCGCTAATTCACACGCGACATAATCCTATTCGTTTACATTTTTGAGCAAAATATAACAAACATCACAGATCTCTCACCAGAGTTGTCGCAATATCGCCAGCAGAAAATGATATCGATACCATCAAAATGATTAAGGTGAGGCGCATATGAAAGCATTGGTTTTGGCACAAGCCGGGAAGATTGCCATCGAAGATCGCGAATTTGATGAGGTGCTGGGCGATAACGATGTGCAGATCAAAATTCATTCCGTCGGCATTTGCGGCAGCGACGTTCATTACTATCAGCATGGCAAAATCGGGCCTTTCGTGGTTAACGCGCCGATGGTGTTAGGGCACGAAGCGTCTGGCGTGGTGGTGGCGATCGGCAAAAGTGTCACGCACGTGAAAGTGGGCGATCGCGTTTGTATGGAGCCTGGCATTCCCGACCTTAACTCTGCGCAGTCGCGCGCCGGTATTTACAACCTCGATCCTGCCGTGCGCTTCTGGGCCACGCCGCCGATTCACGGCTGCCTGCGTGAAACCGTGATCCATCCGGGCGCATTTACCTTCAAATTGCCGGACAACGTCAGCTTCGCCGAAGGCGCGATGGTTGAACCATTAGCTATCGGCATGCACGCCGCCACCAAAGCGGGCATTAAACCGGGTGATATCGCGTTAGTGATTGGCGCAGGCCCGATTGGCGTGGTAACCGCGCTGGCTGCATTGGCGGGTGGCTGTTCCGACGTGATCATTTGCGATTTATTCGATGAAAAACTGGCCGTGGCCGCCAACTATCAAGGTTTGCACGCGGTGAATATCAAAACCGGCGATCTAGCAGGCAAAGTCGCGGCATTGACTAGCGGCAACGGTGCTGATGTGGTGTTTGAGTGCAGCGGCGCGAAACCGGCTATCGCCAGTATCGCCACGCATGCCGCGCCGGGCGCAACAGCGGTGCTGGTCGGCATGCCAATTGATGCGGCGCCGATGGATATTGTCGCGGCGCAGGCCAAAGAGATCACCTTCAAGACCATTTTCCGTTACGCCAACATGTATCCCCGCACCTTGCGTCTGCTGAGCAGCGGCAAACTGCGCGTGCAACCGCTGATCACCCAAACCTACAAGTTCGCAGAAAGCGTTGCCGCGTTTGAACGCGCGGCTGAAGGCCACGCCTCCGACATCAAAATCATGCTGGAAATGGAGTAATCATGGCGCTTTTTGCTGGCATTGACTGTGGTACACAAGGCACCAAAGTCGTGATTGTCGACAGCCAACAAGGCGTGATTCTCGGTGAAGGCAGCGCCACTCATCGCCTGATCAGCGACTCCAATGGACGTCGCGAACAGGAAGTACAATGGTGGATCGATGCGCTGATCGTTGCCTTTAAGCAGGCGCTGGAAAATGCAGGTGTCAACGGTCAGCAGATCGAGGCACTCGGCGTTTCTGGTCAGCAACACGGTTTTGTGCCGTTAGATGAAAACGGTGAAGTGCTGCATAGCGTCAAATTGTGGTGCGACACCGAAACCGCGGCGGAAAACGATGCGCTGTTACAGCAATTAGGCGGCGTAAAAGGCTCGCTGGATCAATTAGGTGTGATGATCGCCACCGGCTATACCGCATCGAAAATCCTGTGGTTTAAGCAGCAGCATCCTGAAAGCTGGTCACGTCTGCATACGGTGCTGTTGCCGCATGACTACCTGAATTTCTGGCTAACTGGCGAACGTGTTGCCGAATACGGCGATGCCTCCGGCACCGGTTTGTTGAACGTGCGCACGCGCCAATGGGATCGGCATGTGGTGGAACTGATCGACGATAGCGGTCGCTTGTGGAACGCCTTGCCTAAGTTACTTAGCGCCAATCAATGCATTGGCACGCTGCGAGCGGAGGCAGCGGAACAGCTGGGATTGTCCGCTAGCACCCGCGTTTCCACTGGCGGCGGCGACAACATGATGGCGGCGATTGGATCCGGCAACATTGCGCAGGGCACGGTCACCATGAGTCTCGGCACCTCCGGCACGCTATTTGCCTGCGCCGATGCGCCGGTGGTTGCTGAATCGGAGATGATCGCTGGCTTCTGCTCCAGCACCAACGGCTGGCTGCCGCTGATTTGCACCATGAATGTGACGTCGGCGACCACTGCGGTTCAATCTTTACTCGATGAAGATATCGCGGGCTTCAACGCGCTGCTGGAGCAAGCGGCGCCGGGTGCGGGTGGTGTGGAAATGCTGCCGTTTTTTAACGGTGAACGCGTACCGCAGTTACCGCATGCACGCGCCAGTTTGCACAACCTCGATAGCGATAATTTTACCCGCGCCAATCTGTGCATGGCGGTGGTGGAGAGCGCCACTTATGGCCTGCGTTACGGCATTGAGCTGTTTCGTCAGCAAGGCATCGATGCCCGTGAAATTCGTCTGACCGGCGGCGGGGCACGCAGCGCACGCTGGCGGCAAATCGTTGCGGATGTGATGGGGTGCGAGGTGATTTGCCCGGATGTGAAAGAGACGGCGGCCCTTGGCGGCGCGATTCAGGCGATGTGGGCCACCACACTGGCCGATGATGCGCAGCAAGATGCTAACGCCGTGTTGCAGCAACTTTGCCAGCGCTTTGTTTCACTGGATGAATCAACCCGCACGCAGCCTGATGCCGCACGCCAGCAGCAATATGACGCGTTGTATCAGCGCTATTTGCAACGCCTGCAACAAGCCTATCCGGAGGTGCAACTGTGACACACGATGCACAAACCCAACAGCCCGCTTATTTGCTGGAAGTCACAGGCGTACGCAAAGCCTTTGGTCCGGTGGTGGCACTGAAAAATGCCGAATTCTGCCTGCGTCGCGGCTCAATTCACGCGCTGTGCGGTGGCAACGGTGCAGGGAAATCGACTTTTCTCAGCATTTTGATGGGCTTTATTCGCCCGGATGGCGGCGACATCTTCATTAACGGTGAACGCTGTGAGTTTCATCATCCGAAAGAAGCGTTAAATGCTGGCATCGCGATTGTGCAGCAAGAGCTTAGCGCGATTCCCGATCTCACTGTGGCAGAAAACATCTGGCTCGGTCGCGAACCTAAGCGCTTCGGTTTTGTCGATTTCACCACCTTAAATCAGCGCACCACCGCGCTGCTCAAGGAGCTGGATTTCCAGATCTCGGCCACCGAGAAGATGCGCAATCTCAGCGTTGCCGAGCAGCAATTGGTCGAGATTGCCAAAGCGCTGTCACACGCCAACGCCGACATCATCATCATGGATGAACCGACTTCGGCGATTGGTGAGGAAGATGCGCAGAAAATCTTCCAGACCATCAAAAAACTGGCGGAAAAAGGCAAGGGCATTATCTATGTCTCGCACCGTTTGTCGGAGATTTTCCAGATTGCCGACAGCTACACTATTTTCCGCGACGGCGCGTATATCAAGGAAGGTTTTATTGCCGAAATCACGCGTGAACAGCTGATCGAACACATCATCGGCGGAGAATATGACAGTGAATTCGCCAAGTTCAATCAGCCGGGCGAAGAGGTGATGATGGAGGTCAACAATCTACGTTGGCGCAACAAAATCAATGATATCAGCCTGCATCTGAAGCGCGGCGAAATCCTCGGCATCTATGGTTTGGTTGGTTCGGGACGTAGCGAATTTCTCGATCTGGTGTTTGGTGTCCATCACGCTGACAGCGGCACCATTCGGTTGGGCGATAAAACGTTGGGACGCCATTCGCCGAAAGAAGCCATTGATTCTGGCATCGCTTATGTCACGGAAGATCGCAAAGAAACCGGATTGGTGCTGTGCCGCTCGGTCAGTGAAAACATCAACATCTCGTCGTTCAGTGGCATCAGCCGTGCGGGATTCATCAATGAAAAGCGCGAGCAGCAGCGGGCGAACGAGATGATCAAACGCTTTAACGTCAAAACGCCGGACGGCGAACAAATCGTCGGCAACTTGAGCGGCGGCAATCAGCAAAAAGTGGTGTTGGGGCGTTGGGCGCTGCTCGATCCGCAAGTACTGCTGCTGGATGAACCGACGCGCGGCATTGACGTGGGCGCGAAGAAAGAGATTTACCGCTTTATGTCGGAATTCGCTTTGAAAAACAAAGGAATCATCATGGTTTCATCCGAGCTGGCGGAAATCATCGGCATGAGCGATCGCATATTGGTGTTCCGCGATGGCCAGTTAGCCGGTGAGTTGTCGGCAGCCGACGCCACTCAAGCCGAACTCATGAAGTTAGCGGTTTAATAGAGAGAAAAAACATGAACGGTACGCAATCTTTAACACCCGGGGTTTCATTTTTCACGCGCAATAAACGGCGTATGCATAAGTACGGCATCATTATTGCGTTCTTTGCACTTTGCCTGATTGTGGCGGCAATTGGTGAATATCAGGTCGCGCAAGGCGCGTGGAGCAGCAACTATTTCCTCAGCAATGAGAACATGTTGATCGTGTTACGTCAGGTGTCGATCAACGGCATTCTCGCCATCGGCATGACCTTTGTCATCATCACAGCGGGCGTGGATTTATCGGTGGGTTCGGTGCTGGCGTTAAGCGGCATCGTCGCGGCACGCTTCGCTACCACCAATGCCGGTTTATCGATTGGCGATACGGCGACCGCGGTGATGGTGCCGATGATTGTCGCATTGGGCATCGGCATTGTCTGTGGCCTGATCAACGGCACTGTGTTGGCGCGTTATCGCCTCCAGCCATTTATCGTCACCATGGGCATGCTGTCTGCGGCGCGCGGTTTAACCATGTTAACCACTGGCGGCAACCCGGTTTCACAATTAAATCCCGACTTCCGCTGGCTCGGCAATGGCTACATGGCGGGCATTCCTTTGCCGGTGATCATCTTCCTGATTCTGTTTGGTCTGGCCTGGTTATTACTCAATAAAACCATCTTTGGTCGCTACGTGTATGCGGTGGGCGGCAACCCGAAAAGTGCTCGCACATCGGGCATTAACGTAGTGCGCATTAAAGTGCTGGTTTACACCTTGTGCGCCGCGTTGGCGGGCATTGCTGGCTTGATTCTGACGGCGCGTACCGGTTCGGCACAAACCAATGCCGGTGCGGGTTATGAACTGGACGCGATTGCGGCGGTGGTCATCGGCGGCACCAGCATGGCGGGCGGCGTCGGTACGCTGGTTGGCACCTTCTTTGGCGTGCTGATCATCGGCGTAATGAACAATGGCCTCGATTTGCTCGGTGTGCAGTCGTATTACCAGCAGATCATCAAAGGCGCTTTGATTGTAGTGGCGGTACTGCTTGATCCTTCACGTAAACAACAACGTGACTAACTCTGTTGATATAAAAACCCTACCAGGAGAAAAACAATGAAAATGACCAAACTCGCATTGCTCGCCTCGGCAATGATGATGGGGGGCATGACAATTGCCCAAGCTGCGCCGGTTAAAATTGCCGTGTTGATGTACGGCAACAAAGCCGAATTCGTGCAGTTGATGGAGCGTTACGGCAAAGAACATCCAGCGGTGAAAAGTGGCGAAGCAGTGCTGACTTTCTATGATGGACGCTATGATGCTTCGGTGCAAAACGATCAGGCGGCTACCGCAATCCAGACGCGTGCCGACGCGATCATCGTTAACCCGATGGATTTTGAAGCCAATATCGACATAGTTACCAATGCCAATGAAGCCAAAATTCCAGTGGTGGTGACCAACGCGCGCTTGAATACCGAAGCAATGACCTCAGAAGTGGTATCAAACGATGAGTTGGGCGGCTATCTCGAAGCCAAAGCGGTGCTGGACAAGCTGGAATGTAAAACCAAAAAAGTGAATGTGGTGATCATCGAAGGGCCAAAAGGCGGCAGTGGTGAGATCCAGCGCGGCAAGGGCAATGATAAAGCCATCGCCGAATGTGGCGCAGGCCAAGTCACCGTTTTAGAACGCAAAACGGCTAACTGGTCACGTGCTGAAGCGCAACCACTGATGGAAAACTGGCTGCAAAAACATCGCGGCAAAATCAATGGTGTGATTGGCCAGAACGATGAAATGGCATTGGGCGCGATTGAAGCGATCAAGGGCGCTGGCTTGAATGTGAAAGACTTCGCCATCGCCGGTGTGGATGGCGTTTCAGATGCAATTCATGCGGTGCAGGCCGGTGAAATGGTGTCGATTTTGCAGGATGCCAAAGGCCAAATGCAGGGATCGATCGACGTCGCGTTACGTGCGGTTAAGGGCGACAGCTATCAGCCGCAATCGGATATCTGGAAACAGTATGCCAAAGACCTGAACTGGGATGGTGGCACCGCGAAGCATTATTATATTCCGTGGACCACAGTAACGGCGGACAACGCTCAGCAACTGCTGGATGCACGTAAGTAATTGATTGCCCGCTCTCCTGCGGTTTGGGGAGAGCGGGTAGGCATTCCAAAGTTGATACTTAAGGTATGAATTTAGGTTATCTAGTTACAACATACATAAACCTATGATGTTCATAACCATCATCAGCTTCTTAGAGCGGTTTGTTTTAATCAGGATAATGAAGAAGACAACCGAGCAACGGACAAATCTCTCCGTAGCCCGTCTTGATCAGTCAGGATTCATCATACTGAATATTTCATCATAGCGTCCGTCACGCTCGGCCCAGCGTCGCGCATAGTCCCGTTCTAATAATATTTCTCCGCGGGATATGTCGTTTCTCGCAATCATTCCTAAAATTTCGTGAACATATTCATCCAGCGGCATTGCGCGAGGATCGCTAAGTTGTTCATTACCCGTTAGCGCTGTTTGCAGATAAGGTGGGAGAAGTTCTAACACTTCAACTGAGGTGTTGCGCAATTGGTGGCGCATTGAGACTAACCACGAATGGATAAATGCTTTGCTGGCACAATAAGTCGGGAAGCTCGCAAGTGGAACAGCTGCTAATGCCGAACTCGTAGCCATAATAGTCGCCTGAGGCTGATCTTTCAGTTGTTGTAGAAAGGCCGCAATGACACGAATAACGCCCATGATGTTGGTCATGACGATTTGATTTGCGACGTTGGCATTCCAATGCTCAGAGGTTAAATCCTCGGATTGAGAAATGCCGGCATTGGCAATCAGAACATTCAGTCGAGGAAATTGCCTGCGTATAATGCTGGCAAAATTTTGCAGAGCATTGTCATCGTTCACATCTATTGCAAAGCCAGAAATAGCAGGGCGTTTTGCCATCATTTCATCCAGCATTTTCTGGCATCTGCCAAGAATAATGACGGTATTACCCCGGTCGCTCAGAGATTCGGCCAATTTACGGCCAAGGCCACTGGTTCCGCCGGTGATGAGTATGGTGTTATTGGATAGATTCATGATTTTGCCTTGTCATTCATAATGATTGAAAGGCCACGCGCACCGAACCAAATAGTGTCAGATTAAATTAAATCTTTCCTGCGGATGCAAGAAGTTGCAGACTTGGAGATATGCCGTGGCGCTGTTCCGGTTTCCCTCAGCAGAGGCCCATTCCGGTACAGGGCGCGTTGGATGACGGTAACGCCTACGGCAAGTCAGATATGAAATGCAGGAACAATCTAAAGCAACAATTTGCGGATGTCTACATTAGCTGTGGACGAAGACTGAATGCCCTGGAGTGATGAAAATGAATGCGCGCACTACAATAGATCGAAGCAGGTGAGATGAATAATCGATTTTGGGTGCGTCCTGAGATACTTAATTTAACATAATATACATTATGCGTACTTGGATTGAGGAGGCAAAGTAGTAATGTCCGCTTTGGAGATGCGGATATTTTGTTGGACTGGTTATGTTGAGATCCTCAGATGCTGCCGGTACTTCACCGGGCTCATTGCACCTAATGAGATTTTAATACGCTCCTCGTTATACCAGCGTATGTAC
>NZ_JBNBPM010000015.1:0-113218 GCF_059412405.1 Pantoea sp. CFCC18179 | reverse complement strand
CTGAGTAACATAAAAAAATCCGTAATCCCTGATAGATTACGGATTCTTGCAGAACTGCCGGATCGTTCAACCGATCATTTTTGGCTTAACTGATCGGCATTACGCCATTTATGGTGACCTTGTTACTCTTCTTCCGCGATTTCACTCAATACGGCAACGCCTGCCAACTTGATTTGATACTGCTGCAATCGCTCTACTAACTGATTGAAGGCCGGCAGCAAATCCACGGCGGGTTGTTGCGTATCACGACACGCAATTTCCATCTGCAGACAGACATCCGCCAGCTTATTCTGCCTCGCAATGCGCACACTCCCCGCGATGCGATGTACCAAATCGGCGACTTCGGCACGATGCTCGGTCAGATTTAACCGTTCCAATTCGATTAAATCCTCTGCTAGTGTGCTGACCATCAAATCGCGCATTGCCGCTTCCATTTCGCGGTCAGCATCGCTCATTTCCGGCGGTTCAGGAACCTCGACAACAATATCGCCTTCAGCATCTTGTTCCGCAGAGATAGCGCGTAACGCCGCCGCCAAACTGCCAATCGAGCACGGCTTAAATAAGCAGGTGTTCATACCCGCATCAAGGCAACGCTCAATCACTTCATGCATCGCGTTGGCGGTGAAGCCCATAATCCAGGCTGGCGTGCGCCCTAAATCGTGTTCCGATTCACGGATAATTTCAGTCAGTTGGTAACCATTCAGACCTGGCATATTGCAGTCGGTGATCACCACGTCGTAATGACCGTGCTGCCACATTTGCAACGCTTCGTGTCCATCTGCCGCGACATCGACTTGCTGCGCCAACCAATCTAACTGGCGTGCCAGCAACATGCGGTTGGCAGCGTTATCATCCACCACCAACACATTGCGAATTGGCAGTTTATCGCCCTCTTCGTGCTTATCTTCCTGCTCAAACGCCAGGCTTTCCGCAATCGGCAACGCCAACGTGGCGCGCGCGCAAGTGCCGACACCTTTTTCGCTGTGCAGCGTTAAAGTGCCGCCCATTTTTTCGCAGATAGTACGGCTGATATACAGCCCCAAACCGGTGCCCGCGCGACGATTGTCGGCCTGACTAAACGGTTTAAACAGCGCCGCCTGCTGTTTTTCATCGATACCGATGCCGCTGTCTTGTACTTCAATGGTGAGATACACCCGACCCGCCGCCAGATCTTTTTGCTGGGTTAAGGTCAGCGAGACACCGCCATGATCGGTAAATTTGATCGCGTTGCTCAGCAGATTGGATAGCACCTGCTTGATACGCAGCGGATCGGCCAGCACCTGTTCCAATCCCTCTTCGGGAATGTGTTGGCTCAGCGTGATGTTTTTATCGATGGCCAATCCCTGGAACACTTTCATCAGGTTATCGATCAATTTGCCCGGATGAACCGTTTCCGGGTGATATTCCAGTTGCCCACCTTCGATGCGCGAAATATCGAGGATATCGCCGATCAGGCCGACCAAGCTTTCCGCCGACTCAAACGCTACTTCCAGCGCTTGAATATCTTGCTCGCCGCTGCGCCCTTTTTTCAGCGCCATATCCAGCATGCCGATAATCGCGTTCATCGGCGTACGAATTTCATGGCTCATGGTCGAGAGGAATACTGATTTTGCGCGGCTGGAATCTTCCGCCCGCTCTTTGGCTTCACGCAATTCGGCAAACAGCGCTTCGCGTTCGGAGATATCCATCCAACCCGCTATGACACCCACCACTTTGCCGTCGCTGTCCATAAATGGCTGAATCCACTGATACACCGTAACGCCAATCGACGAATCCGGGTTATCCCATAGATCATAACGACGATCCTCAACAATCGGCACGCCGGTTTTCACTACATCCATTAATTGATTGTGATAAAACGCCGCCTGTTCTGGCGTGCGCAAACCGGGATGTTCACGCATGGTTTTACCCAACGCTTCCTCATACTGCACGCCGGTTTCCACCAGATAGCGTTCGTTGCAGTAGGTTAAGCGTCCTTCCTGATCGCGCAGAGAAACCGGGAACGGCATGCTGGTCACTAAAGCGCGCAGTTGGGCTAACTGCACGTTGAGCTGGCGACGCAGCTCCGCTTTACGCCGGATGATTTGGCGCTGATACAGCGCCCAACCCACCACCAGCGCGATGATCAGTGCGATCAAGATGATCGCGGCGATCAACACATCTTCGTAACGCTGCCAAAAGCTGTCATAGACCACTAAATCGCTGGGACGCCAACGGTTCGCCAACTCTTCAATCTCGGCGGGCGGAATACTGAGCAACACTTTATCGAGGATGCTGCGCAATTCTGGATCGGCGCGGCCAACGCCGAAAGAGACCCATGCCGGTGAACTGCCGATGGCGCTGACCAACTTCAATTTGTTTTGGAAATGGGTTTTGATTTGGTAATCCACCATGACCAAAATGCCTACACCGGCATCGGCGCGACGCTCTTCCACCATCTCCATCATATCGTTGGTGTTTTGCGCTGAAATAATGGTGATTTCCGGATAACGCGCCCGCACCAAGCCCTCGACGCTGGTGTTCGCCACCATTGCCAGCCGTTTGCCGCGCAGATCGGGCAGTGAGTTTATCGCCTTATCATCTGCACGCGTGGTGAGCGCAAAGGTGCTGCGCAAATACGGACGCGTAAACAGAATCTGCTGCTCGCGCTGCGGACTCGGCGTCATTGAGGCGAACATATCGAAGTCAGCGCTGTTGACCCGATTCACCAACTCCTGCGAATTATCTGCGGTCTCAAAGCTAAAGCGCAGGCCGGTTTTCAGCGTCACCAGCGTAATCAGATCGCTGACTAAACCACGCAAAGTGCCATTTTGATCGATGATGGTCATCGGCGCGGCGAGATCGTTGCTGAACGCCACCATTTTCACTATCGGATGGTTTGCCATCCATTTGCGTTCATCTTCAGTAAAGGTCGGCGCGCTGAGTGATTGGTTGATGCCAACACGATCGGGTTGCCAGATGCGCAACAACTCGGTTTTCTCACCTGGCGGCACATTACCCATCGCCCGATCAATTAATTGCAGCAATTCAGTAGAACCCGGCGCAAGCGCGAAGCTGATCTCTTTCGGCGGCAATTGGCTAAAGCGCACCATACGCAAATTATTGAGGAAGTTTTGGCTCAACGAATAACTGTTGCCAAGGTAAACCCGCGCATGACCAAAAGAGACCGCGCTCAGCGCATCCTGATAGGTGTTGTACATACGGAAATTGGCATGCGGATAATATTCACGCAGCACGTTGAGTGGCAGATAGCTCTTAACTACCGCGACATCGACATTGCTTAAATCATTGGGGAAAGGATCGTTATCACTGGCGCGTATCCCGAGCACGGGCTGCTCACTGGCATAAGGCTGAGTATAAGACAGTTCACCGCCATCTTGTTTGCTGAGTGATGGCACCACATCAATGCTGCCCTTTTCCAGTGCGATTAACGCCTGATTCAGCGAATCAAATTGCTCAATACGCAGGGTTATGCCCAACTCACGCGCCAGCAATCCAGCGTAGTCGGCACTTAATCCTTCATATTCGCCGCGCACATTGGTCATACCATATGGCGGGGATTCACTGGCAAATGTGCCAATAACCAGCTGTTTCTTGTTATGCAGATAATCACGCTCTGCGGCAGAAATCGTTAGCGGCGTCATTTCGACATTAGCGGCACGCGTCAGCAAACGCAGCTCTTTCGCCTGCGTTGTTAGCAATGGAGTGAAGATCAGTAGCAGCAAAAAATAACGGAGGATGCGCATAGCCTTTATTACTTGGTCAAATTATTGCGGCGCGCAAAATCAATTAAATCGATCAGCGATTGCGCATTGAGTTTTTGTTTGAGGCGATGCTTGTATGTACTGATGGTTTTTTCGCTCAGCAATAATTGTTCACCAATCTGCTTGTTACCCAATCCTTTGCCAATGCTAATCAGAACACTCAGTTCACGATCGGAGAGTTGTTCGAGTAATCCAGCGTCATCATGATCGTTGATCGGTTGATCATAAGAATGATGGTTAGGCTGTGGGAAAAAGCTGTAGCCGCGCATCACCATTTTGATCGCGTCTAACAATTCACTCATATCATTGGATTTGGTGACAAAACCGTCCGCGCCCGCCTGTTTGCAGCGTTGGGCAAAATGGCTGCTGGATTGTGACGTCAGCACCAGGATTTTCAGCGGGAGATTTAAGGTTCGCAGACGTTCGAGCACCTGAAATCCATCAATTTTCGGTAAACCAATATCCAACAGCACCAAATCAGGCAGGCATTCACGCGTTTTCTGAATGGCATCCACGCCATTATTGGTTTCTGCTACAACTTCCATCTCATTGCGTTCCAGCAACATTTTTACTGCAAATCGGATAACCGGATGGTCATCAACAATGATCACTTTTTTCATGGAAATGGAGTCCTGATGACTACGCTGAGCAGGTTATCAATGTGTTCGCAGGGCCGGCTACACTAGCCCGTTTTTACAGAACGGTCTGTAGGAAATTACTTATGCTTATTTTTTCCAGATAACAAGTAATCCGGAAATATTCGCGTTTTTTCCAATATTTTTATTCATCGATAACAGTATAACTTAATTAGCATTTTTGCCAAAAACTCTGGCTGCATTCATTTTCTGGAACCTCTATTTATAACAATCCAAGACCCAGCCTGGAGACCAAGGTTTTTCTGACTGACAAAATCAAAAAATCCCCATTAGGCCGTCTGCGCTTAATGGCAATAAGACTTGGCTCAATCAGGAAATAAAAGATGACTAACGCGATCAGTATCCTCACCGTTGAGGGCAAAACCATTGTTAATACAGCGAATTTGCCTACGCAAGCGGCAGGTAAAGCGGTGCACATTAAAGCGGTTCACGCAGGGAAATACCTGCTGGTGGCCGATCAACATCAAACTGCACCGCAACAGATCGTGGTTAAACGTGTAGGAAAAGATTTACTGATTTTCACCCAGCAAGGCGATGAAACACCGGAAGTGGTTATTGATGGTTTTTACGATAATCAGGGTGAATTAGTCGGCATGGCGGCAGATGGCAGCTATCACACTTATGTTGAGAGCGGCAGCAACCGTGAAGCCTTCCTGATGTTGACCGATGGCGGCAGCGATACGCTGGTGATGAGCAGCCAGCAAGCAACCGGCTTAAGCGGACTGGCAGTGGCGAATAGCGGCATCAGCAACACGGCCCTCGCCTTCGGCATTGCCGGTGGCGCACTGGCGGCAATCGGTGCTTTAGTTGCTGCGGGCGGCGGTGGCGGTAGTGGCGGCGGCAGTAAAAATGATCAGCCGCAGCAGCAACCGGTCAGTGGCGACGCTGGCGCGATCCCTGCACCTCAACCTAACGTGCCTTACAATAATGTGGCGATCGATGATCGTGGCAACGCGCTTGCACCAATCGCTTCCGGCAGTCTGACCAATGACAATCAGCCACTGCTTTCCGGTCAAGGTACACCGGGCAGCAATGTGCGCATTTACGATAACGGCCAACTGATTGGTTCTGCGGTGGTTGATGATAATGGTCAGTGGCAATTCAAACCTGCTACCGCATTAAGCGATGCCAGCCACGAACTCAGCTTCTCTGAAGTAAATAGCGATGGCGTGGAAAGCGCGCAAAGTGCGCCCATTCGTTTTGACATCGATACCCAGCCACCGGCTGCACCAGCGGATGTCACCATCACCGATGGCAACGGTCAGGATCTGTCTGCAGGCGGCCTGAGCGATGCCAATCCTCTGCACTTTGCGGGTAAAGGTGAACCAGGCGATACCGCGCTGATTTATGACGGCGATAAAGTGATTGGTTCTGCGGTGGTCGGTGCCGATGGACAATGGTCTGCGGATATCACACTGCCAGGCGATGGCGATCACTCGCTGAGCGTCGGCTTTACCGATCCCGCAGGCAATAGCGGTGCGACCACTAAGCCGGTCAATGTTGATTACGACATCACGCCACCTGCCGTTCCGACTGATGTGGCAATCGTTGATGATAAAGGCAGTGACCTTTCTCAAGGCGGCGCGACCAATACCAATCCATTGCATCTTGGCGGCACTGGCGAACCAGGCGATACCGCCATTATTTATGATGGTGACAAACAAGTTGGTAGCGCTATTGTCGGCGCTGACGGCAAGTGGAGCGCGGATATCACCCTGCCCGATCAAGGCGAACACGCAATTGGCGTGGGAATGAAAGACCCTGCGGGTAATGAGAGTAATAAATCCACGCCGGTAATCGTCGATTTCGACACCGTGGCGCCTGACGCGCCGGTTGTTGGCGATTTGAAAGACGGCAACGGTGCGGATTTGAGCGCGGGCGGCCTGACCAACAACGGCAGCGTTGAGATGTCCGGCACCGGCGGCACCGAAGGCGACATCGTGAAGCTGTATGACGGCACCACGCTGATCGGCTCCACCACCGTGGGTGCGGACGGCAGCTGGACCATCCCGGCGGATATCAGCGGCGACGACGAACACACCCTGAGCGCCAGCTTCACCGATCCGGCGGGCAATGAAAGCCCGAAATCTAATCCTGTTATCGTTGATCTCGATACCACCGCGCCAGATGCGCCGGTGATTGGCGATCTGAAAGATGGCAACGGCGCAGACTTGTCTGCGGGCGGCCTGACCAACAACGGTAGCGTTGAGATGTCCGGCAGCGGCGGCACCGAAGGCGATATTGTTAAGCTGTACGACGGCACCACGCTGATCGGCTCCACCACCGTGGGCGCAGACGGCAGCTGGAGCATTCCGGCGGATATCAGCGGCGACGTTGAACATAGCCTGAGCGCCAGCTTCACCGATCCGGCCGGTAACGAGAGCCCGAAATCGACTCCGGTTATTGTCGATCTCGACACCACCGCGCCAGACGCGCCGGTGATTGGCGATCTGACCGACGGTAACGGCACTGACCTGAGCGCGGGTGGCCTGACCAACAACGGCAGCGTTGAGATGTCCGGCAGCGGCGGCACCGAAGGCGATATTGTTAAGCTGTATGACGGCAACACGCTGATCGGCTCCACCACCGTGGGTGCGGACGGCAGCTGGAGCATCCCGGCCGATATCAGCGGCGACGTTGAACACAGCCTGAGCGCGAGCTTCACCGATCCGGCCGGTAACGAGAGCCCGAAATCGACTCCGGTTATTGTCGATCTCGACACCACCGCGCCAGACGCGCCGGTGATTGGCGATCTGACCGACGGTAACGGCACTGACCTGAGCGCGGGTGGCCTGACCAACAACGGCAGCGTTGAGATGTCCGGCAGCGGCGGCACCGAAGGCGATATTGTTAAGCTGTACGACGGCACCACGCTGATCGGCTCCACCACCGTGGGCGCAGACGGCAGCTGGACTATTCCGGCCGATATCAGCGGCGACGTTGAACATAGCCTGAGCGCCAGCTTCACCGATCCGGCCGGTAACGAGAGCCCGAAATCGACTCCGGTTATTGTCGATCTCGACACCACCGCGCCAGATGCGCCGGTGATTGGCGATCTGACCGACGGCAACGGCGCTGATTTAAGCGCGGGCGGCATGACCAACAACGGCAGCCTGGAAATGTCCGGCACCGGCGGCACTGAAGGTGACATCGTTAAGCTTTATGACGGCAACACGCTGATCGGTTCAACCACCGTTGGCGCTGATGGCTCCTGGACTATTCCGGCGGATATCAGCGGCGACGTTGAACATAGCCTGAGCGCCAGCTTCACCGATCCGGCCGGTAACGAAAGTCCAAAATCTACGCCGGTCCTTGTCGATCTCGATACCACCGCGCCTGACGCACCGGTAATCGGCGATCTGACCGACGGCAACGGCGCTGATTTAAGCGCGGGCGGCATGACCAACAACGGCAGCCTGGAAATGTCCGGCACCGGCGGCACTGAAGGTGACATCGTTAAGCTTTATGACGGCAACACGCTGATCGGTTCAACCACCGTTGGCGCTGATGGCTCCTGGACTATTCCGGCGGATATCAGCGGCGACGTTGAACATAGCCTGAGCGCCAGCTTCACCGATCCGGCCGGTAACGAAAGTCCAAAATCTACGCCGGTCCTTGTCGATCTCGATACCACCGCGCCTGACGCACCGGTAATCGGCGATCTGACCGACGGCAACGGCGCTGATTTAAGCGCGGGCGGCATGACCAACAACGGCAGCCTGGAAATGTCCGGCACCGGCGGCACTGAAGGTGACATCGTTAAGCTTTATGACGGCAACACGCTGATCGGTTCAACCACCGTTGGCGCTGATGGCTCCTGGACTATTCCGGCGGATATCAGCGGCGACGTTGAACATAGCCTGAGCGCCAGCTTCACCGATCCGGCCGGTAACGAAAGTCCAAAATCTACGCCGGTCCTTGTCGATCTCGATACCACCGCGCCTGACGCACCGGTAATCGGCGATCTGACCGACGGCAACGGCGCTGATTTAAGCGCGGGCGGCATGACCAACAACGGCAGCCTGGAAATGTCCGGCACCGGCGGCACTGAAGGTGACATCGTTAAGCTTTATGACGGCAACACGCTGATCGGTTCAACCACCGTTGGCGCTGATGGCTCCTGGACTATTCCAGCGCATATCAGCGGCGACGTTGAACATAGCCTGAGCGCCAGCTTCACCGATCCGGCCGGTAACGAGAGCCCGAAATCGACTCCGGTTATTGTCGATCTCGACACCACCGCGCCTGACGCACCGGTAATCGGCGATCTGACCGACGGCAACGGCGCGGACCTGAGCACCGGCGGCCTGACTAACAACGGTAGCCTGGAAATGTCCGGCACCGGCGGCACCGAAGGCGACATCGTTAAGCTTTACGACGGCAACACGCTGATCGGCTCCACCACCGTGGGTGCGGACGGCAGCTGGACTATTCCGGCGGATATCAGCGGCGACGTTGAACATAGCCTGAGCGCCAGCTTCACCGATCCGGCGGGCAATGAAAGCCCGAAATCTACGCCGGTGATTGTCGAGCTGGACACCACCGCGCCTGACGCACCGCTGATTGGCGATCTGAAAGACGGCAATGGCGCGGACCTGAGCACAGGCGGGCTGACTAACAACGGTAGCCTGGAAATGTCCGGCACCGGCGGCACGCCGGGCGACCTGGTGAAATTGTATGACGGCGATCAGCTGATCGGTTCGGTCAAAGTTGGCGCGGACGGCAGCTGGAGCATCCCGGCCGATATCAGCGGCGACGTTGAACATAGCCTGAGCGCGAGCTTCACCGATCCGGCCGGTAACGAGAGCCCGAAATCGACTCCGGTTATTGTCGATCTCGACACCACCGCGCCAGATGCCCCGGTATTTGATGCAGTGAGCGATGGTAAAGGCACCAACTTGTTGTCAGGCGGTTTGACCAATAACGGCAGCTTAACGCTGACGGGTACGGGCACGGTTGGCGATATCGTCAAGATTTATGACGGTGCCACGGTCGTGGGTTCAGCAATGGTGGGGGCAGATGGCAGTTGGACCATTCCAGCTAATATTAGCGGTGACACTGAACACGAACTCAGCGCCACGTATACCGATCCAGCTGGTAACGAAAGCTTGCATTCAGCACTTGTCACGGTTGACCTTGATACCACACCACCGGATGCGCCGCTGATCAGCGCTATCCATGATGGTAAAGGCACGCCAACGGACTTAACTAATGGTGGGATCACCAACAACAAAACGCTGGTAGTGGAAGGCAGCGGCGGTACGCAAGGTGAAACGGTCAGAATCTACAGTGGTACAACTTTGCTGGGTAGCGCGGTGGTAAACGCAGACGGCAGCTGGAGCGTCAGAACTACGCAGTCAATAGAGGGCGCGCATGATATTAGTGCGACTTACACCGATGCTGCCGGAAATGAAAGTCTGAATTCTGCTGGCTCAACCATCACGTTGGATACCAAAGTCGCAACCATGGGTGCACCAATCATCGCTAGTAGCGATGGCACAGCGATTGGTTATGGTGCTAACACCAATGAAGTTCGTCCGTTGGTGAGTGGTACCTCAGAACCGTTCGCCACCATTACGCTACGTATCGCGTTGAGTCAAAACCAGGGCTGGGGCGCAGGCAACCGCGTGTTTACCACTACCGCTGATGAAAACGGTAATTGGTCGATTCAGGTGGTACAAAAACTGCCGGACGGCGACATGTTCTTCCGTACCAGCCAGACCGATCTTGCCGGTAACACTAGCCCACTGGGCAGCCAGGGTAAAATTCATATTCTCGGTGGTTCAAGCGCGGCGGCAGGCCCGGATCCGGTTCAACCGATGAGCATTGATTCGACCAGCGATGAACACAGTTCGCAGTTGACGACCGATCACGCGCACACGCAGCCGATTGATGATGTTCAGCACCGTAATACTGCCCCAGTAGAGGAAGCGCCAGTTGTTGTAGCTGTTGTCGAGCCAGCGCCTGAAGCTGCTGAACCAACACAGCCGCAGGAAAAAGTCGAATCTGTCGCAGCACCGATGGTTGCAGATGATCACCCGATCAGCCTGGCGAACCTGCCGGAACTGCAACAGGAAGCGCATACCGTAGCGTTGGAAGGCAACGACAAAGCTGACAGCATCAAAATCACCATTGATGACGTGCTTACCTTCGGTAAAGAAGATCTGTTTATCGAAGATGGCCACAAGCAATTGCTGGTAAATGGCGATGAAAGCGATTCAGTTAGCCTCGAAGCAGTGAATGGCGACAAAGGCATTCAGAACTGGAACGCGCAAGGTGAAGTGACGGTTGAAGGCACGGTTTATAACATTTACCAGAACGACAGCCATGACGTGGAAGTATTAATTCAGCAAGGTGTGCAAACTCACCATAATTAAGCTGCGATAGCCAACATTTTCAATTTTGCCTGTTAACAAATACACCTGGATTCCCAGGTGTATTTTTATGCTATTGAGAACGTTAGTTTTTTTCGTGCAAATGCCATTAGTTTCACTGCATTTTGAATGTGCAAATATGGAATCATCATGAATAAAATACTTTCCGCACTGCTGCTTATTCTTACAGCCATGCTCAGCCAGCAAAGCTGGGCGGCGTCGTGTGAATATATTAGAGATACAACTCGCGTTAATATGACTATTCCTCTGTCTGTCGCGAACATTTCCGTTGGTAAGGACGTTCCAATAGGCTCCATCGTTCATACACTTAAAGTTGTCGGCAATGGTGGACAACAACCATGGCAGATTTGTCGACCAGAAGGATCGATAAATGCAGTTGTCGATCAATATCTCAGTTTAATCAATACACCGAGCCTTGTTGCAAATTGGAGTGGCTCTTATATGGGGGCGGTTTATCAAACGACCGTAGCGGGCCTTGGCTTTGCCATTATTAACAATGATGGAACCACTGCGGGGAAACCAATAACGACAACTGCCACCAGAAAATGGCAGACGCCAATTCCCAATGATAGAGGGTTTGAGTTTTACTACGGCAATTCCTTTACCATTTATTTTATCAAGACAGGGGATATGAGCGCGGGAACCGTTGATGGTACTCGCCTGCCAACGGTATTGATGACCACCAATTCAGCCATGCCGATTTCCGGTGTTCCTGACACGCTTTATCGCATTAACTTTTCTGGCAGCATGAATGTAATTGCCGCAAGTTGTACGACACCCGACGTCAACGTCAATTTGGGTAAGTGGGATGTGAGTAATATCTCTATTCCGGGCCAATCCACCTCCACAGCGTGGGTACCTTTCAAGGTGAATTTAACCGGTTGCCCTGCCATGCACGGTAACTTCTCAGACATCAATTCTCCGCCAACCTATAATACTGGAACGGGTTTTGTTGCTGGTAAATTGATCCTGAATGCTGTTGATATTTTGTTCACGCCCAGTTTTGGTGTGATTGATGCCGCGCAAGGGATTATGAATATTCAAAGCGGTGCAAATGCGGCGAAAGGTGTGGGTATTCAAATCGCCAATGATGATGGTACGCATACGTTGGTTAACTTTAGCAATAAGATTAACAAAACGCTGCCTCAAACAACTTCTGGATCAAACTATAGTTTTGGTTTTGCTGCACGCTATATTAAAACAGGTACTACCGTAACGCCTGGTATTGCTAACGGTAAGATGATTTTCAATATCAACTATTATTAACTCTTCCTGACAAGCCCGAGTAACTCTATGGCTCGGGCTTATTCTCTGCTATTGCTGTTAGCGATACGTCGTCGTCACAATTCCCTTGCGTTTTGTATTATCCAACCAAGTAATATTCATCGTTCCTTGTCGGAAAGAAGAGGCTTTATTGTTAGTAAGATGTTGGATATTCAAGGTCGTTGGTTTGAGGGTTTGCGGACAATCTGCACTAACGGTTTTGGATTGCACATTGACCTGGCAAGTAGCTTCCTTGATCGCACCTTGAAAGGTAATGGTTGAGGTGGTTGCATGAGCGGCAATGGAAGTGAAACCCGTGATTACGGTAAGGAGAACAACGCGGCGGAGTGACATAATATGACCTCAAATCAGGGAGCATTACCCTAATAATCGGCCACATTTGAAAAATCTGAAGGCAAGCGCAGCAGTTTTTTTACATCGATGTGATCAGTAGTAATTGATGGTGTAGGTCACCGCGCCATTTGCCGGGCCAGGCGTGACCTTCGTATCAGTCTGATAATAGCGTGCAAGCAGCGGAATCGTGTAAGTGGTGCTAGCCGTGTTGGTCATGGTGTAACTCTTTTCTGCGTTAAACACCACGGGTATTGCCGTTGGAGCCGACCCGCCAGCATACAATTGAATGCCTACGCCGGTGGCAACATTCGGCTCACTTTTTAAACCCATAACCCCTTTTGCCGCATCAATAATGGCGGTATTCGGCTTGATCGTTATGCCCAAAGTATTAGGTTGCGGTGTACCGGCTTGACCGCGATCGGTTGGTGAATCGGAGCCATAGTTATTTTGCTCATCATCCATCGTGCCGTAAAAGCGTGGGCAATTAGTCAGGTTGATGTTAGCAATCGCCCAACCAGTAAACGCGCCCACGCGGGTAAATGTTGAAGCGATATCGTATTTGCCCAGTTGAACGACAGGATTCGGGGTGATGCAAGTTTGTGAGACAACATTCAAACTACCGTTAAAACTCACCGTTTGTAATCGTACCGATTTACCGTTGTCTGGTGTGAAATCCATAATAATAGTTGGCAAATCTTGACCGCGTACCACGCCAGGAGCAATGGGCCCCGTCTTTATAAACGATAAGTCAAACCATACACCGGATGTGTATTCGTAATGCGTGTTTGCATTTACAGTGCGGCCGTCTCGTCGCATAGGGAATGGGATTCTATTAAACCAAGCCACAACACCGACGCCAGGAATACCGGTCTCATACACTCTACCCGCCCACATACCGCTATTCCATGCAGACAACGGTTTAGGCAATACGCTGTATGTTGAATTTGCCTCCCACGTCCAACTTGTAGGATTTCCCTCACAGGTCACACGAGGCCCATACGAAGGCTTAAAATATTGGCGAAATATTGTGGTTCCATTTGGAACATCCTGGCCAACAGTAATACTTCCACCTTGCAGCGCAACCGAAGTCGAAATGCCAGGAAATTGCGGATTATTTACACAATTAACAGCCTGTGCCAAAGGAATGTAAAGCGCTCCACTTGTCAGCATCAGCCCACATAAAATCGACTTTTTCATTTTCCACATCCCTTTAACGTCCACACACCGCAGTAAACGACTGCAACGCCGCTTTGCTGCCCTTGGCATCCGGCATACGTTTATACGGCAATGAACAGGACTGATCCGTTTCATCGCCCCAACGCACCGTTAACGTACCCTGCTCCTCTTCCACCAACGCGTAAGCCTGCCCCGCCTGGCCGACGGAACCCACCACATTGCCTTTGCTGTCCAACACATCGGCACCAAACGGCAGCGGCTTACCCTGTTGGGTTGCAGTGATCAAGATCGGCAAACCTCGACGCGCGTTGTATTTCACTTTTACCACCGCGCCCGAATAAGGTGCGACACGCGCGGAGGTGTTTTCCAGTTCAACGCCATCGGACGCGCCTTTCGGATCCAGCACGATTTCGTTCATCTGATACGGATTGAGATACGGCACCAGCGCATAACCATTGCTATCGACGTAAACGCCTGGATAGGACGGAATGCTGGCACCTTGCGCGCCTTTGGCTTCAACCAAGGCATAGGTGTCGCCGGTGTACGGGCTCAGGGTCACGCCACCGCTGTGCGCCACAATCGAACCATTCAAGCCAAATGAACCGCTTTGATAGCCTTTACCGGTGCTCACCGAACCACTCAGGTTGGTGACGCTGGCGCGATATTGCGCATTGAGCGATCCGCTGCTGCCTTCACTTGGCGAGGCGTGTCGCGCAGTCGCGCCGTAGCTGAACTGGCTGTTATCACCGGCGGTGCCAGACAGTGACGCCTGCTGGCCCCAACGTCCGTCGTTATCGTGTGACAACTCAGTACGCAGCTGCGGCGTATACTGGCTGTTCTCGCTACCCAACGGCAGGCTGATGCTGAGTAAATAGCTGTTCTGCGTGCTGCCATAGCTGCTGTAACTGCGGTTTACCGAAATCCCCCATGAAACCGATCCGGTGCGATTGTTGTAGCCAAGCTGGAACTGTTTCTCATTACCTTCACGATTCCAGTAATCCTGCACCGATCCGCTGAGGTAGAAGTTGCCCCACACATCCGGCAGCGCTTGTCCGGCGGTCACTGAGTAGCGGTTTTTGGCGCGATAAACTGTGTTGAGATCGGCACCACGCTGCAACGCGTCGCGGCTCTGCATCGCGGTCATGAAATCCATAAAGCCGGATGTTGAGAAGCGATACGCGGCGATCGACAAGTTACTGCCGGTTTCTGGCAGCGCTTCGCTATAGCTCACGCGATAACTCTGCCCGCTCATGCTGGCGTTGTTGTGTTCGCTGTCGGTTAAATGTGTACGCGCTTGCGTCACATCGAAAGCAAAGGCGCCCACTGGCGTTCCGAGCGCGGCACCGCTCTGCACCGCGTAATAGTTTTGGCTGGTCTGTAAACCGACGTAACCGGTGACATCGTTGGTTAAACCGTGTTGCCAGGTTCCCTGCAATAACGCTGGCGTATCGCGCAAATAATCGGTGCGCAATTTACCGCCCGTCAGGTCATAACGATAAGTGCCTGGACGCAGCAACTGCGCTACCGCGGCATACGGCACGCGGAAGCTGTTTTTCGTGCCATCCGCTTCATTAACCGTGACCTCCAAATCGCCGCCGTAACCGGTGGGATAGAGATCGTTGATCAGGAATTCACCCGGCGGCACGGTGGTTTCATAAATCACCTGGCCTTGCTGGCTCACGGTCAAACGCGCATTGGTGCGCGCGATGCCACGAATCTGCGGCGCATAGCCACGCTGCGATTCAGGTAACATGCGTTCGTCACTGGCAAGCTGTACACCGGTAAACGGCAGCGTATCGAAGATAACGCCGCTGGTATTAGATTGGCCGACCACCACACGACCGCGCAGCGGCACGATATCGTGCTGCACGTAGGTGTTGAGCGCCTGATAGGTGCTGCCGCCCTGCTGCTGCCAGCTGTAGTTACCGTTGTGACGCAGATACCAGCCGTCGAGATTCAGTCCCGCATTGATGCCGCCAAAGAACGATTTATACGCTTGCCCAGCCGAACGGCTGGTGTAGGCGTTGGTTGAGTAGCCGAGCATCAATGCCGGAATGCCTTCATCCCACAATGCCGGATCGATGTAATCACGCGGCACGCTGTTGAGATAAATTTGCGGGATCGAGATGTCCAGACGCAGCTGATTACTGTCGTACGTCACCGTCGCGTCAGGCAGCGCAGTTTCCAACGCGCTACAATCGGTCTCTTTCGTCAGCAGATCGGCCGCCGACGCAGGCAACGCCGAGCTGTTAAACGGGATATGTTTCAACATGGCGGACGGAATACAGGCGCGCACGCGCTTATCCGTCCACTCACGGAACGTAATGTTTTCATTGGCGATCAGATGATCGTTGACGTACACCAGCGTTTTATAAGTACCTGGCGTAGCAGATGCACCTTCATTAAAGCGGCTGAGATCAATCGCGCCGCCTTTACCTACCTGTAAAAAGCTGGCATCAAATTCCGCGTCTTCAGCGGCACGTGCAGCATCGACACCACTACACAACGCCACAAGAATCGCGCTGGCTAATACGGTGCGACGCATCTGCTGTTTACATTCCCTGGTGAAAGTCATAGTCGTGCCTTCCGGCATGTCATGGCATGCCGGTTATTGGAGGTTAAACATGGAGGTGAAACTTATTTAATCGAAGCGGTAAATGGCTGAACAGCACCGTAGTCGTTGACGTAATCGCCGCTGATTTTTGCTCCTGCGCTAGCGTTGATTTTGAAGTTCAGCGAAGACAAAGGCGGCACCATATCCGCATCAATGGTCTTACCGTTCACCGTTATCGTCACTAACGAGACGTTAAACGGTGTCGGGTTGGTGGCTTTCAATTGTCCACCGCTCACCGACCAGCTCAGCGATTTCACCGCTTCATTCGGATCACCCTGCAAACCCGCCGGACGATAAAACAGTTTGATGCGCGAGCGGAATGCCATCTGCAACGTGTTGAGATCTTGTTTTTCTTTCCCTTTCGCCGGGATCTCTAACACGTTCAGCCAGGATACCGATTCACGATCGTGGGCAAAGCCGCTGGCATTGGTCAGTGATAAACGCAACGTTTGGCCTTTACCGGCGTCAACACGGTTGACCGGCGGCGTAATCACATACGGCGACTGAATAGTTTCGGGTGTCGCATTGGCATCTCCATTATCCACCCAGCTCTGAATCAACACCGGCGCGCTGCCAACGTTTTTCAGTTGCACGGAGGCTTCTTTGTCTTCCTGATGATAAATAACGCGCGTGCCGGTAATCACGATGCTGGCGAATGCCTGAGAGCTCACCAACGCGGCGCAAAGTAATGAAATAACAGGGAGATTTTTTACAATGAAGATGTTCATGAGGAATCCTAAAAAGTAGGTGGGATTGCTCCCACCTGACCATTATTTGTACATAATGGAGTAAACAACACTGCTCTTAACCAGACCCGCAGTGGTCGCGCCTTCTGCGTAGTATTGAACCGCGTAAGGCAGTGATGCGCTGGCACCAGTGATGGTTGCGTAGGTGTTTTTGGTCACCTGGTTGGTGTTACCCGCCTGAATCACAGCAGAGTTAGCGCCATCCAACAGCTGCAGGCTGACGTTTTTAGCACCAGTGGTGTTGGTGTTAGTCAGACGACCAGTAACGGTGTCAACAGTTGCGCCAGCTTCGAAGAACGCAGCAGCAGTTTTCAGGGTGCCAGCACAGTTGCTCAGCGCCATGTTGAAGCCAGTGCGGCCAGCAGTCTGAGCTGCAGCAGTCAACTGTGAAGTAGAAACGGTTGGCAGAACGATGGTGGCATCTTTGTTCTGGCCATCAACGATGACGTCACAAGTGTTGGCAGTCAGTTCACCGTTGAAAGTGATGGTGCCAGTTGAAGCAGCCTGAGAAGCCGCGCTCATTACCAGCAGAGCCAAAGCAGAAGCAGCGAAGATAGAAGTAGTTTTGTTCACTTTAAGTATTCCGTGTGTTTTCCATAATACGAGGAGGCTGAGACTCCGATCTTCAGACTGGGCTCCCGAATAAAATCCAGATGAGACGCCGTCTGATGAAGCGCATATTAAAGGGGGAAAGGTTGACGAAATATCGGAGTGAAAGCGGAGTTATTGTAGGCAGGTGACGAATCTTTGTAGGGCATTTTGTCAGGCGCTGTAGTCCATTGTAAGCAGGCTGTTATTACGGCTGAAGAAAGCCGTTAATGGCGGCATTAAGTTCATCAATGGCAAGGTTGGCTTCAAACCATAAATTAGTGAGATGGGATATTTCAGGCGAGGTGACTAAACAGGCTTTTTCTAAATTTCGGCAGGCGATTTCGGTACGTTGTGCGCCGGTTATTTGCGCTGCACCGGATAAGCGATGAATGGTTTTCGCTAACGCATCCCAGGCTTGTTGTTCGAATAATGATTTGGCTTGTTGCAGGTCGGTGATATTGCTCTGTAACGTCATGGTGAGCAGCGCGTGTAGCATCTTATTATCGTTATCCGTCAGGATATGCAGGCGCTCAACGCTGAGTAGCGAGGATAAAACGGGAGAGGACGATCGGCTGGATGTATTCAAAGTGGCCTCTTTCAGTAATAACCATGCTGCGTGTTGCAGAGGGTGTACGTTAACCCAGCATGGCTGATCCATAACTTAATCAAGGTGATGACGTCGCGCAAAGTCAATCAGCTCAAGCGTCGAACCCAGTGACAATTTGGTCAATATGCGAGTTTTATAGGTGCTGACGGTTTTATTACTGATATGCATCACTTCGGAAATATCGATCACCTTCATCCCGCGCGCTAAATGCTGCAATACCTGGAATTCGCGGCTGGAGAGATTTTTAATCGCATCCACTTCCACTTCAGGCATTTTACTTGCGCCCTTCTCACGACGTTTCAGCGGGAAATAGCCGTAGCCACGCATCACTGCGCGCACCGCATCGCCCAACTCTTCCAGGTTATTTTTCTTGCCGACAAAACCATCCGCGCCAGTGCTCATGCAGCGACTTAAATAATGGTCATCATCACGTGCGGTTAACACCAAAATACCGCCGCGATATTCCGCCGCGCGCAATTTCACAATCAGTTCAATGCCGCTTAAGCCGGGAATATCCAGATCGAGCACGATCAAATCCGGATGATGCTCGTTAATCATTTTTAATGCCTGATGACCTTCATCGGCTTCCGCAACGATGGTATGCCCATCTTTTTCCAGCAAAAAACGCACGGCAAGACGTGCAACTGGGTGGTCATCGATAATCATAATACTCGCCATCTTCACCCTCTATTACGAAGACAGTAATTGTCTTTATATTCTAAAAGATCGCGCTGATAAAACAATCAGATAACCGGCGTGATATTCCGCTGGCGTAGGAAATGTCTTACAGACCTAAGGCGATTACTTATGAAGGGAAAATCAAGGGGCGAAAAACTCGCCCCTTTGGCTTACTGCACTGAATCAACGATTTTCATCGCCGCTTTGACGCGTTCGGTGTTGGGATAGTTTTTATTCGCCAACATCACGATGCCGATCTGCTTCTCAGGAATAAATGCAATGTAGGCACCAAAGCCGCCAGTCGCACCGGTTTTGTGCACCCAGGAAGCTTTTACCCGTGGATGGGATTGATGATCAAGCACCAACTGTGGGCCAAGCGCAATTTTGTTATCTGCGCCCTGCACCGCCATCTCTGACTGCTGCGGCCAATCCAGCATCTCCCAGCCTAAACCTTGGTACAGCGCATCGGTGCGATAGAAGCGCGTTTGCGCCAGTTCAAGCGCCTGCTGCAAGGTCTTATCTTTTACCTGTCGCGGGTCCATATTGGCCTGCATCCAGCGCGCCATATCTTTGATTGAGGTTTTTACGCCGTAGGCTTCGGCGTCCAGCATGCCGGGCGAGACGTGCACCGGTTTGCCATCGCGATAGCCCCATGCGTAATCATTTTTCGCTGAATCAGGCACAGTGATATAGGTGTGTTCAAGCTTCAGTGGGGTAAATACGCGCTGCTGCATCGCTTGAGCAAAACTCAATCTGCTGGGTTTGCTGGCTAACCAGCCGAACAGACCAATGCTGCTATTGGCATATTGACGCGTTTTGCCGGGCGCCCATTGCGGCTGCCATTGTTGGTAGAAATCGGCCAATTGCTGTTCATTAGTGACTTCGTCTGGCACCTGCAACGGCAAGCCACCTGCGGTGTAGGTCGCTAATTGCTGCATCGTAATATCGCGCCACTGCGGCGTGTTCAGTGCAGGCCAATATTTGCTCGCCTTATCACTGAGTGCAACTTCACCTTTGGTTATGGCAACGCCACTCAGCACGCCAGTGAACGTCTTACTTACCGATCCGAGTTCAAACAGCGTGTCTTGATTGACTGGGCGATGCTGCTCAACATCCGCCATGCCCCAAGTGAAATAGTGTGTTTGGCCTTTGCTGATCACTGCCACCGCCATGCCGGGAATGCCTTGCTGCTGCATCAACGGTTTGATGACTTGATTAACGTTACTCTCTATATCGGATGCAGCAACCGCACTCAGCGAACTCAGTCCTAAACAGGTAGCAACAATCAATAATTTAGAATTCATTTTCACTTTCATTAACCTTCCGGGTTATTTTTCCGCAAGCAGTTTGCCCAATTTGGCTTAACTGGACAAATGGTTAATGAAAAAGTGATAACCGGGCGACATTGAGTAGCCGCACAGTTAATAATGTTTAATCTTGCGCTTCAGCAATCATGGTGAGTTTTTCGTCTGTGGCTTTTTCTTCAGCCAGCGTTTCTCCCAATAATTTAGCGGCTTCCTGATAATCCAGTTTGAGGGCTAATGCCTGTAGCGTACCGTAAGTCGCTATTTCATAATGTTCGACTTTTTGAGCTGCACCAATCAATCCTGCATCTCTTACCGGTCCCTGTTCCACTTCATCAATAATTTCTTGCGCCTCCTCGGCTAATCCCTCAAGTGCATGACACTTCATGCGTTTAATTTGCACCCCCTCCGTGAGTTCAACTAATTGATCAATACGCTCAATTTGACCACGCGTTTCTTCAAGATGGTTTTTAAACGCCGCAATGAGATTCTCGTCAGTCGCCGCCCTAATCATCTTGGGTAGCGCTTTTGTGATCTGCTTTTCTGCACTATAAATATCTGACAAGTCATGCACAAAGAGATCGTGAAGGGTTTTAATTGTCATGTCATTACCTTTTGGTGGCTTAAATAAATAAAGAAAGGAATAAGGAGGAAATCTGATGAATGAATATCAGAAGTATCTACCCCGAAGGTGATTAATGCGCTAAATAACAGCATGTAAGCATTAAATAGCAAGTAAGGAATGAATCACTATTACAAGAGAGCGCTTATATATTCATAATAAATAAAGACTTACAGTGCGGGCACAGCATAGCCTGCCCACGATTCTTTTTCTCCATTGATTGTACGCAATTCTTTTTACATACCGGGCATTGAGCATTGACCTCACGACGCCCAACATTTTCTATAAATCGATTTAGCCAGCTCATAATTTTTTCCTTTTCAGTAGTTCATTCTAACACACCTCATTTATTTCACCCCTGTCAAAAAATTAATATGCCGACAACTCCTTTCAACTGCATCATTAACCTGGCATTAATGGAGTTAATTTATTTTATTTTTATGAAAGCCAGCATAATATTTTTTTACAGCTACACTCATTAAAAGACACGTTCATCTCACCTGCCCTTTCTCATACCTTCAACACTGTCGTTGACAGTGCCGTTTTTTAAAAATATCTGGATATTATCGTGATGCCTTCATTATGAAAAATAGAATGTCTGCCGATTCGTTTATTGATATTCCTGCTATGCCGTTGATGATACGGAGTAGCATTGATTTTCCACTGGAAAGTGGACTTTACCAGTCTAAAAGACCAGATGTTTTTTCCGAACAACAAATGAGAAAATACGCGGAACAATTGGCCAAAACGCATCATCTTTCCACTGAAAAAAAGACTTATAAATTATTGCAGCGCTTGGCAGAAAACGAACGAACGTTGATCCTCAGCGCAGAAATATTGAGCAGCGGTGATAAGCGCAACCTGACGCCAGCAGGCGAATGGTTGCTGGATAATTTTTATATTATTGAAGAACAGATTCGCTTAGTGCGTCAGCTGTTACCAACCAAATTTGGTCAGGGTTTACCCGTTCTTGTCACCGCTGACCATCATCTACGTATCCAAGCCATTGCTAATGAGATGATCATCCACAGCGATGGTCGGCTTGAATCCAGCGTTTTGATCGCTTTCATAAAAGCTTATCAAAAAGTTACGCCGTTGCTGATGGGTGAATTGTGGGCGCTTCCTGCCATGTTACGTTTTGCATTAATCGATAATCTGGCACGCATTGCCCAAGGCGTGGCAGCGATCCACCAGCAACGAAATCAGGCTGAACAATGGATTGATGAAATCATTCATCACTCCGCTAACGATGCGACGCAGGTGATTCAGGTTGTGGCCGCAATGGCGCAAAAAAACGCTGAACTTTCCGGGGCTTTTGTCGCTGAGTTGGCACGCCGGCTCAATAGCCAACGCCATTCTCTTGCATTAACCTGGGTCGAACAGCACCTGCTGAATTCCGGACGCAACAGCGCTGATGTTATTGCGCAATTCAACCGCCAGCTGGCACTGAGCCAGCTCTCGGTGAGCAACAGCATCGGTGGGCTGCGACAGTTGGGTGAGATTAACTGGCAGGATTTAGTCGAGTCTCTCAGTTTGGTTGAACAAGTTTTGATGCAGGATCCTGCGGGGATTTACCCGCAAATGCACTTTGATAGTCGCGATCAGTATCGCCATGTGATTGAGAAACTCGCCCGGCATTGTCAACACGATGAGTTAAGCGTGGCTCATCAGGTGCTGGCGTTGAGCGGCCAGCCCGGTTTACCGCAACGCCAGCAGCATATTGGCTTCTTTTTGCTGGATAAGGGCCGTCAGCTACTTGAGCAGCAACTTCAGGTGCGCAACTCGTGGCTGAATCGTGCGCGTCATCATCTTAGCCAAACGCCTTTGCTGTCGTGGTTGGGAAGCATTGCACTGTTAACCACCGCCTTTAGCGTTGAAACCCTATCGTTTACTCAGCACTCCGGCATGTCTTGGGTGCTTTGGCTATTATTGCTTCCTGCGGTGATCCTGATCAGCAGCCAGCTCGCCATGCAGTTACTCAGTGAAGTCACGACGCGTACTCGCCATCCCGTCGCGCTGCCTCGCCTTGATTATGAAACTGCCGTGCCAGATAAACAGCGAACCTTGGTGGTGATTCCCTGTTTGATCAGCAGCAAACAAGAGATCGATACCTTGCTGCGCTCGCTGGAAACCAGCTATCTCGGCAATGCGTTAGCCAACATTAGCTTTGCGCTACTGGCTGATTTCACAGACAACGTGGATCAGCATCGCGCCGATGATGATGAAATTATCGGCTATGCCGTACTGAGAATTGAGGCGCTAAACCGACGTTACAGCATTCAATCCAATCCGGACGTGCTGTTCACTTTGTTACACCGTAACCGTATGCACAATCCTGTCCAGGGCGTGTGGATGGGATACGAACGCAAACGCGGCAAACTGCATGCGTTAAACCGCTGGCTGCAAGGTGAAGCGGATATGTTCAATGTCATCGTCGGTGCCAATCAGGCGCAAATGCGCACGGTTAAATACGTGATCACGCTCGACAGCGACACCATTTTGCCGCGTGAAACCGCGCATAAACTCATCGGTATCATGGCGCACCCGCTCAATGAACCCGTATTTGACGATCGCCTTAACCGTGTGGTTGAAGGCTATGCCATTCTGCAACCTCGTTTGGCTGAAGAGATCCCTGCTTTCGGGCAAGGTATTTACGCCCGCCTTTCCAGCAGTATTCCGGGTAATGACGCTTACTCTTCAATGTCATCCGATCTTTATCAGGATCTGTTCGGCGAAGGTTCGTTTGTCGGCAAAGGCATCTACGATGTCGCCGCTTTTACCCGCGCCACGCGCAACACTTGCCCTGAGAATCTGGTGCTGAGCCACGACTTGCTTGAAGGATGTTATGCCCGTTCCGGCGTGGTGAGTAATGTGGTGCTTTATGAACACTATCCAGATAATTATCTCAGCGATGTGGCGCGTCGTTTTCGTTGGGTACGCGGTGACTGGCAGCTACTTAACTGGTTACGCTTGCGTGTGCGTCTTGCCGATGGGAGTCAGCAAGCGAATCCGCTGAGTGCGCTGTCACGCTGGAAATTGTTAGATAACCTACGCAGAAGTCTCATCGCACCTGCGTTGTTGATGCTGATTTTCCTTACGTTTACTTTTGTCGCTCATCCACTGTTTTGGCTGGGATGTATCGCACTTTTCTTGCTACTGCCTGGCATGCTCGCACTGAGCATCGAAGCATGTCGAAAAAGTCACCAACGCGCGTGGCGACATCATCTGAAGATTCTGTTCGCGGATGCGTTGACGCGGCTTAGCCGGGCAGGATTAACGCTCGCCGTTTTGCCACACGAAAGTTACTGGTGTTTGAAAGCGATCATTGTCACGTTATGGCGATTGAACGTCAGCGGGCAATTTCTGCACGAATGGCAAAGCGCATCGGCCCACAGTGCGGCGCCCGTTCCTCAATTGCATCACTTTTATCGTGCGATGTGGATTAACCCCTTAGCCGCCGTTGCACTGTCACTTTTAACCTCTTTACTCGCTCCGTATCTGGTGATTTTCGCGCTTCCATTAGCGGTGCTATGGCTGATTGCGCCGTGGATGCTGTGGCACATCAGTAAACCTGCGCCTGCGCGCCAAAAAACGCTAACCACGGCACAGCAGCTTTTTCTGCGTCAAACTGCGCGTCATACCTGGGCATGGTTCGATGAGTTCGTGACTGCTGAACATCATTTTCTGCCGCCGGATAACTTTCAGGAAGTGTTACAACCCAAAGTGGCAAATCGTACTTCGCCCACCAATATCGGTTTGTCGCTACTTGCCAACTTAACCGCCTGGGACTTTGGCTACCTAACGCAACATCAGGTGATCTCCCGCACGCTGGCAACGCTGGACAGCCTTGATCGCATGGAGCATTTTCGCGGCCATCTCTACAACTGGTACGACACACATACCTTACAACCGTTGCAGCCACGCTATATCTCCAGCGTAGACAGCGGTAACCTCGCGGCGCATTTAGCCACTCTGCAAGCGGGCCTGGCACAATGGAAGCAGCAACCGGTAATTTCTCTGCCGGTAATCATGGCGGGGTTAAATGACACTGTCCTGTTGGCTGAAAAGCAAATCGGCTCTGACCGGCTATGGCCAAAATTAGCCGCCCAGTTTGAAACCTTGCAGCAGGCGTTACCGTCCACCTTGCAGCATGAACTCGCAAGTTTGCTGACAATTAGCGAAGAATTGCTGGCGCAGACATTGCCGCCGGCGCAACAGGTCAACTGGCTGGCGCACTTCACGCGTCAGCTTGAGGATTTACAACGCGAGTGGCTGCTGTTTTACGCCTGGATCACACCGCAGCAGACCTTGCCCGCTAGCTTGCCTTCGCTGTTGTGGCTGAGTGAGTTAGACCAGCATCATCCAGATTTGGAGGCCACATCAGTCGTTTGGGCGGCGCGTGAACGGCTGGCAACCTTGCTGGAACTGGAAGGCCGTCTGGAAGATCATGCCAAAATGGATTTCCGCTTTCTTTATGTCGAAAGTACCGCCTTGCTCAGCGTCGGTTACAACCTCGACAGCGGCGTGCTGGATAAAGGTCATTACGATCTGTTTCCTTCGGAAGTGCGGCTCACGCATTACTTTGCGATTTCGGCTAATCAACTGCCGGTAAAAAGCTGGTTTGTGTTGGGACGTCTGTTCACACAACTCGATAATCAGCCCGCGGTGATGTCGTGGAGTGGCTCGATGTTTGAGTATCTGATGCCGCATCTGGTGATGCCGGTCTATCCCGATACGCTACTGGAAAAAATGGCGTTAGCCGCGGTAAAACAACAGATCGCTTCTGGCGCAGCCGCAAACATTCCGTGGGGCGTTTCCGAGTCGGCCTACGCGGCGTTCGATGACAACCAAAATTACCAATACAAAGCCTTTGGTACACCCGAATTAGGTCTTCAGCGCGGTCTTAATGATGACAAAGTGGTGGCACCTTACGCTTCCATGCTGGCGCTAATGGTATTACCGCAGCAAGCCACCGATAACCTGATGAAATTGCAGGCGATGGGCGCCAGCGGCAAATATGGATTCTATGAAGCGCTGGATTTCACTGCGCAACGCGTGGCGCCAGACCAGCCCTTTACCGCAGTCAAAACTTACATGTCGCATCATCAGGGAATGGGATTTTTAGCCATTGCGCACCTGCTGTTGGACGCGCCGATGGTCGCTCGCTTCATGTCCAGCGCCCGCTTTCACTCTTCGTATTTGCTGTTACAGGAAAGAGTGCCTGACGATATCGAGCTGTATACGCCACGACGTCAATTTGTCGATCTCACAGAAAACCAACCACGTGCTGCAACATCTGAATTGCGCGTATTTCGGGGTTCGGCCACGCATCTGCCACAGGTGCAATTGCTCTCTAACGCCAATTATCATGTGATGGTGACGCAAAGCGGTAGCGGCTACAGTGCGTGGAAAGGTCTGGCGATCACCCGCTGGCGCGCGGATAGCACCCGCAACCTGCACGGGATTTTTTGTTATATCCGCGATCATCTCTCCGGCGAGATACTTAGCCCGGCGTTTCAGCCGCTCGGCCTGGCACAAACCCATGCATTGGCTCACTTTACGGATGCTGGCGCAGAGTTTGAGGCGCGTACCGAGTCGCTCACCTCGCGTATGCAGCTGGTGGTTTCCCCGGAAGATGATGTTGAAATCCGCCGCATTGTGATTACCAATCCCTCGCGCCAGCTGCGTGAGATTGATGTCACCAGCTATGCCGAAGTGGTTTTAGCACCTGCCGCCAGCGAGATGGCGCATCCGGCGTTTAGTAATCTCTTCGTGCAGACGGAAATTGTGGCGGATTTGGAAGCGATTTTGGCCCATCGTCGCCCGCGCGAAGAGAGCGCCGAACCGATTTGGATGTTCCATGCCCTGCTGATTCATGGTGCCAGCGAGCGCGACACCGAATATGAAACCGATCGTGCGCAGTTCATTGGGCGCAGCAATACACCGGCAAACCCGCAAGCCATGATGCCGCACGGCCAACTCTCCGGCAGCGCGGGCGCGGTGTTAGATCCGATACTTTCGATTCGTCAGAAGGTCGCCCTCAAACCAGGTAAATCAATCACGATCGATCTGATCATTGGCGTCACCACGCAACGCGCCACCTGCCTGCTGTTGATTGAAAAGTATCGCAACAACCTTTACGCCAACCGAATTGTCGAAATGGCGACGTCGCACAGCCAGATAACCTTGCGCCAGCTTAATATCAGCGCGGATGAGGCGAGCCTGTACAACCAACTCGCCAGCGCCGTCATTTTTGCCAGCCCGGAAATGCGCGGTGACAGCAAACGTTGGCAGCACAATCGGCTGGGGCAAAGCGCTTTGTGGCGATACGGCATATCAGGCGATCTGCCCATCGTGCTGGTTTGCATCGACAATGACATGCAGCTCAGTCTGGTGAGTTCGGTTATCAAAGCGCAGCAATATTGGCGGCAAAAAGGGCTGATGGCGGATTTAGTGATCCTTAACGGAGAACAAACCAGTTATCAGCAATTACTGCAAAATCAGTTACTCAAATTACTGGCATCTGGCGAGATGCAGCAACTGGTCGACAAATCCGGCGGTATTTTCCTGCGACAACGCGATCATCTTGCCGCCGACGAGATCACGCTGCTATTCAGTGTGACAGTGATTGTGCTGGAAGGCAGCAACGGCACGCTAAACGATCAGCTTGCGTTGGTATTGAAAAAACCACCAACGCCTGCCAGCGCACGCTTCCTGCCGCAGAAATATCCGGCACCCAGCGCACCGAGCCCGACCTCAGCAGCTGACTTACAATTTTTCAACGGCACCGGCGGTTATAATGCCGATGGCAGCGAATACCACATCATATTGGCGGAGCACCAGCAAACACCCGCGCCGTGGTGCAACGTGCTGGCGAATAAACAATTTGGCAGCGTGATCTCCGAAAGTGGTCAGGGTTATAGCTGGTATGAGAACGCGCATGAGTATCGACTTACGCCGTGGCATAACGATCCGGTTAGCGATTCTTCTGGCGAAGCATTCTATCTGCGTGATGAAGAGAGTGGCGATGTATGGTCGCCTCAGCCGCTGCCACTGCGCGGGACGGGGGAATATCTGACGCAACATGGTTTGGGCTACAGTCGCTTCACGCATCATGAACAGGGTATTTTCAGCGCTGTCACCACCTTTGTGGCTCATGAAGTTGCGGCAAAAATTACCCTTATCCAGCTCAGCAATCTGTCTGGCCGCACCCGCGCGCTATCCATCACCGGCTATGTGGATTGGGTGTTGGGTGAGTTAGCCAGCCAATCGGCTCGTCATGTCCAGACTTCATCGGCGCTGGTTGCTGCCGGTAGCGCCGTTCTGGCGACCAATTCTTACACCAGCGCCGGTTCGTCCCGCACCGCCTTTTTTGCCGCATCCGGCCATCAAATCGCCTTCAGTGGCAATCGGCTGGAATGCCTTGGACGCCACGGTTCAACGCGCCAACCGGCGATGATGCAAAGCCGTGGCTTATCTGGCTCGACCGGTGCCGGCCTCGATCCCTGTGCCGCGCTGCAAACGTTAACCACGCTGATTGATGGTGATAGCCGCACTTTCGTTTTCGTATTAGGCGCGGCAGACGATAGCGCAGCAGCATTAACGCTGATGCAACAATTACTGCCTGTAGACCAGGCAGAAGCCGAACTTGAGCAGGTCAAACAACATTGGCAAAACTTGCTGAACAAAGTCGAAATTCATACGCCGGATAATGCGGTGAATTTGCTGGCCAACCGCTGGTTGCTGTATCAAACACTCGCCAGCCGTTTGCTGGCGCGCAGCGGTTATTATCAATCGGGTGGCGCTGTTGGCTTTCGTGATCAGCTTCAAGATACGTTGGCACTTACCCATGCGGCGCCACATCTGCTGCGCGATCAATTGGTGTTATGCGCCTCACGACAATTCCTTGCCGGCGATGTCCAGCATTGGTGGCATCCACCTTCAGGGCGCGGCGTAAGAACGCGCTGTTCAGATGACTATTTGTGGCTGCCTTATGCACTTTGCCATTACGTTACGGCCACAGACGATCTCACCGTTTTAGATCAGCAAGTTGCCTATCTGGATGCGCCGTTGCTTGCTGCCGACGAAGAGTCGGTATATAGCCTGCCTGGCGTTAGCCCGGAGCAGGAATCCCTTTATCAACACAGTTTACGTGCCATCCAACACGGACTGACTTTCGGCGCACATGGTTTGCCGTTAATGGGATCGGGTGACTGGAATGACGGCATGAGTGCGGTTGGCGCGGCGGGCAAAGGCGAGAGCGTGTGGTTGGGCTTTTTCCTCTACAGCGTCCTGACCCGCTTTGCAGTTCTCGCCCAGCGCATTGGCAAAACGAGTGACGCAAACATGTGCCAGATGCAGGCGGAAAAGTTAAAAACGGCATTAAATCATCGCGCCTGGGATGGCGAATGGTTCCTGCGCGGCTTTTTTGATAACGGCGCAACGCTGGGTTCTCACCTTAATGATGAGTGTCGCATCGACGCGGTTGCCCAGAGTTGGTCGGCGCTTTCTGGCGCGGGTGAGAAAAAGAAAACGGCATCGGCAATGCTGGCGCTTAACCAGCAATTGGTGGATGAGGAGCATGGATTAATTAAGTTGTTAACCCCTCCCTTCAATGGCAACGGCCCTAACCCCGGTTATATTCGCGGCTACTTGCCCGGCACGCGTGAAAATGGCGGACAATATACGCACGCCGCGCTGTGGGCGATTATGGCATTTGCTGAAATGGGTGACATTGAGCGTGCATGGTCGCTGCTAGCGCTGATCAACCCGATCAACCACAGCCTTAGCGCTTCCGCCGTCGAAACCTATAAGGTTGAACCCTATGTTATGGCCGCCGATGTTTACAACGCTGAAAACCACGAAGGACGCGGCGGCTGGACGTGGTACACCGGCTCGGCCGGCTGGACCTATCAATTAATCATCGAAAGTCTGTTGGGCATCACGCGTCACGGTAATCGGCTGCAATTGCGCCCACGCTTGCCTGCGGCGTGGCCTGGCGTAACGGTGATTTATCATGAAGGTGAAGGTCATTATGAGATTGATATCAGGCGCACAGAAGGCGCCTGTCAGTTGTGGCTGGATGGTGAACAGTCTGGCGGCGATGAGATCGTGTTGAGTCAAAAGCCGCAACTGCATCAGATCTTGCTTTTGATCTCCTGATCTATGAATTAACACCTTGTCCTTCAAAGCGCATTTTCTCTGCAATACGATGCCCGAGCTTAATGCCGGGCTTCTCAATTAAGTAGAAGAATAGCGTTGCCAGTAAAATGCTCGCGAGCATTAGAAATATGAAAATCAGGATATTTTGACTCGCTGTCGTATTTTCCGGAAGAAAACGAAGAATAAATATCCTGAGCGAAAAATGTACCAGATACAGCGAATAGGATATATCACCTAAAAACACCATCAGCGGTATTTCTTTAATTGGTCGGTAATATTCACTGACAATCGCCGCCATAAGAATTACTGCCGCTAACCAGAATCCGCCATGCATACCAAACACTTGTGGACCGATGATAAAGGCTGCAAAAGGTGCCGCAATCAACAAGCTAACGGAAATAACGCGCGGCCAATATGTCTCTTTTGACAAAAGTCGATGAAGATAGGCTTCAGCTAACAACATGCCAAAGATAAATTCGTACAGAATGGTATTGCCCGCCACTTTTACTATCGCCTGCCACCAATGTGAGACTGTGATATCGGGTGAAATCTGTGATGCCAGCGCAAAGTCGCCGTTGACCGCCAACTGTAATCCTACGGTAGAAGCTACAATAATCACTGCACACATATAGCTGCGATAGCGATAAGTGATCATCATCGAGAGACCAAACAGCAGGTAAAACAATAACTCATAGGTTAAGGTCCACGGCGGTCCTAGCATGCTGTTGCCGAAACCGGGGCCTGGCCGCGTATAATCTTGCAGGCCAAAAAACAACGCATTGATCATCGTGCCTAACGGCTGATCGCGATAGACAAACAAACACGCCAATAGCCAGGTAATAAAGAAAACCGGCCAAATGCGGAAGAATCGTTTAATAATAAAGCTAACAGGCGTAATTGAACTCTTCTGTGTCGCCAACGTAATAATAAAACCGCTAATAATGAAAAAGATATCGACACCCAACGCACCTGGAATATTCTTAACCCATTCACCAGATAATAAAAAAGAGTTATGCGCGACGACCACCAATAGAGCGGCTATACCACGCAGGTAATGGATAGAAAGAAGTTTCATGGGGTAAATCCTGTTGCTTATGACTTTATACTCTATGGCTGAGTTTATAAAATAGATGAGATTTATCGATTGTACCAGGTTGCCATAAATGGCAACCCTACAACATCTCTCCAGTGCTTCTTAGGGTCGCCATTTATGGTGACCAGGAAATAACCGTAATTAAATCATCACGCATGTAATTACAATTTCCCATAGTTAGCAGTGGAAAATATCGCAGCGCCATAAGCGTCTCTATTTTAGGGTGATTCTCCCCTACAAGGAGAATAATTATGAGCCTCTCATCATATGGCAATCGCCGTGAATTTCTGTCCGCAGGTATGAAATTGGCCGCGGCTGGCACGCTATTAAGTGTGGGTTTAAGCCGTTCTGCTAATGCCGCAGAATCCTGCGCCCCTGCTCAAGCTGGTCGGGTTGATGTCACACACTATCTGCTACGCAACGTGCGGTTGGAAGAAGCCTTCATTCGCAAAGCAGATGTGATTACCGGCACGCGCACCGGTCTGTACGATATCGAAGTGAATGGCGGTGATATCGCCGCCATTCATTCAGTCGGAATCAGCAGCAACCTGCCCGCCTGGGATGCCGCGGGCCATATTCTACTGCCTGCCACACGCGACATGCATATCCATCTGGATAAAACCTTCTACGGCGAAGGTTGGCGCGCCCCGTTAACGCGTCATAGCGTGATCGATATGATCCATCAGGAAGAGCAAATCCTGCCCGAACTGGTGCCAACCTCGGAGATTCGCGCGGAGAAATTGATCGGCCTCTTGCAATCCAAAGGCAGCACCACCGCACGCAGTCACTGCAATATTGATCCGATCAGCAAGCTACAAGGTCTGGAACATTTACAGCAGGCAATTGAACATCATCGCGCCGACTTTTCGGCGGAAATCGTGGCGTTCCCGCAGCATGGTTTATTGCGTTCGCATGTTGAAGGCATGATGCGCGAAGCGATGAAAATGGGGGCGAATTATGTCGGCGGATTGGATCCCACCAACGTCGACGGTGCGATGGAGAAATCGCTGGATGCAATGTTCAGTATCGCGCTCGACTTTGCTAAACCCATCGATATTCACTTACATGAAACTGAACCGCACGGCGTTGCCGCGATTCGTTATATGTTGAAAACCGTGCGCGACAATCCGCAGTTAAAAGGCAAAGTGACGATTAGCCATGCTTTCGCGCTGGGTACGCTGCAAGGCAAAGAGCTGGATGCGATGATCGAGCAGCTTAAAGAGCAACAATTTAGCATCGCCACTACAGTACCGATTGGTCGGGTCATTATGCCCTTGCCGCAACTACGCGCCGCTGGCGTGCCAGTCTGGTCAGGCACCGATACTATCGCCGATCACTGGCAACCGTTTGGCAGCGGCAGCATGCTGGAAAAGGCTAACGTCTATGCGCAACTGTATCGCGGTCCCGATGAATTCTCGTTGAGCCGCGCATTAGGTATTGCCACTAATGAGGTGTTGCCGCTAAACCCGCAAGGCGAGCAGCAATGGCCAAAAGCGCAGGATAAGGCCACCATGATGTTGGTTAACGCCAGTTGTTCCGCTGAAGCGGTGGCACACATTGCCCCGGTGATCGCCACCTTCCATAACGGTAAACAGGTGTTTGGTAGCTTAGTAAAAGTGTGATGTTTCCAGGTCGCCATAAATGGCGACCCTACGGATTTTTGAGATGAGCATTACGCCCCTCGGCGTCGGTTATAAAACTTCTTTTTCCTGCTGCTGTTAATTGCCCTGGTGATGGCGAAAATAAAAATAATAATGCAAGCCAAAGAAATAATTACTGATAGGAATTCAGACACGTAACACCTTGAGGTTTATTATTAACTAACGATGCCTTTAGCGATATAAATCAGCGCCCTTTCTGACAGAAGATTTTTGATATTCAATCGTCGCTTACAATAGGAGAAGTTGTTCTTTATTGTTGAACGGCTTTTGTTCATTATCAACGCAATATCGGTAATATCCATCCCGCGTGACTTCATATAGATGATCTGCATACTTTGCAGCGATAACAACGTTGAATGCCGATGTTCAAAAACCAGCGAGCACATGATGTAACATGCCAAATCATTCACTTTGGCTTTCAACGAGATAAAGTGAATACGATCATAAACTTCAAAGCACACGTCATCGTGCGATAACACGAAAACATAGGCGTGATCGCCATAGATTTTCCTGATTCTAAAAATATCCGCCATCTTGATATCCAGATATCCCGCAGCGGAATCTAACACGATTATCACATTATTATGTGGCAGCGTGGGAAATCGACTGGCAATCAATTCACTGATACCCAATGAGGTAAAAGGACAATCTGAATACACCACCAACTTGGACTGCCCTAAATAGGTCACCCTGGTATTTTTTAATGGCATGCTATTACCCGCACTTAATAATGACTTCTAATAACTAGCGCGAAGTTCTACTGATTTAATTTGCAGAAACATACTCTTAATAGTTTGTGATAAGAAGGATTATTACTTTGTTATTTCACTTAACTAACAACTTCCTTACATAGTTTCTACTTTTTCCTATTGCACACTCTGATCGAACATAAAAAGACCGGCCATCAACATTAAATTTATGCAAATTTTACTTCCACCGATAGTAAGACCGACTGAGTATTTTGATTAAAAATGAGGTGATTATGCGGTTCAAAGATTTAAGTGTTGGCTGTCGACTAGGTTTGGGATTCGGTTTTCTTTTGTGTCTGGTAGTCGTCATGGCATCTATAGGTTTCTTGCGCCTCAAAGAAGCGGGTGAAAAAACAGAGCTGATTGTTCAGCAATTGCTGGTTAAAGAACGTTTAGCCAATCAACTCTCCACGATTATCCGCTCTAATAGTGCTAACTCGATGACCTGGATGCGTACCAACAATCCAGAGATTCGAGCCAGTATCAACTCTAAATTCACATCAGATGCCGCAAGCTATAACGAAATTATGACTCAACTTGAGTCAAGTATAAAAAGTGAACATGGCATTGATCTGATCGGGAAGATTAAAACTGCAAGGAGTAATTACATCGCGTTGCGTAATAACGGACTCAAAATAGCAGCTAATGCGACAATGGCCGAAGTTGACCAGTTTATTGATGCGCGATGGATGTCCATCGTCGCTGAATATAATAATTCAGTCGGTGAATTGATGATGTACCAACAGCATCTCATCGATGAAGAGTATGTCAGAATTCGCAATGCAGAGATTTCCGGTGAACGTGGCCTGATCATCGGCGCGTTGCTGGCCATTTTATCGAGTGTGTTGTTGGCTTATTTCATTACGCGCAGCATCACCAGACCATTACGTGAGGCGGTTAATATTGCACAAAGCGTGGCGGCCGGTGATTTAACCACTGCCATTGTGGTTGATTCCAAAGATCAACTCGGACAGCTGAAAGCCGCCTTGCACGCTATGACCATCAGCTTGCACGAAGTCTCAGAGGGTATCATTAATGGCAGTGTCGCTATTTCTCAGGCTTCAACCGAAATTCTTTCAGCAAGTCACGATCTCGCTGCACGAACAGAAGAGCAAGCGGCAAGCGTTGAACAAACAGCAGCGACCTTGCAACAAATTTCCGCCACCAGCAAAAACACCGCCGATCACGCCAACAGAATGCATATCTACATGCAAGATTCCGGTGAGATCGTTAACGAAAATGGTTCATTGATGGCTCAAGCCACTTCGCGTATGGATGCGATTAAAACCTCATCCGAGAAGATGGTGGCGATCACCGAAGTGATTGATGGCATCGCTTTTCAAACCAATATCTTGGCACTGAATGCGGCAGTGGAAGCGGCTCGTGCAGGTGAGCAAGGTCGCGGCTTTGCCGTAGTGGCCTCTGAAGTTCGCGCACTGGCACAACGTTCAGCAGGTGCATCCAAAGAGATACGGACACTGATCGATGATTCATCTGAGCGTATTATTGGTGGTCAGGATTTGGTGACCAAAGCACACACCGGCATGGATACCATTGTTGGCAAAGTCGAAAATATGCAAATGCTGATTCGCGACATTTCTTCGGCTTCGCTGGAACAAAGCGATGGTATTTTGCAGCTGAATGAAGCAATGGGATTAATTGACAGTACTAGCCAACATAACGCCTCGATGGTTGAGCAAGCCGTGGCGGCAACCGCATCCTTACAGGAACAAGCCGATAAATTGCGCAGTTTAGTCGGCTTCTTTAAATTGAAATAATCGCTATATCGGGTGCGGAGCCATTCGCACCCTCTTTTCACCTGCCAAGCCTCATTCATTTTTTTCCCTTTTTTTAGCAATATTCCCTTCGCTCATTCGTCTACCTCATCACAAGCAGTTATCCGTTAATCTAATGAGGGACAAACAATGAGAGATTTTGATATGCGCAGCCACCATCGTGAACACCATTTTGGCCGCCACCGCATGGCGAAGCCGCTAATAATTGGAGCGGTGATCGTCGCCGCGCTAGGGTTGCTGGTGATGTCGCTGTGGAACGCCTTGCTGCCGGAGATTGTCGGCGTGAAAACCATCGGCTTCTGGCAGGCGTTGGGATTATTGGCGCTGTGCCGCATTCTATTTGGCGGTTTAGGTTTCCGTCCTGGCATGTTTGGTATGGCGCGTCGTCGCATGCATGAACGTTGGTTGCAGATGACACCAGAACAGCGCGAAGAGTTTATGCAGCATCGCCGCAACCGTTTTGGTCATCGTGGCCATCACGATCGTTGCGATCGCCGTGAACGTCGCGACGAACGTTATGACAACCGTCCGCAATCCGACGACAATGCGCCAAAATCGACTGATGCCGAGTAAGCCTGATGGCACATGATTCTCTGCTGATGTCGGCGATTAACGCTTGTCGCACTAAACTAACAGCGTTTATCCGTGGTCGTACCGCGGTGCGTGAAGATGCCGACGATATCTTGCAGGAAGTAACCTACAAATTGATGCAAGTTGAACAGCCGGTGGAAAATGTCGCGGCCTGGCTGTTCCGCGCTGCACGCAACGAGATGACCGATCGGGCGCGCAAAAAACGTGAGTTGCCGTTAGCCGATTATTTTAACGCCTCGGAAGAGAGCGATTTCCCGGAAGATGAGCTGGCCGAAACCTTATTCGGCGTGCCGCAAACGCCTGAAGATGAATATCTCAAAGCGCTATTATGGGAAGAACTGGAAGCCGCGTTGACTGAATTACCGGACGCACAACGCGAGGTGTTTGAGAAAACTGAACTGCTGGGTTACAGCTATCAAGAACTGGCTGTGGAAAATGGCAGCAGCGTGCAGGCGCTATTATCGCGCAAACACAAAGCGGTGCTGTTTTTACGCACGCGGCTGCGCAATCTGTATGACGAACTCACCGAAGAGTAAAATAATGAACCCGATTTCACATCGGGTTCACTGTTTCTCACCACCACGCTTTTTCATTTTGCGGCTGCAAAAATTGCACGCCCTGCCCAATCTGCGGCATTGAGATGTTAATGTTATTTTTTTCCGCCAACGCGACAATTTGATTCAACGGATCATGCCAGGCATGAAACGCCAAATCGAAGGCCGCGTTGTGAATCGGGAATAACCATTTGGCGTTGAGATCGATGAAGGCTTTAATGGTGTCTTGCGGTTGCATATGAATATCGGCCCAGCGCGCGTCATAGGCGCCATTTTCCAGAAACGCCATATCAAACGGGCCTAATTTATTGCCGATCTGTTTAAAACCGGGGAAATAACCCGAATCACCGCCAAAAAATAGCCGAAATTCATCGCTGATGATGCTCCAGGAACACCATAAACGTTTATTACCATCGAATAAGCCGCGACCGGAGAAATGTTGTGATGGCGTAGCCACAAACTGAATGCCGCCAATATGCTTCGATTCCCACCAATCCAGTTGCGTAATCTTTTCTGGCGCGACGCCCCATGATGTCAGCAAATCACCCACGCCCAGCGGCGTGAGAAAATAGCGCACGCGATCCTTCAGCTGCATGATGCTGTGATAATCGAGGTGATCGTAATGATCATGCGAAAGAATCACGCCTTCAATCGGCGGCAATTCGTCTAGCGCGATGGGCGCAGGTTGAAAGCGTTTCGGACCCAGCCAGCTAAAGGGGGACGCACGCTGGTTAAATACCGGATCGGTGAGCCAATATTTGCCGTGCATTTTGAACAGTAACGACGAATGTCCGAGACGAAAAACGCTGTTATCGGCAGCGGCGGCAAGCTGCTGCGCATCGAGTCTCATCAGTGGCAATGCCGATTCTGGCACAGTATTTTTCGGTTTGTTGAAGGTGAAATCCCACAGCAATTTGGCGTATTCGACAAATCCCAGCTGCTGACGTGGAATGTTATTGGTAAATCTTGCGCCATCATATTGCGCCGATTGCGGATAGCTTTTGATATTGCAGCGAGAAATGCTCGAACTATTCGACATTGATCTTTTACCTCTCATCGCGGGTCCTTCAGAATAGCCACTTTCATTATCAGACACATCGCATATCGGGCGATTGATGACATCGTTATCGCCGATAGTTAACGTAACGCTTTTGCTTGATTTCACGAGGGAAAATGAACCGCTTATTTGTTTATGGCACGCTGCAACCGGGACACACGAATGCCCACATCCTTGAGAACATCGGCGGCGCCTGGCAGGCCGGCTGGGTAACCGGCACCTTCTATCAATTTGGTTGGGGCGCAGCAGCCGATTTTCCGGGCATCGTGTTACAGCAAAATGGCCCGCGCGTGCCAGGTTGTGTGTTCACCTCAGAAAATCTTGCAGACCATTGGCCGATGCTGGATGAATTTGAAGATGGTTACGACCGTGTCGAGGTGAATGTCACCACCGACAACGGCGAGCAAATCACTGCGTGGATTTACCAGTTACAGCCGCAACAATGATCTACGAATTTTGTAGGGTGCGCATTCATGCGCACCGGGTAATTTACCAACCGCTGAGTTAACGACTACGCTGGTGCTAAGGATGTTTAACCATCGAGGAGAGCACCATGATTAACGTCTGCGTGGCCTGCGGCACGTCTTATCTTCAGGACGAGATTGAACAATGCAAAATTTGCGAGGATGAACGGCAATTTGTGCCTAAAAGTGGGCAACAATGGCTATCACTGGAAACACTGCGCGCCTCGCACAGCAATAAATGGCAGCAACATCTACCTCAATTATTGAGTCTGCAAACCGTACCCAGTTTTGCCATTAACCAACGCGCATTTTTGCTGCAAACGCCGCAAGGAAATATTCTTTGGGATTGCATCGCCAATTTGGATGATGCCACCAAAACCCTTATTTCCGCGCTGGGCGGCCTGCATGCCATCGCTATTTCGCATCCACATTATTACAGCACCATGCAAGATTGGGCGGCAGCGTTTAATGCACCTATTTATTTGCACGCGGATGATCGCGAATGGATCATGCGTGACAGTCCGCATATTCAGCTTTTCGCGGAGGATGAGTTCGAGATTTTACCTACGATTAAACTGATTCGCCTTGGCGGACATTTTGCCGGCGGCTGCGTATTACATTGGCAGCATGAAAACGGGATATTACTGAGCGGGGATATCGTACAGGTTACGCCTGGTGCGGATGGCGTCTCATTTATGTGGAGCTATCCCAACATGTTACCGTTGTCAGCGACAACGGTAGAAAAAATCATTCAACGATTGGCAAAGATAAAATTTGAGCGGATTTACGGTGCGTTTGAACACCGTGAAATTACGTTCAATGCTCAGCGGATCGTGTTGCGGTCAGGCGAGAAATATCTCTCCTGCTTGACCTGAATTCTATTTCTCAGCGTAAATGTTAGCCACATTGCGGGATGAAATCAGACTCCTGCGTGGCGATGAAATAGTGATCACCCTTCTCAATCTTCACTCCGCGATCGTGCCAATACGCTGCCATAGTAAAGAACGCATCGCTGGTGAGATTAAAGCCAATAATAACTGAAGGGTGTTTGCCGCTGCTGAGATACGCTTCCAGCTGCTCCATGTTTTCCGCTGTAACTGACGACATCATGTTCTCTCTATCCATCACAAAAATATTTTGCGACAACAGACTAGCTTATAAGTAAACGATTACACAATGCAGTTTTTGTAATCTTATTGTAATAGAAAAATTCTGCATTTCTTCATCGATATTACCTGAAATCCTCATAAAATCTGCTGTTTGAGATCGTTCTCAATCCAACTCAGGCTGTTTTTAAATCGAATTAGTTTTCTATTCCTACACTGTTTCGTTGTGGATATATCAGGGCATCAATATGTCAATTACGGCAATTAATTACTTATTGCTATGATGCGCGCAATTTTCGCGCTGAGTGAATAAGCAGCAAACGTACCGAAGATGGATGTACAGACGTCTAGATATCCATTATAGTCCAAATCCTACGCAAAATAGGAATCTGCGCCATGAAGAAAATTTTACTGACCTCGCTGTTTGCCGCTTCTGTTGCCTTACTCAGCGGTTGCAATAAAGACAATGAAAATCAGATTAAAGTCGCGATTAATACTGGTCCTGATCAGGCGCTGTGGGAAACGGTCAAGCAGGTTGCGCACGACAAATATAAGTTGGATGTCGATGTTATTGCTTTCAATGATTACGTGCAGCCGAACGAAGCGCTGTTTAATAAAGACGTCGATGCCAATGCTTTCCAAAGCCTGCCTTACCTAGAAATGCAAACCAAAGAGCGTGGCTACCATTTCGCCGTGGTAACCAACACCTTTGTTTTCCCCATCGCCGGTTATTCACGCAAAATTAAATCGCTGAACGATCTACCCGATGGCGCTACCGTGACTATTTCGAATGAAGCCACCACGCTGGGTCGCAGCTTGCTGTTATTACAGGCGCAAGGTTTGATCAAAGTGAAACCAGAAGCGGGTCTGCTACCGACCACATTGGACATCACCGACAATCCGAAGAAATTGAAAATTGTCGAAGTAGATACGCCGCAGTTGGCACGCACGCTCGACGATCCACAGGTGTATATTTCGATCATCAACAATAACTTTGCCGCTTTGGTCAATCTTTCCGCCTCGCGCGATGGCATGTTTATGGAAGGCAAAGCCTCGCCATACGTTAATGCCATCGTGGCGCGTGAAGATAATAAAGACAGCGCCAATGTGCAGAAGCTGAAACAAGCCTTCCAGTCGCAAGAAGTGCTGGATAAAGCCAACCAGATCTACAAAGGCGATATTATTAAAGGCTGGTAATACAGCTCAAAACGCCGCGCACATTCCGTTGCGCGGCTTTCATGCCGTTCTGTGACTCCCCGCATAATCTCCTCATCATTGGCTGTTTGATTCATCGACTATGCTCAGAAGATAAAATGAGCAGCGATATAAAAATGGCGTAAAAATTTCGGTAATTGGCGTAAAAATGCTGTCTATTAATTCGCCGTCCTCTAGGCGTTTTGCGCGTTTACAGGTATGTTCGCGCCTATAAGTAGCAACCCTGATGATCACAGGAAATCTATGAGTCACAACGAAAAACAGTCGTTACCCGCCGGGATGTTGGCGGCGGCGGGCATTGTGTTTGGCGATATCGGCACTAGCCCGCTTTACACCCTCAAAGAATGTCTCTCCATTTTGCCGGATGGCACCCTTTCGACCACCGCAGTGATGGGCTTTCTGTCGCTGATTTTCTGGGCGTTAACGCTGATCGTGACGCTGAAATACGTCTGTTTCGTGATGCGCGCCGACCATGACGGCGAAGGCGGCGTCTTAACCTTGATGTCACTGGCACGCCAACACGTTGGGCCGAAGGCCGCACATATCATTGTGCTGGCCGGGCTGATTGGCGGTGCGTTTTTCTACGGCGATGGTGTGATTACGCCGGCGATTTCGGTGCTGTCGGCCATTGAAGGCATCGAAGTGGTATCGCCGGAGTTGGGTAAATACGTGGTGCCACTGGCGGTGGTGATTCTGACGCTGCTGTTCATCATCCAAAAGCACGGCACGGAAAAGGTCAGCAAAGTGTTCGGGCCGGTGATGTTTATCTGGTTCGTGTCGATTGCCTTGCTCGGTATTCGCGGCATCATGCAAAATCCCGAAGTGCTATATGCCCTCAATCCCCGCTATGCGCTGACGTTTTTGCTCAGCCACGAAGCGCTGGCATTTGCCGCGCTCGGCATGGTGGTGCTGGCGGTTACCGGCGCGGAAGCACTGTACGCCGATATGGGACATTTAGGCAAAACGCCGATTCGCATGGCGTGGCTGGTGATCGCCATGCCCGCTTTGGTACTGAACTACTTCGGTCAGGGCGCCTTAGTGATTGCCGATCCGCAGGCGCTTAATAATCCATTCTTTAATCTCGCACCAGCATGGGGACAGATTCCGCTGATTGTACTGTCCACGTTGGCAACGGTGATCGCAGCGCAATCAGTAATTAGCGGCGTCTACACGCTGACGCATCAGGCGATTCGTCAGGGTTTCCTGCCGCCAATGCGCATCATCTTTACCTCACATACCGAATCCGGCCAGATCTATATTCCAGTGGTGAACTGGCTGCTGTTTGTCGCGGTGACAGTGATCGTGCTGGCCTTCCGCCAGTCCTCGGCGCTCTCTTCCGCTTACGGCATTGTGGTAACCGGCACCATGGTGATCACCGCTTGTCTGGCGGGCGTGGTGGCGCTGCGCAACTGGAAATGGCCTTTGCCGCTGGCGGTTATTTTCCTGATGTGCATGTTGAGTATTGATATTCCGCTGTTCAGCGCCAACCTGATGAAGTTGCTCTCCGGTGGTTGGGTGCCGGTGCTGTTAGCGCTGAGCATGATGGGCTTGATGTTGATTTGGAGCAGCGAGCGTAATCGTCTGATTCGTCGCCTGAATAACGATCCTGAAAGCCTGCAAGCGCTGGTGAAATCACTGGAAACCAATCCACCGAGCCGCGTGCCGGGCACGGCGATTTTCCTGGCGCGTAAACAGCACGAGATTCCGCAGGCGCTGCTGCATAACCTCAAACACAACCGCGTATTGCACAAACGCGTGGTGTTACTGCATATCCGCACTAGCGACATCCCGCGCGTCTACAACCAGAAACGCCTCAGCATCACGCAAATATCGCCGTCATTCTGGCAAGTCACCGCCGAGTATGGCTGGCGCGAAACGCCATCAATGGCAGAAATTCTCTACCTTTGCGGCTTAGAAGGATTTGGCTGCACCATTAATGAAGCCTCATTCTTCACTTCACATGACACGCTGGTGATGAAAAAGCGCAAAGGTTTGAAACGCGTGATTGGTGGGATCTTCCATTTCTGCCAGCGCAATGCCCTGCGCGCCCATGAACAATTCAATATCCCGCCCAATCGGGTAATCGAGTTGGGCGGACAGCGCGAGTTTTAATTTATTCGGTCACCATAAATGGCGAGCCTACGCGAAATGCCTGTAGGGTCGCCATTTATGGTGACCGATTTAAATTCGCCAAATGTAAGCAGATGAAAAAATATTCGCGGAAGTTTGAATGAGTTGTGGCTGAATCTTTCTTAACAACTAATTAGCAACTTTAGCTAAAACGCTTAACCTCAAAAGGTGTTTATTAGTTTCACCGGCAATCATTAGTTGCCGTGCGCAATTTAGGGTTTGCTAAAAAGTTCATCAACATTTGAAAGACACGCAGCTTTAGCCGTTGGCTGAGATTATTTTCGAGGAGTAAGAACATGAAACAATTAATTAATGACGTTATCTCAATCTTTACACCGCAATCCGTTAAACCGGTTTTAATTCGTGCTGATTTAACCCATCGCGAAATATCCTCTATTCATCCGGTCGGATTTACTTCGGTGAGCTGGGCCACCTCAATGGAAGAGTTGAATGATGCTTTTGTGCAAAAAGCACAAGCCGCGGGCGCTGTCGGCTATCACATTACTGAAGTGGAATCGCACGAACCGGCACACGATGGCCAGCACGTCATGGCAGCCACCGCCACGCTGTATCATATCAATAGCAAAGTGGCTTATGGCTAATGTCGACTTTCGTTCTATTTGAATTTATAGCCTGCCCTTCATCATAGGCAGGCTTTTTTCTGCAAAATAGTCGGCAAGAAAATCAATAAACACTTTAATTCGTGGCGATTCCGAAGCGCGTTGAGTATAAACCGCCCAGACATTGGCTTCCTGAAACCATTCGGGTAAAACATGCACCAATTTATTTTCACTCAAATACGGTGCAACGTCCCAGGCAGAACGTAATGCAATGCCGTGGGATTTTAAGGCCCAATTCAAAATAACTTTGCCGCTATTGGATGAATAATGGCTATTTAAGCGACAAACAATTTCTTGTTCACCATTGCTCAACGCCCAATGACCAAACGGATTGTTATTTTCATTAATGATTAAACAGCTGTGTTCAATCAGGTCATCCAACTTTTCCAGCGCAGGAGATTGCGCTAAATAATGCGCCGAAGCACATAAAATGCGCCGATTCGCTGCCAGTTTTCTGGCGATGTAGGAGTGATTAACATCATCGCCGACGCGAATATCCACATCGATGCCCGATTGCAGCAGGTCAATATCACGATCGCTCAGCATCAGTTTGATATTCAACGAGGGATGCAGCGTCATAAATTCGGCAATCGCATCGGATAAGTAATCCTGACCGAAACCAAATGAACAGGCCACGGTGAGGTCGCCGGTTAATTCGCCGCGCCACTGCTGAAAGTTATGTAGAAAAGCATCCATTTCGTGCACCACGTGCAGTGCGCCTTCTAACGCTTTTTCCCCTTCCGGAGTTAAGCGCATCACACGATTGGTACGAAAAAACAGCCGGGTTTCCAGCTGTTTTTCCAGAATGGCGATACGTTTGCTGATATATGAAGGCGACTGGCCGAGTTCAGCGGCGGCGCGACCAAATCCTTCATAGCGCGCCACGCTAATAAACACATACAGATCTTCCACGGATGGCCAACCCTGTAACGGTTTTTGATAATTCTTCCCGGCAAGCAATATCTTCATAACATCACTGTGTTAAGCAAATTTAGCCGGTTATAACACAGAATTCAGGAACGGTTGTAGCTGGCTTAAAAACAGTTCTGGCACTTCTTCATGCGGCGAATGACCGCAAGGTAATGCGTATCCTTGCACATCGCGCGCTTTATCCTGCCAGGTTTCCACCACGTTATATAACTGGCCGACGGTGCCTTTTGCGCCCCATAACAGCAGCAGCGGCGCTGCAATACGTTTTTCACTGTCTTGCGCATCGTCGTCTAAATCAATGGTGGCCGCCGCGCGATAATCCTCGCACACCGCATGAATCATCTGTGGATTTTGATAACAGCGCAGATAGTCATTAAAGATTTCATCCTCAGTTGCGCCGGGCGTTTTTAATTGACCATCAATATGCTTACGCAGGAATAAAGCCGGATCGTGACCGATCATGGTTTCCGGTAGCGGGTAAGGCTGAATCAGGAAAAACCACCAGAAATAACGGGTCGCGAATTCTTGATTGGTAAGCGCATACATGGTGGCGGTGGGCGCAATATCGACAAACACGCAGCAGGAGACTTTTTCTGGGTGATCAAGCGCCAGCCGATGCCCGACACGCGCGCCGCGATCGTGTCCAACAAACGCCACGCGTTCCATTCCCAGCGCCTCAATCAGCAAACTGATATCTTCCGCCATCACGCGTTTGGAATAAGGGCGATGCGACTTATCGCTGGCGGGTTTATCGCTGTCACCGTAACCGCGCAGATCCGGCAAGATCACGCGATATTTCTGCGCCAGCGTGGGTGCGATTTTGCGCCAAGCTAAATGGTTTTGTGGATGCCCGTGCAGCAATAACAGCGGCGCGCCCTCACCGCCCATCGCTACGCGCAGCGTTGTGCCGTTCGACAAACGCACATCGCTGAGGCTAAAGCCTGCAATAAACGGTGATTCCCCGCGTGGCGTAATCTCACTCATGCTCGGCTTCCCTGATGATGTTGGCGCGTTTGAGCCACGGACGTTGCGCGAAATGTTGCGCTTCAAATTGGCTGATATCGCTTTCATATTGCAACGTCCAATCCACTGCACTGCCGCCGCCCAATAACATTTCGCGTTTCAACGCGCTGACTGAAAATGGCATGCGCTGATCATTGAAGAGGATGGTTTGTTGTTGCAGCGACACGGTGATGCGGTTGCTCGCGGGATCATTGGCTACCGCCACCAAACGCTGATAATCCTCTTCGCTTAAGGTCAACGTCAGCACACCGTTGCGTTGACAGTTGTCGTCAAAAATACCGGCGAAGCTGGTGCCAATAATCGCGCGAATCCCCAGTTGATTTAGTCCCCAAACCGCATGTTCACGGCTAGAACCGCAGCCAAAATTGGCGCCCACCAGCAAGAATGCGGCATTTTCCCAGCCAGCCTGGTTGAGGATGAAATCTGGATTTGAGCTTCCGTCAGCTAAGAAGCGCAGATCGAAAAACACACCACGATCCAAACCCTGACGATCGATGCCTTTTAGGAACTGCTTCGGCATGATCACATCGGTATCAATATTGGCGGCCGGCAACGGCGCGAGTGTGCCAGTAATGTTGTTAAATGCTTGCATATCAAACCTCTGCTGTCATAAAGCGGCGGACATCAACCAGATGACCAGCAATCGCGGCGGCGGCAACCATCGCCGGACTCATCAAATGGGTGCGCGCACCGGCACCTTGTCGGCCAGGGAAATTGCGGTTGGTGCCAGAAGCACAACGATCGCCAGGCGCTAACACATCTTCATTCATCGCCAGGCACATCGAGCAGCCCGATTGACGCCACTCAAAACCGGCATTGATGAAGATAGCCGCTAATCCTTCGGCTTCCGCCTGCATACGTACCTGCGTTGATCCCGGCACGATAATGCCGCGCACCTGGGGCGCGATTTTGTGTCCGTCGAGAATCGCGGCGGCGGCACGTAAATCCTCGATGCGTCCGTTGGTGCAGGAGCCAATAAAAGCATGGGTGATGGCGATTTCAGCCAGCGGCGTGCCGGGTTCCAGCCCCATATATTTCAACGCGGTTTTCAGCGCTTGCTGCTTAACCGCATCCTTTTCCTGCGCCGGATCGGGTACGCTGGCGGTTATCGCGCTGGCCTGATCCGGGCTGATGCCCCAAGTGACTTTGGGTTCGAGGTCGCTGCAATCGATCGTGATGCGCGCATCAAAAACGGCATCATCATCGCTACGTAAAGTGCGCCATTCGGCGAGCGCCTGTTGCCACAATTCGCCAGTTGGCATCTGCGGTTTGCCCGCGATGTAGGCAAAAACTTTCTCATCCGGCGCGATGATCGCCCCGCGCGCACCCGCTTCCACCGCCATGTTGCACAGCGTCATTCGCCCCTCCATGCTAAGCGCAGAAATTGCCTCGCCCGCAAATTCAATGGCATAACCGGTCGCGCCCGATGCGCCAATTTTTTCGATCAGCGCCATGATGATGTCTTTCGCCGAGCAACCAAACGGCAGTTCGCCGTTCACCGTCACCAGCATGCTTTTCAGGCGGCGATAAATCAGCGTTTGTGTCGCCAGTAAGTGTTCGATTTCCGAAGTGCCGATACCAAATCCCAGCGCACCAAATGCGCCATAGGTGGTGGTATGGCTGTCGCCTGCGGCAATCACCATGCCGGGCATCACCAAGCCTTGTTCGTGCGCCACCACATGTTCGATGCCCTGGCGCGGATCGAGCACGTCGAACAGTTCGATGCCGAAATGCGCGGCGTTTTCGCGAAAGTAATCGACCTGCAACTGGCCACCGGCATCGGTCATGTCGTTATCGCGTTCGGGTCGCGTTGGGTTCACGTGATCGACATTAAGCAAAATGGTGCTGGGATGGCGCACTTTACGCTGTTGCTCGCGTAGGCCGCTAAACGCTTGCGGGCTGGTGTATTCATTGAGGATCGAGCGATCGATGTAGAGCAGCACGTGCCCTTCGTCATCTAACTTACGGACCACATGCTGATCGATCAGCTTTTCATACAGTGTTTTATTAGCCATGCCGTTGCCCACACGATAAAGAGAGAAAGTCATTAGAGAGCTTAGGGTAATACAACTCTCGCGCGGGCAATCAACACGGTTCGTGCAGTGATGGTTTATGAAGTGTGTCGTTAGCGTTTGCGCATTTTATTTGACCTAAGTCGCGTCTCCCGATATAAAGAATAACCGTGCTGCTTTAGCGGTTTATCCCCGACTTATTTCCTCTTGTGGCTATATTTTCCGCTATTTTATTTTTATAAGTTAATTAACTAACACCAATACTTAATTAACTAAAAACAAGTTAATAACTTCGTAACAATCTCTTAATGTGCAAACCGAATTTTTAACGTTCACCTGCAAAAGCACAATAAGTAGGACTGGAATGACTCACACCAAAAAGATCGTGTCTGCCCTTTCGCTGGCAGCGCTACTTGTTTCTTCAGCGGTTCATGCTGAAAACGCACCGGAAAAAACTGACGTTCTGTTGATTGGCGGCGGCATCATGAGCGCCTCGCTAGGCACATGGCTGCAAGAGCTGCAACCAGGCTGGAAACAGCTGATGGTTGAGAAGCTGGACGGCGTGGCGCTGGAATCGTCTAACGGCTGGAACAACGCCGGCACCGGTCACTCTGCTAACATGGAGCTGAACTACACGCCTGAGCGTGCAGACGGTTCAATCGACGTTAGCAAAGCGCTGGAAATCAACGAATCCTTTATGATTTCGCGTCAGTTCTGGACGGCACAAGTGCAGCGCGGCGTATTGCACGATCCGCACTCGTTCATCAACTCTACTCCACATATGAGCTTTGTTTGGGGCGACAAAAACGTCGAGTACCTGACCAAGCGTTATGATGCGTTGCAGAAAACCACCCTATTCCAGGGCATGAAATTCTCTACCGATCATCAGCAGATCCAGCAATGGGCGCCGCTGGTAATGGAAGGTCGTGATCCGAATCAGAAAGTGGCCGCAACCTGGACGCCCGTTGGCACCGACGTTAACTACGGTGAAATCACCCGTCAGTTGATCGGCAGCCTGAAAAAAGATCAGAACTTCAAATTAGAAACCTCGTCTGAAGTGACTGATTTCAAACGTAACGGCGACAATTCGTGGCACGTCACCATTAAAGATGTGAAAAGCGGCGACATGCGCGCAGTCGATGCTAAATACGTGTTTATCGGTGCGGGCGGCGGTGCGATCAAGCTGTTGCAGAAAACCGGTATTCCAGAAGCTGACAACTACGGCGGCTTCCCGGTTGGTGGTTCATTCCTGATGACCGAAAACCCAGAAATCGCTAACCGTCATCTGGAAAAAGTTTACGGTCAGGCTTCGGTGGGTGCACCGCCGATGTCGGTGCCACATATCGATTCTCGCTACCTTGATGGTAAGAAAGTGGTGCTGTTTGGGCCGTTCGCGACCTTCTCGACCAAATATCTGAAAAACGGTTCACTGTTTGATCTGCTGAGCGCCACCACCACCAGCAACATCATGCCGATGACGCATGTTGGTATCGATAACTTCGACCTGGTGAAATACCTGATTGGCCAGGTAATGCTGAATGACGATGACCGCTTTGCTGCGCTGAAAGAGTACTATCCAAACGCGCGTAAAGAGGACTGGAAACTGATTCAGGCTGGTCAACGCGTACAGATCATCAAGAAAGATGCGGAAAAAGGTGGCTTGCTGAAACTGGGCACCGAAATCGTGACCGATCAGCAGAAAACCCTGGCTGCGCTGTTGGGTGCATCTCCGGGCGCATCAACTGCCGCGCCAATCACCCTCGACGTGATGAAGAAGCTGTTCCCAGAGCAGTTCGCTTCGCCCGAGTGGCAGCAGAAGATCCGCGCTATCGTGCCAAGCTTCGGCCAGAAGCTGAACGGCAACACCGCACTGACTCAGCAAGTTTGGGATAACACCGCAGCCGCGCTGCAACTGACCAAACCGCCAGTGATCACCATGCCAGACCAAACTGTGGCCCCGACGCAAGCGAAACCGCGTGCAGAATCAGGCAAGCAGGACATGGCGCTGTAATTCACGCCTCGCAATGAGAAGCCGGACACTGTCCGGCTTTTTTTGTGCCTAAATAGACCATCATCGTCAGACGACATCCACCCAGCGCCATGCTAAAATTACAGCTCTTTTAGGGGGTAATGATATGGCTAAAACCGCATCGTTAAGTGTTGCCAATCACGTGCGTAGCCTTGCAAAAGCGCATCAAGTGACCGCTGAGCGTGACGGCATGAGCCGCATGGCTGTGGCGATTACTCGTTTGGCGGGTGACATCGTAGAACTCGATACTATCGAGCAATTACTGGTGAACCTGAAGAAAAAAGGCGTCCTGACCAAAGCTGAGACCTTGCAACTACAGGGCAGCTACTTGCAGGAAAAAAGACAGCAGAAGCAGAATTTCAGCGCATGAGTTTTGATCCTTTCAACGACTTCGCCACTGCTGGCTATTTGCAAAATACGCTTAAATTAAAAGATCCCACAGAAGTTAAAGAGTCAGAACATCTCTCATTTGAATTAAGTGTTGAAGATGCGCTGGCTTTTTTAGCTTCTCAGGATCAAATCAGCTACGCCACTGTTCTTAAAGTTCATGAAATCTTGTTTTCTGATTTCTATCCGTGGGCAGGAAAAGATAGAAATCAGTTAACGCCGCATTTAGCGGTATTCAAAGGCTCTCGCGACGATCCCTATTTCACCGTGTTCGAATATCCGCACTCAATTCAGCTAGCTGTGGACTATGCGCTTAAGATGGCATTGAACGTTGAACGCTTTTGCAAACAGCCCGGTGCTGTGTTGGGTCAACTTGCATTTGCACATCCCTTCCTTGATGGCAATGGACGCACATTATTGCTGGTTTTCATGGAGTTAAGTTACCGCGCAGGTTTCTCAATTGATTGGTCTCGCACCACTAAAGATGGTTATCTTGCGGCACTCAGTGACGAAATCCGCGAGCCGTCAAAGGGGCATTTGGATAGCTATTTGCAACCCTACATCATCAATATTGATCATCGAGATCAGTGGCCGACAATTATTGGTGGAATAAAAGGGCTGGATGGTCTTGATAAAGAGGCCATTTGCTATGGCAGTTTGGACGATCCACTTATTCATAAGAACTATAAAGGCTATCAAAGCCAACCTTTGGATGAGTAGAATCACCGCAGCCGCTTTAATTATGATTTCGATTCATAGGTTCTAGCGGATTAAAGCCATTAATGCTTTAAATGGTGTTTGGTAAAATAAATCCTTGATAACACCAGCCCCCGAGATCCCATGGACACTCAAGCAGCCAAGCATCCGCCCGACGTTAAAACCGGCATTATTTTCATCGTCATTTTGAGCGCCTTAATGGCGTTTACCTCGCTTTCCACCGACATCTATTTACCGGCGATGCCTGCCATGTCAGCGGCGTTGCACGGTAATTCTGAACTCACCGTTACCGGTTTTCTGATTGGTTTTGCCATTGCGCAGCTGGTTTGGGGTCCGATTAGCGATCAACTGGGGCGCAAGAAACCGCTGTATATCGGCATGATTGTCTTCGCCATTGGATCGGCAGGCTGCGCGCTTGCGACAGATATGGTGCAGATCGTTATCTGGCGCGTAGTGCAAGCCGCAGGTGCCTGCACTGGACCGATGTTGGCACGCGCGATGATTCGCGATCTGTTTGCGCGCACCCGCGCCGCGCAGATGCTTTCAACACTGATGATTGTCATGGCGATCGCGCCGATTGCTGGGCCATTGCTCGGCGGGCAGATCATCCGTTTTTCTCATTGGCCGATGATTTTCTGGTTTTTGGCCGTTGTTGGCGCGCTGATGTTTGTGGCGTTAACGCTGCTGCCTGAAACCTTGCCGCCAGAGAAGCGGGTGAAAACCTCGTTAGGTCATGCGTTTGGCAATTACCGCACGCTGCTCAAGAATCAAAGCTTTATGCGCTTTACCTTGTGCGTCACCTTCTATTACGTGGCGGCTTACGCCTTTATTGTCGGCTCACCGGCGGTGTATATCAGCTACTTCGGCATCGATCCGCAGCATTACGGTTGGCTGTTCGCGGTGAATATCGTCGGATTGGTGACCATCAGCACCATCAATAAACGTTTGGTGCAGAACATCAAACTGGAAACCTTGCTGAAAGCGGCTTCATTTATTGCCGCGCTGATGACCTTATTGATGTGCCTGACGTTAAACCTCAATCCCCGCGGCATCGCATTATTGGTGGCCTGTATTTTCATCTTCTTCTCAATGAATGGCATTATCGCCGCTTCCGCCACCGCTGCCGCATTGGATGCGGTGCCCAATGCGACCGGATCGGCCTCGGCGCTGATTGGATCGCTGCAATACGGTAGCGGGATTATTTCATCGCTACTGCTGGCGTGGCTGAATAACGGCACGCCGTGGATTATGGTGGGCATTATGACGGTGTTTACGGTGCTGAGCTTCGTGATTACCTTGGGCAGCAAAAAGCCGCAACCCCAGATATGCACATCGTAGGGTCGCCATTGATGGTGACCGCCTTACATCCGCAGAATATCCGTCCCAATCGACTTAACAGCGGTTTTGCCACAGAACGCCATTGATAGGTCAAACTCATTGCGAATGATATTCAGCGCGGTGGTCACGCCCTCTTCACCCAGCGCACCGAGGCCGTACAGCATGCTACGGCCGATGTAGGTGCCTTTTGCACCGAGCGCCACCGCTTTCAGCACATCCTGACCGGAACGAATCCCTCCGTCGAAATGCACTTCCGCCTGCTTATTCACCGCTGCGACAATTTCCGGCAACATCGAAATCGAGGATGAAACGCCATCCAACTGACGACCGCCATGATTGGAGACGATCACCGCATCGGCGCCCGCTTCCACCGCCAGGCGTGCATCTTCGGCATCCATAATGCCTTTAACGATCAACTTGCCGCCCCAACGCTGTTTAATCCACTCAACGTCTTGCCACGAAAGGCAGGGATCAAACTGCTGCTGCGTCCACTCCATCATCGCATCAATGCTATCGACGCCGCTGGCATGGCCGATGATATTGCCAAAGTTGCGGTTTTTGGTCGCCAACATCAGACGACACCAGCGCGGTTTACTGGCGATATTAAGTATGTTACGCAACGTCATTTGCGGCGGCGTGGATAAGCCATTTTTGATGTCTTTGTGCCGCTGACCAAATACCTGCAAATCCATGGTTACCACTAACGCGCTACAGTTGGCGGCCTTGGCGCGTTCAATTAAATTAGCGACGAATTGCCGGTCGCGCATCACGTACAGCTGAAACCAAAACGGATGCTGTTGCGTGGCCTGCGCCACCGTTTCCAGCGAGCAAATGCTCATAGTGGAGAGCGTAAACGGAATGCCAAACTTTTTCGCCGCGCGCGCGGCATGGATCTCACCGTCAGCATGCACCATGCCGGTTAATCCGGTGGGCGCAATGGCCATCGGCATCGCCACTGATTGCCCGACCATGCTACTGGCGGTGCTGCGCTGTGAAATATCCACCGCCACGCGCTGGCGGAATTCGATACGCCGTAAATCGGCTTCATTGGCGCGATAGCTGGATTCCGTCCATGAACCGGCATCCACGTAGTCATAAAACATTTTCGGTACGCGTTTACGCGCTAATTGGCGTAATTCTTCGATGCAAGTAATCGGCATTATTCGATTCCAATTCTAAATAAACAGGTCACCATAAATGGCGACCCTACGAAAACGTGCCAATTCCGTTGTAAGGTCGCCATTTATGGTGACCTCAAGACGCTTAACTGACCAGCATTGCGCAATTAATAACGACCCAAGGATTATTTTTTGTAATCGGTATACGCGTTCTGCAATACCACATGGTCGGCAATATATTTGGCATCATGCCATACGCCATAAATAAATGACGACGCCCGATTCACCAGGTTCGGCAAACCGAGGAAATAGATGCCGCGCTCAGCTGAAATACCGCGCTTATGGAATGGGAAACCTTTTTCATCAAAGGCATCCACTTGCAGCCAGCTAAAATCGAATTTAAAACCGGTGGCCCAAATAATCGAGGTAATCCCCGCGGCATGCAGATCCAATTCAGACAGGGGATTAATTAAGCATTCTGGATCAGGCAACAAATCCCACGCTTGTGGCTCTGGCGGCAGATCTAAGCCATTGCGTTCAATATAGGCATCAGCATCACGCAGCACATCGAAATAGGCTTTGTCGCCTTCGGCAATATTCTCCACCAAACCGTCTGCAAAACTCAGCACGCCATCGTTATAGGTTTGGGTGATGCCCACTAAGGTGATGCCCATGTGCGCCAGACGACGGAAATCGACCGTTTTGCCGCCTTCATAACCGCTCACCGCAAACGCCACATGCTCTTTCTTCGGTTTGATTTTCACTTCATCCCACAAGCCGAGCGCGCCTAACCACCAGCAGTAATCGCGATCGCGATACGAACGCGGTGGACGATAATGTTCGCCAACCGATAACGTCACTTCGCGACCCGATTTACGCAGTTCTTCAGCGATTTGTGTTCCGGAAGCGCCCGCGCCAACCACCAGCACGCCGCCTTGCGGTAATTGCTGTGGATTCTTATAGGCTGAGGAATGGATCTGATGCAGCGCTGCGCTCTCCGGCACGATCTGCGGGAAAGACGGCTTCTGAAACGGACCGGTTGCCGCTACCACATTGTCGGCTTCAAATTCCCCAGCCGAGGTCACCACTTTAAAACCGCTGCGTCCCGGCAGACGCTCCACCAAATGCACGTCCACGCCGGTACGCACTGGCGCATCGAGCATTTTCACGTAATCTTCGAAATATTGCGCCATACGCTCTTTCGGTGGAAACGCTTCCTGGGAAATATTATCGAATTTCATTGAAGGAAAACGATCGTGCCAGGCTGGACCATTAGCCACCAATGAATCCCAGCGCTCTGAACGCCAGCGTTCGGCAATACGGCTGCGTTCTAACACCACATGTGGCACGCCCATTAACGACAGATGCTCACTCATCGCAATTCCTGCCTGACCTGCACCAACAATCACAGTATTAATTTTTTCTACAGACATGTGAAGTCCCTAAAATTTTAGTCAGTTAAGAGATAAAAACCGAAATAACAGAGCGCAGGATTCGTAGCGGCGCAATTTATTGCGCGATGAATCGCGCCGCTACAAAATGTGCGGCCATGCAATTCAGCGCAATGGTTACCGGTTTTATTTAATTAATGCCCAGCTTCGACGTTCAATATTTTCCCTAAGCCTAAAAACTTATTGGCGATAATTAACATCGTCGCGGTTACCGCAATATAAATAACCGACAGCGCCGCCAAGGTTGGGTCGGCAAACTCACGCACATAGTTGTACATCGCCACCGGCAACGTCTGGGTGGCTTGCGTGGTAATAAACAGCGAAGCGGTAAATTCGTTGAACGACAGGATGGCGGCAAATAACCAGCCGCCAAACAAGCCCGGCAGAATCAGCGGCACGGTAATGGTCCACACTACGCGCAGCGGTGACGCGCCTAAACTCGCGGCTGCCGATTCAATGCGTTGTTCGAGGTTTTTCAGCGACACATACACGCTGCGCAGTACAAACGGCAGCACCAGCACGATATGGCAGAAAATCACCAGCGGATAGCCGCGCCCTATCCCCAATTGTGAAACCAGCATCAGCAAACCGAGGCCGATGGTGAAATGCGGGATAAACAGCGGCGACAACAGCACGCCTTCCAACACCTGTTTGCACGGGAAGCTGTAGCGTTCAATGGCAATCGCCAGCGTGGCACCGATAATCACCGCCAGCGTTGAAGCCCACGCGGTGACGATCAAGCCAGAGTAGAAGCCGTGACGGAAATCGTCGTAGTTCACCGCACGCTCGAACCAGCGTAGCGACCAGCCTTTTGGCGGGAAGAACAATACCGACGTGCTGCTGAATGAGGAGATGAACACCACAATGGTTGGCAGCAACACGAACAGCAGAATCGCGATAACCAGCGTGCGTCCGGCCAGCGTAATCAGTTTATCGTTGAGGGATCGGGTCATCTTAGTGCTCTCCCATCGCGTGCAGGAATCGGCTCATGCGTTTTAATGCCATCAGCAACAGAATGGTCAGAATCAAACCGGCAATGCTCAGCGCGGCGGCAAACGGGAAATTCATTGAGGAGAAGCCCAGCTGATACACCATGGTCGCCACAGTGCTGACGCGTCCGCCGCCAATCAATTGTGGCGTGGCGAAGGCGCTGAACGTCCAGGCAAACGCCGTGGTCAGGCTCGACACAATGCCAGGAATCGACAGCGGAATCGTCACCGTCAACAACGTACGAATCGGGCCAGCGCCCAAACTGGTAGCGGCTTTTTCATAGTCGGGATTGATGTGCGACAGCGCGGTCGCCAGCATCATTACCATGATCGGCATGGTCACATGCACCAACGCCACCACCACGCCGGTTTGCGTGAACATAAACTGGATGGGCTTATTAATCAGGCCCATCGCCAGCAGCAGGCTATTGAGAAAACCGCTGTTACCCAGCACGATAATCCACGAATAGGTGCGCACCACTTCGCCGAGAAACAGCGGCGTGATGGCGATGATCAAAATAGTGGATTTGATCCATGTGGTTTTGGTTCTGACCAGCGCATACGCCAGCGGATAGCTCATCAACAAACCGAAAATCGCGGTTTTGGCGCTAAGCATCACGGTGTTAATAAAGGCATCGGCATAGATTTTTTTAAATAAGCCGTCAAAGTTTGCCAGGGTGAATCCGCCCACGTCGAGCGAACCGGGAATATAGGCCCGCACGCTGAACTGCATCACGGCGAACATGGCTACCACCAGTCCCAACGCCGTTAAGGTGGCGGGAATGATGAACCAGGGTAAGAATGTCGGTTTTCTCGTCATAGACGTTGCTGCCTGAATAAAGTGGTGCGACGAACCGGGCGGCTTGGTGGCCGCCCATACTTATCAATGCGACATGATGTTTTCAGAGAACCACTGACGCCACTCGGCGGTTTTTTCCGCACGCAGTTGTGGATCGGTGTTGATGGTGGCGTTCCACTGTTCTGGCGTGGTCAACATGCCAGGCAGTTTCGCCAACTCAGGATCGATATGCGCGTTGGTCACCGTTGGGCTGCCGCGATAGATCTTCGCCACTTCCTGCTGGATTTCCGGCTTCAGCGCAATATTCATGAACTTGTAAGCCAGGTCGGCATGCTTGGTGCCTTTGTTGATACCCACGGTATCCACGCCCAGAATCGCGCCCTCTTTTGGAATCGCCAGCTTAATGTTGACGCCTTCGGCAATCATGCTGTAGGCGTTCATCGACAGCATCACCTGCACTGGCGTTTCGCCGGTGGAGATCAACTGCTGGCTGTTAGCATCATCGGTATAGAAGGATTTGATATTCGGAATCAGCGCTTTCAGCTTGGCCTGACCTTGCTGCCAATGCGCCGCATCGGTGCCAGAAAGCTTGGCGGAAACCGCGATGATATGGCTCGGATCCCAATCTGGCAGCGCGATCGAGCTTTTCAGCTCTGGACGCCACAGATCGTTCCAGCTGGTGAACTCTTCACCTTTCGGCACCAAATCTGGACGATAGCCGATAGTGTAAACGTAGCCCCACACGCCAAGGTGATATGGGCTGACTTTCGCCTGCTGGACCAGATTCACCGCGTTAGGGATTTTGCTCATGTCGAGCTTTTCGAACAGGCCGCTGTTGGCATACAGATAGCCGACATGTGCGGTGGTAAAGGTGATGTCAGTTTCAGGTGAACCGCCAGCCAGCTTGGCTTTATTCAGGCGATCGATGGTGCCGCCGGTCACGAACTGCACTTCCACGCCGGTTTCTTTGGTGAATTCTTTAGCGATGGTTTGATCAATCAGATCTTTAAAGCTGCCGCCCCAGGTGCTGACAATCAGCTTATCTGCGGCCATCGCATTCCCTGCGCTCAATACACACGTGGTCAACAACGTTAAGGCACCAATCTTACGCAACATATTCTCGTCCCCAATGAATGAAATGGCTGTTGTAGCTGCTTTGCACCACCGTCTGCTCCATCGCGTCGCAATGCACTTAAACAGTGCGAAGGCGGCTCTCGGGTGTTGCAGCGATAATGCCGTTGCGTTGGGATTCGGTAAAACAGCATTTCCCTCGCTGTTGCATCAGAATTTCTGACGCTAAAAAAGCGGCTGGCTTGGCAAGGATTTTCTTAAGCAGTGGTGAGGGAGAGGCGAATAGGCGCTAGCCATTTAGCAGGAGATTATGCTGTGAGTCGGAATTTGGCATGAGAAATGCTTGAGCTTAATCGACACTATTAGAATGACTGGCGCGACATGAGCGTGCCAGCGATCTCAGGAGAACCTGCATGCTCAGTCGCATCACCCAGCGTCAGCTGGAATATTTTGTCGCTTCCGGTGAAGCGGGCAGCATTATCGGCGCGTCGGAACGTATTCACGTCTCCTCGCCGTCGATATCCGCGGCCATCACCCACATTGAGTCTGAGCTTGGCGTGCAGCTGTTTGTGCGCCATCACGCCCAAGGCGTTTCCCTCACCGCAATCGGCCATCAGGTATTAAAAGAGGCCAAACTGATTCTTGAACAGATGTCGAATCTCTACACCATCGCCTCGGAATCAATGAATAACGTGCGCGGCCCGCTGCGCGTCGGTTGTCTCGATACGCTGGCCCCGATGTTGACGCCAGAACTGGTGTTTGGCTTTGGCCGCGCCTTTCCTGGCGTGCGTGTCACCTTGGTGGAAGGCAACCACGAGCAGCTGCTAAAACAGTTGCGCGCCGCCGATATCGACATCGCGCTTACCTATGATTTAGTGCCTGCCAGCGATGTGACGTTTAAGTCACTGGCGCAGCTGCCGCCGTACGTGATGGTCGGCGAGCATCATCCCTTCGCTACGCAATCTGCGGTATCGATTCAGGATTTGGCTGACGTGCCGATGGTGCTGCTGGATATGCCGTGGAGCCGCGAATACTTTCTCGGCTTATTCAGTGAAGCTGGCGTGACGCCGAATGTGGTGATGCGTTCCAGCAATATGGAAACGGTGCGCGCAATGGTGGCAAACGGTGTTGGTTTTGGTATTGCCAACGTGCGACCAAAAGCGCATCTGTCGCAGGATGGCAAACGCCTGATCCGCGTGCGCTTAGCGGGCGTTAATAAGCCAATGCAACTCGGTTACGCCACCATGGCGCACGTGCAGCAATCGATGGTGGTCAGCGCCTTCGCCGAACGTTGCCGCATGTTTATTTCCGACCAATATATTCCCGGCATGGCGGCACCGAGCTATTTCGATCCGCAAGTGGTGAAAGTGGCGTAAACCATTATTCGTCGTAGGGTCGCCATTTTTGGCGACCGCTAATTAATAACCCTGCTGCGGGTACACGCGATTTAAAACCGGCTCACCGCGCGCGGCACGCTGGATATTATCGGCGACTTGCGGTGCAGCGCTGGCGGGAATCGCTACCGAGGCCAGATGCGGTGTAATCAGCACATTTTCCATCACCCACAACGCATCTTCTGGCGGCAACGGTTCGCGATCGAATACATCCAGTGTCGCATGCCCAATATCGCCACGCTGTAACGCTTGCGTCAACGCGGCCTGATCGACAATCGCCCCGCGCGACACATTGATAAATGCGCTGCCTTTAGGTAATCGCGCCAAACGTTCAGCATTCAGCAATCCTTGGGTTTGCGGCGTCAGCGGCAGCATCACCACCAAAATGTCGCTGCTGGCGAGGAAATCATCCAGCGCGGCTAAACCGCTACTGCATTTGATGCCGTCGATGTTTTTCTGCGAACGCGACCAACCACGTACATCCAATCCCTGGCGCGCCAGTTCCAGCGCGGCATAGGAACCCAGTTCACCCAATCCCAACACGCCGACGCGCACCGTTTCAGGCGAACGCGGATGCAGATAGTGCCAGCGCCGTTCACGCTGCGCGCGTTCAAAGGCGGGAATGTCACGCGCATAACGCAGCACCGCGAACAGCACAAAACCGGCCATCATGCGTGCCATATGTGGATCGGACAAACGGGTAATCGGGATGTCCGGCAAATCATCGCGCCCCACCAACGAATCAACGCCCGCGCCGAGATTCACCAGCAGCTTGAGGTTGCGATACGCAGCGAAAAAGCCATGCGGCGGTTTCCACACCAATGCGTAATGCACGTCATCGACGTTCTGCACCTCTTCTGCCCGGCAAATCGTTACGCCTGGCAGATGCGGCGCCAGCAAGCTCGACCACTGTTCATAGCTGTCGAATTCGCTGTAAAAAACCAAGGTACTCATGCCGCATTCGCCTTGATCAACTCAACGACCGCATCAATCGCCAGTTCGTAGCCGATCACGCCCAGGCCAGCAATCACGCCGGTGGCGGCTTTCGATACCATCGAATGATGGCGGAACGGCTCGCGCTTCCAGATGTTGCTCATGTGCGCCTCGATGATTGGGCCATCAAACATGAGTAACGCGTCGAGGATCGGCACTGAGCTGTAGGTTAAACCGGCGGCATTGATGATCAATCCGGCAGCTTGTTGGCGTGCTTCCTGAATCCAATCCACTAGCACACCTTCGTGATTGCTCTGCCGAAATTGCAGCGTGATGTTGTGCGCTGCCGCACGGCGCTGGCAGCGTTCACCGATGCTGGCAAAACTTTCGCTGCCGTAGGTGCCGCTTTTGTCCATGCCGTACAAGTTGGCGTTTGGGCCGTTGAGGAAATAGATTTGCTGTGTCATGCAAGCTCCTGAGTCGCTATGCGGTGGTCACCATAAATGGCGACCCTACGGTTAAAGTGCCGGTTATTCGTAGGGTCGCCATTTATGGTGACCGAATTACGATGAACGGCGATCAATGTGGGCGCGTGCTGGCCATCGCCGGATGGGCATCGAACACCGCGAACCAGGCGGCGGTTTGCGGATGATCGGCGCGCCAGTTGAGCACAGCGAAACGGAAATCGAGATAACCCAGCGCGCAACCAATGGCGATCACACCAAGATCATCAGGTTGAGTGCTAAAGCCGCTAACCTGGCGTTCAATTTCCGCCAACGCGGCACTCACTTTCTTCAGTTGTCCATCGGCCCAACCTTGCCACTGTTTTTCTGCCGGTCGCGCACTGAATTCATAACGCGCCAGCAAAGCGGCATCGATCAAACCATCGCCTAATGCCTGGCGCGACAAGCTGATCCAGCGCGCGTCGCCATGCGATGGCAACAAATCACCGTTTGCGCGAGCAATCAGGTATTCGCAAATCACGCGGCTGTCGTAGAGACACAACCCGTCTTCAGTACGCAGCGCCGGGACTTTTGCCAGCGGATTAAAACGGGCGATGCGTTCATCGCGCTCAATCGGATGCGCCGCCGAATCCAGTAGTTCGATCTCATCAATCAATCCCAGGCAATGCGCGGTCACCATCACTTTGCGCACATAGGCGGAGGTGGTGGCGAAGAACAGTTGCATCATGCTAACGCTCCTGGCTGATCGACATTCAGCAGCACTTTGCCGATGTTGGCGTTGGCTTCGAGGATGCGATGCGCTTCAGCCGCTTGCGCCAGCGGTAAGGTTTGATGCAGCGTCGGAGCGATTTTTCCCTCCGCCAGTAGCGGCAACAGATGCTTACGAATGCAGGCGGCGAGATGCGCTTTCTCGGCGGCGCTTTTTGGGCGCAGTGTCGAAGAGGTCAAGCTCAAGCTTTTGCGCATCACCAGTTGCAGATCGAGTTCGATCTTCGCGCCCTGCATAAACGACAAACTCACGTGACGTCCGCCTGGTGCCAGTACGCTGAGATTGCGCGCCACGTAATCGCCGCCGACGTTATCCAGCACCACGTCCACGCCGCGCCCCTGGGTTTCGCTTTCAATCACCGCAACAAAATCTTCGCTGTGGCGATCGATAGCACGCCACACGCCAAGCTGTTGTAGCGCAGCGATTTTGTCGGTTCCGCCTGCGGTGGCGATGACGCGTGCACCACACGCTTGCGCGCATTGAATGGCAAAGGTGCCAACACCGCTGGCCGCACCGTGAATCAGTACGGTTTCGCCCGGCGTTAAGCGGCCAAGTTCGAACAGGTTATGCCAGACGGTAAACGCCGCTTCCGGCACGCCAGCGGCATGTGACAACGGCAGATTTTCCGGCACGGGCAAGCAGAGTTCAGCGCGTGCCACGCAATATTCGGCATAACCGCCGCCGTTAAGCAGCGCCATCACCGCATCGCCGATTGCCAAGCCAGTAACGTCTGCGCCTAGCGCCACGATCTCACCCGCCACTTCCAGCCCTAACACATCGGTGGTGCCCGGCGGGATCGGCATGCCATTACGTTGCATAATGTCTGGGCGATTGACGCCCGCGCTGGCAACGCGAATCAGCACTTCTCCTGCGCTCGGTTGCGGCACAGCACGATCCACCACCGTTAACACCTCGGCAGCGCCCGGCTGGCGAGCAATCACCGCTTTCATCATTTCTGGCAGCATCCGCGTTTATCCTTGCTGGGCGGTGGTAAACGCGCACACGCCTTCATCATCAAAGGTGATTCCCACCACGCTACCGACCGGCCAGCGGGTCAACGATTCTAGGCCCGACTGACGCGCAAACAGCGATGCGCTGCCGAGTGCCGGTACATCGAGATGCACATCAACGTGATCGCCCTGGAACACATGGGTAATCACCGTGGCGCTGAGGAACGAGTGCGGCCCCAGTGGTCCCAACTGGATATTCTCCGGACGCACATACACATCGAGGCGCTCACCCACCGTCGCCTGCACACGTTCCGCAGGCAGACGCAGCGCGTTACCGCCTAACTCGATCACCGCCGCATTGTCGCGGCCGGCATAACGGCCCGGCAGAATGTTGACGTCACCGACAAAGCCGGCGACAAACGGATCGCGCGGCTGGCGATAGATCTCATCCGGCGTGCCGATTTGGCGCACGTGTCCGGCTGACATCACCACCACGCGATCGCTCATGCTCAACGCTTCACCCTGATCGTGGGTCACAAATACCGTGGTGACGCCCAATTTGCGCTGAATGGCTTTCAACTCGACCTGCATCGATAAACGCAGATTCTTATCCAGCGCGGAAAACGGCTCATCCAGCAGTAACACTTTCGGGCGGATCACCAGCGCACGCGCCAACGCCACACGCTGTTGTTGACCGCCCGATAATTCACGCGGTTTGCGATGGCCATAACCGGCCAGTTTCACCAACGCCAAGGCTTGCTCAACGCGCTCGGCGATTTCCGCTTTCGGCACGCCGCGCATGCGCAGGCCGTAACCGACGTTTTTCTCCACCGTCATGTGCGGGAACAGCGCGTAGTTTTGAAACACGATGCCGATTTCACGCTGATACGGTGGGATTTCGGTGACCAGATCGCCATCAATGAAGATTTCGCCGCCGTCGGCTTCCGCAAAACCAGCCATCAAATTCAGCAGCGTGGTTTTGCCACAGCCGGATGGTCCAAGCAGCGTGATAAATTCGCCTTCCTCAATGGTCAGCGAAATTTTGTGCAGCGCGATGGCATCGCCAAACTTCTTGAGTACGCCATCTAATTGCACGGCGATGTTGCTGGTTTTGGCCGCCGGATGCAGGCGATTCGGCGGCGGGAATGAGGTGACTTCTGCACTGACCATGGATTCTCCAAAAACTGTTTTGTGTGACGTTGTCACAGGAATTATTGACTCATCCATGCGGCTAAGCGCTGCAACATGGCGTCACAGGCATCCAACTGCGCGATGCTGATGAATTCGTCCGGTTTATGCCCTTGCGCCATACTGCCCGGCCCGCAAATCACGCTGGGAATGCCGGCTTGATGGAACAAGCCGCCTTCGGTGCCAAAGGCAACGGTGCTGAAATCGCTGGATTGGGTCAGATGGGCGATCAGTTTTGCCGCTTCACTCTCCGCTGCGGTGAGCAATCCCGGGTAGCCGCTAATCGGATAAAAACGAATCGCGCTATCGGCGGCCACGGCTTGCATACGCGGTAACAGCTCGCTTTGCGCGAAGGCAGCCAACTCATCGGCGATGGCTTGCGCATCATCCTGCGGCAAGGTGCGGATTTCGTAATCAAAGCTGCATTCGGCAGGCACGATATTTAACGCGCGACCACCGTGGATCACGCCGGTTTGTACCGTAGTGAACGGCGGATCAAAACGGGCATCCTGGTTTTGCGCCAAACGTTCACCAATCACGGTTAAACGCTGAATCACTTTCGCCGCGTATTCAATGGCGTTGACGCCCTGTGGCGCATAGGCGGAGTGGCATGCCGCGCCCTGCACTTCACAACGCACGCCCAATTTACCTTTGTGGCCTAACACCGGCTGCAATTCGGTCGGCTCGCCAATTACGCAGATGGCTGGTTTTTCCGGGCGCTGCGCCAGCGCTTCCAGCAAGGTGCGCACGCCAAGACAGCCGACTTCTTCGTCATAAGAAATTGCCAGATGCAGCGGCTGATTGAGCGGCTGTGCCAGAAAATACGGCACAGCGGCCAGCATGCAGGCGATGTAACCTTTCATATCGGCGGTGCCGCGCCCGTACAATTTGCCGTCGCGCTCGGTGAGCGCAAACGGTGGCACGCTCCAGTTCTGCCCATCCACCGGCACCACATCGCTGTGACCGGAAAGCATCACACCGCCATCGCCCGCCGGACCAAGACGCGCATACAGATTGGCTTTACTGCGCTCGGCGTTGTGAATCAGTTCGCAACTGACGCCTAAATCAGTCAGGTAGCGCCAGACGAAATCGATTAACGCCAGGTTGGATTCGCGGCTGGTGGTGTCAAACGCCACCAGTTTTTCAAGCAGTTGTCGGCTGGTAAACATGGCAGCTCCTACTCGTCGCCCGGCACGCCGTAACTTGGCGCTTGGGTGGGATCGATGGCGCGCGTGACGTAATCGTTCATCTGCGGCTGATACGCCAACCACAGCTGATTGAGTTCGCTGATCGGGTCGTGCTCAGTCCAGTCCACGCGTAAATCGACAATCGGCCACACTTGCTGATCAACGATCGACATCGCCGAAGAGTGCACCGGCCCCGCTTCACCGCCCGCCTGTATGCCCGCTTGCATCGCCGCGATTAAACGTTCAGCTAAATGACCTGCATGTTGCTCGAAGGCGCTGACCATCGCCGGAATGACTTCGGGATTCGCCAGCAGATTACCCGCCGCCACGCATTGCAGCCCGGTTTTTGCATTATTGATGCCGAGCGTTTTTTCACCGCTGAAGCAAGCGGCTTGCCCGTCAGCGGACAACACCGTCACCTGGCGATAATTGGCATAATCGTCGCTGGCTAAACCGGCTTTCAGCGCCGCTTGCACCGAATCGCCCTGCTCCAGACGATCGAGAATGCGCGGCCCCAGCGCGGGCAACGTGATGTTCTGCGTAGAGACCGCGCCAACCGCCGTGCGCAACCATGGACAACGCGCGCCGACTGCGATACTGGAAGAGCTGATAGCAATGCCGATTTGACCGGTTTCGGCGCAGCGTCCCACAATAGATAACGTCATTGCTGCGTTCCTTATTCTGGCTGCCAGTCGTCGGGGATCACCGCGATCACATCGATTTCCATCAGCCATTGCGGTTGACCCAAGCCAGAAATTACTAAACCGGTTGAGATCGGGAACACGCCTTTCAACCACTTGCCGACGACCTGATAAACCGGCTCGCGGTAGCGCGGATCAATAATGTAGGTGGTGGTTTTGACGATGTGCGATAAGTCGCTGCCCGCTTCTTCCAGCAGCTGCTTAACGTTTTTCATCGCCTGTTCAGCTTGTGCGGCGGGATCGCCCAATCCCACCAAATTACCGGCGAAATCGGTACCAATCTGCCCGCGCACATACACGGTATTTCCTGCGCGAACCGCCTGGCAGAGATCGTTATCCAGCGACTGATTGGGGTAAGTTTCTTTGGTGTTAAATTTACGGATGCGTGTATGTGTGGTCATGTCTGCCTGCTATGCATGAGGAGTTTCCGCAAGGTATACCTGCATGCGCGCGGCGGGGAAAACAGCATTAACCGAGGTGTTGCTTTAGAAAAACCGAACGACATTGTTTTAGCGATAAATGTGACATTAGTCACCTAACGTGATTACTGCATTTACCCGCTGCGCTAACTCACGTATAAACAGTGCCTTCTTCACGTAACTCTCAGATAAGGATATAAAAATGTTTACCAAACAGTATGAGGTTGATGAAAAACATATCGATTTCCAAGGCGTGGTCGATGGCCTTTACTACCCGTTCTACATGGAATGGACGCGTCACGCCTACATGCGCGAAGCGTTGGGAATTGATATCGAAGAAGAGTTTAAACAGGGCAAAATCTACATGGTGCTGGAATATTCCCTGCGCTTTCGTAAGAGCCTGGTGAAAGGTGACAAAGTGGAAGTAACCTGCGAACTAGCGAAAAATGACAAACGCAATCGGGTCAATTTCGTGCAGCAGATTTTGGTCAATGGCGTGGTGTACGCCGATGCGACTTTTGTCGCCACCTGCCTGACCAATGGCCGCCCTTCGATGCCAGATGCGGTGGTGCAAGCATTAGCGCTGGAATAAGGTTAGGTGAAATGGGTCGCCAGAAATGGCGACCTTGACACGCGCGCTAAAGGTTTTGAAATTTCGTTGGCAAAACTACGGTTATATCGCGACGTTCAGACTGAGCCATAAACGCATCTATCGCCTCTTGCAGGTCGGGGGCGAGCGAAATGCCATCGGCCACTTCAATATGCACCGTACTGGATTCCGGCAAACTGTCTAATAAACGGCACAACTCAGGCTTGCTAATAAAGGTGATGTTTTGATGAATGCGCAACAGGTGAATCGCACCATGCTGCGTCAACGTGAGGGTATTTCTTTCCGCTTTGACCACGCTAAATAACAACTGGCACAACAAACCGAGTCCAATACCTTCCAGCATGCCAACGGTGATGATACCCGTGACCGTGATGATAAAAGGAATAAACTGCGTGAAGCCTTGCCGCCATTCGCGGATAAATAAGGCCGGCGAAGCCAGTTTAAATCCGGTAAAAATCAGAATCGCCGATAAACTGGCGAGCGGAATATAATTCAATAGCGGCGCAAGAAATAATGCGCTGATTAACATCAGCAGCCCGTGAAACAGTGATGAAAATCGCGTGCGTGCCCCGGCATACACATTGGCCGAACTGCGCACAATCACCGCCGTTAAAGGCAAGCCACCCAACAATCCGCTCACCATATTTCCTGCACCTTGCGCCACCAATTCGCGATCTGAGCGTGGTGCTCGTTTCAGCGGATCGATACGTGAGGTGGCTTCGAGGCTGAGTAAAGTTTCGAGGCTAGCGAGCAATGCGATGCTAAACGCGACTTGATACAGTGACGGCTGCATTAAGACCGACCAATCGGGCAGCGCCAGCGGCCAAGCGTTGTCCCACGACCAGGCAGGCAATTGGACGCGCTGCGAAAGGGGCAACGCCCACCCCTCTTTACTGGAAAGCAGCCCCTGCGCCAGCATGCCCCACAGCACCACTAATAACGGCGCCGGGATTGATGATAATTTGCTGCGCTTAACCCACGATGTCTCCATCACGATCAGCAGCATTAAACTGCCCAGCATAATCAGTACCGAACCTATAGTGATGTCTTGGAAAAAGTGCATCGAAGCATCATTGGTTGGCACGCTATCAGGCATATAACCAAACGCCACCGGAAATTGTTGCATGATGAGCAAGATGCCGATGCCCGCGAGTAAACCGCGAATCACGGTTCCGGGAATCAGACCCGCCAATCGTCCGATGCGTAACACACCTGCCGCGACTTGCAGCGCACCCGCCAAAACCAGCGCCACTAACATGGCAGAAATGCTACCAAGTGAAGCGATGCTGCTCAGCACTAACGCGATCATGCCTGCTGCGGGTCCGCTGACGGAAAGCGGTGAAGGACTGAGCAACGTGATAAGCAAGCCACCAATGATGCCACTCAACAAGCCCGCCAGCGGCGGCATGCCGCTGGCTTGCGCAATGCCTAAACACAGTGGCAATGCCACAAGAAATACCACTGTGCCAGCAAACAGATCCTGCTTAAGCGAACTGATTAAAATGGAAATAGGCTTGTTCATCCTGGAACCTCATTTTTATTATCCGTTAACACATCGACAATTCCGCTTTTCAGGTCATAGACGCAGCCGTAAATTTCCACTTTACGTTCCTGGGATGCGGTTTTAAAAACAGACGTTTGCCGTAACTGTTTAATTTGCTGATGCACATTGGCTTCGACAAACAAGCGGCTAAGGTGATCTTGCGATAACTGTCGCAAAGCAGGATATTGCTGGATATGTTGTTGTAGCGTTTGGCTAAGTGGCTTTATTTGTCGTTGCAACGGCGTTTCCTTAGCATTGTGAAGTGGTGTTATCGCCATCACACCGGCGTAATCAACGCCACCACAATAAGTATGCCCGCAAATAATCACCGTTTCGACCCGCAGCGTGTTAAGTGCATATTCAATGCCACTCATCATGCCATCATCATGTGCCAATACCTGATTGGCGACATTTCTTAGTACAAATAATTCGCCAGGCGAAGACTGGAGCATGATATCTACCGGTACACGACTATCTGCACAACCAATCCATAAACAGCGTGGCGATTGACCCACTGTATGACGAGAAAAGTACTCACTATCATTTTTACTTAAACGCACGGCATAATTTCTATTGCGCGCCAGCAATAATTCCAATGTGGTATTTGGCATCAATATCCTCCCGCAGCATCACTCTTCCATTAAACTCATTTTTTTCATCGTAAGATAGGATTCACTCCAATTAATATACACTCTTCTTAAACAATCATTGAAAAGCCACCTTCAACACTCACAATATAAAATTACATTAAACGATCGGCATAAATAAACGTAAAGAATCGCCAGGCATATTGATTAGATGGGTAGTTACAATGGTAAAACTAGCGGGCAAGCCTGAATCTCAGGCATCACTGGAGAATTAAAATGAAAAAGTTAAACCTCGCCGCAACATTATTTATTAGCAGCTTTCTATTTCCGGTTATCTCACAAGCAGAAGATAATCTGCCGGTTGAGATTTCGTATAAAGAAGTCAAAAGCGGAAATTGGACACGCATTGGTGCAATTTCGTTTACTCAAAAACAACGGACATCAGCTGAGTTATTAGAGGATGTGAGAATCGAGGCAAAAAGAAGAGGCGCGACGGGCTATTATGTGTCGCGTTTACAGCTGATGAATAACAGTTCGTGGAGTGTTAATGCCGCGATTTTCATCCCCGCGATGGAAGCGATGTAGAACTCATGAGTAGGCGGCCAGTTGGCCGCCATTATTTATGCGCCGCTGCCGGCTTCAGGTGTCGGCAGGCGTTTACCTTTCAACATATTACGCAATGCCGGCTCGGCAAATTTAGTGATCAAATAGGCAATGTAATACAGCACGCTAGCGACCACGATTGGCATCAGCAGCATGACAAACTCACTCTTGATATGCACATTGAGTTTAATCAGCGTAGCGATCATCAAGTTTTCATGAATCAGATAGAAGGCATAACTGGCGAAGCCAATCGCGGTGAGGAAGCGCACCGAGAGAATGCGTTCAATCTGTTTCGAATAGAAACTGGCGATAAAGAACAGCATGACGATTAACAACGGAATAATAGTCATCACACCATTATTTTTGACGAAATAGCTGAAATTAATCAGCATGGCGAGAACCACCAGCGCGTAATGGAACAGTTTATCGCGGTTGTGCATGCGCTCATACACCAAACATCCCACCATAAACCACGCGTAATGAATAAAGCCGAATTTAGAAACAACATCAATCAATAAAGGATGTCCCATCGACTTTAATACCGAAGAAGCCGACAGCAACAACATCGGTACCAATAAGGCCGGTAAGCAATATTTTCTTCCCAGAGTAAAATAGACCGCACCGATAATCAGATAAAATACCGCTTCTACATACAACGACCAGAATGAACCGGCCATAGATTTGAAATCAATCCCGGTTATCTGATGTAACGTTTCAGGATTAGTAAAGATTAAACCGGGCAACAGATTTCTGACATAAGGTGTCATTTCGTCCCATTCGGGAAAAAATCCGCCGACCGCAAACAGCAGCAAACTGGCAATGAGCATAGCCGGAAACAAACGCAACCAGCGTTTCTTAAGGAAGCTGATATAGCTATCTGATTTGTCTAATGTCATAAAGATGACAAAGCCCGAAATCATGAAAAACAGTTCCACGCCGAGCCAGCCATAATTAAAAATCGGAATATGTTGCGTGGCTGCGACATACGGTAGTAATTCCGGCCATCGCGCATAGGCATGATAACCAATCACCATGAGAATCGCTAAACCGCGCATTCCATCAAGATGCGTAATACGTGCGTGCATAATTCCCTCAGGAAATATCACCGGATAAGTTAAGCCAAACTAGCATTGACAGAGTTTTACAATCAATCAGGCTAATTCTGATTAGCGCAAATAAATTAAGAGATTTTTTAGAAAGTTAAAGCCATTAATTATTATAGAAATGTGAGGTTTTATTAACCATGGCTGTGGCTGGATTGATCACTCCATAAAAATATTCTGATTATTCAAATATAATTCAGGGTGGCATTATCGGTCACCCTAAATGGCGACCCTACTTTGGATTGGCTTTGTGGTGTGGGCCTTGGCCCAGGGATTCACGCACCATTAATTCGCCGGCGAAGGTTTTGTCATTGCGCATTTCTCCGCCATCAAGCATCGAAATCAGACGTTCAATGGTTTCCTGAATCATCGCCGTCACCGGCATTTTCACGCTCGATAACGCCGGAATGGTAAACGGCGCCAGCGGAATATCATCGAAACCGATCACCGCCACTTGCGTCGGCACGTTGATGTTGTGTGCAGCCAACGCTTTAAGCGCACCGACCGCCATATCATCATTGCTGGCGACCAGCGCCGTGAATTTCACACCCTGCGCTAACAGCGTTTCTACCGCCGCCACGCCGTTTTGCGGTTGCCATTTCCCTTCGACGATCAACGCATCATTAATCGCGATGTCATGCCCTGCCAATGCCGCTTTATACCCGGCTAAACGCTCGCGTCCGGTGGGCGAATCCAGCGATCCGGTGATAAAGGCGATGTCGCGATGGCCGAGTGCAATCAATTGTTCGACCGCTTCGCTGCTGCTGCGTTGCTGATCGGCGTAGATGCAATAGCTGTGATGCTGACGCAGGCGGCGATTGATCACTAAAATCGGATGTTTGTGCTGCGCAATAATCGCGTCCATTTCATCGGTGGTGAGAAAACGCGGATAGATGATCACGCCATCACAACGCAGGTCGAGCAGAAACTGAATCGCGGCACGCTCTTCTTCCGCGCTGTGTTTGCCATCCACCAGCAACAGTTGACGTCCCTGCTGTTCCATTAAACGCGCAGAGTGCTGCATCAGCTCGGAGAAATAACTGCCGGTATACAAGGTGTTGGTGATCACCAGTCCAATGGTTTGGCTGGATTTGGTCGCCAGATTTCGTGCCAGTAAATTAGGCCGAAAATCCGTCGCCGCAATGGCTTGATAGACTTTTTCGCGTTTTTCCTGGCTGACATAACCATTGCCCGACAGCACCCGAGAAACCGTTGCTTTGGATACGCCTGCTACTTTTGCCACCTCAAGTATGGTCGCCATGTTCCACTCTTTTTCCGCGCTGATTGCATCAGTGTACCTAAGCATCGAATTATGCGGCAATTTTTCTCACTTCATCTATTCATTTACGCCCACATCATGACGATCAACTTCACAGTTTTAAATATCCATTTTTAAATTTCTTGCCTGACTGAAAGCTGATCTTCATGATTTTGTGAAACCGGTTTCTCATGTGCAAAATTCAACCATAAATCAGCTGTACCTCTACTCAAAAAAACAGAGACCAAAAATCCATGGCTAAAAATTATGCGGAAGTCTCACGCGCCATCGTGGCGGCGCTTGGCGGCTTGAACAATATCGAAGCGGTTACGCATTGCATGACGCGCCTGCGTTTCGTGCTGAAAGACAGCGCGCAGATTGATAACGCTACGCTAAAAGTCATTCCCGGCGTGATGGGCGTGGTGCACACCGATACGCAGTGTCAGGTGATCATCGGCAACAACGTGAATCTCGCCTATCAGGAAGTGCTGAAACTGGGTACGCCGAGCAGCGAGGGTGCCGCGCCAGTGAAACGCAAAATTACCCTGCGCAGCATCGGGGCTGGCATTCTTGATGCGCTGGTTGGCACCATGTCGCCGCTGATCCCGGCGATCATCGGCGGATCGATGGTCAAGCTGTTGGCAATGGTGCTGGAAATGAGCGGCGTGCTGGCAAAAGGCTCATCAACGCTGGTGATCCTCAATGTGATTGGCGACGGCGCCTTCTTCTTCCTGCCCGTTATGGTGGCGGCTTCCGCGGCACTGAAATTCAAAACCAACATGTCGCTGGCCATCGCCATTGCCGGCGTGCTGGTGCATCCCAATTTTGTTGATTTGATGGCTAAAGCGGCACAAGGCCAGGCGGTTGAATTCGCCTACATCCCGGTTACCGCCGTGAAATACACCTACACGGTGATCCCGGCGTTAGTGATGACCTGGATTTTGTCGCACATCGAATATTGGGTGGATCGCATTACGCCGGCGGTGACGAAAAACTTCCTGAAACCGATGCTGATTGTGCTAATCGCTGCGCCGATTGCCATCGTGTTAATCGGTCCGATTGGTATCTGGATCGGTAGCGGAATTTCCGCGTTGGTTTACACCATTCACGGTTATTTGGGCTGGTTATCGGTAGCGATTATGGGCGCACTGTGGCCGCTGCTGGTGATCACTGGCATGCATCGCGTGTTCACACCGACCATTATTCAAACCATCGCCGAAACCGGCAAAGAAGGCATGGTGATGCCGTCAGAAATTGGCGCCAATCTGTCGCTCGGCGGTTCATCGCTGGCGGTGGCGCTGAGAACCAAAAACCCTGAACTGCGCCAAACCGCGCTGGCTGCCGCCGCATCCGCCATTGTCGCGGGCATTTCTGAGCCTGCGCTGTATGGCGTGGCGGTGCGTCTGAAACGCCCGCTGATCGCCAGCCTGATCAGCGGCTTTATCTGTGGCGCAGTTGCCGGGATTGGCGGATTAGCCAGCCATTCCATGGCTTCACCCGGCCTGTTTACCAGCGTGCAATTTTTCGATCCCAGTAATCCAATGAGCATTGTCTGGGTCGGCGGCGTGATGGTGCTTTCGGTGGTGCTCTCTTTCATTCTCACGTTAGTGCTGGGCTTTGAAGACATTCCGGTTACCGAACCTGCTAAAGCTAAGCCCGCAGCGGATGCCGCACAGCCCGTTAACGTTAATTAATCGAGGTTTTTATGTTTCCAGAGGGATTTTTGTGGGGCGGCGCGTTAGCCGCCAATCAGTCAGAGGGGAGCTATCTGGCGGGCGGAAAAGGGTTAACCACGGTGGACATGATTCCCCACGGCGAGCACCGTATGCCAGTAAAATTGGGGTTGGAGAAGCGCTTCACGCTGCACAACGATGAATACTATCCCAGCCACAATGCCATCGATTTTTATAACCGCTACAAAGATGATATCGCGCTGATGGCGGAAATGGGCTTTACGGTGTTCCGCACCTCGATTGCCTGGAGCCGCATCTATCCCAACGGCGATGAATTAGCGCCCAACGCAGAAGGCATTGCCTTTTATCGCAGCGTGTTTGAAGAGTGCCAAAAATACGGCATCACGCCGCTGGTAACGCTGTGCCACTTCGATGTACCGATGCATCTGGTGACCGAATACGGTTCGTGGCGCAATCGCAAGATGATCGAATTTTTCAGCCGTTACGCGCGCACCTGCTTCGAAGAATTCAATGGTCTGGTGAAGTATTGGCTGACCTTTAACGAGATCAACATTCTGCTGCACAGCCCGTTTTCCGGCGCGGGTTTGGTGTTTGAGCCAGGCGAAAATCCTGAGCAGGTCAAGTATCAAGCGGCGCATCATGAGTTGGTGGCGAGCGCGCTGGTGACCAAAATCGCTCATGAGATTAACCCGGAGAACCAAGTGGGTTGCATGCTGGCGGGTGGCAATTTCTATCCGTGGTCGTGCAAACCGGAAGATGTTTGGGCGGCGCTGGAGAAAGATCGCGAAAACCTGTTCTTTATCGATGTGCAGGCGCGCGGTGCGTATCCATCGTATGCGGCGCGCGTGTTCCGTGAGAAAGGCGTGGAAATTGAAATGCAGCCGGAAGATGCTGAAACGTTGCGTCACACGGTGGACTTTGTCTCCTTCAGCTATTACGCCTCGCGCTGTGCTTCGGCGGATATGAATGAGCAAAACAGCAGCGCCGCCAACGTGGTGAAATCGCTGCCGAATCCGCATGTAAAACGCAGTGATTGGGGCTGGGGCATCGATCCGCTCGGTCTGCGCATCACTATGAACATGATGTACGACCGCTATCAGAAACCGCTGTTCCTGGTGGAGAACGGCTTAGGCGCCCACGATGAGCTTACTGATGCTGGCGAGATCAATGACGATTACCGTATTAGCTATTTGCAGGAGCATATCCAGGCGATGGGCGACGCGATTGACGATGGCATTCCGCTGATTGGTTATACCACGTGGGGCTGCATTGACCTGGTTGCCGCATCAACCGGGGAAATGAGCAAACGCTACGGTTTTGTTTATGTTGATCGTGACGATAAGGGCAACGGCAGCCTTGAGCGCATCCGTAAGAAATCGTTCTGGTGGTACAAAAAAGTGATTGCCAGTAATGGGCGTGATTTGGAATTTAATTAAGCGTGGTTCAATGGTCACCATAAATGGCGACCTTACAACGGATTGGTGCGCATTCTTGCGCATCTTACGGATTCTGTAATCGATAACGCTGACGCTGCATGATTTCCATTTGGCGCGGCGTGGCGACCGGCCAGGATTGCTGCGGGAACAGATACAATCGAATGCTGAATAGGTGGAACAGTGGCGTCAGCACCCTTTCATCCCGCTTCGCCACGCGCTCCAGCATCAACAGCAGCAAATCCAGCTCTTCCTGCAAATCCGCATGCGGTGGCGTTTGCAGCGATTTCAAGCGGCGCTTGAGAAACAGCGCCAGCTCATGAAACATCTGCCCGCTATCCAATTGATAATGCTGCAACAAATCCTTGTGGCGCGCGTAATAGTCAAAACTGTTTACGCCCAACCACACTTCCGCCAATAGCATGCCCGCGCTGCGCATATCTGGCTGCGGATCGAGGCGCAAACGCGGCAACACCACGTTGACTTTATCCAGCATCAAACCGATAAAACGTTGCCGGCCCAGCAATGAAGAGCCGTTACGTTCTGTCTCTTTGATAAAGCGCAACAGTTCACGCAAACCCTGACGTACCGCACGGCGCGCGGTCCACGATGGCCGTTTATTACGCATGATCGCGGTCACCGCCACTGCGAATATCACGCCAACCATCGAGGCAATGGCATTGTTGATCAGCAACACCAAGTCCGGCTTCAAATGGTGGCCAAGGCCGATAAACCCGGGAATTTGAATTGCCACGCTCAGGCCGATCATGTTGGTGGTGGGACGCGCAATCATCAGCCCAAGGATGATTAATCCCGGCGCGAGGCAGATCAGTAACGCTTCGAACGACGTTGCCTGCGGCAGTAGTAATGCGACATAAACAATACTGATCAGAATCGCCACGATCACGCCGCGTACAAACAGCTTCATGGACGTTAACGGCGTATCCTGGCTAGCCAGCAGAGAGCAGAGAATCGCCGCCATCACCGGTGCAGAAGCACCATCGCGCCAGCCGGAAGCCATCCATAACAGGCATGAACCAAACGTGGCGCAAAACGCGGTGAGCGCGGAGAGTCGAATCAAGCCTTTATCGAAGAAACGGTGCGTACGTTTGCCGCGTGCTAATGTGGTGTCGCCCGATAAATCGCTGACCAAGCTACCCACGCTCTGATAAGCCCCGGCAATGCGCACAAAATCGGCCAATCGCTCCAGTAGTCCGGTGAACAATAACCAGTTCTCCGTTGGCATTTCGCCCTGCTGCCAAATCGTATTGAGTTCACGCTGGCAATCAATCAGGGTTTGCTGAATGCCGCTGGTTTCCCCTACTGTTTCGCCATCGTGTAGCCATTGCAAAAACTGCTGAAACGTCTGTGCGACATTTTCTGGAAACGCAATTTGTAGCGCGGACAAACGTTGTAAACGCAGTTCGATTGCCGTCAGCGTCGGGATCAGATAGGAAAGATGTTGATACTGCACGCTGACCAGACGAATTAAACGCCGCGCGGCATCACCTTCATAGACGCAATGCGTGATCAGCACTTCTACCTGCTGCGGATTGGTCGCCATGCGAATCAGGATATCGTCACGTTCTGGCGAGGTATCGCTGGGAATGCCAGAAAGCAGGTCGCTACACAATTTGCGCGCGTTGAGATACCAAACGCTGACGCTCTGCTCCAGCAAACTACGCATCGAAACCGGAAATAACAGCGCATGTACCAAGCTGCTGCACACAATCCCCAAGGTGATCTCTTCAATGCGCGACAACACGGTGCTGGTAATCGACAGTGGCGTGGCGACCTCCGGAAATCCCATGATCGCCGCGCTGTAACCGGCCAGCATGAAGACATAACTTTTGGGCGTGCGATCGTGCAGAGACAAATAGAGGCAAACGCTGACCCACAGCGAAACGCAGAAACAGAATAGCAGCGGATGTTGCACCGTAGGCGGAAAGATAAAGAAGATGAACACGCCACCGAGCAAGGTACCAAGCAGGCGAAACACCGATTTGGAAATCGTTGATGCTGAATAAAGCTGCGACGCCAGCAGCACAGTGGTCACCGCCCAAGCTGGTTTGTCCAGGTTGAGTTCCAGTGCGAGATAAAGTGCCAGAAAAGCGGCCAGACAGGTTTTTACAGCAAAAAAAACGGCGTTTTTTGAAAACCACTGCATGACGCAAAGACCAGGAGAAGCGGAATGCTGCGTATCCTGCCAGAAAGTGAAAAAGCCTCACCTCGATAAATATGACAAATTGTTTCGCAATCAAAAATCACGTTTTAAAACCGCAATCTCCATGCGGTTAAATCTTTAACGTTGCTTATGGGATTGAGTTGCGCAGAAGGGTTTTTGCCATGATTCTGTACATTCATCGCGCTTTAACGGTCTTTCTCGCGGATCAGAGTTCAGGGCAATAAATGTGTGCTGGATCACACTTTGCTGCAAACCTAAGCTTTTAGCGGGTTTTCCATAAAATAATTTCGCGCAAAGAAATGACGATGGATGCGCGTGATCAATTTTGTTCCAAATGCGTCAATGCAGGTCACCATAAATGGCGCCCCTACGGAGTAGTGCGCAGTTTGTAAGGTCGCCATTTAAGGTGACCTGCGGATACAGTCGGTACATTTTTAAACGCGTCAATGGTACTATTCGCACGCTCAATCCGGCGCGAACCAGGCGAAACTCTCGGGAACGCAGTATGTTATATACACAACACTATTATCGGGAAAAGGATTCACTGCTTTCCCTTATTCATGCCTGCAAAGTTTTCTTTAATGCCCTTTTGCTACTGTTGTTTATTTCTCATCCGGCTGTTGCCGCCAATAAAGACGACAAAGCCAATCGCATTGTCAGCGGCATTATTAGTTTTTCCCATTGGCCGGGATTAACCGGCGCGCCACAACTGTGCGTATTTTCTTCTGCGCAGCATCTCTCTTTAGCGCAAGACAATTTGCCTGCGGCCACCTCGTTTAGCGTGGTTTACCTTGCTAACGCCAATGAACTCGCCACGCAACGGTGTGATGCGGTTTATTTCGGCGATCAATCGCCTGGTGAACAGGTTGAACTGGTCAAGCAATTCAAGAGCAAAGCGGTGTTGACGCTGGCTGAAAACAATGCGGAATGCACCGTTGGCGCCGCCTTCTGTTTGATCTTCAAACCCGATCACACACTGTTTTCCGTCAATCTTGATTCGCTGGCCCGCAGCGGCGTGAAGGTCAGTCCTGACGTATTGTTGCTGTCGCGCAATGGAAGCAAATAAGATGAAAGTTGAAAATTTAAACAACGATAAATCATCGTTCCGCAATAAATTGCGCCAAATAAGCACCATCAATTCAGCGGTGATTTTGCTACTGTGCTGGCTGTTATTGTCATCCACTTCCCTGCTGTTTATTAAAAGCTACGAGAAAAGAAATCTCGAACTGATCGCCTCCACTTTAAGTACCACCTTGACCGCCGCCACGGTATTTGAAGACAGTTATGATGCGCATAATAAAATTGCCCGGCTCGGCAATGAAGGTATGTTCGATTCGGCGAAATTAGTCACCGACGACCAAACGGTATTAGTGGATTGGCACGATCAGCAGGAACAAAACGGTTGGTATTCGCAATTATTGCGTGAGTGGATTTACGTTAAGCCGCTGAGCGTCAATATCAATCACTCAGAAGCGATTGTCGGAACGCTGACGCTCGAAGGCACCATTACCGGCGCTGCAGATTTTATTCGCTATTCGTTGATGATCCTGACCAGCGGCATGCTGTGCGTGTTAATTATCTCATTCTTGCTCAGCGAGTTTTTACATCGCGGCATTCTGGCATCATTGCGTAATATCACCAGTACCATTCACTACGTGATTCATTCCGGCGACTTCTCATTACGCATCCCGGAAAGTCCGACGCGCGAGTTTCAGTTGTTCTCCGACGATCTTAACTCGCTGTTGGCTGAGATGCAGACCTTGCAGGCTTCGATGCTGCGCGATAATCGCACGCTGGCCGCTAAAGCACTGGAAGATCCGCTGACCGGTCTCGCTAACCGCGCGGCTTTTGTCGCCCGATTAACGCAATTGCTCGACCAACAACTGGCAAAAGAGCGCTTTGTATTGCTGTTTCTCGATGGCGATCGCTTCAAAAGCATCAATGACAATTGGGGCCACGCTGCGGGGGATGAAGTGCTCAAAGCGATTGGTTCGCGCCTCTCTGCTCTGGCCTATAAGCGCGATTTAGTGGCACGCCTCGGTGGTGATGAGTTTGCCATGTTGATGACCAGCCGCCCGAGCGATGCGCAATTACAGCTGCTGATGCAGGACATTCATGAAGCCATCAGCGAGAAGATTGTGATTGCCGAAGGCACGCCAATCAGCACGTCGGTGACCATCGGCTATGCGTGGTCGCAGCACGGCGACACCGTGGAGTCGATTCTGGAACGCGCCGATATGAATATGTACAAAAACAAGGGAATAACCAAGGTACGCGTATGAAAATTAAAACTTTCTTACTGGTGGGTGTACTGGCTTTGGTCGGATGTCAGGCAAAAGGCCGTTTCAGCGACGAGCAAATTTCCGCGATGCGTAACGCCGGATTCAGCCAAAATAGTGAAGGCTGGGGATTGGGCTTATCAGACAAGATTCTGTTTGGCGTTAACGAATCGGAACTGACTGCGGCCAGTAAAAGTAACATCTCAACGATGGCGAAAAACCTCGCCGCCACCGGCATTAATCATGTACGCATTGATGGTCATACCGATAATTACGGCAAAGCGGATTACAACCAGCAGCTTTCGTTGAAACGCGCCAATGCCGTCGCAGAACAGTGGGCGATTGGCGCTGAAGTGCCGCGCAGCAACATTATTACGCGCGGTTTAGGTATGAGCGCGCCGGTTGCCAGCAATAATAGCAATCAGGGCCGCGCGCAAAATCGTCGCGTGGCGATAGTCATCACTTCGCCGTGATCACCCCGCGCTCGACCGCGTATTGATACAAGCGGTCGCGCGCTAGATTCTTCATTTTGACTTCGCACATAATGTCGAAAGCAGTAAACGATAGCGCCCAATCATTTAACGTCTGATTGAAGTAATAATCAGAATGGGCGCGCAATTTCGACTTTGATACTGCTAAGTCTTGCTGATCAGGAAAACCGTGATCGGGAATAATCCCTTCCTGCGCTATCGAATAGTGCAACACCGGCTGCACGCCGCGCCAGGATTCCATAATCAGCGCAATGCGTGCATCGTCCGCCTGAATATATTGATTCTCTTTCACCCAATGATGGTGAATATCCAGCACCACCGGGCAAAGTTCGCGCGCCTGCAATACATCATCCAGCGAGCAAGATATTTCATCATTTTCCACTGTCAGCATATTGCGTGCTTCCGGCGATAAACGGTGAAACGCGGCGCGAAATCCCTCAATGCCCTTCTTACCGTTCATATGAATATTGATTTTAAAATCCTGGAACTGGCGACCATAACCCATTAATACCGCGCAGGTTGCATGATATTCCACATCCTCAATCGCACGATCAACCACGCCTTCATTATCTGACGCCAGCACCGTGTATTGACCGGGATGAAATGACAGGCGGATATTGTTGGCGCGTGCCAGTGCGCCGCATTGTTTCAGCAACGGCTTGAGATCGCGTAGCAATTCACCATACAACTGCGTAGCGTCCGGCACGGTATATAAAGGCAGCAAATCGCTGCCGATGCGCATCATGCGTAACGCTTCGGGTTGCTTCGCCAGTTGTTGCAGAGTGAGAAACAGATTTTGCAGATTGTTGTGCGCTAACTGATGTAGCAAAGTCGCGCGCGCATCGTTATCGAGGCCAAGAAAACGCGTGCGCGTGGTGGTTTTAAACGGATACGGCTGTTTCGCCTGTGAATCAAAATACTTGCACGCAAAGCCTAATTTCATGACATCCCCCGGTTTAATCAGCTTGATAGTCTAGCTGTGATTCAGAGATGTGCATGATGGCGCAGAGAAATCAGCCGATTTGCTCATCACGAAAACCACTCATTTAAGAATCGGCTTAGTTGTGTCGGATTAAAGCAGTGCCTGACATGCGCTTTGCATTCGCGATCATTTGAGGCCTTCGTAAAAACAATAATCTGGCACTGATAAATGAGCTCACAAAACACTATCGCGGCTGACATGTCGTTTGAGTCGCAACTCGACATCATTAAAGCATCTGCAAAACAACGTTCACCTATAACGCTCACGGGTGCAAATCCAGACAAGTTTGCCCAAATTTCATGGTGCATGCTGCAGCAAGGCTATCAATGTGTTGGGCAAACCGATCAGCCGGTTACGCATCAATTTGTCGCTATGGAAGAAGGCAAACAGCGCATTCTGGTTCAGGCAACCCACGACAATTTTCATTTCATGCAGCCAGTTATGCGTCTGATGCGCGCGCAAGGGCATCATGTCACGGAGTTAAGCCAACTGAATCTTACTCCGGATTCACTACTTTCCGCGCTGCGGCACTGCGATACCGCATGGTTTGAATGGGGCGACTCAGCGATTATTACCGCCAGTAAGTTGCCGAAATATTGCCGCATTGTCTGTCGTATCCATCGTTATGAACTCTACAATGATCATTTTTTGCAGGTGAACTGGGAGAACATCGACGAAGTTATTTTGGTTAGCCAGGCGATGAAACAACGCTTCATTTCTCAGTTAGGATCAAATTTACCCGCTCATCTTAAAGTAACGGTGCTGGCTAACCTTTCAGACCATCAACCTCTTGAGCAAAAAGCAAAAAAAAGAAACCCTTTTCATCTGGCTTGCGTGGCGCGTTTTGCAGCGCAAAAAAACTTAATTTTACTGATGCCAATCATGCAGACGCTGGTAAAAAAAGATTCCCGCTACAAACTGTTTATTGCCGGCAGAGTCGAAGACCAATGTCTGTATGACAGTTTTTGCCAGCTAATTGATATTTATGGTTTAAAGCGCAACGTTGTTATTTGTGGCAATCTCCCCGCTTCAGACATGCCGAACTGGTACGCCGATAAGTCCTTTATTATTTCCGCCAGTTACAACGAATCTCAGGGCATGGGCATTTTTGAAGCCATGCTGGCGGGTTTAAAACCGGTTGCATTCCATGCGCATGGTGGCTTAAGCGAATATTTACCTGCGCAATATCTCTTTACCGCAATCGAGGAGGCAATTGATCGAATCCTCGACGGCAACGTATCACCTGAAACCTACATCGAGGAAGCACAGGCGCTATTAAATCAACAGGCATTAGTTGAGCAATATCCGGCGATATGGCAGCCTGCTAAAAAGTCAGCATCGCTGATTTCTATTTTAATTCCGTGCTACAACCGAGAGCGTTATCTGCTTACGGCGGTGAGTTCGGCGTTGAGTCAGCGCGACGCTAATTTCGAAGTTATCGTAGTTGATGATGGTTCTTGTGATAACAGCGTCGATTCGCTCGCGCATATTAGTGACTCCCGGCTGCATATTATTCGTAAACTCCATTCGAATGCACCCGATACGCGTAATCGCTGTATAGCAGAAGCGCGCGGCGAATATTTAGTATGGCTGGACAGTGATGACATTCTGCACAGTAACGCCCTTTCTCACTACCGAACACTGATCCAACATTGGCCTCAGCTTGATGTAATTTCTTGCGGATTGGAGTCGTTGGATGGCGAGAAAAAATATTACTCGCTTTATAATCATCCACCGCAAAATTGGTTAACCCAACTGCCTCACGGAAACTTTATATCCAATCCGGGCTGTTGCGTACGACGTTCAATTTATGGTCAGGTTGGCGGATATGATGTGGCTTATCCACGCGCGCATGATTACGAGTTTTGGTCGCGCGCGGTAGGAAATAGCAAAATCGCCTTCACTGCGCAATGCAATATCATGTATCGACTGCATGAAGGAAATTTAACCGGACTTGGCAAGCTTTCTGACACCACTTATGAATGGCGTATATTCGAAAGCATACTCAAACGTTATCGCTATGAGTCATTATTCCCAGGCATTAAGCGCAAAGAGATTGACGATTTTGTGGCACAGCGACGTGCCGCACTTTATGCGAAAACCGATCTTGATGGCATTACCGTAGTAATCAATGCCATTGGTGCTTCTGTTGAGAATTTAATTAAGCAAGCGCAATGGCTAAGAATGCAGGATGACAAGCGTTTCAACATCATCGTTGTGTCTGATAAAAAGCTGCCCTTCGCCAGCCTTCCGGTGCTGATTATGGATTCTCTCAATCCTGAAAACGTTAGAGATTACGTGCGTAATAAATCAGCGAATATTTATCATCGTTTCTTTGTGCTCACTAATGCCGTACTCCACGATACTGCGTCAATCGCTGCACTTAAAACCGCCATTCTCAACAATATAAACCTGCCGGATGCATTTCATCCGTTAGCTATTTAATATTTTGAGTAAATTATAATGAAAAGTGAAACACTATCCTTTGAACACTCCGCACAATATTGGGATGATCGCTATCGTCTACAAGGCAACTCTGGCGCGGGTTCATACGGATGTTTAGCTGACTTTAAAGCCGAAGTGATTAATGATTTTGTCGCAGATGAAAATATTCAATCGGTGATGGAATTTGGCTGTGGTGACGGTAATCAATTGTCACTTGCTCGCTATCCGCGCTACACTGGCTTCGATATTTCGCAACATGCTTTGCAGCGCTGTAAGAAAATGTATGCCAGCGATCCAACCAAAGATTTTTACCCTGTAGAACAGTGGAATGGTCAACAAGCCGAATTGGTACTGTCACTTGATGTGCTTTACCATTTAATCGAAGATGCCGTGTTTGAAAAATATATGGAAACATTATTCAATGCAGCCAGTCGATTTGTGATTATCTACGCCTCCAATGATGAAAAACTAAACCAGTTATTGGGCAGCCATGTAAAACATGTTCGTCATCGTAAGTTCACTCAATGGGTGATCCAAAACATGGCCTACAGATGGGATTTTCATAAACTGATCCCGAATAAATACCCATTTAATGCTCATGACCAAAACAACACATCGTTTGCCAATTTCTATATTTTCCGTCGTAACGAAAAATAATATTTTGTCGTGCGATAGCGGCGCGAATATTCGCACCGCTATTTTTACGTGAATAGCGTTTACACGCTCGGGAACGTCATATTGCTGCCCGGCGCTTCACGATGCAGATGGATAAAGTTCAGGTGGCGTTCGTACTGATCGAGAATATCGATAATCACCTGCTCTTTGTTGTAATCCATCAAATCATTGCCCTGGCTGCCTTCCAGCAAGAAAGTTTCCAGACGGTAATAAGTTGATTTCCCGCTGCGTGCACGATAGGTAAAGCCCGGCACCGAATATTGTTGCGGCCAGATTTGATAAACGAAATCCTGCTCTTCACCCAGCAACACGCGTAAATCAAGATGGCCCAGCGGCTGCCCCGCTTCTGGTTCAACACGCTCCAGCGACACGCGGCCACCGCGCAGTTCCAACTCCTTGGCAACGTCTTGCATCGCCGGGAACAATACCTCTTCCATCATTTTTTGCGTGTAGCGCGTGCCCGGATAGTTCATTAGGCGCGACAGGCGTTTCTTCCAGCTCAAACGATCGTTGCTGGCTGGAATGTACGGTGCCGTATCGCGACTGGCGCTGGCGCGACGATGATCTTCCACCTTCAGCGATTTATACAATCCGGCCATGACAAAGAAGATCACAAAGCTAAACGGCAAGCCCATGATCACCGTGGCGTTCTGCAAGGCAGAAATACCGTTGGTCATCAGCATGCCCATGGTCAGCACACCAATCGCCACCGACCAGAAAATGCGCAGCCAGTTGGGCGCATCACTGTTGATGTCTTTCAGCTTCGAGGTGAAGTTACCCAGCACCAGTGAGCCTGAATCCGCCGATGTCACGTAGAACAACATGCCGGTGATGGTGGCAACTGACGCACTGAACTTGAAGGCGGGATATTGCGCCAGCAAGCTATAGAAACCACGTTCAGCATGCGCCATCACTTCCTGGGCAAAACCGGCATCGCCGTGAATGATTTCATACAGCGCTGCATTACCAAATACCGAAAGCCATAACAGTGTGAAGGTGAACGGGATGATTAGCGTACCCAGCACGAATTCACGAATGGTACGGCCGCGCGAAATACGCGCCAGGAACAAGCCAACAAACGGCGACCACGCCACCCACCACGCCCAGAAGAACAGCGTCCAGCTATTCATCCACTCTTTCGGCTGATCAAACGCAAAGGTGTTGAGCGTCATGCCCATAAAGCGATTGACGTAATCACCGACGTTGAGCACCAGCGCGTTCAACAGAAAGTCGGTTTTACCCATGAACAACACAAACAGAATCAAGCCCAATGCCAGCGCGACGTTGAGTTCGGACAGGATGCGAATACCTTTATCCACGCCGGATGTGACTGAAATGGTGGCGATGATCACCGACAGCACAATTAACGCGGCCTGGGCGGTAAAACCTTCCGGAATATCGAACAGCACGTTCAGCCCGTAATTGAGCTGCACCACACCAATGCCCAAGGTGGTGGCGATACCAAAGATGGTGCCGATCACCGCGGCGATATCCACGGTGTGTCCAATCGGACCATTGATGCGTTTGCCAAAAATCGGATACAGCGCAGAGCGGATGGTAAGTGGCAAGTTGTAGCGGTAGCTAAAGTAGCCTAGTGCGATGCCCATCAACGCATACATCGACCAGCCGGTAACGCCGTAGTGGAACAAGGTCCATACCATCGCCTGACGCGCGGCCTCCATGGTTTGTCCGGCCCCTTCCGGCGGCTGCATATATTGCGTCACCGGTTCGGCAACCGAGAAGAACATCAGATCGATACCAATACCGGCAGCAAACAACATCGCCGACCAACTAAGTAGACTGAATTCTGGTTTGGATTGTTCGGGTCCAAGTTTGATCGCCCCATAACGGGAACACGCCATATAGATGACAAATACGATGTACAGCGTGGCAGCGAGCATGTAGTACCAGCCAAACGTCGACGTCACCCAATTAACGGTGGTTTGGATCCAGCTGGCAGCCAGTTCGCTGTAAAAAATAGTGACAAGTGAAAATGTCAGAATCAGTCCGGCTGAGGTGTAAAACACCACAGGATTGATTCTGTCTTTTTCACTGGCAGGTGGATTAATCATCGGTTACCTCTGGTTAATTTCCTGTAATACAAGCCATTCAAGCGTGAGTTGGTCACCATAAATGGCGACCCTACAAGGGTCAGTGCAGGTTTTTCTCCGGCTAAGTTCAGTTAACCGCTCCGTTTTTTTAACAATCGAAGCACAGCATCCTAACAAATTTCTTTTTTATATTGAACGTGCAATCAAAAAAAGTTTAAATAGTGTCCTTACATTGCGGTGGAGCGAGAGCGTTATGCCAAAGGTGGGAATGCAGCCGATACGTCGTCGGCAACTAATTGATGCGACCCTGAGTACCATTAACGAAGTCGGAATCAACGACGCCACGATTGCACAGATTGCGCGGCGTGCGGGCGTTTCGACCGGCATCATCAGCCACTACTTCAAAGACAAGAACGGTTTGCTGGAAGCCACCATGCGCGACGTCACTCGGCAATTGCGCGATGCCGTTGCGGCAAGATTAAAGCCGTTGGCCGGTGCCAGCACCGAAGCGCGTTTAGTGGCGATTGTCGAAGGTAACTTCGATGACACGCAGGTGCACAGCGCAGCGATGAAAGCCTGGCTGGATTTTTGGGCCAGCAGCATGCATCAGCCACAATTGGGCCGCTTAGAACGCGTCAGCAGCCGTCGCTTGTTTTCCACGCTTGCCGCCGAATTTCATCGCGAATTGCCGCGTGAGAAAGCGCGTTTAGCCGCGCATGGCCTGGCTTCATTGATCGACGGATTGTGGTTGCGTGCCGCATTAAGCGGTCAACCGTTTGATTTGTCGATTGCCAGAACGCTCACCACCCAATTCATTCGTCAGCAGTTGGCTGACCAGAATCACTGAAGAAGGAGAAATCATGTCCCTATTCCCGGAACAACATCTCTACATTGATGGCGCATTGGTGCCTGCTGCGTCAGGCAAAACTTTCCAGACCATCAATCCAGCCAATGGTGAAGTGCTGGCTGAAGTCCACCAAGCCGAACAAGCCGACGTCGATCGCGCGGTGGCTGCGGCACAAAAAGGCCAGAAGATCTGGGCGGCAATGACCGCAATGGAACGTTCGCGCATCTTGCGTCGTGCGGTGGATATTCTGCGCGAGCGCAATGATGAACTCGCGGCGCTGGAGACTCTTGATACCGGTAAACCGCTGAGTGAAACGCAATACGTGGATATCGTGACCGGTGCCGATGTGCTGGAGTATTACGCCGGTTTGATCCCGACGCTGGAAGGCCAGCAAATCCCATTGCGAGAAACGGCATTCGTTTACACCCGCCGCGAACCACTTGGCGTGGTTGCTGGGATTGGTGCGTGGAACTACCCGATTCAGATCGCGTTATGGAAATCTGCACCTGCATTGGCTGCGGGTAACGCGATGATTTTCAAACCGAGCGAAGTCACGCCGCTCACCGCGCTGAAACTGGCTGAGATCTACACCGAAGCGGGCGTGCCCAACGGCGTGTTCAACGTGCTAAATGGACGCGGCGCGGTGACCGGGCAGCTGCTGACCGATCATCCGGGCATCGATAAAGTCTCCTTCACCGGCGGCGTCGCCAGCGGCAAAAAAGTGATGGCCAACGCCGCCGGTTCGACCTTGAAAGACGTCACCATGGAACTGGGCGGTAAATCTCCGCTGATCATCTTCGATGACGCCGATCTCGATCTCGCTGCCGATATCGCCATGATGGCGAACTTCTACAGTTCTGGCCAAGTGTGCACCAACGGCACACGCGTGTTTGTGCCTGCGGCATTGCAATCCGCGTTTGAAGCAAAAATCATCGAGCGCGTGGCGCGCATCAAAGCCGGTGACCTGAACGATCCCGACACCAATTTCGGTCCGCTGGTGAGCTTCGCCCATCGCGATAATGTGATGCGTTATATCGAATCCGGCATCAATGAAGGCGCGCGTCTGCTGTGTGGCGGCAAACGTCTGAGCGGCGCGGGCTTTGATCACGGCGCGTGGATTGCTCCAACTGTATTCAGCGATTGCCGCGATGAGATGACCATTGTGCGCGAAGAGATCTTCGGGCCGGTGATGTCGATTCTGACTTACACCAGTGAAGAAGAAGTGGTACGCCGCGCCAACGCCACCGAATTTGGTTTGGCGGCTGGCGTAGTAACACAAGATCTCAATCGCGCGCACCGTGTGATTCACCAGATTGAAGCGGGTATTTGCTGGATCAACACCTGGGGCGAGTCGGATGCCGCCATGCCAGTTGGTGGCTATAAGCACTCCGGCATCGGTCGCGAAAACGGCCTGATGACGCTGCAAAACTACACCCAAGTGAAATCTGTGCAGGTCGAAATGACCCGTTTTCAGTCGGTATTTTAATTTTTTTGATTTTTAACCTGAGGAACGACTAATGGAATTTGATTACATCATTATCGGAGCCGGATCCGCAGGGAACGTTTTGGCAACAAGACTGACCGAAGATAGCAGCGTTAACGTGTTGCTTTTAGAAGCGGGCGGCCCAGATTACCGCTTCGATTTCCGTACGCAGATGCCTGCGGCGCTGGCTTACCCATTACAGGGCAAGCGATACAATTGGGCGTATGAAACTGAACCTGAGCCTTTCATGAATAACCGCCGCATGGAGTGTGGACGCGGCAAAGGATTGGGCGGCTCGTCGCTAATTAACGGTATGTGTTACATCCGCGGTAATGCGATGGATCTGGATAATTGGGCCAAAGAACCTGGCCTGGAAAACTGGAGCTATCTCAACTGCCTGCCCTATTATCGCAAGTCTGAAACGCGTGATATTGGCGCCAATGATTATCATGGCGGCGAAGGCCCAGTCAGCATCACCACCTGCAAACCGGGCAACAATCCGCTGTTTGCGGCGATGATTGAAGCCGGTGTACAAGCGGGTTATCCACGTACCGACGATCTTAACGGCTATCAGCAAGAAGGCTTTGGCCCGATGGATCGCTTCGTGACGCCGAAAGGACGTCGTTCCAGCACCGCGCGCGGCTATCTCGATACCGCTAAAGTGCGTCCGAACCTGAAAATCATCACCCACGCCACCACCGACCGCATTTTGTTTGAAGGCAAGCGTGCCGTCGGCGTGCAGTATTTGCAGGGCGCGAGCAATACCTCGCATAACGTTTACGCACGCCGCGAAGTGCTGCTGTGTGCGGGTGCGATTGCCTCGCCTCAAATTCTGCAACGTTCCGGCGTTGGCGCGGCGGAACTGCTGAAACAGTTCGATATTCCGTTGGTGCATGATCTGCCAGGCGTGGGCGAGAATTTGCAGGATCACCTGGAAATGTACCTGCAATACGAGTGTAAAGAACCCGTGTCGCTCTACCCCGCGCTGAAATGGTGGAATCAGCCAAAAATCGGTGCGGAATGGTTGTTTAACGGCACCGGCGTTGGTGCCAGCAATCACTTCGAAGGCGGCGGCTTTATTCGCAGCCGTGAAGAGTTTAGCTGGCCGAATATTCAGTATCACTTCTTGCCGGTGGCGATTAATTACAATGGTTCGAATGCGGTAGAAGCACATGGATTCCAGTGTCACGTTGGCTCGATGCGCTCACCAAGTCGTGGACACGTGCGCCTGAAATCACGCGATCCGCGTCGCGATCCGGCAATTCTGTTTAATTACATGTCACACGAACAGGATTGGCAGGAATTCCGCGATGCGATTCGTATTACGCGTCAAATCATTAATCAACCGGCGCTGGATAAATATCGCGGCGCTGAAATCAGCCCAGGTTTGGATTGTCAAACTGATGAGCAATTGGATGAGTTTGTGCGTAATCACGGCGAAACCGCCTATCACCCGTGCGGCACCTGCAAAATGGGCAGCGATGAGATGGCGGTTGTGGATGGCGAAGGCCGCGTGCACGGTGTTGAAGCGTTACGCGTGGTTGATGCTTCAATCATGCCGCTGATCATCACCGGCAATCTAAACGCCACCACCATTATGATTGGCGAAAAAATCGCGGATAACATTCGCGGTCGTGAGCCATTGGCGCGCAGCGAAGCGGATTACTTCGTTGCCGGCGAAATGCCGGTGCGTGCAGAACCGATGCGCGGGTAAATCTTGTCTTAGGGCGGCATTCTGTCGCCCTATTCTCTTTGCTGTTAATCACACTGTTAGAAATTAAATCGCACAGAAGATTAGGTGTGAGTAAGATTTCAAAACATAAAAGTATGTTGTAACTATAACCACTAATTTCCTTTCTCGTCGCATTTGGACATACAAATCCACATACGCTTCATCTTCTCTGCCGATTTCTCTGCTTCAATACACATCCCATTTGATGAGGATTCGCCATGCATCGCCGTGATTTTCTTTCGTGTCTTGCGCTTACTGCTTTAAGTGCGCGAAGTGGATTATCTTTCGCGACCGCAGCGCCTGTAGCGCGGCAAGTTTTACCGTTGTGGCCTGATTTACCACCCGGCGGCGGCCGTCCTGCTGGCAGTCTGGAGATATCGCATAAAGGCGCCCAGCGCAACATCATCACGCCAACACTCACCATTTTAACGCCAGCAAAACCTAACGGACATGCCGTGTTGATTGCCGCCGGCGGTGGCTACACGCGCATCGAAATGGCGAAAGAGGCGTGGCCTGCCGCAACATGGTTGACCGCGCGCGGCTATATCGCCTATATGTTGAGCTATCGCCTGCCGCATGAAGGTTGGAAAGACGGTGCGCTGGTTTCGTTACAGGATGCACAGCGCGCATTACGCATACTGCATCAGCGGGAAAAAAATGTCAGCGTACTGGGATTTTCGGCGGGCGGGCATCTGCTCGGCATGGCGGTAACACGCCCGGATTTCCGCTCTTACATGGCAACCGATGCGCTGGATAATTTGCCCGCCAGCGCCGATCGCGCGGCGTTGATTTATCCGATTATCACGCTAGAAGCGCCCTACACGCATACCTCGACCCACAAAATTCTGGTCGGCAAACAGGCCAGCGCCAGCGCCGATGCCGCCTGGTCAGTGCAAGAGTTTGTTAATCCGCAATCGCCGCCCTTCTTTCTGGTGCAGGCAGAAGACGATCCGATTTCCGATCCGCACAACACATTGATTATGGCCGCTGCCTGCCAGCGCCAACATGTGCCGGTTGAGATGCATCGCTACAGCAGCGGCGGCCACGGATTTAGCATGGGAAGACCCGGCACACCAACAATTCAGTGGCCGGTTATGTATGAAAAATGGCTAAGCCAATCCCGTCAGCAACGTCTGTGAACTGGCCACCGCGCCAAAAATTCCGCCCTGCATGTGGATCATGCTCAACGCCGCTTCATGATGTTTTAACTCAGTCGCGGCGCAGCAATCTGATAGCACCAAACATTCGAAGCCGCGATCGTTGGCTTCGCGTAACGTGGTATGCACGCAGACATCAGTGGTGATGCCGCTGATGATCAGATTACGGATGCCGCGACTGCGCAGAATCAATTCCAAATCGGTGGCGTAAAACGAACCTTTGCCGGGTTTATCGATAATGATTTCGCCGGGCAACGGCGCCAATTCGGGAATGATCTCCCAACCCGGTTCGCCGCGCACCAGGATGCGACCGCATGGACCTGGTGCACCAATCTCCGCCTGCATGCGCTTGGAACGCCAGCGTTTATTGGCAGGCAAGTCACTCAAATCCGGACGATGTCCTTCGCGGGTATGGATGATCGGGAAACCCAATTCACGCATCGCGGCTAACACACGTTGCAGCGGCTCGATGGGTGCACGGGTGAGCGCGATGTCGTAGCCCATGCTATCCACGTAACCGCCTTTGCCACAGAAATCGGTTTGCATATCGATGACGATCAGCGCGGTATCCGCCGCGCTGCAACGTCCATCAAAAGGCCACGAATACGGGGTTGAATCAATGGCAAAATCAGGCATTTTTCTGCTCCATCAGGTTAACCGCGCTTTCGCGTTTCAATTTCACAATCAGCGTGTAGCTAATCGCCGCAGTCACCAATCCGATCACCGCTTCCCCAAACTGCGGGAATTCAATGTGCGCGATCACCGCACACAAACTTCCAATTGCCCAAGCCGCAAAGGCGCTGCCGCGCAGACGGCGCATTTTGCGCTGTTCGCTGACTTTCGCCATGAAGATCAAATCCACGATCATCACGGCACCAAACGGCGGTACCACGATGCCGAGCAAACTTAACCATTCCAGGAAATAAGACCACACGCCCGCCAGCGCCAGTGCGCCACCGATCACCCCGAGAATCACCGTCCACAAACGCATTTTGCTGCTGAACAGATGGCTGAAACCGACTGCGCCGTTGTACAGGCAATGCGTGCACACCGAGCCAAGATTGATAAACACAAACAGGAAAGCGACCACCGAAAGCCACATGCCGTGGCCCATCAGCATCGGCAGGAAATTACCGCCGTTGTTGACCGGATCAACCGCTGCGCCCACCGCGACAATCACCACACCAAACAGGTATGAAATCATGTTAGCCACTGGGAAGGCCGAAAACGCGGCGATTACCGCCGATTTGCCATCTTTCGACCAGCGAGTGAAATCAGCCGTCATGGTGCCGGAATCGGCAAAACCAGCGACCACCATCGTCACTGCGGTGCCCATACTCATCGCGCCGACTGCGCTGCTGCTGCCGCTAAATTGCGTGATGGTACTGAAATCATGATCTTTGCCAATAAACCACAGCGCTACGACACCGAGAACCACAAACAACGGCGCAGCAATCATGCCAAGTACTGACAACGCGCGCACGCCGAGGAAGGTAATCGCGGTATACAGCACCATGGCGAATGCCGTTACCGCCAGCGCGTTCCAACCAAAGGTTTGATTGATGACTGTGCCGGTTAAGCCGGTTTGGAAGGCGTACCAGCCAATCACCACGGTAGATAGAAAGCCCGAAACCAGGATGTAACCTTTGGTGCCAAAGGTGCGTTTGGCTTGCAGCGCGAAGTTCATGCCGGTATTGCCCGCAAACCAACTCAGCGCGCCGACGTAGGCAAACAGCACCAGATTACCGAGCAGAATTGCCAGCAGCGCCGGCCAAAAACCTAAGTGCCAGGTGATGATGCCGCCGAACAGCGCGTTGGTGAGGATCATCGGGAAACCAAACCACACCGCTGAGACAGAACCGGTTGAATGACGATGGCTAAGCGGTACCGGTTCGTGCTCGAACTCCTGCTCCAGCGCAGGTGAATTTTTGTTAGTCATGGGCAACTCCGATTGAAGCAGGAAGAATGTGATTCCATGGTTGAATGCGCTCGAAGGCAGCACTTGCCGCCAGCACCAGGCCATCGTCCAAATGACGACCTACGATTTGCATGCCAATCGGCAATCCGCTGGCAGTGAAACCCGCCGGAACCGACGCCGCCGGTTGGCCGGTGAAATTGAAAGGGAAACAGAACGACAGCCAGTGATCGTTGCGCACCATGCGACCATCGATAATCTCTGGCCCCTGCATGTTGAGCGGGAACGGCGGCACCGCCAGCGTGGGCGACAGCAGCAGATCGTAATGCTGCATAAAACGCCACATCTGATTGCACAGTTTCTTGCGCGTGGTATTGGCATCAGTGAAGTGCTCAGCGCGCCATTCACGTTGCAACATGGTGGAGAGATGCGGCGACATCTGCGATCCCAGCGCAGTTTGCATCTGACGCATGCCGGTCAGATCGCTTTCAAACGCCACCAGCGCGGCAAAGGTGGCGCCCTCATCGGCGATTCCGGGATCGACTTCATCCAGCTCTGCACCCAGTTCACGGGCAAAGCGCCGTGCAGCCTGAGTGACAACGTCACGCACTTCGGGATCGACAACGATATAACCGAAGTCCGCGCTAAAGGCGATGCGCAAGCCGCTAAGTGGTTTCTCCAGCGACGCCAGCCAATCAACATCGCTGCATGGAATCGAGTGGCGGTCGCGCATATCCGGTCCGGCCATCACAGACATCATGAGCGCGCTGTCGCGCACGCTACGCGTCATTGGGCCGATGTGTTCAAGAGATTCCCAACTTGAGACGCCGGGATAACGTTCATCGCGGCAGCCGGGCCACAGCGGTACGCGTCCCATCGAGGCTTTCAGCCCATATACGCCACAATGGGCCGCCGGAATGCGTACCGATCCGCCGCCATCGCTGCCAAGCGCAATCGGACATAAACGTGCAGCCAACGCCGCACCGGAACCGGCACTCGAACCGCCTGGCGTTTTACTCAAATCCCACGGATTGCGTGGCGATGGAAATAGCGGATTGTGCCCCACGCCGCTATAACCAAACTCCGGCGCGGTGGTTTTGCCGAGCAACACCGCATCGGCGGCCAGCAGGCGTTCGACGGTAATATCGTCCTCTTCCGGGACGAAATCTGCGTAGGCAACCGAACCTGAGGTGGTTTTCACGCCAGCGGTGCAAATCAAATCTTTCACCGCCAGCGGCACACCCGCCAACGCGCCTAAGGTTTCGCCACGCGCACGGCGTGCATCGATCGCCGCCGCCTGTTGCAGCGCCAGTTGCGGCGTAGCGGTACAAAACGCCTGAATCTTTGGCTCGCGCTGCTCCATACGATCAATAGTGGCCTGCGTCAGTTCTCGTGCCGATACCTCACCGCTGCGCACTAACGCTGCCAGCGTGGTGGCATCTTCATCCAACAGTGCATCAAACATACGAATACTCCCGATTTATGACTTATCAGGAAGGTTGCAGTTAACGTGCCAAAATGGTTGGAAGATGCAGGCGCTGCGAACAAAGCCAGATGGGATACGCTCTTGGATACAAGATCGAATACTTATGTTTCTTTACCAAGCAGCATTAGAGGTGATTGGCACGAAAATGGCGCAGCGATGCGCCATGATGGATAGGTCGGTCACCATAGCGCGATATTCTGTAGGGTCGCCATTTATGGTGACCGTCCTGGATACAAACATCACTAAACGGCTAAGTCCGCCACAACCTGTTCGATGAGTTCTACCACGCGTCTAACGCGCAACGGAATAAACCGCGCATCAGGAAAAACGGCATACAGAAAGCGGTCCGGCAGACGATATTCCGGCAGAATTCGTACCAACCTTGCCGTTTTCAGCGCCTCACTCACCAGCGGCAACTGCATTCCACCGACGCCAAGATTGGCTTGCAGCGCCTGTAGCAGACCTTCACTGCTATTAGCGCGGAACACGGTATTCACTTTCAGCGTCACGCTTTGTTGTTTATCGCTGATTAGGCGCAGCGGGGCATCTTGTGCAATCGCGCTGAAACGCACATATGGCTGCTGAGCCAACTGCTCAAGCGTGGTGATCGGTTGATCGCGCACACGTTCTGATGCAGCAAACAGCGGCGTTTCTATACGCGATAAAAAACGCGCTGCATATTGTTCCGGTGGGGTTTCGCTGAGCCGCAGTGCAATATCGACGCGTTCGCTCACCACATCCACAATCCGATCGTCTAACGCAAGGGTGAGGTGAAGTTCCGGGTTGAGCCGTTGCAAATTCAATAAATGCGGCAAAAAAAGCTGCCCCAACCCGCTGGGAAGCTGAATATGCACCTTGCCTTTGAGCGCTTGCTGCACCGGACGAAGCTGGCCTTCTACTTCTTGCATCGCGGCAAGCAGCGGCCGCATCTGCTGCAAATAGCGTTCGCCCTGTTCGGTTAATGCCATGGCGCGCGTGGTGCGATGCAATAAAACCACGCCAAGCTCATCCTCTAGCGCTGCAATTTGCTGGCTCACAGCTGACTGCTTCATGCCACTTTGGCGTGCCGCCGCCGAAAATGATCCGGCTTCAGCCACACAAATAAAGGAGTTGATGGCGTTGAGTTTGTTATTCATTTAATGATTTTTCTGATAAGTGACATCGAGTTTGAGGGATATCAGCAATAAAAATAATAGATAACACTGGGCGTGTCTTGTTCTGAGGAGAAAAAACATGTCGCAGGAAAATCGTGTTGCGTTAGTTGCGGGGGCAACCAGCATTGTCGGCCGCCAATTGATCAAAACGCTGCGCCAGCAGCAATGGCAGGTCATCGGATTATCACGTCACTCATCCACAGATAACACTATTCCGATCATCGAAGTCGATTTACTGGACGCGAAACACAGCGCAAAAGCATTGTCGCCGCTTAATCAGATTACCCATATATTCTACAGCGCCTGGCTGAATGCCGCCAATTGGCAGGAGATGGTTGAACCGAATGTCACGATGCTGCGCAACGTGGTGACGCAAATCGAAAACGTCGCGCCGTTACGCAGTGTGAGTTTGATGCAGGGCTACAAAGTGTACGGCGCGCATTTAGGGGCGTTCAAAACGCCCGCGCGGGAAAGCGATCCCGGCGTTCCCGGTGCCGAATTCAACGCAGAGCAGTTGCGCTGGCTGCGTGAACATCAACACGCTAAAAGCTGGTATTGGCAAGCGCTGCGCCCCGGCGTGGTCGGCAGCGCAGCCACCGGCAACGCCATGAATCTGGCACTGAGCATCGCGATTTACGCCTCATTGTGCAAAGCACAAGGTTTGCCATTGCGTTTTCCCGCTTCGTGGCAGACGTGGAATAGCATGGTAGATCATACCGATGCAGACTTACTGGCGCAGGCCACATTATGGGCGGCTGATGCCCCCAACGCGCGCAATCAGGCGTTCAATATTAACAATGGTGATTTATGGCGCTGGAGTGAGTTATGGCCCGCGATAGCAGATTGGTTTGGTTTGGAAATGGCACCCGCGGTCAACTTATCTTTTCAGCAGCTTTTTAAGGATTATCGCGATGTATGGCATGAGTTAGCCGCGCAGCATCAACTCGCCGAATCAGACATTTTACAGCTCAATAATGGGCAGTTTGCCGATTTTGTCTTCAGTTGGGATTACGACATGTTTGGCGATGGCAGCAAACTCCGGCGCGCAGGTTTCAATAGTTATCGCGCCACGGACCAGATGTTTTTTGATCTGTTCGCAAAACTGCGCGCGGCGCGGATTATCCCATAATCCCCTCAAGGGAAGCGTCTGCTTCCCTTCTCTATTAGACGATCAATGCAGAATGGTTTTGGAGAAAACCTGAATCACCACAATACCCAAACCAATCAACATCAAGCCCGCCAGCGCCGGCCAGTCGAGTTTCTGCCCATAAAAGAGATACGACATGATCGAGACCAGAAAAATGCCCATGCCAGCCCAAATTGAATAGGCGATGCCGACATTCATCTGTTTGACCACTTGCGACAGACCATAAAACGAGATGGCATAACCGATCACCACCACCGCACTGGGAATCAGGCGTGTGAATCCCTGGGAAGCCTTCATCATGGTGGTCGCCACTGTCTCGGCCAGAATCGATATCGCCAATATCACGTAAACGCTTTTCATGTCTTTATTCCCTATACATGTCAGTTAAAAAAGTAACTCGTTGATTCCGCACCAAAGCGTAGCAACTCAATCACAAACATTCATATCCAGCCCTAATTAACCGCTATATAATCCACTGCACAACGTACAAGGAGCGATTATGCAGCCCATTTTTAGCCGGGTTCTTCTGGCCGGTTTACTCACTTTCACCTCGCTACACAGCTATGCCAGCCGTGTCGTCACTGACCAAATTGGTCGCCAGGTCACCATTCCCGACGAAGTGGATCGCGTGGTGGTGTTACAACATCAGACGCTGAACTTACTGGTGCAACTCAACGCCACAGATAAAATTGTCGGCATTCTGGCGAACTGGAAACAGCAACTGGGCGATGGTTACGCGCAGTTGGTGCCAGAACTCACCCACAAAGCGATGTTGGGCGATCTCACGCATGTCGATCTCGAACAACTGGTGGCGCTGCATCCGCAAGTGGTGTTCGTCACCAACTATGCACCGAAAGAGATGATCGACCAGATTTCCGCGCTGGGTATTCCGGTACTGGCGATTTCGCTCCGTCATGATGACGCCGGTCAGCAAAGCAAAATCAATCCCAGCATGAACAATGAAGATCAAGCTTACGATCTTGGCATTAAACAAGGCATCACGCTGATTGGTGATGTGGTTAACAAGCCGCAGCAAGCGAAACAATTAATCGATGCCGCTTTTGCTGGCCGCAAATTGGTTAGCGATCGGCTAAAAAATCTTCCTGAACAACAACGGGTGCGCGCCTATATGGCTAACCCCGATCTCACCACCTATGGTTCCGGCAAATATACCGGGTTGATGATGGCGCACGCGGGTGCCTTAAATGTCGCCGCCGCTACCGTGCAAGGCTTTAAACAAGTCAGCATGGAACAAGTGGTGGCGTGGAATCCGCAGGTGATTTTCGTGCAGGATCGCTATCCGCAAGTGGTGCAGGAAATTAAGCAAGATCCGCGCTGGCAGACGATTGATGCGGTGAAAAACCATCAGGTTTGGCTGATGCCAGAGTACGCCAAAGCGTGGGGCTATCCGATGCCAGAAGCTATTGGTCTAGGTGAATTGTGGATGGCGAAGAAACTCTATCCAGAAAAATTCCGTGATATCGACATGCAACAGCAAGCCGATAATTGGTATCAACGCTTCTATCGGACGCATTACCATGACAACGCTACACATCTTGGCAGCCGGTAGTTTGCGCGCAGTGTGGCCGGATTTAACAGCGGCTTTCAGCGCGCAATCTGGCTACAGGGTAACCACTGATTTTGGTCCGGCGGGCCTGTTACGCCAACGGATTGAGGCGGGCGAACGCTGCGATTTTTTTGCCTCTGCTAACCGGCTTCATCCTGAAGCGCTGTTGCAGCAACAGCGAGCCGATCAGGTGGGTATATTTGCCGCAAACACGCTGTGCTTGACGTTTAAACGTGACATCGTCACGCCAGAGTGTGACTGGTTATCGCTATTAATGCGCGACGATTTACGTCTAGCCACCTCAACGCCGCTGTGTGATCCCTCGGGTGATTACACTTGGCAGCTGTTTGATAACATTGAAATGCGCCATGCGGGATGGGGTGAAAAACTTCGGCAAAAAGCACAGCCGCTGGTTGGAGGAACGATCAGCCTCCCGGTTCCCTCGGGTGAGCTCGCCGCGCAGTGGCTGATTGAACAGCAACACGCGGAGATGTTTATCGGTTACAGCAGCTATGCGCCGCGTTTGCGACATTGTGCGCAGTTGCAGGTATTTGAAATTCCAGCCCCCTACAACGTTCAGGCGGAATATGGCTGGGCGCGCTGTTCGCAGGCCGCCCAGCCTTTCGCCGCGTTTCTTAGCTCCGACATCGCGCAAGATTTGTTACGGCAACACGGCTTTCAATCCATCAACTGAAAGCCGCATTCAAGGATCAGTGGCCGAACGTTTGCTGCTGATCTGGTTGAGAATCTCTGCACGCAGGCCGTTAAGTGCTCGACTGTAACGGCTATAACGATTGTCGGGTGCCAGCACATGACGCAGCAGAATGCAGTAATCCATCACTAAACCGGGTGTCCATGTCATGCCTTCTGCACGACTGCGCACCAGGCTTAATAGCCAGAAGTCGGGATTAAACAACACCCAAAATCCCTTCAATCCGCGTTCACCCAGCAATCCTTCTGTCGCCACATCAACCGCTTGCATCACGCTTGTAGAACAATTGCGCGAAGTGAGGTTGTAGCGCGTATCGCTGGCATTGCTCTGCCAATAATTGCGCAGGGCTTGCTGATTGTAATGTTGCAACGTCAGACGCTTATCAGGGCGACACCACGCTTTGATCTCTTTCTCCAGCGACGGCAGGAAACAGCCTTCGACATCAAATTCCTCTTTCGCCCGCAGCGTTTTCAGGAAGCCACGAAAATCGCGTGAAACATCGTCCGCCGGATACAGGCTGATATACATCTCATCGCCCATTTCCAGTGAGGTATGCCCGGTTGACACTTCACCACGGTGATCAATCGCCGCAACCCAGCGATCAAACCAGGGACGACGCCCAATCACATCGCCGGAACCGACCGGTGTCCAAATATAGACATTGAGCGGCGTGGTCGGCGATTGTTGGCTGATGGGTGGATGAACGTAGCCTAATCCGTGCGGGGCGCGCAGGCCGGTGCGGGTAAACAACGGCAACGCCGTAACGCTGGTGTTGATCGGTAACGCATGGATTTGCGCCGCCATCACCAGCAGATTGATTCCCCAACCCACCAGCAGCAGGGCAAAACCCAACGGCACGATCACATGTGGTGAAAGCGGCCAATCGGCGGCAATAAAGATGCTGAGCGCCATTTCCGCGCAGCCCAGCGTCAGCTTGCGTGTCCAGCGGCGACAGCGCATCAGACAGCAAGAGATGACGCGGAAACCGCCATCCAGCAAAAATACCGCGGCAAACACCAGCGAAATACACAGGCCGCTATCGTGCGGCACCAGAAATACTGCCGCGCCGAAAACAATTAACGCCGCTGATTTGGCGAGCGACGGCCAGGCAATCCCCGCCGGTGCATAGATGGCACTGAGCGCCTCCGCGCCGCCTTCCAATACCAAAAACATTCCCAGCACATACAGCGGGAACGACACGCTGCCATGCTGCAATAAATCGATCACGATGCCGGCGCTGGCGGCGACACACATCACGCCCAACCCGGCGAGATAAGGCCAACCTGACCTGAGTGCTGGCCCGCCCATCAGAAGAAACAGTAGTCGCAACAAAGAAACACCCCAGCATTTAACTCTTAATTCAGCACGTTCTGTAGACGCGAGTTTTCAGCAGGAGTTCTGCTGACACTCATCAATCCTGATTTCGTTTACTGATGGTTGTCATTCTGCAGGCAATGTACGTGGCAAAGCTTAAAATTGGCTTAATGATTGATAAAAGTGAGGATCGATTTCACACATCTTTTTGTATAAAAAAACATCAAAACCTGGCGATTTCAGCCTGAAAACACGAATAAATTCTAACATTTTTTAATTTAACTCTCTGTTTTGCATAATGTTAGTGTTGAGCTTTAGGTGTGTCGAATTTCACGCCATCTTCTGGGGAGAGACTGTGTTAACCACTTTTCTGATTATGCTGCCGATATTTGGCTTAATTGCGGCGGGCTACGGCTGTCGTATGGTTGGGGTTTTAGGGCCAACGGCGGCTACTGAACTGAATAAATTTGTTGTCTGGTTGGCGCTACCGGCGCTGCTTTTCGACATTATGGCGCACACGCCGTGGCACACCATTTATCAGCCAGGCTTCTTTTGGGCCTTTACCATTGGCTGTGCCGCGGCGTTTTTATTGGTGTTTTTCTTTCAGAAATTAAAAGGCAAATCCACCGCCGATGCCAGCGTGGATGGCGTAGCGGCAGCTTATCCCAACACCGGCTATCTTGGCTTCCCGCTACTGCTGCTAATCTTTGGTCAAAACAGCCTGATTCCCACCACCACCGCCACCATCATTGTGGCGTGCATTTTGTTTGCGATCGCTATCGCGTTAATTGAGATCGGTTTGCAGAGTGAGCGTCAGTTCCACCTGCTGGCGCTGAAAGTGGTGCGCGCCATTATCAAGAATCCGTTAATCATCTCACCGCTATTGGGTGCAGCCTGCTCCAGCGCTGGCCTGACGTTGCCGAATAGCATCGAAACCTTCCTTAAATTATTGGGCGGCGCGGCCAGCCCTTGTGCGCTGGTGTGTTTAGGCGTGTTTCTCGCCAGTCGGCAAAAAGCCAAATCCAGCGAGTTGCCGACTGGCGCCAGGCTCAGTATGACTACGGTGGGATTGGTGGTGATCGCCAAATTAGTGCTTCAGCCTTTATTAACGTGGATGGTGGCGGTTTGGGTATTTGCCCTGCCCGCCGATCTCACGCACATGGCGGTTCTGCTCGCCGCACTGCCAACCGGCACCGGTCCATTTATGCTCGCGGAGTATTATCGTCGTGATGCGCAGATCACCTCTGCGGCGATTCTGATTTCCACTGTGCTGTCGATCATCACGCTGGTCGCAATTATGCATGTCATGCAGGTCACGCCAGTGGGTTAAGCGTTTGAGCGTGACCAATACAAACCGTTGTTGATTTGTTAGGATTTTGGCCCTCAAGGACATAAATAAGGACGCGGGCGATGCCGCAAAAGAAAGCGACGCTGATTGGTTTGATTGCCATTCTGCTATGGAGCGCAATTGTCGGATTAATCAAAAACGTCAGCGAGGGTTTTGGCCCGGTTGGTGGCGCGGCGTTAATTTATAGCGCCAGCGCTATCCTGCTGATTTTTAGCGTTGGCCTGCCCAAACTCAGCACCTTTCCACGCAGCTATTTAATCATCGGCAGCGTGTTATTTGTCTGTTATGAACTGTGCTTGTCCCTTTCATTGGGATTTACTCACAGCGGTCGCCAGGCGATTGAAGTCGGCATGGTCAATTACTTATGGCCGAGCATGACCATCGTCCTTTCAATGATTGTTACTCGGCAAAAAACCAGCCCGCTCATCATTCCCGGCGTAATCCTGGCCATCGCCGGGATTTGTCGCGTTCTGAGTGGCGATCACGGTTTTTCGTTCAGTGAAATGGCGAATAACGTGATGGACAATCCGTTGAGCTACGGCCTGGCCTTTAGTGGCGCGATCATCTGGGCGGTGTATTGTGTGGTGACCAAAAAAATCGCCAACGGCAGTAATGGCATCACGCTGTTCTTCATCTTGACGGCGCTGACGCTGTGGGTGAAATTTCTGCTTTCACCGCAACCGGCGTTCGTCTATTCCACTGAAGTTTGGCTCAGTTTGGCGTTAGCGGCGATGGCAATGGGCTTCGGCTATGCGGCATGGAACGTGGGCATTTTGCATGGAAACGTTACCATTCTTGCTGCCGCTTCCTACTTTATTCCGATCATTTCATCGATTCTGGCTGCCTTTATCCTCAGCTCGCATCTGGCGATCTCTTTCTGGCAAGGCACCGCGATGGTAAGCCTCGGTTCGCTGCTATGCTGGTGGTCAACCCGCGCACAGCAAAGATAATGCTTATCAACAGCGCAAAATTAACTCATAGAACATTTTCTGTACTGTTGAGACTTCGTTGCTAATATAGTGACGCAACACACACAGCAATGCGTTGCTACGAGAATTTTCAGATTGGTAACGTTTTACCTGGCCCGCTTAGCGGGCTTTTTTTTGCCTACACATAACGCGGTTTTTCGCTGCGAAATCCCAAGCCGATCAAACGCCCAAACAGATGGCGCAGAAACGGAAAACGACTGATGATCTGCGGCACTTTACTCGGCGTACTGCGTGGACGTTTATTACTGCTCATTTTGATTTGCAGGAACTGCGTGGCGACGGTAGGAAATTGGCGGCGCTGCTGCACTTTTTGCAGATCGCGCAACGTAACTTTGCCTTGCCGTAACGGTGGGATCAGCATATTGGCGGCGGCAACGGCATCCTGAATCGCCAGATTGACGCCAACACCACCAATCGGCGACATGGCATGCGCCGCATCACCAATGCACAACACGCCCGGCTTCATCCATTGATCAAGGCGGTCGATACGAATCGACAGCAGTTTCAACTTGTCCCATTCATCCACTTCGGCCATGCGCTCAGCGCTAAACGGCGCAACTTGCGCCATGGTGGTTTTAAACGCCTCCAGGCCCGCTTGTTGCAGCGCCTCAAATTGGCCTTTTTGGATGGTATAGCCGCATTGCCAATAATCGCCGCGATCAATAACGATAAAGTTTTGTTTCGGCCCTTTGTGGCCCATGCCCCAATGCGGATCGTCGGGATGTTTATTCAGACGGAACCACAACACATCACGCGGCGAACCAAAACTTTTTCCGGTTAATCCCGCTTTGGTTTTTACCTGCGAATTGCGTCCGTCAGCACCAATAACCAGGGAGGTTTTAATCATCATCTCGTCGTTACCCTGTAACGTTTTCACGCCAGTTATCGCGCCGTTCTCATACACCAAATCATTGAAAGCCGTGGATTGCAGCAGAGTAAAGCCGGGAAATCGTGCCGCTTTGGCGGCGAGAAAATTGAGAAAATCCCATTGCGGCATAAAAGCAATAAAACGGCATTGCACCGGTAAACGTGAGAAATCAGCCATGGTAATTTCTTGTCCGGCGACTTCGGCTTGCAGTTTCTCAGCACGCTGATGCGGCAAAGCTAACAATTCATCCAGCAATCCCAATTGGCGCATGATCTCCAGCGTTGAAGGATGGATGGTATCGCCGCGAAAATCGCGCAGAAAATCGGGATGTTTCTCGATCACCACCACACGCAACCCAGCGCGTGCGAGTAAATAACTGAGCATCAAACCCGCTGGTCCGCCGCCGACAATGCAGCAATCGGTAGTAAGCGCCTTTCCTTCTGCTGTCTGCATAATTTGCCTCAAGCCATTAATGATAATGGTTATCATTTATAGCATATGCCGGCGAAAAGGCGATCAGGCTTTAGTGCGATGAGACAAACTGCGAAGCTTGATGTGCAGGCGGCACGGCGAAATTGCGCTGCATACGTTTAATCTCTTCCGCTGGCGGCAAGCCAAACAAGCGTTTGAACTCCCGATTAAATTGCGACGGGCTTTCATAGCCAACAGCGTGACTCGCCGCGGCAGCGGTCATTTCCTGGCGCACCATCAACATGCGCGCCTGATGCAGCCGCACTGATTTCACATACTGCATCGGCGATTGTTGCGTGATGCTTTTGAAATGGGTATGAAAGGTTGGCACGCTCATACCCGCCAGCGAGGCTAACGCGCCCAGCGTCAACGATTGTGCATACTGCGCATGGATGTGGCTCAGCGCTTTGCCCACTTTGCCAAATTGACCTTGCAGCGCCAGCGCCGACCGCATTGCGCTGCCCTGCGCGCCGGTGAGCACGCGATAATAGATTTCGCGCATCAGAGAAGGTCCGAGCATGTTGGCGTCCAGCGGATGGTGCAACGCCTGGAGAAAGCGCAGCACCACATCGCGCAACGTTGCATCCATCGGACTCGACATCATGCTCTGCGCCGCTTGCACCTCGACCGCGACATCTTGTTGCTCCAACTGCAACATCAACTCCGTGGCGAGGTTGAAATCCAGGTGCAGATAAATCGCCAGCAACGGATGTTCCGCCGATGCCGCCGTTTCCATGGTAAAAGGCACCGGCACCGCCACCGCCAGATAGTGCTGCTCATCGTAGAGATACACCTTGTCGCCAAAGAACCCGCGCTTCGAACCCTGACAAACAATCACGATGCCTGGATCGTACAGCACCGGCGTTCGCGCCAACGGCCGGTCGGATCGCAGGATGCGCACTTCTGGCAATGCAGTCAGATTGTAGCCTTCCTGCGGCGCAAGCGTTTTGAGCAGTTGGATGGTCAGTTGTTGTTGCATATCGTCATTGTTCATCGCTGAACCACTCATAAGAATAGGCAAGATAAGAAGAAGATAAGGCCTTAAAACCTCACCACGATAAGAATATTATGCATCTTCACCTGATTTATGGAGATGTGCAAATGCCTAACTTAAAAACTCTTTTAATTACTGGTGTCAGCAGCGGTTTTGGTCGCGCTTTGGCGCAGGAAGCGCTAAGCCGCGAGTATCGTGTGATTGGTACGGTGCGTAATGCCACCGCCAAAGCTGAATTCGAGCAATTACATGCGCATAACGCATTTGCCGTTGAATTGGATGTCACGCATTTCGCGGCAATTGACGCTGTTATCGCTGATGTTGAGCAACAAATCGGGCCGGTCGATGTACTCGTCAACAATGCCGGTTATGGACATGAAGGCGTGATGGAAGAGTCATCATTGGAAGAGATGCGTCAGCAATTTGACGTTAACGTGTTTGGTGCGGTGGCGATGACCAAAGCGTTGCTGCCTTACATGCGCCAGCGCCGCAGCGGCCACATCATCAACATCACGTCGATGGGCGGTTTCATCACCATGCCGGGCATCAGCTATTATTGCGGCAGCAAATTTGCCCTGGAAGGCATTTCAGAAACCTTGAGTAAGGAACTCGCACCGTTCAACATTCACGTCACCGCCATCGCCCCCGGATCGTTCCGCACCGATTGGGCAGGACGCTCAATGGTGCGCAGCGCACGCAGTATCGCTGATTACGATGCGCTGTTTGACCCGATTCGTCAGGCACGCGAAGAGAAAAGCGGTAAACAACTTGGCGATCCGGCCAAAGCAGCGCGCGCCATGTTAGAAATCATCGAACACAGCAATCCACCAGCGCATCTGTTGCTGGGCAGCGATGCATTAGGCTTGGTGCGACAGAAACTGGCGGCGTACGGTGAGGAAATTGATCGTTGGGAAGCGCTGACGCGTTCAACAGATGGGTGAAAATTCTGAAAAGGCCGATTGAAGATTAACCTCCCTGATCAATCTGTTTACAAGCTGGTGCGCATAAATGCGCACCCTACGAAAATCGTTGAAATACCGTAGGGTCGCCATTCATGGCGACCAACAGACTCGGCTTCCAGAAGGTAGAGCCGTCATATCCTTAAGCCATTGTTATAAAAAAGTAAGCATTTTTGGTCACGTCATCGCGAAATTGTTCCGCCATATTCCTGTACAGATTAATATTCTTTGTATAAGTTTATTGGGCTTAGATTTCGCACGTTATTTATGAGGGACCAAAATCATGCGCCAGGTACGTAACCTTTTCACCACGTCAGACGCCCTATCGCGCTACTTCAAACAAGCTTCGCTGCCATCCCAGCAGGAAACGTTGGGGCAACTGGTGGTTGAAATCTTGCGTTCAGGACGGACGCTAAGCCGTAAAACGTTGTGCACTAAACTGCTTTGCCGCATGGAACAAGCGCGCGGAACTGATGAAGAAATTCACTATCAACAATTAATCGGGCTGATGTTTTCCGTCGAACGTGAGTCATAAGCTACGCCGTTGTCCTGAAAATTAACCAAGTGGCTTCCGCTGTATCAGCCTTGTCTCGTTAGACTGAATCCACTTTGTTAGCTTCCAGTTTAGCCGCGCTAGGTAGAGCGTAATTATGTACAGAAGTGATGAAGAACGCCTTACCGACATCATCATGGGTGATGCGGTAATCCAGTTGTTAAAAAAACGCGGTCCGGTTTCGGCTCGGGCTTTGATGGACAAATTGCACACGATGGCTTTGATGGAGCACGATCCATTACGTCAAAACGCCTTGCGTCGTGCGATGGTCGAAGTGACCAAGAGCATGGGAATCGCGGAAAATAGCGGCGTACCCATTAAGGATCACAACAACGTGACGCATATTTTTCGTCATCGTGATGGTGCAGATAAAGGTGCCAAGCATTAAGATTAAGGGCCAATGGGCCCTTAAACATTATCCAGCTAGCGCGAAGTGAATAATAAACGCACGCTCAGGCCAACAAAACTAATAGCAAAACAGCGGTGCAACCATTTCAACGTTTCCGGCTTTTCCAACACTCGCTCACGCATCAAGGTTGAAAATGCGCCATACAGCATGAAAACTATTTGCGTAATCAGCATAAAAACCAGACTTAATATCAGCATTTCTGATATCGGTATGCTGCTTTGCGTGGATATAAATTGCGGTAGAAAAGCGAGAAAAAACAGCGATAATTTTGGATTCAGTAAATTAAGCAAAATAGCGTTAATAATCACTTTCATCGGCGAGGCATCTTCCGCTTTTGCTTCAAGAGTAATGGTTTCCTTTGCACGTAATGAAATCCACGCCATATACAGCAAATAAATCACGCCAAGAATTTTTAACGTGGTAAAAGCAAACTCACTGGTGTGGAATATCACTGCTAACCCAAATATCGCCATCAACAAATGCGGGATAACACCTAAGGTGCATCCTGTCGCGGCGATCAGCGCCCCTTTTAGCCCACGCGTCAATCCTGCTACGATGGTATATATCGCACCTGATCCGGGCGAAATAGCCACAATAAATGACGTCGCGATAAATTCCATACTGATATGCATCCCGATTTCCTCAGCAAAAATAGAAAAGCCGAGTTTGGCTGTCACCAATCAACACGTCTTGAACAAAATTGCAGATCGCTATTTGCAGTAAGATCTTTGATAGCGTGCGGGTGTTAGGCCCAGCTGGCGTACAAAGGCCCGAGTGAGATGGCTTTGATCGGCAAAACCCGCCATCAAAGCGACTTCTGCAATTGCTGTTCCTTGCGCCAGAAAGCGCTGCGCTTGCCTGACCCGCGACTGCACAATATAAGCATGCGGCGTGATGCCCTGTTGATGGGAAAAACTGCGTAACAGTTGAAACGGGCTCAAATTACACATCTCCGCCAACTCATTTAACGAAACGGCATTGGCGGGCGCATCATCGATATATTGCTTCGCCAGCTTTATTTCCGCAGTGGTGGAAGGTTGATGGTTCTCCGTTAATAAATGATGACAACTGATGTGCATCAAGCTCAGCAATAATAACTCTTCAATTGCGGCAATATCTGAATTGGGTTTGGCTAAGGAGTTAAACAGCCGCGTTAGCAGAAGTTTGAGGTGAGGATCATTAATTCGCGGATTGATTACCGCATCTGCACGATACTCATCGGCATTTAATGCGTTGAGCAACAGTTGCGGTTGCAAATAAATCATTTTCCAGGTGCGTGGGCCATTTAAGGGCATCCCATCATGAATTTCACCGGGATTAACCACAATCACATCGCCTGGCCCAGCCTCCACTTGTCCGATCACGCTCCAAGAGCGTTGTGCACCCTGCGTCACCACGCCAATACCGAAATGTTCATGCGAGTGGCGCGGAAAAGTGTGCTCAGTCAGCAAAGACATGGCTTCCGTGCCGTGGATTGGGCAGTGCAAGGATTCAACCTGATGGACAAGGGGTGCCACAGCATCGCTTCTCTTGTTGATGAGGGAAAGTTTACTGTAGTGATTTTTCGAAACTTTTGCTCAATCGCGGCTTCATTTTTCGCCATTCTCTGTTAGATTCAGAGTTCAAACCAATTTGTTGCGAGCTTTCATGTCTTATTTCAACGCGTTAATCACAGGGACCACATTCACCACCGCTTCTGGCGGCGGCGCGTGTGCATCTGTAGCGAAGACTTAAGCTCGCAGATTGCCAGCCCCGCCTTAAATGGACGGGGAATGGTCTCCGTTCATAGCCTGTTGAAAGGAGACACATCATGCAGCCATCCCAGCAAAAAGCCCTGTTAATTATCGATATGCAACAAGGCCTGTTTCATGGACCACAAGCCCCGTTTGCTGCCAGCACTCTGTTATCAAACATCAACCATTTAATCGCGCTTGCCCGTAACGCTGGAGCATCCATTTTCTGCGCGCGTCACACGGGTCCAGACGGATCGCCATTTGCTGAGAGCAGCCCATTAACCCGCTTAATCCCGGAGCTTAATGTCGATGCCGACAGCGATGTGGTGTTCATCAAAAAATATCCCAATTGCTTCCGCGAAACCGAACTGCTCGCGGCGCTTAAACAGGCCGGGATAGAAGAATTAGTGATTGTGGGGATGAAAACTGAGTTTTGCGTGGATACGACTTGTCGTGCGGCCGCTGATTTAGGATTTCGCGTAATGCTGATCGAGGATGGTCATAGTTCCGTGGATAACGGCCAACTGAGCGCCGAGCAGATTATCGCGCACCATAATCAGACTCTCGCCGGACCGTTTGTGCAACTGTCAGCAAGCGCGGCATATCAATTCTGAAAATGAGGGCAAACGCCCTCATCATTTCACATTAATTCGACACCAAAACGCTTCAACAACGTTGCCCAAAGCACAAATAGCAGGATGGTGAGTAGACAACTGACCACCAGCGTCGGCCAGAATCCCAAGCGCTGATAGAGAAAGGGAAAAGCGACAAACATTGGTAAGGTAGGTACCACATACCAAAAGGTGTACCACGCGTGGCTGGCGATTTTCGCCTGGCTCTGCCCTTCCAATTTCATCCAAATCAACACCAGTACGGTGACCAAAGGCAAAGCGGCAATCAATCCGCCCAGGCGATCGCTGCGTTTCGCCACCTCAGAAATCAATACCACCATGCCAGCAGTTATCGCGTATTTGGTAATCAGCCAGAACATCAGTTACTCACTCTAATCAATGGCGTATCGCGCAGCCGCATTGCGACATTTCACCCGGCACATATTTGCCATGATGGGAATGACGCACCTGCAATTCGCCTTGTTGCCACGCGTCACTGTTATCGGCTCGGTTTTCAAGCAGACGATTCAACGCTTCAGCGACCAGCAGATCACGACGCTGTGCCCAACTGGTGAGATGCCAGGTTGAAGCGCGTGCTTCATCGACATCATCAAAACCGACCACCGCCACATGCGCGCCCTGCCCGAAATCGCGCACTGCTTGCAAAGCTCCAAACGCTAAAACGTCGCTTTCGCAGAACAACGCATTGATCCGCTCTGCGGCGTGGGTTTTCTTCAGGTACGCCATCATCACCTGATACGCCAGTTCGCGATCGTTGCCACCGGCGACCAGTTGCAGATTCAACGCTTTCTGTTCTGCTTGCAGGCTAGCGGCGAAACCCAGCATCTGACGTGCCGGCGCGGCATTATCCTGCGCATGCATAAAACCGATACGTTGATGTCCCTGCGACAGCAGCAGCAATCCTATCTCTTCACCGGCGTCATAACCATCGGCGATCACCACATTGGCGTCGCTGTTAGCGCTGTGGCCCAAATGCACCGTCGCTAGCTGCGGCAAAATTTCAGCAGCGAGGCTTAGTTCATCGTCAAACAGTGATGTCAGAAAGACCAATCGATTTACAGAATGTTGCGCCGCATTGCGCAACGCAGTTTGATATTGCTCGCGCGAATTAACGTTAATCAGCAAGGCGTTTAAGCCACGCTGATTGAGCTGACGTGTCACTTCATTCAGCAACTTAATGGTGTTGGGATTGTGAAATTCATCGCTAACAATACCGATGAGAGGGGAATTCGCTGCCATAGCCTGGCTCTCCTGCAACTTAGCGTGCGGTCATCATGTGTAGGTAACTGTGGAAGAATTCCAACTTACCCGAATAATGGTTTATCGCCAACTGAGCACGTGCAGCGCCATGATGTAATTCAATCAAAGATTGTGGATTGTCATGTATGGCTTACTGCTCGTAAGTAAAGAGATGAAGACAGAAAGAACAGCACGCTCGAACCGTAGCGGCGCAATTTATTGCGTTGTGTTGACCTTTAAAAATTCAACTGAACGCGATAAATCGCGCCGCTACGGGGAATGAGCGAAAGATTAAACATCACGTAGTTTATGGCGATCTGAACGTGAAGAATTTCGAGACTTAAACAATCACTCCTCCAGCAATATCGCAAATCCACCATAAATCATGCGTTTGCCATCAAACGGCATGTTTTCGCCCATCTCTTTCATGCGCGGATCGGACATCATTTTCTGGTTAGCGGCATCGCGCACTTCTTTTGAGGGATATTCAATCCAGCTGAACACCACCGTTTCGCCCTCTTCGCATTTCACCGCCATGTAGAAATCGGTTTGCTTGCCTTCGGGCACATCATCCGCCCAACATTCGACCACGCGCGTGGCGCCGAACTCCTTAAACAGCGGCGCGGCTTTGGCCGCCATGGCGCGATAATCCTCCTTATTGGTTTCCGGCACAGCCACAACAAAACCATCAACGTACGACATAGCGAATTACTCCGTCGTCATTAGCGCGGTCAACAATAACCGCAGATCAAGTGTACAAATAACGTTCAACCTCAACCGTCAACATGACGAAAAACTGCGCGCTTACTCGCAGAAAAATCCTACGCCGCGCAAATTACGTTACACTGGCGCGCACGATTATTACGTCACCGAGAGATCTATGCGTATTACCCTGGAAGCGGCCGATCAGCCATTCATTCACCGTTTATTAGGTGAAGAAGCCACCGATATTGACAGCGAAAACCCGCGTTTGCAGCAGGCGCTGAGCGTGGCGCGTCAGCAAAAAAATCATGAAGCCGATCTCGATTGGCGACGCAATGCGCTGTTTCTTACTCTGTTTATCTTTTTGTATGCGGCGTTAGGCGCGTCATTAACGCTGGATCTCACGCCGCAAGCCTCAAGCCATAAAAGCCTGGCGTACGCGCTCGAAGCGGTGCCGGTGCTGATCGCCTTCTCCGGATTGTTCGTTTCGCTGCTGTATGTCTTCCTGACGCGCAGCGGCGCGCGACGTTTGCGTAATTGGGAGCAAGGCATTTTCCTGCTGGAGAAGTACAGCGGCGCCAATCTAACCTTGCCGATTAATGAAATGGGTTCTCGTACCACCAATTATTCGCTGTCGGCGATTAACGTAGCGTTGGCGCTATTTATCTGTGTGACGTGGGTGGTGATGTATAACTATTTCACCTTCACTACCAGCGGCGTGATTGGCAGCGTGATTTCCCTGTTTATCACCACCATGACCTACGTGATTCTGGATATTCAGTTGCTGAAATCCAACACCAGCCTGGCGATTGATGAGCCGGTAATTCCCGCTGAAGACGAAAAACCGAAGAAGTAACTTCTCTCACGCAGCGTCGTTCTGGCGCTGCGCATTTAACACTGGCATAACATTTCCGCACACATTATCATCAGCGCATCTATCCACGCATTGATAACTAAGGAGGATTACTATGCCGCTGTGTGAATTGTTTGTTTACTCACACTTTTATAGTAATTGGCCGCGTTCAGGCATTTCCGCACTCATGCTGCGATAATCCGCCCTGAACGAAGTTTATTAAAATCTGAGTTGCTCCGGGTTGTCGTCAGCTTTTTTTGACGTCGGGCTTAATACGCCTGCAACTTATGAGTAAGCACATGAGCACATTACTTTCCGCACACGCTGTCGGCTTTGAAAATGCCTTCGGTTCACTTTTTCACGACATCAATTTCAGCCTGAAAAAAGGCGATCGCATCGGTTTGCTGGGCGACAACGGCACCGGTAAAAGTACCTTACTAAAAATTCTCAGCGGCGAGCTGTTAGCCAGCCACGGCAGCGTCACGCCTGCCAATCACTGTTTGCTGGCGCGCATTGAGCAGCATCTTCCAGCGGAGTTGCACCAATCATCACTGCTTGAAGGTGTGATGGCGCGCCTGGCGGATCACAGCGAACGCTGGCGCGCCGAAGCCTTGCTCGGCAGCCTGGGTTTTAGCGCTGAACAGCAAATGCAAACCGCTGCCACCTTGAGCGGCGGCCAGCACATGCGTCTGCTACTGGCGCGCGCATTGATCTTACAGCCGGATTTATTGCTACTGGACGAACCCAGTAACCATCTCGATTTGCCCACATTGCTGTGGCTGGAGAATTTCCTCAACAGCTGGAGCGGCAGCTTTGTGCTGGTTTCCCACGACAGCACCTTGCTCGATCGCGTCACCAATTGCAGTTGGATCTTGCGCGATCGCGGCCTGCAATTCTTCCGCTTGCCCTGCACGCAGGCGCGTCAGGCGTTGATTGAGCAGGACCAAGCCGACGAGCAACGTTTTCAGGCCGAGCAAAAGGAGATTGATCGCGTTGAGAAAAGCGCCAAACGTCTGGCGATTTGGGGGCGCACTTACGATAACGAAGGTTTATCGCGTAAAGCGCAGCAGATGGAGAAACGCGCCAACTGGCTGAAAGAGGCGCAGACCACGCTCAGTGAAGGTTCATTGTGGCGGCTGCAATTGCACGGCGAAGCGCTGGATGCCGATCGCGTGCTGGCGCTGCCAGAGATGTCGATTCATCCCGCCGATGATGCACCCGCGCTGTTTTCCCTGCCTGCGATGCAGGTGAAAAGTGGCGATCGCGTCGCGATTGTCGGGCGCAACGGAAGCGGTAAATCGTCGCTGTTACGTCAACTGTGGCGCGAGTATCAGCGGCAAGACAGCGCGCTGTTTCATCCCCGCACCCGTGTTGGTTATTACGACCAAAGTCTGCATCAGTTGCGCGATAGCGATTCGCTCAATCAGGCGCTGACGCAATTTGCGCCGCTCAGCGATGAACAACGCAAGATGGCGTTGATCGGTGCTGGATTCCCTTATCTGCGCCATCAACAGTTGATTGGTTCGTTAAGCGGCGGCGAGCGTTCGCGTTTGTTGTTTGTCGGATTAACCTTGGCGCGCTATTCATTGCTGTTACTGGATGAACCGACTAACCATTTGGATATGGTGGGCAAAGAGGAGCTGGCACAAGCGCTAAATCAGTTCGAGGGCGCAGTGTTGTTGGTCTCACACGATCGCAGTTTGATCGCCAGCAGTTGTAATCGCTTTTGGCTGATTGAGGATCAACAACTGCAAGAGTGGCATGACTTTGAGGTTGTGACTGAACGCATGGCAGCTGAGCAGCCAATGGTTGAGGCTACAGAACCATTGGCGAGCACCAAACCCAGCAGAATCAGTGATGAAGACGCCTTGCTGTTTGCCTTGTTAGCACTGGAAAGCAAGCTGGAAGAGGATGTGGCGCGCAAGCCGAAGCATCAAAAACCGGCAATGCAAGTACAGTGGCGTGAAGAGATTGCGCGGCTGAAAAAAATGTTGAATATGAGTTAAACCGATTCGGTCACCATAAATGGCGACCCTACGTGCAGTATTTTGTAGGGGCGCCATTTAGGTACAAACCGGCCACATGGGTAACACTTTAGACCGGGCACATGGGTAACAGTTATAAACGGCATAGCAGAGGAGACTCACTATGCCCTGGACTGAGAAAGTATCCATGCAA
>NZ_JBNBPM010000014.1:0-119191 GCF_059412405.1 Pantoea sp. CFCC18179 | reverse complement strand
GATACTTTCTCAGTCCAGGGCATAGTGAGTCTCCTCTGCTATGCCGTTTATAACTGTTACCCATGTGCCCGGTCTAAAGTGTTACCCATGTGGCCGGTTTGTACCTAAATGGCGACCCTACGAAAACCCGCGCTCTGTCGTTGTAGGGTCGCCATTTATGGTGACCAATAGCAATCTGAATCGCAGGCAATAAAAAACCCCGGACTGGCCGGGGTTTGATATTAAGCAGTGAATCTAAGCTTACGCGCTTTCCGGACGGGTTGCCGGTGCAGTAGCTTGATGCGTTGCGCTGTGACCACCCGCAGAACCACGACCTTCGAAGTCAAACGCTGGGCGAACCCAATCGCTGTGACGAACCGGTTCAGGTTCCCACGCCGGTGCCGGTGCTTTGGTCATCGGTGCGGTAGCGTGATGTTTGAAACGCGTTGCCACAGTGGTGACTGCTGTGTCACGAGCCGCAACCGGCGCATGAGGTTCCGTCACAGCGGCAACTTCCGCTTCAGCAGCAACTGGCGCAGCCAGCACTTCTTCCACTTGCGCTTCAACTTCTGGCGTCACATCCGCCGGGGCCTGTTCAACAACTTCAGCGACAACTTCAGGAACTTCGGTCACTTCAGGTTGCGCTTCTGCGACTTCTGCAACCGGTTCAGCTTGTGCCGCAGTTTCTTGAGCAACCTGCTCGTCAGCCGCTGGGATGACCGCAGGCTCTTCGTTGACAGGTGCAGCAATTGGCGTGACATCATCGGTGTTCACCACAGGCACATCAACGTGTGCTACCGGTTCAGCCTGATGAACCACTTCCTGTGCAGAAGCTTCTTCAACCACGGATTCAACAGCGATTGGCTCAACAACAGCCGGTTGTGCTTCAGCAGCATCAACTTGTTGGTAGCCGTAATCGGTGACTTCATGCATTGCATCTGGCGTAGAGAGCTGCTCGTGCGTTTGCGCGACTGGGTAAGTGATCCACACTTTGCCTGACGCCATTTCTGGTGAGGCAGCAGCAGATTCCAGCGGCATCGCAGACTGCGTTGGGTAACGCTCATCACGATAACGGCGACGGCGCTGACCGCTCACGCGCAGATGACGTGGCGAACGACGTGAACGACGCGGCATATTGGCGTTATCACGGTTTTCGTTGTCATCCTGCTCATCATTGACGGCTTCAGGTTGCTCGTGGAACTGTGCGCGCGGCGCGGTTTCAACGGCAGGTTCATGCATCACCGGCGCTGGCGCTTCGGCGACCACTTCTGCGGCCTCACCAACACGCACACGCTGCGAAAGCTGACGCTGTTTACGGCGTGGCATCACCTGTACGCGTTCTTCTTCCTGCGCCACGTTTTCATCAGCAACGGCAGGTTGAACGGCGGTTTCAACCGCTTTCTGATCCTGCTGTTGAGCACGCTTTTCTTCCTGACGGCGACGCTGACGATCGGCACGCTGCTCGCGACGTTGTTGCTGCTGCTCATCACGCTGCTCAAGCGCTTCATCACTCAGAACTGGACGTGGTTCACGCGGTTCATTGTTACGCTTGTTGCGACGATTATCCTGATTGTCACGCGGTTCGCGTGCTTCACGAGGCTCACGCGCTTCACGCGGCTCGCGAGGTTCACGGCCTTCGCGTTGTGCATTTTCACCGTTGCGCGGTGTACGTTCACGGCGGTTGTTGCGACGATTATTGTTGTTGCGGCGCTCACCACGTTGCTGAGTATTTTCAGACTCAGTAGCGGCTGGCGCTTCTGGCTGGGTTTCCACTGGCGCTGGCGCCGGGGTATCGCCCGCAAACAACTTCTTCAAACCGCCCAGCAAACGCGCGACGAAACCAGTGCTGGCAACAGCTGGCGCTGCAACCGCAGGTTTGGTCTTCGTTTCCGCAACAGGCTGACTTTCTTTAACCATTTCAACCGGGGCAGGTGGCGCATCTGGCATCGCGAAGGCGGCCAGGGCAGGCTGCTCCGGACGACGGCGCTCAGCGTGCTCCTCTTCAGAAGGCAGCGCCATTTCCGCTTCATGCAGCTTCGGCAGGTGATAGCTCAGCGTTTGCGTTTCTTCGCCATTGCGAACACGCAGCACGGAGTAATGTGGCGTTTCCATCTGATCGTTTGGCACGATGATGGCACGCACGCCGCCTTGACGTTTCTCGATGGCGCTGACTGCATCACGTTTTTCGTTCAGCAGGTAAGACGCGACCTGAACAGGCACAATCGCATGCACTTCTTTGGTGTTGTCTTTCAACGCTTCTTCTTCAATCAGACGCAGAATCGACAGTGACAGCGATTCGTTATCACGAATGGTGCCGGTGCCGCTACAGCGTGGGCAGACGTGATGGCTGGATTCACCCAAAGAAGGACTCAGGCGCTGACGTGACATCTCCAGCAGGCCGAAACGCGAGATGTGGCTGATTTGAATACGCGCACGGTCCTGACGCACCGCTTCACGCAGTCGGTTTTCCACCGCGCGCTGATGGCGCACTGGCGTCATATCAATGAAGTCGATAACAATCAGGCCGCCCAAGTCACGCAGACGCAATTGGCGAGCAATTTCATCAGCGGCTTCGAGGTTAGTGTTATACGCGGTTTCTTCGATATCGCCGCCGCGGGTAGCACGCGCGGAGTTGATGTCGATTGCGGTCAGTGCTTCGGTGCTATCAATAACAATCGAGCCGCCTGATGGCAGACGCACTTCGCGCTGGAAGGCGGATTCAATCTGCGATTCGATTTGATAGTGGCTGAACAGCGGGATTTCACCGGTGTACAGTTTGATTTTGCTGCTGAAGTCCGGACGACCCAAGGCAGCGATATGCTGACGTGCCAGTTCCAGTACTTTCGGGTTATCGATGAGGATTTCACCAATATCCTGACGCAGATAGTCGCGGAAGGCACGTACGATGACGTTGCTTTCCTGATGGATCAGGAACGGTGCTGGACGGCTGTCGGCGGCTTTCTTGATGGCTTCCCAATGCTTCAAACGGAAGCTGAGATCCCACTGCAATGATTCAGCGGACTTGCCAACACCGGCGGTACGAACGATTAAACCCATGCCATCTGGCAGTTCCAGCGCGGACAGAGCTTCTTTCAATTCGGTACGGTCGTCACCCTCGATACGGCGCGAAATACCGCCCGCACGTGGGTTGTTTGGCATCAAAACTAAATAGCTACCGGCCAGTGAAATAAAGGTGGTCAGTGCTGCACCCTTATTACCGCGCTCCTCTTTATCAATTTGAACGATAACTTCCTGACCTTCACGCAGCACATCTTTGATATTCGGACGACCATGTGCGTTGTAATTGGCGGGGAAGTATTCGCGGGAAATTTCTTTCAGAGGGAGGAAACCGTGACGCTCTGCACCGTAATCAACAAATGCAGCTTCAAGGCTAGGTTCAACGCGGGTGATTTTACCTTTGTAGATGTTGGCTTTTTTCTGTTCGTGTCCAGGACTTTCAATATCCAGATCGTACAGACGTTGTCCATCAACCAGGGCAACGCGCAACTCCTCCTGCTGAGTTGCGTTAATTAACATTCTTTTCATCGTGACTTACTCGTTATTCTCACATGAGTGATGTAGCTGCGGGCATCGTTACCCTGGACGAGAATCAACCGATGGCCCCGTGTCTTAATGCACTGACGTCAACCTCACGGTTGTCGGCGGCTAAAGGGGCGCAAATCTTGTCGGTGGCCTGTTTTTCATAAGGAAATCCAGCGCCTGAAGGTGGAATAGTTACAGAGTATTCAGAAATCCACACATCCTAGTCTGTCGTCCAGGCCGCAACCCGCAGCCCGCTAAGTGCCTGATTTAACATTACGTCTTACGCCATTGCTGCGTGTCCGTTCAATCCGGCAAAATGACTTATTTCGCTCTTTTTCCTGCCTGAATCTTTCCAGGACAGAAACCCCCGCATTATTCCATTGCTAACCAACATATAGCAAGGCGACTTTTGCCAAGCTGCGAAGTTTATTCATCCATAACCTGTTCATTTGCAGGGCTAATCATCGCACCGCTGAAAATGTCACCATTTTGACCGTTTCATGACGCGACAAAGAGAGAGTTAAGCACAGAAAAAGGGGTGGCGCTATCAAGGCACACTAATTAGAATCGCCGCCATGAAAACAGAGAATCCCGGCGTACATTTTGTCGCCATCACGGCTGAAAATGCCGGACAACGAATTGATAACTTTTTGCGCACCCAACTCAAAGGTGTGCCGAAAAGCATGATTTATCGCATTTTGCGTAAAGGTGAAGTGCGGGTGAACAAAAAACGCGTTAAGCCGGAATACAAACTGGAAGATGGCGATGAAATTCGCATTCCGCCGGTGCGCGTAGCGGAACGTGAAGAGCAGGCTGTTTCACCGAAGCTGGATAAAGTCGCGGCATTGACCAACGCGATTCTGTATGAAGATGATTATCTGATGGTGATGAACAAACCTTCGGGCACCGCGGTGCACGGCGGTAGCGGTTTGAGTTTTGGCGTGATCGAAGGACTGCGCGCATTACGTCCAGAAGCGCGTTTCCTTGAGTTGGTGCATCGTCTTGACCGCGACACTTCGGGCATTCTGCTGGTGGCGAAAAAGCGTTCGGCACTGCGTTCGCTGCATGAGCAGCTGCGCGAGAAGGGGATGCAGAAAGATTACCTGGCGCTGGTGCGCGGTGATTGGCCATCGCACCTGAAAGTGGTGCAGGCGCCGCTACTGAAGAATATTCTGCAAAGCGGCGAGCGCGTGGTGCGTGTCAGCGCGGAAGGCAAACCTTCTGAAACGCGCTTTAAGGTCGAAGAGCGTTTTGGTTTTGCCACCTTAGTTAAAGCCAGCCCGGTGACTGGACGTACACACCAGATTCGTGTGCACACGCTGCACGGCGGTCATCCGATCGCTTTCGACGATCGTTACGGCGACCGTGATTTTGATGCGCAGCTCAGTTCAACCGGTTTGTCGCGCCTGTTCTTGCATGCTGCCGCGTTGACCTTCACCCATCCGAACACTGGCGAAGTATTACGGATGGAAGCACCGCTGGATAGCGCGCTGAAAAATTGCCTCGCTAAACTGCGCCAGAAAAAAGACTGATTATCCGGGCATCAATACAATGCGTTGATGCCCACTTTTCTTAACATCTCATCTAACGCCATCAGCGGTAAGCCAATTAAGGTGTTGGGATCGCGACCTTCCAGCCGTTCAAATAAACAAATCCCGAGTCCTTCACTTTTAAAGCTCCCTGCACATTGAAGCGGCTGTTCTTTCTCGACATAGCCACGAATCTCTTCAGCGCTTAAGCGGCGGAAGTGCACGTTAAAGGGTTCGCAAATAACGTACTGTTGGCCGCTTTGAGGGCGGATCAACGCCAGACCGGTATAAAAGGTGATCACATTGCCGCTCGCCGCTGCCAATTGCTGGCAGGCTTTTTCTACCGTATGCGGTTTGCCGGTGATCTTGCCCTCTAATACGCAGACTTGATCGGAGCCAATGATCCAATGTTCCGGATACTGTGCCGCCAGTGCCTGCGCTTTGGCGACGGCCAGACGCTGCACCAACTCGGGCGCGGATTCGTTCGATTGTGGCGTTTCATCGCAATCAGGCGCGGCAGTAATAAAAGGTAGACCCAATTTACCTAATAGCGCCTGACGAAAAGGGGAGGTAGAAGCTAAAACCAAAGGTGTCATCATTTTTTTTCAGAATAGATAGCGTAAAGATGACAGTCATTTTAAACTATGCGCCGCACTGGATGCGACTAACGGGTGAAAGATGCCGTAAACCGGCCTTTTTCTTTGACTCTATGACGTTACAAAGTTAATATGCGCGCCCTATGCAAAAGGTAAAATTACCCCTGACGCTCGATCCGGTCCGCGCCGCGCAAAAACGCCTTGATTATCACGGCGTTTATGCACCTGAATTGGTGGCGCGCTTGGCCGAAACGGTCGTGAGTGTGGACAGTGATGTTGAATGCGATATGTCGTTTGCGGTTGACAACCAGCGTCTCGCCGTTCTGCAAGGAACAGCGGAAGCGCAGGTGACTTTGTCATGTCAGCGCTGCAACCAATCGTTTCCCCATCATATCCACGTAAGCTATTGCTTCAGTCCTGTCTCTTCGGATGATCAGGCCGAGGCACTACCGGAAGCCTACGAGCCAGTTGATGTCAATGATTTTGGTGAGATCGACTTGCTGGCAGTGATCGAAGATGAACTCATCCTCGCGCTGCCCGTGGTTCCGGTGCATGATTCTGAACACTGTGAAGTGTCCGACGCGGACATGGTATTTGGCAAATTGCCTGAAGAGGCAGAAAAACCAAATCCCTTTGCCGTATTAGCCAGTTTAAAGCGTAAGTAATAGGAGTAAGGTCCATGGCCGTACAACAGAATAAACCAACCCGTTCTAAGCGTGGTATGCGTCGTTCACACGATGCTCTGACCACTGCTGCTCTGTCAGTAGATAAAGTTTCTGGCGAAACTCATCTGCGTCACCATATCACTGCGGATGGTTACTACCGCGGTCGCAAGGTTATCACCAAGTAATCCTTGCGGTTACGCAAGGCGATACCTTGACACGTTTGACCCTGGCAGTTGATGCCATGGGCGGGGACTTCGGTCCCTGCGTGACAGTGCCTGCATCCTTGCAGGCACTGGCCTCTCATTCGGAGCTGGTTCTTCTTCTGGTCGGCGATCCCGACATCATCTCGTCATTTCTTGCCAAAGCGGATTCCTCGTTACAGAGGCGTGTGCAGGTTATTCCTGCCGAATCGGTTATTGCAAGTGATGCCAAACCTTCCCAGGCGATTCGTAACAGCCGCGGCAGTTCGATGCGCGTGGCGTTAGAGTTGGTAAAAGAAGGCAAAGCGCAAGGCTGTGTCAGTGCGGGCAATACCGGCGCATTGATGGGCTTGTCGAAACTGTTGCTTAAGCCGCTGGAAGGCATAGAACGTCCGGCGCTGATGACGGTGTTGCCGCATCAACAGCACGGCAAAACGGTGGTACTGGATCTCGGTGCTAACGTGGATTCCGACAGCGACATGCTGGTGCAGTTTGCGATTATGGGCGCAGTGATGGCCGAGGAAGTACTGGAAATCGCCCAGCCGCGTGTGGCGCTGCTAAATATTGGTCAGGAAGAGACCAAAGGGTTGGAAACTATCCGTACCGCATCTGCGGTGCTGCGAGCGTCGCCGCAAATCAACTATATTGGTTATCTTGAGGGGAATGATCTCCTCACCGGCAAAACGGATGTGCTGGTCTGTGATGGCTTCGTGGGTAACGTCACGTTGAAAACCATGGAAGGCGTGGTAAGAATGTTTCTTTCTCTGCTGAAATCATCAGGGGAAGGAAAAAAACGGGCTTGGTGGCTTAAATTGCTGGGACGCTTTATTCAAAAGCGTCTGGCTAAACGTTTCGGCCACCTCAACCCCGACCAGTACAATGGCGCTTGTCTGTTAGGATTGCGCGGAACAGTGATCAAAAGCCACGGTGCGGCGAATCAACGTGCGTTTGCCGTGGCGATAGAGCAGGCAGAGCAGACGGTGCGGCGGCAAGTCCCAGAGAGGATTGCAGCGCGCCTTGACACTGTATTAGCCAGGAGTGACAAAGCGTAGATGTTTACCAAAATTATCGGTACGGGCAGCTATTTGCCTGAGCAGATTCGCTCCAATGCGGATCTGGAAAAAATGGTGGAGACTTCGGACGAGTGGATTGTCACACGTACCGGTATTCGTGAGCGTCGCATTGCCGCACCGGATGAAACCGTTGCGACTATGGGCTTCACCGCAGCACAACGTGCGTTAGAAATGGCAGGTGTTGATGCCAATGACGTTGGGCTGATCATTGTGGCGACCACGTCCTCCAGCCACGCCTTCCCAAGTTCAGCGTGCATGATCCAGCAAATGCTGGAAATCAATGATTGCGCTGCCTTCGATTTGGCTGCTGCTTGTGCAGGTTTTACCTATGCACTCAGCGTGGCCGATCAATACATCAAAAATGGTGCGGTTAAGCATGCGCTGGTGATCGGCGCGGATGTGCTGGCCCGTACGCTCGATCCTGAAGATCGCGGCACTATTATTCTGTTTGGTGATGGAGCAGGTGCGGTGGTTCTCAGCCAAAGTGAAGAACCGGGCATCCTTTCTACGCATCTGCACGCTGATGGCCGTTACAGTAAACTGTTAACGCTGCCTTATCAGGATCGTGCGCATCAGGATGAGCCAGCTTATCTGACCATGGCGGGTAATGAAGTCTTCAAAGTGGCCGTGACTGAACTGGCCCATATTGTTGATGAAACCCTGCAAGCCAATAACCTTGACCGTGAACAGCTTGATTGGCTGGTGCCGCACCAGGCAAATCTGCGCATTATTAGCGCAACCGCGAAAAAGCTGGGGATGGGCATGGATAAAGTGGTGGTCACGCTTGATCGTCATGGCAACACCTCAGCCGCATCGGTGCCAAGCGCGCTCGACGAAGCGGTGCGCGATGGTCGTATCAAGCCAGGACAACTGATTCTGCTGGAAGCCTTTGGTGGTGGTTTCACCTGGGGTTCCGCGCTGGTTCGCTTTTGATAGACAGGAACAGTAGATGACGCAATTTGCATTTGTTTTCCCGGGACAGGGATCGCAGACCGTCGGTATGCTTGCCGAACTGGCTGCGGAAAACCCGCAGGTTGAAGCCACTTTTCGAGAGGCTTCAGACACACTGGGCTATGACTTATGGCAGTTGGTTCAACAAGGACCGGCTGAAGAGCTGAACAAAACCTGGCAAACGCAGCCAGCATTGTTGGCGGCTTCTGTCGCGATCTATCGCGTATTGCAAAGCAAAAATGCGCCGCAGCCAACGATGATGGCGGGCCACAGCTTGGGTGAATATTCCGCGCTGGTATGTGCTGGCGTACTGAATTTTGCTGATGCGATCAAATTGGTCGAACTGCGCGGCAAATTGATGCAGGAAGCGGTGCCAGAAGGTACTGGCGCGATGCAGGCGATTATCGGTCTTGACGATGCGTCAATCCGTAAAGCCTGTGAAGAGAGCGCACAAGGCCAGGTGGTTTCACCGGTTAACTTCAACTCGCCAGGCCAGGTGGTTATCGCCGGTAATAAAGAAGCGGTTGAACGTGCCGGCGCAGCGTGCAAAGCCGCGGGTGCTAAACGTGCGCTGCCGTTGCCAGTGAGCGTCCCATCACACTGTGCATTGATGAAGCCAGCGGCCGATAAACTGGCGGTTGCGCTGGAAAATATTACGTTTAACGCGCCAGCCGTGCCGGTGGTGAATAACGTTGACGTGAAATGCGAAACCGATGGCGCTGCGATTCGCAGTGCGCTGGTACGTCAGCTGTATAGCCCCGTTCGCTGGACCGAATCGGTCGAGTTTCTTGCGGCGCAGGGCGTTGAACAGTTGCTGGAGATCGGTCCAGGTAAAGTCCTGACCGGTCTGACCAAACGTATTGTGGATAGCCTGAGTGCTGCTGCCGTGAACGACTCTGCTTCACTGAGCGCAGCACTTACACAGGAATAAGAGGAAAAACATGAGCTTTGAAGGTAAAGTAGCGCTGGTTACCGGTGCAAGCCGTGGTATCGGTCGTGCCATCGCGGAAACGCTGGCTGCGCGCGGTGCTAAAGTGGTCGGAACGGCCACCAGTGCAAGCGGTGCGGAAGCAATCAGTGCTTACCTCGGTGACAAGGGCAAAGGCCTGCTGCTGAACGTCACCGATGCCGCCTCAATTGAGAGCGTCCTCGAACAAGTTCGCGCCGAATTTGGCGAAGTGGACATTTTAGTCAATAATGCAGGCATTACGCGTGACAATCTGTTGATGCGCATGAAAGACGATGAGTGGGCGGATATCCTCGATACCAACCTGACATCGGTCTTCCGTCTTTCTAAGGCGGTTATGCGTGCCATGATGAAAAAACGCGTGGGCCGTATCATTACCATCGGTTCTGTAGTTGGAACCATGGGTAACGCGGGTCAGGCAAACTATGCGGCAGCAAAAGCAGGTTTGATTGGCTTTAGCAAATCACTGGCGCGAGAAATTGCGTCACGTGGCATTACTGTAAACGTCGTAGCACCGGGCTTTATTGAGACGGATATGACGCGTGCACTGAACGAAGATCAACGTTCGGGTATTTTGGCAGAAGTGCCAGCAGGTCGTTTAGGCGACCCGCAGGAAATTGCCAATGCTGTTGCATTCTTAGCCTCTGACGAAGCAGCCTACATCACAGGTGAGACGCTTCATGTCAATGGCGGCATGTACATGGTCTGATAATCACGAAAACATTTGCTTTATCTGCGGTAAACACCGCAGAATAACGCAAAATCGTGGTTCGACCAGCCGGGATTTTGTTGCATCTTTTTCAACATTTTATACACTACGAAAACCATCGCGAAAGCGAGTTTTGATAGGAAATTAAATAGTATGAGCGATATCGAACAACGCGTTAAGAAAATCGTAGCTGAGCAGCTGGGTGTTAAAGAAGACGAAGTGATTAACACTGCTTCTTTCGTTGAAGACCTTGGTGCAGATTCTCTTGACACCGTTGAGCTGGTAATGGCTCTGGAAGAAGAGTTTGATACTGAAATTCCAGACGAAGAAGCTGAGAAAATCACTACCGTTCAGGCAGCGATCGATTACATCAATAGCCATCAAGGCTAATGAATATCTTCAGGCGGTCACCTCGACCGCCTGAGTTTTATGTTTGCCCCACATAGCGTTATTTTTTCCCTCCCTGGAGGACGTACGTGTCTAAGCGTCGTGTAGTTGTGACTGGTCTTGGCATGTTGTCTCCTGTCGGCAATACCGTAGAGTCTACCTGGAGTGCTCTCCTTGCCGGTCAGAGCGGCATCAGCTTAATCGACCATTTTGATACTAGTGCCTACGCAACACGTTTTGCGGGCTTAGTAAGAGATTTCAATTGCGATGATTTCATCTCGCGCAAAGATCAGCGCAAGATGGATGACTTCATCCAATACGGCATCGTTGCTGGCATTCAGGCTATGGCAGACTCAGGTCTGGTTGTAACCGAAGAGAATGCTGGTCGCATTGGTGCGGCAATCGGTTCTGGCATTGGCGGACTGGGTTTAATCGAAGATAACCACAGCTCGCTGGTCAACGGTGGACCGCGCAAAATCAGCCCATTCTTTGTGCCTTCTACCATCGTTAACATGGTGGCAGGACATCTCACCATCATGTACGGCCTGAAAGGCCCAAGCATCTCAATCGCCACGGCATGTACTTCTGGTGTGCATAACATCGGCCATGCTGCGCGTATCATCGCGTACAACGATGCGGATGTGATGTTGGCAGGTGGTGCAGAGAAAGCCAGTACGCCATTGGGCGTGGGTGGATTTGGTGCTGCGCGCGCGCTCTCCACGCGTAACGACAATCCTCAGGCGGCAAGCCGTCCGTGGGATAAAGATCGTGACGGTTTCGTGTTGGGTGACGGTGCAGGCATTATCGTACTGGAAGAGTACGAACACGCGAAGAAACGCGGTGCGAAGATTTATGCTGAAATCATTGGTTTTGGCATGAGCAGCGATGCCTATCACATGACGTCACCTCCAGAAGACGGTTCAGGTGCAGCAGCGGCAATGGTTAACGCCTTGCGTGATGCGCAGTTGAATGCGGAGCAAATCGGTTATGTCAACGCGCACGGCACTTCGACGCCAGCCGGTGACAAAGCGGAAGCGCAGGCGGTGAAATCGGTGTTTGGTGCGGCAGCCAACAGCGTGATGGTGAGTTCCACCAAATCGATGACTGGCCACTTGTTGGGCGCGGCGGGCGCAGTAGAAGCGATTTATTCGATTCTGGCGCTGCGTGACCAGGCGATTCCACCAACCATCAACCTCGACAATCCAGACGAAGGTTGTGACCTTGATTTCGTGCCAAATACGGCGCGTCAGGTCAGCGGACTGGAGTACACCTTGTGTAACTCCTTTGGATTTGGCGGCACTAACGGCTCGCTGATCTTCCGTAAGGTCTAATCGCTACTTAGCCATATCGAGGCCCGCAATGCGGGCCTTTTTTCTATCTAACGTGGAATGGGATCGGCAACATGTGGATAAACGGTCAACTGCAAACCGAGCTTTCAGCACGCGATCGCGCGGTGCAATTTGGTGATGGCTGTTTTACTACCGCTGCGGTACGCAACGGCAATGTGCTGCTGCTCCACGCCCATCTGCAACGGCTCAAAGAGGGTTGCGAGCGCCTCTTCATGCCGGTGACAGACCTGCAACAGCTTGAAGCTGAAATGCGTCACGCCGCCAGCGGGCAAGATCAGGCGGTGTTAAAAGTGATTCTCACGCCGGGCGCTGGCGGGCGAGGATATAGCCGCGCAGGCTGTGATTCTCCCACGCGTATTATGGCGCTTTCGGCTTGGCCGCAACATTACGCCACGTTGCAACAGCAGGGCGCACTGCTACAAACCAGCCCGATTCGTCTGGCGCGCAATCCATTGCTGGCAGGCGTCAAGCATCTTAATCGGCTGGAACAAGTGTTGATCCGCCAGCATCTTGACCAGACGGGCGGCGATGAGGCGCTGGTGCTTGACACTGAAGGGACGGTGGTGGAATGCTGTGCGGCCAATTTATTCTGGCGCAACGGCGATGAAATTTACACGCCACGCCTTGAACAGGCGGGTGTTGATGGCATTATGCGCCGTTATCTGATGGCACAGATGGCTGCATTTGGCCAGACTTGTCATCTGGTTGAAGCAAAGCGGGACGCTATAATCAACGCCGATGAAGTGGTGATTTGCAATGCGCTGATGCCAGTTTTACCCGTACGCCAAATTGACGATGTGACGTTCACCGCTCGCTCGCTGTACCAGCAACTGCGCGCCAGTTGCCTGAAGATGGAAGCATCATGACTCGAATGAAAAAAATTCTCGCCAGTGTAGTGGCGATTGCCGGCCTTGGTGCCGCCTTTAGCTATTGGCAGATCGAACGTTTAGCCGATACGCCGTTAACCATCCAGCAAGAAACCATTTATACGCTGCCAGCCGGTAGCGGTCGCGTAGTGTTGGAAGCACAACTGGAAAGCCAGCACATCATTCCAAAAAGTATCTGGTTTGGCCCGTTGCTGAAACTGGAGCCAGAACTGGCGCGTTTCAAAGCCGGCACTTATCGGCTGGAGTCCAACATGACGGTACGCCAGTTGCTGCAATTGCTGGCGAGCGGCAAAGAAGCACAATTCCCGGTGCGTTTTATCGAGGGTTCTCGGTTGAAAGAGTGGCTCGAAGAGCTACGTAAAGCGCCGTATATGAAGCACACGTTGACCGATGATCAATTTGCCACGCTCGCCGCCGCGCTCAAGCTGGACGTAAATGAACTGGAAGGCAGTTTCTATCCTGATACCTATCTCTACACCGCCAACACCAGCGATGTTGCAGTACTCGAGCGTGCGCATACGCGTATGAAAAAGCTGGTCGATGAGATTTGGCAGGGGCGCATGGAGAATCTGCCTTATAAAAAAGAGCAGGATCTGCTCACCATGGCGTCAATCATTGAGAAAGAAACCGGCGTGAGTGAAGAACGTGCGCGCGTGGCGTCGGTATTCATCAACCGCCTACGTACCGGCATGAAACTGCAAACCGATCCAACGGTAATTTACGGTATGGGTGATAGTTACACCGGTACCATTACGCGTAAGAATCTCGAAACGCCGACCGATTACAATACCTACACTATTAGCGGTTTGCCGCCGGGCCCGATTGCGATGCCGAGCCGCGCATCGTTGGAAGCTGCCGCGCATCCGGAAAAAACCAATTACCTCTATTTTGTCGCGGACGGCAAAGGTGGACACACCTTTACCACCAATCTCGCCAGCCACAACAAAGCCGTACAGGTCTATCGGCTGGCAATGAAGGAAAAAAATGAAAAGTAAGTTTATCGTCATTGAAGGCCTGGAAGGCGCAGGCAAAACCACCGCGCGCGATGCGCTGGTTGCCGTGCTCAATGAGCAGGGTATTCATGATGTGGTTTTCACCCGCGAACCTGGCGGTACACCGCTGGCCGAGAAACTACGTGTTCTGGTCAAGCAAGGCATTGAGGGCGAACAGGTTACCGATAAAGCCGAATTGCTGATGCTGTATGCGGCGCGGATACAACTGGTTGAGAACGTGATAAAACCAGCTTTAGCGCGTGGTGCGTGGGTGGTGGGCGATCGACATGATCTCTCTTCGCAAGCTTATCAAGGCGGCGGACGAGGTTTGGATACCACGCTGATGACTACATTGCGTGATGCGGTGCTAGGCGATTTTCGTCCTGATCTCACGCTTTATCTTGACGTCACGCCGGAGATTGGTCTGCAACGTGCGCGTGCTCGCGGCGAGTTGGATCGCATTGAGCAGGAATCACTGCGTTTCTTTGAGCGTACACGTGAACGCTATCTGGCCCTGGCGGCACAAGATTCTGCCATTATTACCATTGATGCCACACAAAATATTGATGAGGTGACGTTGTCACTTAAATCAACGCTACGTAACTGGCTGGCAGGTCAATCATAATGAATTGGTATCCGTGGCTAAATCAGCCATATCGGCAGATTATTGCCCGCCACCAAAGCGGCCAGGCGCATCACGCCTTATTAGTACAGGCGATTGCCGGCATGGGCGATGACGCGTTGATTTGGGGCGTGAGCCGTTGGTTAATGTGTTTGCAACCCGATGGATTAAAGAGTTGCGGGCATTGCCACGGTTGCCAACTGATGCAAGCGCAAACTCATCCCGATTGGTATCGCCTCGAAGCCGAGAAGGGCAAAGCGTCGCTTGGTATTGATGCTGTTCGTGATGTGACTGAAAAGCTCTATCACTTTGCTCAGCAAGGTGGCGCGAAAATCGTCTGGTTGCCCGATGCGGCGCAGCTCACCGAAGCTGCGGCTAATGCGCTGTTGAAAACGCTGGAAGAGCCACCCGCCAACTGCTGGTTTTTCCTCAGCGTGCGTGAACCCTCGCGCTTGCTGGCAACGCTGCGCAGCCGCTGCATGACCTGGCATTTATCGCCGCCGGAAGAGGCACACAGTCTGCATTGGTTGCAAAAACAGCAGCCACAGCCGGAAATGAAACTGCGCGCTGCGTTACGTCTGAGTAATGGCGCTCCTGCGGCGGCCTTAACGTTGTTACAGCCTGAGCGCTGGCAGGCACGTGAAACTCTGTGTGAAACGCTGTTAAAAGCCCTCAATGGCGATGTGCTGCAACTACTTCCCGCGTTGAACAGTGACGATGCCGCCGAGCGCCTAAGCTGGCTGATTTCATTGCTGGTGGATGCAATGAAAGTGCAGCAGGGCGCAAGTCAGTGGTTAAGCAATGGCGATCGTCCCGATGTGGTCAATCAGCTGGCACAACAGCTGAATAGCAGCGCACTGAATAGCTGCGCACAACAATGGATGCAGTGCCGCGATCGGCTGTTGCAAGTCGCGTCATTGAACCGAGAATTAATTCTGACCGATTGTTTACTCGCCTGGGAACGTTTGCTCACGCCCGCGACAATCGGCTAAGCCTAAAGAGATAAGTATGTTTATTGTGGATTCGCACTGCCACCTTGATGGCCTCGACTATGAAAAACACCATCGTGATTTGGATGATGTGATCGCCAAGGCCGCGGCGCGCGATGTGAAGTTTATGCTGGCGATCGCCACAACCTTGCCTGATTACTACAAAATCAAACAATTGGTCGGCGATCGCGACAACGTGGCGCTCGCTTGCGGTGTCCATCCGCTCAACCAGGAAGCGCCATACGATGTTGAAGAGTTCCGCCGCCTGGCTGCGGAAGAGCGNGGTCGGCGATCGCGACAACGTGGCGCTCGCTTGCGGTGTCCATCCGCTCAACCAGGAAGCGCCATACGATGTTGAAGAGTTCCGCCGCCTGGCTGCGGAAGAGCGCGTTGTGGCGTTGGGTGAAACCGGGCTGGATTACTTTTATCAGCAGGAAACCAAGGCGCAGCAACAAGCTTCTTTCCGCGAGCATATCCGTACCGGCATCGCCCTAAATAAACCGATCATCGTGCACACTCGCGACGCGCGCGACGATACGCTGGCAATTCTGCGTGAAGAGCAGGTGGAAAAATGCGGCGGTGTGCTGCACTGTTTTACCGAAGATAAAGAAACCGCAGCTAAGTTGCTCGACTTAGGGTTCTACATCTCGTTTTCCGGCATTTTGACTTTCCGCAATGCTGAGCAGATCCGTGACGCCGCGCGCTATGTGCCACTGGATCGTATGTTGGTGGAAACCGATTCGCCATATTTGGCGCCAGTACCGCATCGCGGCAAAGAGAACCAACCGGCGTTTACCCGTGATGTCGCCGATTACATGGCGGTATTGAAAGGCGTTGATATCGAAACGCTGGCTGCTGTGACCACTGAAAACTTCTCCCGCCTGTTCCACATTCCGATGAGCCGTCTCGGCGGCTAACCGCTTTATTTCAAACTCTGTAATTAATCAGAAATTGACCCACTGCACTGTGCCTTAACCGGCGCAGGCAGTGTTTTATTGCTGTTTATTACACCAAGTCAGTAAGAAATGACTGAAATCACAAGTGCTTCCTTAACGAAATGTGATGGCCGTCAATTTAACATTTAGCGATTTATTTTACTCTTCGTAATAAATCAAAAGACGCTCAGCGTCACCCGGCGAAGGATCCTCCCCCTGAGCCATGCGCACCGCGCTAAAAATTGCACTCATACTCAGGAGTTTCTATGTTCAAGAACGCATTTGCGAACCTACAGAAAGTGGGTAAATCGCTGATGTTGCCGGTATCGGTTCTGCCGATTGCCGGTATTTTGTTAGGTGTTGGTTCTGCAAACTTTAGCTGGCTGCCGGCGGTGGTTTCTCACGTCATGGCGGAGGCGGGTGGTTCAGTGTTCGCCAATATGCCGCTGATTTTTGCCATCGGTGTGGCATTGGGTTTCACTAATAACGACGGCGTCTCGGCGCTGGCAGCGGTGGTGGCTTACGGCATCATGGTGAAAACCATGGCAGTCGTTGCACCATTGGTACTGCATTTACCGCCTGCGGAAATCGAAGCCAAACATCTGGCAGATACCGGGGTACTCGGCGGGATTATCGCCGGTTCAATCGCGGCGTACATGTTTAATCGCTTCTACCGCATCAAACTGCCTGAGTATCTTGGCTTCTTTGCCGGTAAGCGTTTTGTACCAATCATCTCGGGTCTGACGGCGATCTTCACCGGTGTAGTGCTGTCGTTCATCTGGCCACCAATCGGTACCGCGATTCAGGACTTCTCACAATGGGCTGCCTATCAGAACCCGGTTGTAGCCTTTGGTCTGTATGGCCTGATTGAGCGTTCGCTGGTGCCGTTTGGTCTGCATCACATCTGGAACGTACCTTTCCAGATGCAGATTGGTGAATTCACCAACGCCGCAGGTCAGGTGTTCCACGGTGACATTCCACGCTATATGGCAGGCGACCCAACCGCAGGCAAACTGTCGGGCGGCTTCCTGTTCAAAATGTACGGTTTGCCAGCGGCAGCCATTGCCATCTGGCATTCAGCGAAACCTGAAAACCGCGCCAAAGTCGGCGGCATCATGATCTCTGCGGCGTTGACCTCGTTCCTGACCGGTATTACCGAGCCGATCGAGTTCTCCTTCATGTTCGTGGCACCGATTCTGTATGTGATCCACGCCATTCTGGCTGGCCTGGCATTCCCAATCTGTATTCTGTTGGGCATGCGTGATGGCACCAGCTTCTCACACGGTTTGATCGACTTTATCGTGCTGAGCGGCAACAGCAGCAAAATCTGGCTGTTCCCGGTGGTCGGGGTTATCTACGGCCTGATTTATTACAGCGTATTCCGTTTCCTGATTGTAAAACTGAACCTGAAAACGCCAGGTCGTGAGGACACCGCAATGGAGCAAAGCAGTGCAACCGGCAGCGAAATGGCGGGCAAACTGGTCACCGCATTTGGTGGCAAAGAGAACATCACCAACCTTGACGCCTGTATTACGCGTCTGCGTGTGAGCGTGGCGGATGTGGCGAAAGTGGATCAGGCGGAACTGAAGAGCCTGGGCGCACGTGGCGTAGTGGTCGCGGGTTCCGGTGTGCAGGCGATCTTCGGTACTAAGTCCGATAACCTGAAAACGGAAATGGACGACTATATCCGCAGCATGTAATTAAGGTTGCAGAGCAGCTCCTCTGCCGCCGCTGCATCGCACTTTTACATCGGTGCAATAAAATGCCCTCAACTGAGGGCATTTTTCATTATAAATACACGCGCAAATACTCGGTCAAACACAGCAGCGCCATAGCCTGACCGTACGGCATTGATGTCAGCGGCACCTGGCGGTAATACTCCAGATCGCTACCCATCGCGGTACCAAACGACACCTGTTTCAACTCACCTTGCTGATCGATATTGCCAATCACACCGCGTAACGCTTTCTCTGCCATCGGCAGATATTCAGCGGGCAAATAATGTTTGCGTACCGCTTTCAAAATCCCGTAGGCAAAACCGGCCGTTGCCGAGGCTTCCGGGTAACTATTGGGATCATCGAGCAAGGTGTGCCACAAACCGCTGCTGTGCTGGCAGGTACTCAAAGCCTTAACCTGGCTTGCTAACACTTGTTGCAGGAAGCGCCGCGTGGCGTGTTGTTCCGGCCAATTCATCATTTCGAGGAAGTCGGGGATCACAATCGTCAACCAACTGTTGCCGCGCGCCCAACGCGCATTGGCAAAATTGTGGCGTCCTTCAAAAGTCCAGCCGTGGAACCAAAGGCCAGTTTGGCGATCCATCAGGTATTGGGTGTGAATCAGGAACTGATAGCTGGCTTCTTCGACGAATTCAGGGCGATCCAGTAACTGGCCGATTTTCGCCAGCGCCATCACGCTCATCATCAACGTATCGTCCCACAACTGCTGGGTGTTCTCGTTGTTATAAACGATATGCTGTAAGCCGCCTTGCTCGGTACGCGGCATCTCATACATCACCCATTCAGCCCAACGTTCCAGCACCGGGCGCCATGCAGCATTGCGCGTTTCTTCATAACGATAAGCCAGCGTCAGGAATGGACAAACCGTATTGACGTTCTTGGTGGGCGTACCTTCTGCTAGCCGCGCTTTGAACCAATCATCAATAATCTTCAACGTCGCCTGATCGCCGGTCTGCTGATAGTAATGCAACATGCCGTACAAGCCGATGCCGTGCGTCCACTCCCAGCCGTGCCAGCCCTTGGTATCAATCACCCGACCATCATCCAGTCGCAGCAAAAATTCGCCGCTGTGATCGGTAATATTCACCAGATTGTCGGTTACACGTTGAATCAGTTGTACCAGCTCAGCGCGTGGCAGCAGATATTCCGGCTGGCGCAACAGCGCGCTGTGTTTTACGGGAAATACAGTCATGGTTCATTCCTGTGATTGATCAAAGTTGGGATAGAGGCTAAAACGCGCGGCTGGCGCGGTAACGGTGATGCGGCAGGTTTGTGGCGGTTGAGATAGCCAACGTTGTTATTGCCCCACAAATTTTCATACGGCATGCCCGCCAGGGTTTCGACGATTTCACGCGCCTGCGGCGTAATCTGTTCCGGCACCACGTGTCCAGCGGCACGCATCTTCAGCGTCTCTTCACGCAGCACGGTGTGGGTTTGCAGGTTGAGCTTAAAGCGCAGGGAAATGATAAAGCCGCAGGTCAGTACGCAAAGAGTGCCGACGCTGAGAATCGCCAAAATGGTATGACCGACAGCAGGCGCTTGCGTCGCATGGCCAGAAGAAAATCCGGCCAGTTGCAATACGATGCCGACGAACATCACCGCACCTGCCTGCGAGGCTTTGCGCGTCAACGTCATGATGCCGGCGAAAATGCCTTCGCGGCGTTGCCCGGTGATCACCTCATCCACATCGGCGATATAGGTGTACGTATTCCACGGCACATAATTAATGCCGCCGCGACCCAAACCGGCGAAAGCGGAAATCAGCACCAGCAGTGCGAAGTTGTCATTCATGCCGGTGTACCACAATCCAGCGTAGGAGAGGGCGCTAAGCCCAAACAGTACCACCACCATGCGATAGGCGGGCGCCGGACCAAGGCGAATGCACAGCGGGATCATCGCCATCACCGCAATAAACTGCATCACCGCCATAGTGCCCATCAGATTTGAGGCGATTTGCGCGCTTTGCATCAACACAAACACCACATACCAGGTGAAGACGGCGTTGAACACGTCCTGCGCGATGTAGCCGCCGAGGTACATGCCCAAATGCTGACGGAAGATACGAATCCGCAGCGTGGAGGCCAATTCGGTATACAGACGTTTGAGACTTTGCAGCAGCGTGAGCTGTGATTTTTCTTGCTCAGCACGACGCGATTCGGCTGAAAAATCGTCCGGATCGCGTTCCCAGGTAAACAGCCACACCAGCGTTAGTACCAGCGCGCAAATCACGGAGAACACCAGGCTGGCGTAGAAAAAGGAGATGGGATTGTCTTTGCCAAACCAGCCAATTAACACGCCAGGCAGGAAAGCCGCCAGAATCGCTGAAAGTTGTGCCAGGCCGATGCGCGCGCCGGAGAAGCGGGTTTTCTGTTTGAAATCATCGGTCATCTCTGGCACCAGTGTTTCGTACGGCACCAGAATCATGGTGTAGACCATATCGAACAGCAGATAGGTCAGCAGATACCACCAGAAACTCATGTCGCCAACCCACATCAGGCTGTAACTGAATACGCATGGGATGCCGAGCAGAATAAAGAATTTGCGGCGACCAAAACGTTTGCCGAGCCAGGTCGAGCCGAAGTTATCAGTCAGGAAACCCATCAGCGGGCTGACCACCGCATCCAGCACGCGCGCGGCGGCAAAGATGAAGGTGGCTTGAATCGGCGAAAGCCCACAAAAGGTGGTGTAGAAGTAGAGCAGCCAGGCGGCAGTGAGCGCCGTGGTGCCCGCGCCGAGGAAATCCCCGGAACCGTAAGCCAGATAATGGCCCAAACCAATCTTACGAGAGCGCATGGCAGGTTCTCCTTGAAATAGGCGGTAAACACATCCCTCATCACTCCGTACAACTCGCTCGGATTGGATTGAAAATAAGGCGGCTCAGACCGGCAAACCTTCGCGATTTCGCAACGATTTAAGGATCGGTGGCAAAATCACAAAGAAATTGGCGCGATATCTCTAATTTATAAAACAGCGTTTCATTTTTGTGGTTAATCAGGTGTTAAAAATGCGAGGCGCTGCACAATGTGTTGCCGAGTGGAAAAAAACGGCGCAAAGGCAGGCATTTAATCGAGGAAATGTGGTCCTGAGGTTGAAAGAAATGGAATTCCTCACGCATACTGCCTGACTGAACTCAGGCTTAAGGAAATGCACCATGGCTGAAGAAACCATTTTCAGTAAAATCATCCGTCGCGAAATCCCCGCTGACGTGGTTTATCAGGACGAACTGGTCACTGCCTTTCGTGATATCGCGCCCAAAGCGCCGACCCACATTTTAATTATTCCGAACGTATTGATTCCCACCGCCAACGATGTGCAAGCCGCACATGAGCAGGCGCTGGGCCGCATGATCACCGTGGCGGCGAAAATTGCGCGTGATGAAGGGATTGCCGAAGATGGCTACCGCTTGATCATGAACTGCAATAGCCACGGCGGGCAGGAGGTTTATCACATTCATATGCACCTGGTTGGCGGTCAGCCGCTGGGCCCGATGTTGGCTATCTAACGCAGGCGATACCGATGATGCGTCAATGGCTGAGCGGCTTGTTATTGTTGACCCTGGCGGGTTGCAGCAGTGATAAGCCGATGATCAATACCTCGCAGTCGCTGGTGATGGAATCCGCCGTATTATCCGCGGGCATCATTACTGATGAGCCGACGCTGACCGAACGTGACGGCCAGCAACGTGCCTTAAGCGTGCTGTACAACCAGCGTGAAACGCCGGTGAAAGTGCACTATCGTTTCTATTGGTACGACGATAAAGGGCTGGAAATCACGCCAGAAGAGCCAGCGCAAACCCAAATCGTACCGGCCCATGGCAGTGTGGAAGTCGCCTCACAAATGGGCAATCCGACCGCCAGCAAGGTGCGTCTCTATCTTTATCTTTGAGGAGTAAGCTGTGATTCGCAGTGTAAAACGTTCGGGCGCGCTGTTATTTGCGCTAATGCTCACCGGTTGTGTGGTGAAACAACAAACGCCGGCACCGGTAGAACCAACACAGCCGACCACGCCAACCCAGCCGGTAGAACCGCCAACCCAGCCAGTGCCGCCGCCGGAAAATGTGCCACAACCGCCGAAGCTGAAAACCATCAACTGGGATGCCAGCGTCCAGCCTTTAGTAGGCAAGATGGTGCAATCATCGGGCGTGAATCCGGGTAGCGTGCTGCTGGTGGATCGCATCAAGAACAGCACCAACGGATCGCTGCAAACCGATAAGGCCACCGATGCGATTCAGAACGCGCTGGCGAATAACGGCAAATTCACGCTGATCACCCCAGAACAGCTGGCGCAGGCCAAGCAAACGCTGGGCTTATCGCCAGATGACAGCCTGAATTCGCGCAGCAAAGCGATTGGCCTGGCGCGTAACGTCAACGCGCAATATGTGTTGTACAGCAACGCGCAGGGCGATGTGAAAGCGCCAACGCTGCAAATGCAATTGATGTTGGTGCAGACCGGCGAAATCATCTGGTCAGGAAACGGTGTTGCACAACCCTGATCCGCAGCTGCAACAATTGATTCAGCAACAATGGCCGACGGCGCAAGCTGCCGGTCATTTTTTCGCGCTGCCGGGATTGAGCGGACAGAGCGTGCATGTGCGAAGTGAAAGCGTGGAGTTGCTGGCGCGTCGTGCGCCGCTGCAGCCGATTCCCTTTGTCGATCGTCAACGCGAATATCGCGTGCTGCGCCAGTTGCGGCATGCTGACGTGGGGCCGCAGCCATTGGCGTGGCGCGATCCGTGGCTGCTGCAAAGTTGGCTGCCGGGTGATGTGCTGAGCAACGCACAGTTTAATCAGCAGCGCGAAGACGTTTTGGCGCTGTTGCAGCGCCTGCATCAGCAGCCGCTCACCGGCTATCGTTTACGTCTGGCGCCGCTGTTGCAGCGTTATTGGCAACTGTGCCAGCAGCGTCACTGGCGCTGGCAGCGCCGTTTGCAGCGCTTGTTGCAGCAAGGCGAGCCGCACCCGCTGCGCCTCGCGCCATTACATATGGATGTGCATGCGGGAAACCTGATTGCCACGCCTGCCGGTTTACGCCTGATTGATTGGGAATATGCCGCCGATGGCGATGTGGCGCTGGAGCTGGCGGCAGTCTGCGCGGTTGATGGCGATACGCGAGCGGCGTGGATTGCCGGTTACGCCGAGCGCGCGCATCTTGATGAACATCAGTTGGCGCGTCAAATGCAGCGCTGGCAGCCGTGGCTGCATCTTTTAATGGCGAGCTGGTATCAACTGCGCGCCGAGCAAAGTCACGACGAGACATTACAACAGTTGGCGCAGGCCAGCTGGCAGGATCTTTAACTCAGGATTTAATTATGACCATGAACACTCCCGGACCGCTGATGCTGGACGTCGCAAGCTATGAGCTTGACGCCGAAGAACGCGAAATTCTGCAACATCCGCTGGTCGGCGGGCTGATTCTGTTTGCGCGCAACTTCCACGATGTCGAGCAATTGGCGGAGCTGGTGCGGCAGATTCGTGCGGCGTCGCGTCATCGTCTGGTGGTGGCGGTGGATCAGGAAGGCGGTCGCGTTCAGCGTTTCCGTGACGGTTTTACCCAGTTGCCCGCAATGCAATCCTTTGCCGCGCTGCACGATCTGCCGCAAGCCGGTGAACTGGCGCAGCAGGCCGGTTGGCAGATGGCTTCCGAGATGATCGCCATGGACATCGACATCAGCTTCGCGCCGGTACTGGATATTGGTCATATCAGCGCGGCGATTGGCGATCGCTCATTCCATGAAGATCCGGCGATTGCTTTGCAGGTCGCACGTCGCTTTATCAATGGCATGCACGAAGCAGGCATGAAAACCACTGGCAAACATTTCCCTGGCCACGGTGCAGTGAGTGCAGATTCACACAAAGAGACGCCGCGTGATAACCGCGACGCCGCCACGCTGCGTCAGCATGATATGGCGATCTTCAAGCAACTGATTGATGAGCAGCTGCTGGATGCGGTGATGCCCGCGCACGTTATCTATACTGAGGTGGATCCGTTGCCAGCCAGCGGTTCGCCATATTGGCTGCAAACCGTGCTACGCAAAGAGCTGGGTTTCAACGGCGTGATTTTCTCCGACGATTTATCGATGGAAGGTGCCGCGGTGATGGGCGGTTATGCCGAGCGCGCGCAGCAATCACTGAATGCCGGTTGCGATATGATCCTGGTGTGCAATCAACGCGCTGGTGCGGTGAGCGTGCTAGATAATTTGACGCCGATCGGGGCAGAGCGCGTCACGCAGTTATACCATCAAGGCCGTTTTACCCGTCAAAATCTGCTGGCAAGCGAGCGCTGGCGGCAAAATCAGCGTCAACTCAGCGCACTGCAAGAGCGTTGGCTGGCGCATAAAGCTTCGGGCAGATAAGCCGCGCTGCCCGGATTTCATACCACGCTGAGGAACATCATGATCATCTATCTGCACGGTTTTGATTCCAACAGTCCGGGCAACCATGAAAAAGTGCTGCAACTGCAATTTATTGACCCGGACGTCAGATTAGTCAGTTACAGCACCCGTCATCCGAAACACGACATGCAGTTTCTGCTGAAAGAGTGCGACAAGCTGCTGCAACAAGGCGACGATGCACATCCGCTGATTTGTGGCGTGGGGTTGGGCGGTTATTGGGCTGAGCGCATCGGTTTTCTCTGCGGCATGCGCCAGGCGATTTTTAATCCCAACCTGTTCCCGTTCGAAAACATGGAAGGCAAGATCGATCGCCCCGAAGAGTATCTTGATATCGCCACTAAGTGCGTCAGCGACTTCCGCGAGAAAAACCGCGATCGCTGCCTTGCCATTCTTTCCCGTCAGGATGAAGCGCTGGACAATCAACGCAGCGCGTCGGTGCTTGAGCCTTTCTATGAAATCATTTGGGATGATGAAGCCAGCCATAAATTCAAGAACATTGCCCCGCATTTGCAACGCATTAAAGCCTTCAAACTCCTCGCGTAACGATAAACGCGCCGCGTGATGCGGCGCACAAAACGTGTAACATTCTGATAATGCAGCGCAAAGATTGATGTACATCAATTTTCTTATGATATGTCTCCGAGGCCGTGATATTCTGCCCTCAGCTCGCGATTTAACGTCGCCAACCCTATGTTTATTAAGGTTTTTATTAACCATTAATTAACTATTGGTTTACAACTTTGAGGGGGTCTTTGTTGACTACATCTACGGAAAAAATCGTTATCATCGGCGGTGGTGCTGGCGGCTTAGAGCTGGCAACTCAGCTCGGTCACAAGCTGGGACGCAGCAAGAAAGCCGAGATAATTTTGGTCGATCGCAACCACAGCCATTTATGGAAACCGCTGCTGCATGAAGTGGCGACCGGTTCGATGGATGAAGGTATCGATGCGCTGAGTTACCTGGCGCATGCGCGTAATCACGGCTTCCAGTTCCAGCTGGGATCGCTGACGCAAATCAACCGTGAAGCCAAAACCCTTGAGTTGGCAGATATTCGCGATGCCGAAGGCGTGTTGTTAGTGCCGCAGCGTGAACTGGCTTATGATCGTCTGGTGGTGGCGTTGGGCAGTGCGTCCAATGATTTCGGCACGCCAGGCGTCAAAGATCACTGCATCTTCCTCGATAATCCGCATCAGGCGCGTCGTTTCCATAATGAAATGCTCAACCTGTTCCTGCGTTTCTCGGCCAGCGAAGGCAGCCTGGAAAAAGTGAATATCGCCATCGTGGGCGGCGGCGCTACCGGCGTTGAATTGTCGGCTGAGCTGTATAACGCAGTGAAACAGCTGCACAGCTACGGCTACAAAGGTCTGGATAGCACCTCGCTGAACGTGACGCTGGTGGAAGCCGGTGAGCGTATTCTGCCGGCCTTGCCACCGCGCATTTCTGCTGCGGCGCATCAAGAGCTGACCAAACTTGGCGTGCGCGTGTTGACGCAAACCATGGTTACCAGCGCCACCGCAGACGGCCTCAACACCAAAGGCGGCGAATTCATCAATGCTGATTTGATGGTGTGGGCTGCGGGCATTAAAGCGCCAGATTTTATGAAAGAGATTGGCGGTCTGGAAACCAACCGCATCAATCAACTGGTGGTGAAAGAGACGCTGCAAACCACGCTGGACGACGATATCTACGCGATTGGCGATTGTGCGTCTTGCGCCTTGCCGGGCGGCGGATTTGTGCCACCGCGTGCGCAGTCGGCGCACCAAATGGCGTCGCGCGCACTGGAGAACATTCTGGCGCAGCGCAAAGGCAAACCGCTGAAAGCTTACGTCTATAAAGATCACGGTTCGCTGGTGTCGCTGTCACGCTTTAGCACCGTCGGCAGTTTGATGGGCAACCTGATGCGCGGCTCGATGATGGTAGAAGGGCGCATTGCCCGTTTTGTCTACATCTCTCTATATCGTATGCACCAGATTGCGCTCCACGGATACTTCAAAACCGGCCTGATGATGTTAGTCGGCAGTTTGAACCGCGTACTGCGTCCACGTCTCAAGCTGCACTAATCCGTCTTCGGCGCGATAACGCCGCCTGACGCGCCGTAACCTGCTGAAAAGCCCTGTTTCAGCTCAAGGTTACGGCGCCATTTCATCCGCTCTCGGAACTCTCCTAAAAACTGGCCCTGACGCCTTTCCGCTGCGTTTCCTCCATTAATCTGATGTTGCAATTACGGTCCATCTGTAAAACTTATTACCAACGAACACGGCGCGGCGCGCACGCCGGTTATGCCTCGGCTACACAGGGTTTTGTAGCGGCAGGATTGCGCGGTAACAACCTTCAGGAGGATATTCCTGTGAATAAATCAATGTTAGCGGGTATCGGTATTGGCGTAGCAGCAGCGTTAGGCGTTGCCGCCGTCGCCAGCATGGATGTGTTTGATCGCGGCCCGCAGTATGCACAAGTGTTGTCGGCCACGCCGATCAAAGAAAGTATCAAGCAGCCGCGTCAGGAGTGCCGCAATGTGACGCTAACCCATCGTCGTGCGGTACAGGATGAAAACCGCATCGCCGGTTCTGTGTTGGGTGCGGTTGCCGGTGGCGTGTTGGGCCACCAGTTTGGCGGCGGACGTGGTCGTGATGTTGCTACCGTTGCCGGTGCGCTGGCCGGTGGTTACGGCGGAAATCAGGTGCAGGGTGCCATGCAGGATCGAGACACTTACACCACCAACGAGCAGCGTTGCAAAACGGTATACGACAAGCAGGAAAAAATGCTGGGTTATGATGTGACCTATAAAATAGGCGACCAGCAGGGCAAAATCCGCATGGAAAATGACCCTGGCACCCGCATTCCGCTCGACCGTAATGGTCAGCTGGTCCTGAATTCGAATCAGGCCTAATTGGGCAAAGATACGACACAGCAGCAGTAACGAAAAAAGCGCCGCAAGGCGCTTTTTTTATGTGTAGGGTCGCCATTTATGGTGACCTTCTACTCGGTTTACATATATCGGTCACCATAAATGGCGACCCTACGGTGTTACGCGCGGTTTTTCGCCAATTCGCTGACAAAACTCTGCACCCATTCCATACGAATCTTGCGATCCGCCATCTCGCGGGTAAATTTCAGCCGCGTTGGGCCATCCAGCTTCCACTGTTTTGGATCTTTTTGCAGCAAGCCAATCAACCAACCAGGATCAACTTTATTCTGTGGCGCAAACTCGAAGAATCCGCCTTTCTCGCTGGCTTCAATCTTGCGAATACCCAACTCGCGCGCGATTAAACGCAAACCGGCGATATCCAGCAAATTGCGCGCCGCATCCGGCAGCTTGCCGAAGCGATCGATCATCTCCACTTTCAGTTCCGCCAAATCTTGTTCATCTGCCGCGCTGGCAACGCGCTTGTAGAGTGACAAACGGGTATTCACATCCGGGATAAAATCATCCGGCAGCAGCGCAGGCATGCGCAGTTCGATTTCGGTTTGATTGCTGGTGAGATCTTCCAGCGACGGCTCGCGGCCAGCTTTCAACGCATCAACTGCGTTTTCCAGCAGCTCCATATACAGCGTGAAACCAATGGTTTCCATCTGCCCGCTCTGATCTTCTCCGAGCAGTTCACCGGCACCGCGAATCTCCAGATCATGGGTCGCCAGCGCGAAACCGGCTCCCAAATCTTCCAGCGAAGCAATCGCTTCCAAACGCTTCTGCGCATCGGTGGTCATGGCTTTTGGATGCGGCGTTAACAGCCACGCATAGGCTTGGTGGTGCGAACGTCCAACGCGGCCGCGCAACTGATGCAGCTGCGCCAAACCAAAGTGATCAGCGCGTTCGATAATAATGGTGTTGGCGCTCGGCACATCGATGCCGGTTTCGATGATGGTGGTACACACCAACACGTTGAAACGTTGATGGTGGAAATCATTCATCACCCGTTCCAAATCGCGTTCACGCATTTGGCCGTGACCAATGGCGATGCGCGCTTCCGGAACCAATTCGGCTAAACGCTGCGCGGCTTTTTCGATGTTTTCCACGTCATTGTAGAGATAGTAAACTTGTCCGCCGCGCAGCACTTCACGCAGAATCGCTTCGCGCACCACCAGGCTGTCGTACTCGCGCACGAAGGTTTTTACCGCCATACGACGCGCCGGTGGCGTGGCGATGATTGACAGATCACGCATGCCGCTCATTGCCATATTCAATGTGCGTGGAATCGGCGTGGCGGTAAGTGTCAGAATATCGACATCGGCGCGCATCGCTTTGATACGTTCTTTGTGGCGCACGCCAAAGCGGTGCTCTTCATCGACGATCAGCAGGCCTAGATCGTGCCATTTAAGGTCGTTCGACAGCAATTTATGCGTGCCAATCAGAATATCGACTTTGCCCTCGCGCGCCTCTTCCAGCACCTGATTTTGCTCTTTGGCAGTTCGGAAGCGTGAAAGCATCTCGATGCGTACCGGCCAGTTGGCGAAGCGGTCGCGGAAGTTATCGTAATGCTGCTGCGCCAGCAAGGTGGTGGGCACCAGCACCGCCACTTGCTTGCTGTTTTCCACCGCGAGGAAAGCGGCGCGCATCGCTACTTCGGTTTTACCAAATCCGACATCGCCGCATACCAAACGATCCATCGCCAGCGGCTGACACATATCGCTTAATACTGCGTTAATCGCCTGGCCTTGATCTGGTGTGGTTTCAAACGGGAAGCCTTCGCAGAACAGTTGATATTGATCGCGATCGTGCTTGAAGGCGAAGCCGGTTTTGGCGGCGCGCTGGGCGTAGATATCCAGCAATTCTGCCGCCACATCGCGCACTTTTTCCGCCGCTTTCTGCCGCGCACGTGACCAGGCATCACTGCCCAATTTGTGTAGCGGCGCATTTTCATCGGCGCCACCGGCATAGCGGCTGATCAGGTGCAGCGAGGAAACCGGCACATACAGCTTGGCATCACCGGCATACGACAGCATCAGATATTCCGCCACAATACCGCCGGCTTCCAGCGTGGTTAAGCCGATGTAACGTCCGACGCCATGCTCCAGATGCACCACCGGCTGGCCAGGGTGCAGCTCGGCGAGGTTGCGAATCAGCACATCTGGATTAATGGTGCGGCGATTATCCTGACGACGACGGCTAACGCGTTCGCCAAGCAAATCACTTTCGCAGATCAGCGCTAACTGGCGTTGCGTATCGATAAATCCACGTTCGCTGGCACCAATCATCAAGCTGTGCGGCTGTTGCGCGGCTTGATCAAAATGATCGATAGGCTGCGGGCGCAGTTTGATGCGCGTCAGTAGCTCTTGCAGGCTTTCGCGGCGGCCTTCGCTCTCCACCGAGAAAATCACCTGGCCGCTGAACTGTTCGAGGAACTGGCGCAGCAGATCAAGCGGCGCTTTGGCTTGCGCTTGCACGGTGAGTTCCGGCAGCGGCTGATAACCGAGATTGGTGTTGGCGGCTTTTTCCGGCAGCGTTTCGCTGCTGAGTTGCATGCGCGGCCAGGCTTTTAATTCGCTCATCAGCGCTTCCGGGCGCAGCCACAGCGTTTGCGGTTCCAGCAGCGGGCGCATCGGATCGATACGTCGATTTTCGAAGCGCGCATTGGCATCCAGCCAGAAACGATCGGCGCTGGTCAGCACATCACCGCTGTTCAGCAGCAGCGTATTGGCGGGCAGATAACTGAACAACGTTGGCAGCTCTTGTTCAAAGAACAGCGGTTGCCAATATTCGATACCGGCGGGCAACGTGCCTTTACTGACCTGCTGATAAACGTGTTCCGGCTCGCGGCGAACATCAAAGGTTTCGCGCCAGCGGCTACGGAACAGTTCGATGGCAGCTTTATCGGTGGGGAATTCATGCGCGGGCAGCAAATTGATGGCGTTAACCGCTTCCTGCGTGCGCTGGGAATCGACATCGAACAAACGCAGGCTGTCGATTTCATCATCAAAGAAGTCGATGCGATAAGGTTGATCGCTACCCATCGGGAACAGATCAAGTAGCGCACCGCGTGTGGCATATTCGCCATGCTCCATCACCTGATCGACGTGGCGATAACCGGCTTGTTCCAGCTGATTGCGCAACGCATCGCGTGACAGTTTTTGTCCCTGCTGCATCACTAATGCATGGCCATGCAAGAAGCTGTGCGGACACACGCGCTGCATCAGCGTGTTAACCGGCATAATCAGCATGCCGCGCGTTAAATTAGGTAATTGATACAGCGTAGAAAGGCGAGCGGAGATAATGTCCTGATGCGGCGAGAAGCTGTCGTACGGCAGCGTTTCCCAGTCAGCGAGATTGGTGACCGGCAGATCGGTAAACTGACGAATCTCCTCCTGCAAACGCAGGGCAGATTGCATATCCGGGGTAATCATCAACACCGGACCGCTGTGGCGTTCGGTGATGCTGGCGCATTCAAGGGCTTGCGCGGCACCGACTAATTGCCCAAGCTGACGATGGTCGCCGGCTTTCACTGGCAGGGTATAACGACTCTGTTCCGACATGGGATCTCGACATTCTCTCCTTGGATTACAGGGCGTCATCATTCCATAATCCGCCCTGAGGATCATCTGTCGTTTCGGAGTTTCTGCCAGATGCGCATCTGGCGAATCTCGTAGGGTCGCCATTTATGGTGACCGAATAGCTGAAATTACTTCGTCGATTGCTGTGTATAGTGCATACGCGGACGATCAACGTTAGCCCATAGCAGCTCCCGTTCGACATGGTAACTGTGGTTGCCGTCGTCCCACTTCACGTAATAACCGGTTGGCGCATCTCCCTGCTCAAAAACGTTAACAATCTCGCCTTTGATCTCTCCCGATTTGTGTTTCACGATACTGCCTTTGGGAAATCTGAACATAGTGAGTACCTCTGCGCCTGGCTAACATCTTGAATAACACCACCTCAAGTCTACGATAATGAATGAACAATAAACGTACAAATAACATCATTAATTTGTCGCAAATTTATGCTTAGAGGCGCTTCGGGACGGTTTTTGACACAACTTTGCCGCAGACTCAGAGGGTTAGAGGTTTCATAAAGCAGACACCTCCTTTATCATCCCACTACTTATTTTCAGGCAACTGCCAAGACGGATCTCATGTATCAACCAGTCGCGTTATTCATCGGTTTGCGCTACATGCGTGGACGTGCCTCAGACCGCTTTGGTCGCTTCGTCTCCTGGCTTTCAACCATCGGCATCACGCTCGGCGTATTGGCGCTGGTCACCGTGTTATCGGTGATGAACGGCTTCGAACGTGAGTTGGAAGGCAATATCCTCGGCCTGATGCCGCAAGCGCTGGTGACCAGCGATAAAGGCAGCATCAATCCGCAACAATTACCGGCGCAGGATCTCAAACTGCAAGGCGTAACGCGCATGGCACCGCTCACCACCGCCGATGTGGTGTTGCAAAGCGCGCGTAACGTCTCGGTGGGCGTGATGCTCGGCATCAATCCCGACGAACAGGATCCGCTGACGCCGTTTCTGGTCAACACTCAGCAAAGCGTGCTGCAAGCGGGCCAATACAACGTGATTCTCGGCGAACAGTTGGCCTCACAGCTTGGCGTCAAGCGCGGCGATCAGCTGCGTTTGATGGTGCCATCGGTCAGCCAGTTCACGCCGGTTGGCCGCTTACCAAGCCAGCGCATATTCACCGTGGCCGGGACTTACGCGGCGAACAGTGAAGTCGATGGCTATCAAATTCTGGTCAATCAACAAGATGCCTCACGCGTGATGCGTTATCCGTTGGGCAACGTCACTGGCTGGCGTTTATGGCTCGACAAACCGCTGAACGTGGATGCGCTGAGCCAGCAGAAACTGCCGGATGGCCTGACGTGGAAAGACTGGCGTGAGCGCAAAGGCGATCTGTTCCAGGCGGTGCGCATGGAGAAAAACATGATGGGCCTGCTGCTCAGCCTGATCATCGCCGTCGCCGCGTTTAACATCATCACCTCGCTGGGTTTGCTGATCATGGAGAAGCAGGGTGAAGTGGCGATTCTGCAAACGCTGGGCTTAACCCGTCGCCAGATTGTCGCAGTGTTTATGGTGCAGGGCGCCAGCGCGGGGATTATTGGCGCATTGCTTGGCACCGTGCTCGGCGTGCTGCTGGCGAGCCAACTGAATAATTTGATGCCGGTGATCGGGCTGTTCCTTGATGGCGCGGCGCTGCCGGTCGACATCAATGCGTGGCAGGTGATCACTATTGCGCTGGTCTCAATGGCTGTCGCGCTGCTTTCCACTCTTTATCCGTCATGGCGCGCTGCCGCCGTTCAACCCGCTGAGGCTTTACGTTATGAGTAATACTCCTTTGTTGCAGTGTCGTGACCTGTGCAAACGCTATCAGGAAGGCAGCGTGCAGACCGATGTGCTGCGCAATGTGGCTTTCAGCTTACAGCCGGGTGAACTGACGGCAATTGTTGGCAGCTCCGGCTCGGGTAAAAGTACGCTGCTGCACCTGTTAGGTGGCCTGGATGCGCCCACTTCCGGCGATGTGATTTTTGATGGCAAATCGCTGAACGCGATGTCATCCGCCGCTAAAGCGGAACTGCGCAACCGCGAACTGGGCTTTATCTATCAGTTCCACCATCTGCTGCCTGACTTCAGCGCGATAGAAAACGTGGCGATGCCGTTGCTGATTGGCAAAACCGGCAAAGCCGAAGCGGAATCACGCGCGCGTGAAATGCTAGCGGCGGTGGGGCTGGAAAAACGCGCGGCGCATCGCCCTTCCGAACTGTCGGGCGGCGAACGTCAGCGTGTGGCGATTGCGCGCGCGCTGGTGAATCGCCCGCGTTTGGTGATGGCCGATGAACCGACCGGTAACCTCGATGCGCGCAATGCCGATGCGATCTTTGAACTGCTGGGCGAACTCAACGTCAAGCAAGGCACCGCGTTCCTCGTGGTGACACACGATTTGCAGTTGGCGAAGCGCCTGAGCCGCCAAATGGAAATGCGCGACGGTGAATTGAGCGATCAACTGACGCTGGGAGTGATCTAATGGCTTCGTCATTATCCCTGCTGCTCGGGCTGCGTTTTAGCCGCGGTCGGCGGCGTGGTGGCATGGTCTCGCTGATCTCCATCATTTCCACCATTGGCATTGCGTTGGGCGTAGCGGTGTTAATCATCGGCCTCAGCGCGATGAACGGTTTCGAACGTGAATTGAACAACCGTATTTTGGCGGTGGTGCCGCACGGTGAAATCGAGCCGGTGAATCAGCCGTTCCGCAACTGGCAGCCGATGATTAAGCCAATTGAGCAAGTGGCGGGCATCGCGGCAGCAGCGCCTTACGTCAATTTCACTGGATTGATTGAAAGCGGTGCCAAATTGCAGGCGTTGCAGGTGAAAGGCGTCGATCCGCAGCAGGAATCGCGTCTCAGCGCCTTACCAAGCTTTGTCGCTGGTGATGCGTGGTCGCAGTTTGCCGCCGGTAAGCAGCAGATCATTTTGGGTGGCGGCATCGCCAAATCGCTGAACGTCAAACAAGGCGATTGGATCACCATCATGATTCCTAACAATGACGGTGAAAATAAGCTGTTACAGCCAAAACGTATCCGCTTGCAGGTGAGCGGCGTGCTGCAATTGAGCGGCATGCTCGATCATAGTTTGGCGCTGGTGCCGTTGGCGGATGCGCAGAAATATCTGGATATGGGCGACAGCGTGAGCGGCATTGCGCTGAAAATGAACGATCCGTTCCAGGCGCAAAAGCTGGTGCGTGATGCCGGTGAAGTGACGCATTCATACGTGTACATCAAAAGCTGGATCGGCACTTACGGTTACATGTATCGCGACATTCAGATGATCCGCGCCATTATGTATTTAGCCATGGTGCTGGTGATTGGCGTGGCCTGCTTCAACATCGTGTCAACGCTGGTAATGGCGGTGAAAGACAAGAGCAGCGACATTGCGGTGTTGCGTACGTTGGGGGCGAAAGATGGTCTGATTCGCGCCATCTTTATCTGGTACGGTTTGCTGGCTGGCCTGCTTGGCAGCGTCAGCGGCGTGGTGGTTGGCGTGCTGGTGGCACTAAATCTCACGCCGGTGATGCGGGTGTTTGAGCATATCACCGGCCATCAGCTGTTGGCGGGCGATATCTACTTTATCGATTTCTTGCCCTCGGAATTGCATTGGATTGATGTGATTTCGGTGCTGGCGACGGCGATTGTGCTGAGCCTGATTGCCAGCTGGTATCCGGCACGCCGCGCCAGCCGTATCGATCCGGCCCGCGTATTAAGCGGGCAATAAGTGTTAACCGCGCAGCCGCTTTAGCGGCTGCGCACATTTTCAGCGTCTGTCGCATGCAGCCGTCACGTGCAGCCGCTATTATCGGGCAAATTAACCCGAAAAATACCCGAAGCGCGGCGACAATCGCCGCAGATTAAGGAGCTTTTATGCGCATACCGCGCCGCCGTCTACGACTTGCCCGCGACAAAAAAAACCGCCGCAAAGTGCATCAGCGCTTTCGCCAGCGTATCTTCGAGCGCGATCGCAAAGCAGAACTGGCCGCGCATCCGCAGCCGCGAGTGGTGGTGCTGACTGGCGCCGGGATTTCCGCTGAGTCCGGTATTCGCACCTTCCGTGCCGCGGATGGTTTGTGGGAAGAGCATCGCGTTGAGGATGTAGCAACGCCAGAAGGTTTCCATCGCGATCCGGCGCTGGTTCAGGCGTTTTACAATGCGCGCCGCCGTCAGTTGCAGCAGCCGGAAATTCAGCCCAACGAAGCCCATAAAGCGTTAGCCGAACTCGAGCAAGTGCTGGGCGATAACTTCCTGCTGGTGACGCAGAACATCGATAACTTGCACGAACGCGCGGGCAGCCAGCGCGTGTTACACATGCACGGCGAATTGCTGAAAGTGCGCTGTGTCAGCAGCGGCCAGGTGCTGGATTGGACCGAAGATCTTACGCCAGACGATCGCTGCACTTGCTGCCAGTTCCCGTCAATGCTGCGCCCGCATGTGGTGTGGTTCGGTGAAATGCCACTCGGCATGGAAGAGATTTATCAGGCAATTGAGCAAGCCAATCTGTTTATCGCCATCGGCACGTCTGGACACGTTTATCCGGCGGCTGGCTTTGTTCATGAGGCCAAATTGCAGGGCGCGCATACCGTTGAATTGAATCTGGAGCCAAGCCAGGTGGGCAACGAGTTCGCCGAGAACCAATACGGCTTGGCAAGCGAAGTGGTGCCGGAGTTTGTGCATACTTTCTTGCGCGGCTTATATAAATAAACCTTTGTAGGATGCACGCCTGACTCTGCATTTCGCGTCACGGAAGCTAACCTGAAGGATAATGATTTGACGCAACATGGTGGCGATGCGCCGCCATGATAATGACGCAGGTTCTTTAGAGGGATGACAGATGGATCAATTACTTGAGCGTTTTCTCAGTTATGTCGCAGTAGAAACTCAGTCAAAACCTCAGGCGCGACAGGTGCCGAGCAGCGAAGGGCAGTGGACGCTGGCGCGTCAATTACAGGAAGAGTTGATTGCGTTAGGCTTTGTTGATGTCTCGCTGAGCGATCATTGCTGCGTGATGGGCACGTTACCGGCGAACGTCGATTGGCCCACGCCGGTGATCGGTTTCATTTCGCATATGGACACCTCGCCCGATTTCACCGCCAAAAACGTCAATCCGCAGATTATTGAAAACTATCGCGGCGGCGACATTGCGCTGGGCAACGGCGATGAAATTTTGTCACCGGTGATGTTCCCGATCTTGCATAAGCTGATGGGCCATACGCTGATCACCACTGACGGTAAAACTTTGCTCGGCGCGGATGATAAAGCTGGCATCGCCGAAATCATGACCGCCATGGCGCGCCTCGCACGAAGTGATATTCCGCACGGCGCGATTCGCGTGGCATTCACGCCAGATGAAGAGATTGGTCGTGGTGCATCGCACTTTGACGTCGAAGGGTTTGCCGCCGATTGGGCGTATACCGTAGATGGCAGCGATTTAGGCGAGTTTGAATTCGAAAACTTCAACGCCGCCACCGCCATGGTCAGAATCACCGGCAACAATGTGCATCCTGGCAGCGCCAAAAATGTCATGGTCAATGCATTGGATCTGGCGATGCGCTTCCACGCTGAATTGCCGGCCAAAGAGAAACCGCAGTTCACCGATGGCTACGAAGGCTTTTTCCATTTGCACACCATTAAAGGCACGGTGGAAAATGCCGAGCTGATGTATTTGATTCGTGACTTCGACGCCGATAGTTATGCGCAGCGTAAACAGCTGCTGGAAGAGATTGGTCAGCGTGTGGGTAAAGGGCTGCAAAGTGAGTGCTCGATCAAAGTCGAAATCACGGACAGTTATCGCAACATGCGCGAGAAAGTCGAACCGCATCCGCACATCATTGAGTTGGCCTTGCAGGCGATGCGCGATTGCGGCATCGAACCGAATGTTAAACCGATTCGCGGCGGCACCGACGGCTCGGCGTTGTCATGGAAAGGTTTGCCGTGCCCGAACCTGTTTACTGGCGGCTATAACTATCACGGCAAGCACGAGTTCGCCTCACTCAATGTGATGGCGCAGTCGGTGGATGTGATTGTACGTTTGTGTGAATTGGCTGGGCAGAAGAAGTAGCCACAACGCGGTGCGCATCAATGCGCACCCTGCAACATTTTACTTAGTGGGGTCGCCATTTATGGCGACCGCTTAATCAGCTTACTCGCCGAAGAACCAATAGCCGCTATTCACCAACGCCGCCAGCTGTGCCAGCATCGATGGATCATCCAGCGCATCGCCGAAATCCTCTAACGTCAATACGTGATTATGTGCCAATGCCGCCAGCACTGCTGGATGGTTGCAGGTGATCGATTCACCGTTGACAAACACCGCATCGCCCAGCGTCAAGACACGCAAGCCACCGAGACGCGTCAGCGCATCACCTTGCTGCAACGCATCGTAGATTTCATCCGGCTGATACGGTGGCTCCGGCGGCGCGATATCCAGCTCGTGACGCGATTGCGAAATAAACTCACCGAACCACTGATTAAACTGCTCCGGCTGGTTAATCACATCCATCATTACTTTGCGGATGCCTTCGATTTCAGACGGCAAAATCTGTGACGGGCAATCGCGTGATGGCACATCCGGATCGCTATAACGGTAGCTGCCCAACTCGTTCGCCAACATATGGTCGGCAAAACCGCTGATCAACTCACGGCCATTTGGCGCGCGGAAGCCCACCGAATAGTTGATGGCATTTTCCAGCGAATAACCTTCATGCGGGAATCCTGGTGGAATATACAGAATATCGCCGGGCTCCATCTCTTCATCAATGATGGCGTCGAACGGCTCAACCTGCAGCAGATCCGGGTGCGGGCAATGCTGCTTCAGCGCCACTTTTTCGCCTACGCGCCAGCGACGACGGCCGGTGCCCTGAATGATGAACACATCGTATTGATCGAAATGCGGGCCCACACCGCCGCCCGGTACTGCGAAAGAGATCATCAGATCGTCAATGCGCCAATCAGGCAGGAAACGGAAAGGGCGCATCAGCGCGGCTGAAGGTTCGTGCCAATGATTCACCGCTTGTACCAGCAGCGACCAATTGCTTTCGCCCAGATGATCATAGCTTTCAAACGGACCGTGACTTACCTGCCATTTGCCGTTGTTATGGCTGACGAGGCGGCTATCCACCTCATTTTCCATCGCCAAACCGGCCAGCTCATCAGGGGAAATAGGATCGATGAAATTTTTAAAACCACGTTTGAGCACCACCGGGCGTTTCTGCCAGTAGCGCTGAATAAAATCGGGCCAGTTGATGTCGAGCTGATAGTCCATATGGGGAGTCCGTATGCGGCAAAGAATGTTGGCAAGTATAACAGCCCGCGCCTTTTTCTACTCGCGGTGATGCTCGACTTCCTGACGCTGGAATATCACTTCCATGCGCGCGCCGCCGAGTGGGCTGGTGGTGGCGATCACTTGCCCCGCGTACTGTTCGAGGATGTCGCGTACCACCGCTAAACCCAAGCCTTGACCGGGACGCAATGTATCGGCGCGTTGACCACGCACGAAGATCAGATCGCGTTTGCTGACCGGAATGCCAGGGCCATCATCGTCGATAAACAGATGCAGCGTATTGTCGGTTTGGCGGGCAGTGACTTCAATAAATTCGAGGCAATATTTGCAGGCGTTATCCAGCACGTTGCCGAGCACTTCCATAAAATCATTCTTATCGCCGACAAAAGTCAGTTCCGGCGAGATATCCAGCGTGATCTCGACGCCTTTGCGCTGATAAACCTTATTCAACGCGGAACACAGACTATCCAGTAACGCGGAGACCGAGTGCAAATCGCGCTGCAACGGATTGTGATCGGCTTGCATGCTGGCGCGATGCAGATAATAGCCAATCTGCTGTGAAATCCGGCTAATCTGCTCCAGCATCACCGGTTCCGCTTGTTCCACGGTGATCTCTTTGCCGCTGCGTAGCGAGCGTAATGTGCTTTGCAGCACCGCTAACGGGGTTTTCAGGCTGTGCGTGACGTCAGAAAGCGTGGTGCGATAGCGCGTATAGCGCTGGCGTTCGTTGGTCAGCAGCAAATTCAGATTACGCACCAGGCTGCGCAGCTCTTGCGGCGGGTTATCATCAATGCTGTCGCGTTGCCCCTTTTCCAGCTCGCGCACTTGCGCTGTCAGGTCGCCAATTGGCCGCAAGCTCCAGTGCGCCGCCAGCCACAGCAGGGGAATGATCAGTAGCAGATTGGCGGCCAGCACATAGCTAAACCACGACCACACCACATCGGAATGCTGCAACTCTTGCGGAATCGAATCCACCACCACAATCGTCAGCGCCGGCAAATTGGTGGTGGCGTCGTAACGATTGACCGCGACCGAGTGGGTAAAGGTATCGTTGCTGTCGCTATCCAGCGCGTGCAAGCGCTCTTTGGCCTGCGAGTTATTGCCAATTGCCGCCTGGCTGGTGCGATTGCTGGTGTCGATTTCATAGAAATCAGGTTTGAGTAGCCACTCGCGGCGGATTTTTTTGCGGATATCCGGCACGTCGCGCTGCTGCCACAACAACTTGCCGTGTTCATCGTAGATAAACACCAGCGTCGGGAAATTGAGCGTCATGCGCTCGGGTTGCGCGATGGTCAGTTTATTGTCTTGCCATTGCGCCAGCGTAAAGAACAGGTTGCTCTCGCCGCGCATCACGCGATAGGTATTTTTATCGAAGCTGACCACATAACCGACCACGGCAACCATGCCGTAGGAGAGTGACAAAAACAGCACGATCGCGGCCGTCGCCAACAGGAAACGGGCGCGTAAAGAGAAAGGGCGAAAGCGACGAAACAACGTCATAAATCAGAGATCAAATCGGTATCCCTGGCCGCGTACTGTGTTGATAACTTCGGTCGGATAAAGTGAAAGAATCTTTTTGCGCAGGCGACCCATCAGTACGTCGATGGTGTGGCTTTCGCGCAGTTCCGCGTCGGGATAAAGCTGTAACATCAACGAATCTTTGCTCACCACTTTGCCCGCGTTACGGATCAGCGTCTCGACAATGGTGTATTCAAACGCGGTCAGTTTAACCGGCGCATCTTCCACTGTGAGTTCGCGGCGCGACAGATCTACCTGGAACGGCGGCATTGAGATAATTTGCGAGGCGTGCCCGCTGTTGCGACGCATCAGCGCCTGCAAGCGTGCAGCCACTTCTTCAATGTGGAACGGTTTGGTCACATAGTCATCGGCACCGGCTTCCAGCGCTTCCACTTTTGCCTGCCAGCCCTCACGCGCAGTCAAAACCAGAATCGGTTGACGAACAGCATCGGTGCGCCAGCGGCGAATCAGCGACATGCCGTCTTCGTCGGGCAAACCGAGATCAACCAAGGCGATATCCGGGATGTGCTCTTGCAGGAAATAATCGGCTTCTTTGGCATCTTCTGCGGCATCGACCTGATGGCCCATTTCACGCAGCTGCACGGCGAGGTGATGGCGCAACAGCGCATTATCTTCCACAACCAGTACACGCATAGTATTTCCTTAGCTTCCAACGTAGTGATGATGGAAAAGAGTATATGCGAAGACGATTAAACCGTTGGTGAACATTGATGGGTTCGTTATCGGGCGACCCTTTGGCCGCCCGAATAAACCATTACTTCAAATCATCAACCATCTGGATCGCACGGCCAATGTAGTTAGCTGGCGTCATCTGCTTCAGACGCACTTTTTCATCTTCCGGCAACTCGAGGCTATCGATAAAGGTTTGCATGCCTGCCGCATCAACGCGTTTACCGCGCGTCAACTCTTTCAGCTTCTCGTACGGCTTCTCGATGCCATAACGACGCATCACGGTCTGGATTGGCTCTGCCAGCACTTCCCAGTTGTGATCCAGTTCGTCCAACAGACGATCGCGGTTCACTTCCAGCTTAGAGATGCCTTTCAGCGTCGCTTGATAGGCAATCAGCGCATAACCAATACCAACGCCGAGGTTACGCAGCACGGTGGAATCGGTCAGATCGCGCTGCCAGCGGGAAACCGGCAGTTTGCTGGCCAGATGCTGCATCATCGCGTTCGCCAGACCGAGGTTGCCTTCGGAGTTCTCGAAGTCGATCGGGTTCACTTTGTGCGGCATGGTTGAGGAACCAATTTCACCGGCGATGGTTTTCTGTTTGAAGTGATTCAGCGCGACATAGCCCCAGATATCACGGTCAAAGTCGATCAAGATGGTGTTGAAACGCGCGATGCAATCGAACAGCTCAGCGATGTAATCGTGCGGCTCAATCTGCGTGGTGTACGGGTTCCAGGTAATGCCCAGCGAGGTGACAAATTGCTCGCTCAACTGATGCCAATCCACTTCCGGATACGCTGAGATGTGTGCGTTGTAGTTGCCGACCGCGCCGTTGATTTTGCCCAGCACTTCAATTTTGCTCAGCTGACGCAGTTGACGCTCCAGACGATAGGCGACGTTCGCCATCTCTTTGCCCATAGTTGAAGGCGTGGCTGGCTGACCGTGAGTACGTGACAACAGCGGAATGTCGCGATATTCGTGCGCCAGGCCTTTCACCGCATCAATCAGCTTGTTCCAGAATGGCACGATGACATCACGACGCGCAGTTTCCAGCATCAAAGCGTGCGACAGGTTGTTGATATCTTCGGAGGTGCAAGCGAAGTGGATGAATTCCGAAACGGCGTGCAGCGCGGGCACATTTTCCACTTTCTCTTTCAGGAAATATTCCACCGCTTTCACGTCGTGGTTGGTGGTGCGCTCGATGGTTTTGATGCGCGCAGCGTCTTCTTCGCTGAAATTGGCGACAATAGCATCAAGGAAAGCGTTTGCGTCGGCATCAAATGCAGGAACTTCCTTGATCTCGACAGTCGTGGCCAATTTTTGTAACCAACGAACCTCAACCTCAACGCGGAATTTCAGCAAACCGAATTCGCTGAAGATAGCGCGCAGTGGGCTGACTTTATCGCCATAACGACCATCAACAGGTGAAACGGCGGTCAGAGAGGATAATTCCATCAGTGCAACTCCTGAATCGTTTAACAATTATGCCGGGGCGGCGCTTAGTACGCCGGACCCAGGCGGGATAAAAGGGTTTTGGCTTCGCCCAACAAACGCTGGCGCGAAAACATCAGCTGCAAGCGGCCACCGCCAACTTGCTGCCATAACACCGCAGAGCGAATGCCCGCCAGCAGGGCGGCGCGCACTTTACTCTGCACTTGTGAATTCTGTAACACCTGCGGCGAACCGGTGACTTGAATACGCGGCCCCAGCGGGCTAATCACATCCACATAAATGCCGGCCATCGCGCTGACGATGGTGTCGGATTCCAGCTCATAATGCGCCAGTTGACGATCGAGTTGGCTGATGCGTTGCGCCAGCGTGTTCATGGCGGTTTTATTGCCGTGCAGCTTACGCTCCAGCACCATCATGCTCAGGGTGTAGCGCGTCAGTTCCGCACTGGCACCTTGACGGTTGCTGCTGTTCAGTACCGCCATCAAGGTTTCTAATCCTACGCGCAGATTGGCTTCATCATTGCCATAAACCGCCAGCGTCGAACCTGGATTGAGATCGAGCAAACTGCGCAGCGACACGTTTAGTGCATCGTTGTTGCATTGCCCCTGATGCGCCAGTTGCTGCACCACATGTGCGGCCTGGCAGACACCTGCCAGCGCCAGCGTAATCTCATAATAGTTCTTAGCCACGCTTAACTCCTGTCATCGCGTCGGGCAGCGCCGACCTTAGGCTTCTGCCAGAGGCAGGCGTTGTTCAATAATGCCGCCGCCGAGGCAAACATCGCCAAGATAAAATACCGCGGATTGGCCTGGCGTGACGGCTGCAACCGGCTCGTCAAAACGCACTTCAATACGGTCATCGCCGTGTGGAATGATGTCGCATGGAATATCCGTTTGGCGATAACGGGTTTTCACCGTGCAGCGCAGCGGGGCGGTGATCGGCTGGCGATCCACCCAATGCAGCTGTTGTGCAATCAAACCCACTGACATCAAACGTGGATGTTCGCCGCCTTGCGCCACAATCAGGCGATTGCGCGCCACATCTTTATCCACTACATACCACGGATCGTCATTGCTCTCTTTGCGTCCGCCGATACCCAAACCTTTGCGTTGACCCAGCGTGTGGTACATCAAACCCTGATGTTCACCGACAATTTCGCCATCAACGGTTTCAATCTCGCCTGGCTGGGCTGGCAGGTAACGACCCAGGAAGTCACGGAATTTGCGCTCGCCGATAAAGCAGATGCCGGTGGAATCTTTTTTCTTCGCGGTGATCAGATCGAGTTCTTCGGCGATGCGGCGTACTTCGGGTTTCTCCAACTCGCCAACCGGGAACAGACTTTGCGCAATCTGCTGATGGCTGAGCGTGTAGAGGAAGTAGCTCTGATCTTTATTGCCGTCGAGGCCGCGCAGCAGGCGACTTTGACCGTCAACGTCCTGGCGGCGCACATAGTGGCCGGTGGCGATGTAATCTGCGCCGAGATCGTCTGCCGCGAATTCGAGGAAGGCTTTGAACTTGATCTCTTTGTTGCATAGGATATCGGGATTCGGCGTGCGGCCGGCTTTGTACTCTTCGAGGAAATGCTCGAACACATTATCCCAGTACTCAGCGGCGAAGTTGATTTTGTGCAGCTTGATGCCGAGTTTGTCACACACGGCTTGTGCGTCAGCCAGATCATCGGCGGCGGTGCAATACTCCTCGCCATCGTCTTCCTCCCAGTTCTTCATGAACAGGCCTTCAACCTGGTAGCCCTGCTGTTGCAGTAACCAGGCGGAAACGGAAGAATCGACGCCGCCGGACATTCCGACGATCACTTTTTTCTGGCTGTTGTCAGACATGACGCACTCTTAAATTACGATAAAAACAGGCGGCGCATTCTATCATGCAGAAGCGGGGCGCGCACCCTCGTGAAACGGCCATTGGAACGGCGCGACCAGATGCAGCGGATAGCGATCACCTTGTTGCCACAATCGCACGCTTTCGGCGACTAGCGGCGAACGCAGGCGATTGGCCGTGAGAATCTGCTCTGGCGGCAGCCACCAGCAGCAATCAATGTCGCGATCGTGAGGCGAGGTTTCCATTTTTTTGGTCAGATCGAGGCCAAACAGGAAACGCACAAAAGGTGTATCGTCCGGCGCAATCCACTGCTGCACGCCGAGGAAATATTCGGGTTGCGCATCAATACCGGTTTCTTCGAACAGCTCACGTTGCGCGGCTTCAATAATGGTTTCGTTGGCTTCAAGATGTCCGGCGGGTTGATTCCAGGTAATGCGACCGTGTACGCGCTCTTCTACCACCAGCAACTCACCCTCAGCCTGTACAATACAAGCGACCGTTACATGAGGTTTAAACATCCTTCCTCCGAAATTGTTAACTAAAAGTTATTAAACGGCCGCGCTGATATCGCGCCATTCGCCTGGCGCTAAATCGCCCAATTGATGTTCGCCCATGGCGAAACGAATTAAACGCAGCGTAGGGAAACCGATGTGTGCGGTCATACGACGCACCTGGCGATTACGCCCTTCGTACAAGGTGATTTTCAACCAACTTGTGGGGATGGCTTTGCGCTCGCGGATGGGCGGCTGACGCGGCCACAGCCACTCGGGTTCCGGCATTAACTCAACACCTGCGGGCAACGTGGGACCATCGTTGAGCGTCACGCCGCTGCGCAGCAGGGATAAATCTGATTCCTGCGGTGCGCCTTCCACCTGCACAAAATAGATTTTTCCGGTGCGTTTGCCGGGCTGCGTTAACTGCGCTTGCAGCGCGCCGTCATTGGTCAAAATCATCAACCCTTCGCTGTCGCGATCAAGGCGTCCTGCGGCATAGACGTCGGTTACCGGCACGAAATCCTTCAAAGTACGGCGTCCGGCCTCATCACTGAATTGCGGTAAAACATCGAAAGGTTTGTTAAAGAGTATGACGCGTCGCGGGCCTTTAGGTCGGGTATCGCGGCGCACAGGCTTACGCACCGGGGCGTTTGTGCGCTTATCCCGGTGAATTCGTTGAGAAGTTTTTCGCATGGGCTTTGCAGTCGGAAACATTCGGCGCATTATAGCGCGAAACTACGGTGATTGGCGTAGCGGAAATTATCAAGTAGTATTGACCCGCATCTTACAAATCATTAACAAAAAATCGCTCGAAGGAGAGGTTGATGGAAAGCAAAGTAGTTGTTCCGGCGGAAGGTCAAAAAATCACCCTGGCTCAGGGAAAACTTACAGTTCCGAATAACCCGATTATTCCTTACATTGAAGGTGACGGTATCGGTGTTGATGTTTCCCCGGTAATGTTGAAAGTGGTTGATGCCGCTGTGAAGAAAGCCTACAACGGCGAGCGTAAAATTTCCTGGATGGAAATTTATACTGGTGAGAAATCAGTAGAACTTTACGGCCAGGACGTCTGGCTGCCGCAAGAAACCCTCGATTTAATCAAAGAATATCGCGTTGCCATCAAAGGCCCACTGACTACGCCAGTTGGCGGCGGTATTCGTTCTCTGAACGTTGCACTGCGTCAGGAGCTGGATCTGTACGTATGTCTGCGTCCGGTTCGCTACTACAAAGGCACGCCAAGCCCGGTTAAGCGTCCAGAAGATACCGATATGGTGATCTTCCGCGAAAACTCAGAAGATATCTATGCTGGTATCGAGTGGAAAGCGGGTACGGCAGAAGCCGACAAAGTGATCAAGTTCCTGCGCGAAGAGATGGGCGTGAAGAAAATTCGCTTCCCTGAGCAGTGCGGTATCGGCGTTAAGCCATGCTCGGAAGAGGGTACTAAGCGTCTGGTGCGTGCAGCGGTTGAATACACCATCACCAACGATCGTGATTCTCTGACCTTGGTTCACAAAGGCAACATCATGAAGTTCACCGAAGGCTCTTTCAAAGACTGGGGCTACCAGTTGGTGAAAGAAGAGTTCGGCGGCGAGCTGATCGATGGTGGCCCGTGGATGAAGTTCAAGAATCCGAACACCGGCAAAGAGATCATCGTTAAAGACGTGATCGCGGATGCCTTCTTGCAGCAAATCCTGCTGCGTCCAGCTGAATACGACGTTATCGCGTGTATGAACCTGAACGGTGACTACATCTCTGATGCCTTGGCGGCGCAGGTTGGCGGTATCGGTATCGCACCTGGCGCGAACATCGGTGACGAATGTGCACTGTTCGAAGCGACTCACGGTACTGCACCTAAGTATGCCGGTCAGGATAAAGTGAACCCAGGTTCAGTAATCCTGTCAGCAGAAATGATGCTGCGTCACCTGGAGTGGTTCGAAGCGGCTGACCTGATCGTGAAAGGTGTTGAAGGCGCTATCGCTAACAAAACCGTGACCTACGATTTCGAACGTCTGATGGATGGCGCTAAACTGCTGAAATGTTCAGAGTTTGGTGATGCGATCATCAACAACATGTAATTTGCCGTTACGGTAGAAAGCATAACGGGAGCCACTGGCTCCCGTTTTTTATGCGTAAGAATCAGCTTTAATTAATTGGCAGACGATGGTTATAAACAAAAATCGTCATACCAGAGAAGGTTAGTACTTCATCTGGTGTGCCAAATTGCTGGCGTATCGCCTCCAGACGACGGTTGGCGTCGCCGTTATTATCATTAGTTGCAATAGCCGGAATAGCCACAAATTGGCGCTCTGGGGAGCGTGCAACAAATTCTGGTTCCAGCCACGAGCGCATCGTTTGCCCACGTGAACTTGAGAACATAATTTTATAATCGTCTTCCCATATTACTGGCGTAATGTGGATTTTATTCTCTGAGAGCCAATTAACGTTATTTGACCACTTCCAGAAGTCACCATAGCCAAAACTCAGGTTGTTTTGATTAAGGAAGGTGATATACGCACGGGTTTGCGCCTCATCATCGGCGTACGGGCCAGGATTTTGCGTATAAGAATAGCAAGATGAGGCGACAAACAGCGCCAGAATGCCACTGAGGACAACATTCTTTTTAGCACCCAAATATAATGTGACAACCATGACCAGGCAGCAGAAAACATTCAGGAAAAATCGCGCGCTTCCTTCAGATGCCATGTCATAGCCAATAACGAAGGAGGTAATAATCGCCGCGATACTCAGGAATGAGAACAGGGCGATAAAACGTGCCTTCTCTCCCAGTTGCCAGCAAACCACTGCTGCGCGCAAAAATACCAGCACCCAAATTGCCAACGAAGTGAAATAAGCAATATTGTTATCAATAAAAAATAAATTCAGACTGCGGCCGAGAATATGCACTGCCCACTCAGCATTACCCCACCATTGATCTATCGGAACCACTTTAAAATGCTGCACCGGAATATGTAACCAGCGTGGTACCGCCTGAATCATAGTAAAGATAAACGTTAGCAAATAAATTATAGTGGTTTTCTTACTGATTATTTTTTGCCAGCTGAAGTAGCCATGCACTAGTAACAGTGGTAAAAACCAGGTTGCTGAAAACCACGGATCGGACACTGCCGTCAGTAGCGAAAGTAGACTGTATAATGCGGTTATCGCCGTTGATTTTTTTCTAAGGTTATAAAAACTCAGAGCAAAAATAACCACACCAAAAAAATTGGTGGAATAATGAGAGAACGGATGAGCGATGAAACCATAAATGTAGCAATACGCTGGTAGCAAGACGATCAACGCGGATGCGATAAACGCGGTATATTTGCGCTGCGTTGACTGAACGACCGCTGTCACAATCAACGGAGTCAAAAATACGAAAAATAGTGTAGAGAGCGTCAGGACGAAACGGTCATCACTGGAAAAAAGTGCATAGAATAAAAAATTGATGGGGTAAACGGTGAAGTACCAGTTGTCTGGTGTTGGCTTCCAGTCGCGTAATACCGAAAAACCTTCGTCAAGAAAAGCACGCCATACTAGCGGGCTGTTAGCCACATCAGGCTCAAAAGGGAAATAACGGAAAGTTAAATACCACGAAGCTGCAAAGGTCACTACTATAACGAACAACCACACTAGCCTGTTCGTCAATTGTGAAGCTATCATTTATTAAATCCTTTTGAGTTTTTAACTAAATAACGTGGTCTTCTTTTGGTCTCGACATAAATGCGACCGATATATTCACCCAATACACCAATGCCAATTAATTGCACACCACCCAGAAACAGAATCGACACCAATATGGATGAGTAGCCAGGAACTGGATTGCCCCATATCAATTTATCAATCGTCATCCACAAGCCATAAAGAAGCGAGAATAGCGCCACGGTAAAACCAATATAGCTCCAGACCCGCAGGGGGAAAGTTGAGAAACTGGTCAGTCCCTCTAACGCTAAATTCCATAACCTCCAGCCATTGAATTTACTTTCACCGGTAATACGCTCTGAGCGGGAATACTCAACAATTGCTGCTTCGCCCTCCACCCAACTCAGCAAGCCTTTCATAAACAGATTGCGCTCCTGCAATTGTTTAATATTTTCTACGGTTTCACGGGATAATAAGCGGAAATCGCCGACGTTCTCTTCTATTCTTGGTGAGCTGATTTTATTATGCAGACGATAAAACCACTCGGCACTTTTACGCTTGAAGTTCGTGTCGCTGCTGCGGTCAGTGCGTTTTGCCAGCACTACCGGCCAACCCTCTTGCCATTTACGGATTAACGCCGGGATCACTTCAATCGGATCCTGCAAATCAACGTCAATCGGGATCATCGCATCACCGGTTGCATGTTCAAGTCCGGCCAGCAATGCCGGTTCTTTGCCGAAGTTACGCACAAAATTCAGCGCTTTCACTGTGGGATCGGCATCAGCTAGCGCATTGATCACGCGTTCACTTGCATCATGACTGCCGTCATTGACGAACAGAATTTCGATTTCGTAGCCACTGAGTTTTTCTTTCACTGCCCGATAAAAAATGGGAATCGCGTCTTGTTCATTGAAGACGGGAACGATAAGGGAAATTTTCACTTTTTAATCCTGAAAACAATGAAATGTGAGTAGATAAAGCCAGTGATTAAACTGACCAGCGAAAATGTTATCAAGGTGATCAGCGGGTTGAGGACGATTCGATCAGCTAGATGGCCAATTCCTAGCGCGACTGCACCCATGAAAATGACATACAGAGAATAACGTTTACCAGTCGCCTCGCTATTAAAGGTCCAGCGTGCATTGGCATAAAAAGAAAAAGTGACGGCGAGACAAAACGCAGTAATGTTGGCAATGGACTGGCTTGAACCCAATGCATAAAGCAGAGCAAAAACTGCCCAATGCAACAACGTGTTGATGACACCAATCGAGGAATATCGCGCGAACAGTTTTAGCATCATGAAAGGGCAGTGTTATCCTGGCGAAAAGATGATTATGTCCGGCGCAACTAGCACGCAACAAATACTTCTCAAAATAAATGAAATTTTAAACGGCAACAGCCAAATTGGCTGAAAATGGTATCAGAACGAGCCTGGAGAAAAAACCTTATCACTGCAGGACAAAGCGCAAAACAGGAAGCAAAAGTTCCTGTTTTAAACGCATTGATTGGGGTCAGCCTTGTGAAGAATCAGCCTGGCTGACGGAAGTTTCACGTGGTTGCGACAACCGCCAAAAATCACTGCCGCCGGGATGTTGGTACATGCGCAATGAGAACTGCCCAACAATCGCGTAGATGTACTCGAAAATCGCCGACTGCGAGTTCTCGTAATCCACCCACAATACCGAAGACGTAAAGCAGTACACTTCCACCGGCAAGCCTTCTGGCGACGGCTTCATCGCACGTACCACGATGTACATATCTTTCTTGATATCGTCACGCTGCGACAACCACGCCGTGAGATATTTACGAAACACCGTGAGATTGGTGATGCCGTTTTCGGCGAACCAACGCTCGCCGACTGCATTGGTATCGCGGCCATCCATCAGCGCGGAAAGTTGCTCGTTTACACCGCGAATCTGGCTCATTTGCTGCACCATTTCGTGATCAAGAAAACGTATCGACATCTGATCGAGATGGAAGCTGCGCATAATGCGGCGTGCACCAGAAGAGAACATCGCTTGCCAGTTGGTGTAGGTCTCGGTAAGAAAGTTTTTAGTGGGGATGCGCGACAGCGTATTGTCCCAATTGCGAATGGTGATGGTGTGCAGCGCGATATCGATCACTTCGCCACTGATGCCGTTGTCCGGCATTTCAATCCAATCGCCGAGTTGCAGCACGTCATTGGATGACACCTGAATATTCGCTACCAACGACATCAGCGTATGCTGGAATACCAACATTAATACCGCTGCTACCGCCCCCAAACTGGAGATAATAATCACCGGCGACTTATTCGACATAATGGCCAGAATCATAATCGCCGAAATAATATGCACCAGAATCTTGCCGACCTGAATATACCCTTTGATCGAGTGGTTCTTACGCTTGGCTTTTTTCGAGTACGAGTTGTTGACGATTTCCAGCACTTCGGTAAAGAACAGCGATAAATAGACAAAGAACAGAATGCCGCAGATGGTTTTTATCGCAATCAATAGATGCTCGGGCAAGTCCGGCATAAATTGCAGCAGGTAATAGACGGTGATAACCGGAATAAAGTTGGAGAGCTTTTCCGACAGTCGCACGTCTTTATCCAGCGGTACCTGATTCTTATGCGTGCTGAAGAACACTTTCCTCACCACTTTCACTACAAAGAATTTGCAGATCAGGTGAGCAAACATGCCCGCGATCATCAGCAATATCAGGCTAAAACCGGCAGACAATACCGTATTGCCTTCAATAAAATTTTGAATAGTACTCAAGTAATTCATTTCAACCACATGCCGGACAAAGTTTGCGGGAATTCAACCATAAATTGGCCACTGATGGTATGCGATGGGTGCGCAATTAATCGTTTTGAGCGGTGTTTTGTTGGTGTTGAATTCATATTTACAATCCATTGCACGGAAGTTTGAATCACTTAGCATTTATACACTGACAGCGGTGTTTATTGCGTCGCAAACCGCTATCTTCAGCGCTTCAGTTTAGGAGGTGATATGCAAGGTGTAATCAAGTTTGTTAAAGGCTGGCTGCTGTTTTCCTTGTTGTGGGGCATCTTCATGTGGTTTGTTTCCTGGAAAGCGCAGGGCAAAGAGTTTGGCATGGTGATTGTGATGAGCTTGTACGCGGGGCTGATATATCAAGCTTTAATGACGATGGTGGCGCGTTACAAAGCGCGGCGTTCACAGGTTTGATTGTTCACAACTCCCCACACAGCTTTGCGGGACGCTGACGCTAATTTGCACTCGTTCGGGCAATCTGAGCCAACTTAAATCAGCTTGCTGGAATGTGAACGATGGGAAAGACGAGTATTGCCGCGTGGTTTTTTCTGCTGCTGTCGTTTGGTGCCTGTGCACAATTACCTGAGAGTTCAATCACTCTGCCCACGCATCAGGGGCGGCATTTGCAGGAAGGGAATAATACGGTGGATGTGGCAGAAACGCCGGATGAACATATTAAAGAACGCACTGATGATGTCGGTTATCACCAATAAAAATGGGGCCAGTATGGCCCCTTTTTGTCGGATTATTTACGTCCCAATAGGAACCCTATAATCACGCCGACGCTCGCGGCTACAGCGAGGCCGGAAACGGGATTATCCCGCACTGATTTCACCACACAATCTGCTGCATCCTGGACGGCATAACTGGCCTGAGCCGGATAACGGCGCGCGGCACCTTTTGCTTGCTGGCGGCGTGAACCCGTCACCTCACCAAATTTTTCCTGAACGGCACCGGCTGCTTCATTCAATTTTGCTTCCGCTTTATCGCTCATGTTAACTCCCTGATCGTGATGAATGTATTACATAGCGTAGTCAGAGAAACTGCCGTCAGCAAATCACGCAGCAGCAAAGGATGTAACAGCAGTTTGCAGGGAGCAAAAATCCTGTCCAGACTGAAAAGTGGTCAAATGCATTTTGCATCCATGCCAGGCGGTTCATCACCAACAGGAGGAGTCATGAAACGCGATGTATTAAGTGAAGACGATTATGACGAAGTGTGCCGGGTGATCGGCGATGCGGTAATTGTGCTAACGGAATGTGGTCATGAAACCAAAAGGGCGGAGATCACCGAGCTATTACAGCGCACGCGCCATCAACGTGCACATGATGAACGCGATGAACAGCGCATGCTGGAACACGCCATCCGCCTGGTCAGGCCGTAACGGCGTTACGCATTACCGCGAAAGGCCGGATACCAGCTGACCAAAAAGTGGCGCAGATGATCAAAACACCATTCGGCATCATCCGCTTGCTGGCAGTAATAGCGCACGGTGACTTTCTCATAACGAATGTGGCGCTGGTGCAGCGGCGACCAGCCCCAATCCAGCACCGCGCGGGCATAGTTGATCAAGGTGCCGCTTTGCATGCTGTGTTGTTTTTCCTGTCGGCTGAGGTACATCTCAAACGCCTGATCCAAACTCTGCGTCTCTTCGCTGCTGATATTGGCGAGTGAAGGGCGAAACGCCACATCGATAAAACCGCATACACCATCGTCTCGCTGCTGCCAATCGCAAGCCAGCGTCATGAACAAACCGTCCTGCAAATTCACTTCTTCCAGCAAGCGCCGCAAATTTTCGGAATGTTTAACCACGGCGATCTCATCGATGCGATCGGTTTCCAGCGTCAGATCAAAGCCACAGGGATTGATAGAACCATCGGTATTAGTTGTCGCAGGGAAGGGGAAATCGATATAGCCGTTATTATCCAGACTCTTTTCCATCATGCAGGTCCGCAGCGTGAGATTGCCTGACAATAAACCATCTCGCGCCGCGACGCACGGCTTAAGGGCAGGTCCAGGTAATCATGGTGTTCTGATAAGGATTGATCAGGCGGAACTGTTTGTCCGACAGGCGTTGTGCGTAGAACCCTTCAGCGGTAATCGCCGATGGCACATATTGGAAGCGATCGGTGGAGTGCAAAGGGCCACTCTCCACTTTCACGCCATCACGCGTGACGGCAAATGCGCTCACCAAATCAAAAATACGCGCTTGCGTATTGCCCATCGACTGACCATAAATGGTCGAGACTTCGCCGGGACAATCGACACCCTTTGGCGCAGAACTACAGCCAGCCAAAAGTAAAAAGGTGAGTACAACCGTAATTCGCCACATGAGTACCTGCCTCATTCCCTGGTTTGCAATGGCACGCCAATGCGTACTGATAATTGGATCATAGCAGGTCTGACGCCGCTTCCCATTTGTCATTTGTATAATCGTTAAGCGGAAGGAATGTAAAGGGGTGACTTAACTAGCAGATAAACGGTATTCTTGCCAGCGTTGCGCACCGGGTAAGCAAAACAAGGGCATATTAATGAAAGAAGAAGAAGCGAGTTTAATGATTCTTCAGCACGCGATCGATAAATTAGAAGCCGACAAAAAACAGCAGGTCATGAACTGTGTAGCGGCCATCCAGGAAGTGATGCAGGGATATTCCAGCGAAGAGGCCGGTTTGGCATTAATGCTGGTTGCCGCGCAAGTGGCTGCCGAGTAATTCCCCGCATCCCATCGTGCAAACATTGCTGCTGACATCAATACGCAGCAGCAATGTCCTCTGGTATTAATCTTTCTCCTGGTTTCCTTTCTGGTCAGATGTGCTAAACCTGTTTGTGAATCCAAAAGGAGGATGAGATGAAAAAGACACTGTTGTTAGTTGGAACTTTTAGCCTTGGCCTACTGCTGGCAGGTTGCGCATCCGATCACGTCTTGCACACCACCGATGGTCAAACCATTGTGGTGCAGGGCAAACCGAAGGTTGATGACGATACCGGCATGATTACTTACAAAGATATTGATGGTAAGGAACAGCAGATCAATCGCAATCAGATTAAAGATATGAATTCAATTAATTGATTCTAGGTTTCTGTCTTTGACGTTTCGGCCCGCCTTAAGCGGGCCGACTGCAATTTATTTCGGTATCAATTGTCTTTGCCGCAGATCCAGCGGTGACTGCTCAGCTTCATCAATCGCCGCCAGCCAACTTTGCAAAGTCACCTTCGCCCACGACAAATGACCGCGCGTGGTGCTCATCAACACGACATCCGGCCGCAACGAACGATACAGCTCCAACGACTGCTGTAACTCTGTAGTATTACTTTCCGGCATCAGCACGCTGATCCAGCGATTGTAATCACGGGTAAGGGTATCGCCGACAAACAGGTAGGTTTGGCCGAGCGGCGAGTGATACAAAAAACTGCTGCTGCCGGGCGTGTGTCCCGGTGTCGGTAGCAGATGGAAATCGCCGAAATGCGTGTCTTGCTGAGTAAAGGTTTCGTCGGGTTCGATAATCAAACTCACCGGCCCCAACGAACGGCTGTGGCAATAAAGCGCGCTATTAAAACGCTGCTGAATTGCCAGCGCGCCCGGCGCAGCTTCATGCCAATGGGTAAAATAGTGACGGATAATGCCACCGGCATCGTCGAGAAACTCATGGTCGAGCGGATGCTCCACGCGACCAATCAGCAAGTTGCCGCGCGGATGGCGCAGCATAAACCCATGCATCATTAAATCACTCGCCGTCTCTTCGGCGGGGAATTCTGGCGTGGAGATCCACAAATCGTCATACAGTGGCTTCATTGGCGGTCTCCTGCGGCAAAACGTTAGCGCAAAGTCGGATGGCCGGTGAAGGCGAGCTGTGCTTCTCCGTTCTCAATCTGCAAGGTGCTGCTGGCACCGAGCGGCAACGTCACGGTATCGACACCGTGACCAAATGCCAAATCGCTGATGACAGGAATCTGCCATTCATCACGGATACGCTGCCAAACGGTGGAAAAATCAAAACCATTGTCGTAATCCGTCAGCGAGGTGCTGGTAAAGCTACCGGTGATGATCGCCTGCTGGCGCGGCAAAATGCCACTTTGCTGCAGTTGAATTAGCATGCGCTCGATGCGGAACGGATGTTCATTCACATCCTCGATCACCAGAATTCCGCCTTCAATCTGCGGCATCCACGGCGTGCCAATCAGCGAGCAAATCATCGCCAGATTGCCGCCCCATAACGTACCTTGCCAGCGGCCTTGATCGGGGCTGGCGCTAGGCCAACCTATCTTGACTGTAGGTGAAGTTAGTGCCTGCCAAAAGTGAGAGTAGGTAAATTCAGATAATGTCTCTGCACCAAAATTCCCCGCTAACATCGGACCGCTAAAAGTGGTAAGGCCAATTTGCGCCAGCAAGGCTAACTGAATGGCGGTGAAATCGCTGTGACCGCACAATGCCAGCGGTTGATTGAGCAACGCGCGTTGCAAGCCGATGTAATCGATCTTATCGAGCAAACGCGAAGCACCGTAACCGCCACGCACCGCCAGCACGATATCGGGCAGCGATTCCAGCGCGGCCAAGCCATTTACATCATCCAGCCGCTGCGCATCATCACCGGCAAAGCGCTGAAAACGACGCTCAATCGCGGAGAGATTCTGCAGATGATGGCCTTCAGCTTGTAAACGGTTCACCGCGCGTTGGGCGGCATCTTGATTGTGACAATAGCCCGAAGGGGCGATCAGACGTAGCGTGCGAGGAGTAACCATACCTTCCATCCTGCTAAAAATTGGCCTGCCGATGATGACGAAATGCGTTATTGATGTCACGACTGCACAAGGTTTTTTACCGATTTAGGATAAACGGTAATTTTGCATTGCGCTGCGCCAGGTATGATAGCTTGCGCCAATCCTATTGCGGAACCAAAAATCAGTGAAAATTCGACTACTTATGCTGTCTGCACTGGTGCTTGCTGGTTGTTCCAGCGAGCCAGAAAAACCGGTAATGCCCGAGAAAAATACGCCATTAACCCAGGCACCGCCGTCGAAAGTGAATGATGCATGGTCAATGTTTACCGAAGATGCCGCCAGTCATTATGGCGTTGATGAGAAGTTAATCAGCGCCATTATTAGTGTCGAATCCGGGGGCAATCCTACCGTGGTGAGCCGTTCTAATGCGGTCGGATTGATGCAGATTAAAGCGTCAACCGCAGGGCGCGAAGTCTATCGTACGCAGGGCCGCCATGGTCAGCCAAGCTCATCAGAACTGCGCGACCCGGCAAGAAATATTGATATTGGCGCCGCGTATCTGAAGATTCTGCAAGATTCCGCGTTAGCCGGTATTCGCGATCCGTTGACGCTGCGTTACGCCACCATTGTGTCGTATGCCAACGGCGCGGGCGCGTTATTGCGCACCTTCTCACGCGATCGCGATCGCGCCATTGCGATGATTAACGCCATGTCGCCAGATGAGTTTTATCAACACGTGCAGAACAAACATCCGGCGGCACAAGCTCCGCGCTACTTGTGGAAAGTCACTACCGCCTACCGCACCATTGGCTGATATTCAGTAGGGTCGCCATTTATGGCGACCTGGTTAACTACCGCAATGCACTAACCTTCCACCAACAATCTCGCCGTCGGATAATCGACAATCAACACCTGCACATAGCCGCCGCGTAACGCCCCACGAATCGCCTGCGCTTTTTCTACGCCTCCGGCCAACGCTACCACCTGCGGACAACGTTTCACCTGCGCCAGTTCCATACCAATCACCGGATCTTCCGCCGCGCTCAGCACCGGCTGACCATCGGCATCAAAATAGTGCAGGCAAATATCGCCCACCGCGCCACGCTCAGCCAGCATGCGTAGCAACTCGCCGTCGTAATAGTTGCCGGAATTACGCAGCAGGGCGGAAGGCTCCAGATCGCCGATGCCGACAATCGCCAAATCAACCTGATCAAACTTCTCCAGTACCACCGCCACATCCGGATTAACTGATAAACGCTGGCGATCCTGCACCGAATGTTCAATCGATTGCGACGGCAGCAGCCACGCCGGGCAATCCAGCAGCGCCGCCAGATTCTGCGTCAGAATCGTCGCCTGCACGTTGCCGTTAGCGCCGACGCCGCCCAGCAGTTGAATCACGCCTTTGCACGGCGCGCTCAGCGGATGCAGCGCATCGACCATCGCGCGGATGGTGCCGCTCCACGAAGAGATGCCGATCAGTTCATCAGCACGCAAGCGGGTTTCCAGATAGTGCGCCGCCGCAGAACCAATGGATTGCTTAATTTGCAGCGCAGAAGCCTGTTCCGGCACATCCACCACAATCACTTGCGGCAAGTTATACGTCTGCTCAATGGCCTTTTCCAGTTCAGGAAACACATTGGCGGGCGGCACCACGCTGATCTTCACCACACCTTCTTTCACGCTGCGATTGAGAATGCGCGAGACAAAGGATTGCGACAATTTCAGCAACTGGGCAATGTCGGATTGCTTCCTGCCTTCCACATAATAAAGCGTGGCGATTTTCACCATCAGCCGCTGTTCATCCTGTTTTGCCATGGTTTTTTCTCTCTCTTAACCTGCCTGGTATTGTTAATCAGCCGGTCATAAATAACAACGCAGAACATTTTGTGATCGTTTTCGCTTTTTCGGGATCGGGCATTGGACGTGCTCGAAAAGCCAGCGCATAGTCATTATGCATATAAAATCGCAATTGAATATATATTCAGGCGGAGAAAATAAATGAAAGCATCTGTCCTTAAAGTCACCCTACTGGCTTCAATCATGATGATGTCGGCTGCCTCAATGGCGGCAGATAAAGGCTTGCTGGCGATCATCACGCCATCGCACGACAACCCTTTCTTTAAAGCGGAAGCCGATGGTGCGCAGGAAAAGGCCAAAGCGCTCGGCTACACCACGCTGGTGGCCTCGCACGACGATGACGTGAACAAGCAAAACCAGCTGATCGAAACCGCGATTGCGCGTAAAGCCAAAGCCATCATCCTCGATAACGCCGGTGCCGACGCCACGGTAGGACCGGTGCAAAAGGCCAAAGATGCCGGCATTCCTACTTTCCTGATTGACCGTGAAATCAACAAAACCGGCATTGCGGTGGCGCAGATCGTTTCTAACAACTATCAAGGCGCGCAATTGGGGGCTGAGAAGTTTGCCAAGCTGCTGAACGGTAAAGGGGATTACGTTGAGCTGCTGGGCAAAGAGTCGGATACCAATGCGGGCGTACGTTCGCAGGGCTATCACGATGTATTGGATGATTATCCCGATCTGAAAATGGTGGCGCAGCAAAGTGCCAACTGGAGCCAAACCGAAGCCTTCAGCCGCATGGAAACCATCCTGCAAAAAAATCCCAACATCGTCGGTGTGATCTCCGGTAACGACACCATGGCGCTGGGTGCAGAAGCGGCGTTAAAAGCGGCCGGTAAAACCAACGTGATTGTGGTCGGCTTCGACGGCAGCGATTACACCCGCGACTCCATCATCAATAAAGGCAACATCAAGGCCACGGTATTGCAGCCGGGTTGGGATCAGGCGCAGATGGCGGTTGAACAGGTTGATTACTACCTGAAAAACGGCAAAGCGCAGAAAGAAGAGAAGCAGTTGATGGATTGCGTGCTGATTGACGACAGCAACGCGGCGAAGCTGAAAACCTTCAAGCTGGCGCAATAACATGGAGGTCGGCATGAAGGGGAAAGTGGCGGGCAAACTGAGTATCGCGCTGCTGACGTTGCTGTTAGCCGCCTGCACCGTGGTGGATCTCGATGCCAACGGCAATCCCATCATGCCGAAAGATCCTAATGCAAAACCGAGTTACAGCAACCAAACGCCGCAACAGATCGCCGAAGCCAGTTGGGCCAGCCGCGTGCAACAACCGGCAGAGCAGAAGGCGCTGAGTTGGGCCGATATGGAAACCAAAAGCCACACCGTCAAAGCGGGCGGCAGCGAAAGTGTGTTTGTGCGTGCATCGGGTACGGTAACGGCATTTGATAACAGTAACGATCGTGAACGCACGTTGACCGTCACTATCAACGGCAAAGCGGTGAAAGTATTGATCGGTCCGGTGCTGCGCGGTAATGCGATTCGTGATGCCGCCGGTTTCCGCTTTGAAGAGTTCACCAATCAGGTGCAGTACGCGCAGCTGACCAAAGCGTTGAACCGTCATGCGGTGAAACAGTTGCCTGCGGTGGATGCCAGTTGGGTCGGCAAACCGGTCAGCGCGCTGTTAGCGGTGAGCATGGGCGCAGGCACGGTGGATGACGTGGTGGCCATTCAGCTACAGCAGGGGAATCCATGATGAGCGACGACATTATCCTGCAAGCCAATCAGATGTCGATGTTGTTCCCCGGCACCTTAGCGCTGGATCGCGTGGATTATCGTGTGTGGCGCGGCAAGGTCAACGTCATCATCGGCGAAAACGGCGCGGGCAAATCGACGTTGATGAAGATTCTGGCGGGCGTGCAGCAACCGAGCAGTGGCGAAATGTTCCTGAATGGGCAGAAAGTCGCCTTTAGCAGCACGCGTGACGCCGCACGCCACGGCATTGGCATGGTGCATCAGGAACTAAATCTGTTTGAAAACCTCAGCGTCGCGGAAAACATTTTCCTCGGTCGTGAGATCCAAAGCGGTATCCGTCCGATCAATGAGGCAGAACAAAAACGTCGCACTGCGGGGTTGATGCAGCGCCTCGATCAACCGATTTCACCGGATGAAAAAGTCGGCAACTTGAAAGTCGGTCAGCAACAGTTGGTGGAGATCGCCAAAGCGCTGGCCGAGGATGCTGACATTTTGATCCTGGATGAACCGACCTCGGCACTGAGCAAAACCGAAGTGGAGATTCTGTTCCGGGTGATTCGTGAACTGACACGGCAGAACGTTTCTATCATCTACATCTCACATCGGCTGGAAGAGCTGATGGCGATTGGCGATGTGATCACCATTCTGCGCGACGGGCGCTTTCAGGCCGAAGCCAAGGTCAGCGACATCGATGTGCCGTGGATTGTACGTGAAATGCTCGGTAGCGAGCCGATCAGCACTTTCCTGCCGCCGAATCGCCAGTTTGGTGCGCCAATTCTGGAAGCCGAGCACATCACCTGCGTTAGCCCCAACGGCAACACGCTGGTGGATGATGTCAGTTTCCAGGTGCGATCCGGTGAAATTGTCGGCATTTACGGCTTGATGGGCGCGGGGCGTACCGAACTGTTTGAGTGCCTGCTTGGCAGCCAGCGTAACTATCTCGGCAAACTGTGGCTCGACAGCAAACCGCTGCCGACGCGTCTGCCGACTGCGGAGCGCATTCGTATGGGCATGAGTTTGGTGCCGGAAGATCGCAAACGTTCTGGCATTTTTCCCATCTCTTCGGTGGCAAGTAATCTCACCATCGCCAGTTTGTGGCGGCGTCTTTCCCATCGCACGGTGATCTCCGAACAAGCCGAGCGCGAAGTGGTGGCGAGCACGGTGGGCAATCTGGCGATCAAAATCTCGTCGCCAGACGTTGCCATCAGCGCCTTGAGCGGCGGCAATCAGCAAAAGGTGGTGATTGGCCGTTCGTTGCTGACCAATCCGCGTTTGCTGCTGCTGGATGAGCCGAGCCGTGGCATCGACGTGGGCGCGAAAGGCGAAGTGTTCCGCATGATGGTGAAGCTGTCGGAGCAGGGGATTGCGGTGGTGTTCTCCACCTCGGATTTAAAAGAAATCATGGCGGTTGCCGATCGCATCATCGTGATGTCCGGCGGCAAATTGACGGCTGATCTCCCGCGTGCAGAAGCGGAAGAGGCAGCGCTGGTTAAAGCAAGCGCACAAGGGTTCTGATATGAAAAATCACGGCGCGCTCGCGCTCGCAACGCAAGGCAAAGCCTTTAACTCGCGTGAAAGCCTGATTCTGTTGCTGTTAAAACTGCGCACCTTTATTGCGCTGATCCTGATTGTCGGCTTCTTTGCCATCACGGTGCCGGATTTCCTCGCGGTTGGCAGCATGGTGATCATGGTGAAACACATCGCCATTAACGCCTTCCTCGCGCTCGGTATCACCTTTGTCATCATCACTGCCGGTATCGATCTGTCGATCGGCGCCACGCTCGGTCTGTGCGGCATGATCGCCGGTTGGCTGATCACCAAAGGTATTGTGCTGCCGATGTTTGGCATCGCCATCTTCCCCAGCGTGTGGGTGATTGTGCCCGTGGTGTTGCTGATTGGTGGGCTGATTGGTGCGGTCAACGGCTGGATCATCACCCGCTATAACGTCGCACCCTTCATCTGCACGCTTGGCACCATGTACATCCTGCGCGGCACCGCGATGCTGACCTCTGGCGGTGAAACGTTCCCCGGCTTACAGGGCAACGAACTGCTCGGCAATACCGGTTTCGACAAAATTGGTGCTGGTTACTTCCTCGGTCTGCCGTGGGCGATTTGGATGATGGTGGTGCTGGCGCTGGTGATTGCCTACGTTGCGCGCCGCCTGCCGTTTGGTCGTCAGGTGTATGCGATTGGTGACAACGAACGTGCGGCGGAACTCTCCGGCGTGAAAGTGAAGTCAGTGAAAATCTGGGTGTACGCCATCTCCGGTTTCTGCGCGGCGATTGCTGGCATCGTGGTCTCTTCACAATTGGTGGCGAGCCATCCGGCTAACGGCACTTCATTTGAAATGAACGCGATTGCGGCAGTGGTGCTGGGCGGTACTTCGCTGGCCGGTGGACGCGGCACCATTCTCGGCACATTGATTGGTGCCTTTGTTATCGGTTTCCTTGCCGACGGTTTGATCATGATGGGCGTCAGCGAATTTTGGCAAATGGTGATCAAAGGCATCGTGATTATCGTGGCGGTGATCATCGACCAAATGCAAAGCCGCATGCAGCAAAAGGCGGCGGTAGTGGCGCAGAAAGCGCTGATTGAAGACACAGCAAAAAGTTAATCGGTTGGGTGCAGGCGCTGATTGTCTGCACCTTTTTTTCTCAAGCGTGAATAAATATTCATTAGTGCTTTAAAATTCAGAGGTGTCTATGAATCCTTTCAAATACTCGGTGGCGGATCTGACAGCCAAAGCGCGTGCCGTGCGCCGCCGCATCATCCAGCTTAACGCTGGCAGTCCGGCGGGTGGGCATACCGGCGCCGATCTGTCGCAGGTGGAGATCCTCACCGCGCTCTATTTTCGCATCCTGAATTGCGCGCCCGATCGCACTAACGATCCGCAACGTGACATCTATATCCAGTCCAAAGGTCATGCGGTGGGCGGTTATTACTGCGTGTTGGCGGAAGCGGGTTATTTCCCAACCGACTGGTTGCCAACCTATCAGCATTCTGATTCGCATCTACCGGGCCATCCGGTGCGCCAGAAAACGCCAGGCGTAGAACTGAATACCGGCGCGCTGGGGCACGGTTTACCTGTGGCGGTCGGCATCGCTTTGGCCGCGAAAAAAGATAACAGCAATCGCCGCATTTTCGTCGTGACCGGCGACGGCGAATTGGCGGAAGGCAGCAACTGGGAAGCAGCGCTGGTGGCAGCGCATTACGGCCTCGATAACCTGGTGATCATCAACGACAAGAACAAGCTCCAACTGGCGGGCCACACGCGCGACATCATGAACACCGATCCGCTGCCGGAAAAATGGCGCGCCTTTGGTTTGGAAGTCAGCGAATGCAACGGCAACGACATGGCATCGGTGGTTGAAGCGATTGAAAGCCTGCCGCGCAACGGCAAGCCGCAGGTGATTGTGGCACACACCGAAAAAGGCTTCGGCATCTCCTTTATTCAGGGCAAACCAGAGTGGCATCACCGCGTGCCGAAAGGGGAAGAAATCGAATTGGCACTGGAGGAGTTGAAAGATGAGTAATGCAAAACACCTGGCAACGGTGATGGTGGAAGCTTTTATCGATGCGGTTAATCGTGGCATCGATCTGGTGCCGGTAGTGGCGGATTCCACGTCCACCGCCAAAATCGCCCCGTTCATCAAAGCGTTCCCCGATCGCTTGATCAACGTCGGCATTGCCGAACAAACGCTGGTCGGCACCGCAGCCGGCCTGGCGATTGGTGGCAAAGTGGCGGTCACCTGTAATGCCGCGCCGTTCCTGATTTCCCGCGCTAATGAGCAGGTAAAAGTCGATGTTTGCTACAACAACACCAACGTTAAACTGTTTGGTCTGAATGCCGGTGCCAGCTATGGCCCGCTCGCCAGCACCCATCACAGCATCGACGATATTTCGGTGATGCGCGGTTTCGGCAACATCGAAATCTATGCGCCGTCTTGCCCGCTGGAGTGCCGCCAAATCATTGATTACGCGCTGGATCATGTTGGCCCGGTGTATATCCGCCTGGACGGCAAAGATCTGCCGCAGCTGCACGATGAAAGCTACCAATTCCGTCCTGGCCAGATTGATGTGCTACGTGAAGGCCACGACATTGTGCTGGTGGCGATGGGCTCAACGGTTCACGAGGCCGTTCACGCCGCCGAGCAACTGCATGAACAAGGCATCACAGCAGGTGTGATCAGCATTCCATCGATTCGACCTTGTGATACCCAACGGCTGCAAGAGCTGTTAAATCATTATCCGGCGGTGATTACCGTGGAAGAACATAACGTCAACGGCGGCGTCGGCAGCCTGGTGGCAGAAGTGCTGGCGGAAGGCGGCTGTGGTATTCCGCTGTTGCGTTTGGGTATTGCGGATGGTGAATACGCCATTGCCGGCGATCGTGCCTCAACGCGCGCCCGTCATGGGATTGATGCGGCCAGCGTGGTGAAGAGTGCAGTACGCATCTGTGCAGGAGCGTAAATATGGCAGGTTCGTTGATACTGGCGATTGATGAAGGGACCACCAACGCCAAGGCGATTGCGGTGGATCGTGATGGCAATGTGGTGGCGCGCGGCAGCCAGCCGCTGACGTTAGCGCATCCGCAGCCCGGCCTGGCAGAGCAAGATCCGCTGGCGATCTGGCAGGCGGTAAAGCAGGCGGTGAGCAGCTGTTTGGCGCAGTGCGGCGGCGCGCAGGTTGCTGCGGTGGCGATCAGTAATCAGCGCGAATCGGTGCTGATCTGGCAACGTCAGAACGGCCAGCCGCTGACCCCGTTGGTGAGCTGGCAGGATCGGCGTTCGGAAGCGTTTTGTCGCGATTTGCGTATGGCGGGCAAAGCGCCGCGCATTACTGGGTTAACCGGCTTGGCGGTTGACCCGATGTTCCCGGCGGGCAAACTCACCGGCATGCTGGCCTCGCTGCCGAATGGTTTGGCGCGCGCCCAGGCGGGAGAGCTGTGCATTGGCACGGTGGATTGCTGGCTGAGTTGGCAATTAAGCGGCGGCGAAAGTTTTGTGACCGATCACGCCAATGCTGCCCGCACGCAACTGTACAACCTGCATAGCGGCGACTGGGACGACGAACTGCTGACGCTGTTTCACATCCCGCGCGCGGCGCTGCCACAGATTGTGCCTTCTGCCAGCACGCAGGGCGTGGTGGCATTACATGATATTCCCGGTTTAGCGCCCGGCACGCCGATTATGGCGCGTATTGGTGATTCGCACGCCGCGCTGCAAGCCCAACGCAGCGGCAGCGAAGAGGTGGTGAAAGCCACATACGGCACCGGTTCGTCACTGATGATGTCAATGGCGACGCCGCTACTGACCGAAAATGGCCTCAGCACCACCGTGGCGTGGCATGACGGCACGTTGCGCTTTGCCTTCGAGGGCAATATCACCCACACCGGTTCCGGCGCGGCGTGGTTGGGACGCATGTTGGGCATCAGCGACCCACGCGAACTGACCGCCATGGCGCAGCGCAGCGATCACAATCAGGGCATCTATTTTGTGCCAGCGCTTTCGGGTTTAGGCGCGCCGTGGTGGGATCTCAAAGCACGCGGCATGGTATGCGGTCTGACTGATGCGGCCACGCCCGAGGTGCTGGCGCGTGTGGCATTAGAATCGATCACCTTCCAAATCGCCGACGTGTTTTTTGCTATGGAACAAGCCAGCGGCATGCAACTGCCTGCGCTGTGCGTGGATGGCAGCGCCACCGAAAATGCGTGGTTAATGCAGTTGCAAGCCGATGTGTTGCAGCGGCCGTTAAAACGCGTGCCGACGCCGGAAGTCTCCGCGTTAGGGGCAGCGCTGTTGGCGGGTCGCCAGTTAGGTTGGTGGCAGCAGGGCAGTGAGATGCAGGCATTGCAGGGCGGCAGTGTGATTATGCCGCGCGAAGATCGCGCGCACAGTATGCAGGAGAATTATCACGGTTGGCTGGATGCGGTAGCGCGTTGCCGCTATCAACCTCACTGATCTCGTAAGGTCGCCATTTATGGTGACTGCTAAACCAGGTGCGCATCAATGCGCACCCTACGACAATCGCGCTCAATCTCCGTAAGGTCACCATTTATGGTGACTTGGTGCACATAGACTAGCGATAAAACTAACGGTCACCATAAATGGCGACCCTACAAGGCATCTGAATTTACTGAAAACGGTTCGCCTTATCGCGCGCCAAACGCTCCAATGCAAAAATCACCTGCTGCAACTGGCGTTCCTGAATCGGCTCGATGGCAGTAAAACGGAAGCTAAGACGCGGCGTGACGCGGGTTTCGCTCTTGCTGGTAACCACGGTGCGTTCGCCGATGTGCAGCAATTGCGCCGTCACTTCAAAATGACCGTACTCGGCCAAATCAACACGCAGCTTTTTAAAGGTATCACCGCGATTCAACCCTTCTGGCAAGGCCTCGTCGAGCAGTACGCCCACGCCACCTAACGACAAATCCTGTAAGCGAAAGCGAGCAGTACTGCCGTCGGGCCATTGGCTGTGGCAATAAAACACCGGATCAATCGGCGCATTAACGCGGAAGAATTCGCGACGCTGAATCTGCCACAACAGTTGTGGCAGCGAAGCGGCAAACGCCGGCAATCCTTCGAATTCGACGCGGGTTAATCCTTCCAGACCGAATTCGACTTTTGCCCCATGGGTTTCGGCGGCGATATTCACTTCCCCCCCTTGCAGCGCTAAATCGTTATCCTGCGCGTTGCTGCCGAGATCGAAGATCACCTGATCTTCATCACACGCCAACAAACGGCTGATAAACTGGCCGCGCGAAAAATTCACCATCAGCGGAGTTTGAAAACGCAACAGATCTTTCATTACGCCCAAAACCGCTAAGGTGCCGCGCTTGAGGTATTGTTCTTTATCGGCTTCTCCCACGTCCTGCTCCACTTATCCGAGTGTTAAATTCACGACTGCCAATGTTATCCGTCAATTATCGGCGTCAGCGCGATAAGCTTTAGCCTGCTAATCATTTTTTCAGATGCTAACTTGCGATGCAGTTCAAAATATTGCGGCTATACTTGATGCGGTGAACACCTTGATTAATAACGTAAGGAGCAGTACATGGGTATTCTTTCATGGATTATTTTTGGTCTGATTGCCGGGATTATCGCTAAATGGATTATGCCGGGTAAAGATGGCGGCGGATTCATCATCACCGTAGTGTTAGGTATCGTCGGTGCGGTAGTAGGCGGCTGGATCAGTACCCTGTTTGGATTCGGTAAAGTTGATGGCTTCAACTTTGGCAGCTTTGTGGTGGCGGTTATTGGTGCCATCGTGGTGCTGTGGATTTATCGCAAAGTTAAATCGTAGCAGCGCGCAGTGATTTAATGAGAGCCGCCATCTGTAAAGATGGCGGCTTTTTTATGCGCGATTAAAAATCATATCCCACGGTGGCCATCACCGTACGTTCTGCGCCGCGATAGCAATATCCGGTGCCGTAGCAGGCCGCCAGATACTTTTTATCGGTCAGGTTATTGGCATTGACTTGCAACCACGCCCCTTTCAATTGTGAATTCCATGCACCCAAATCGGCGCGTACCGAGGCATCAAACAGCGTTACCGATGGCAAACGCGTGGTGTTCTCGTTATCCGCCCATTGCTTGCCGATGTAACGCACACCCGCACCGGCACTCAAGCCGTAATCAAACTGATAATGTCCCCACAACGAGGCCATGCTGTTCGGCGTCACGTAAGGCGTATGGCCGTCGTTGCCATCGACCGAATCTTTGAAACGCAGATGATTCAGCGTATAGCCAGCGATGGTGCTGAAGCGCGATGTCAGCTGATTACGTGCTTCCAGTTCAATGCCCTGCGAATGCACTTTGCCCGATGGCGTGTAGGTACCATCCAGCACATTGCGGTTGGCGACATCATCTTGAGTCAAATCGTACACCGCAATCGAGTACATATCGCGCGTGCCAACCGGTTGGTATTTGACACCGGCTTCATACTGTTCAGAAGTGGTGGGTTTCAGCTGGTTGCCATCAGGAGCGGTTAAGGAAGCTGGCGTAATCGCCTGGCTCCAGCTGACGTATGGCGAGATGCCATTATCAAAGGCATACAGCAGCGCCGCGCGTCCGCTGATGTGATCATCCTGACGACGGCTGGTGCCGTTTTCTGACACGATGCGGTCATAGCGGCCGGACAGATCCAGATGCCAGCGATCCAACTGCAATTCATCCTGCAAATAGAGTCCGGTTTGATAATAACGGCGCGTTTGCGCGGTCCAGGCGAAATCCGGCATGGTGCCAACTTCTTCGCCGTTCCACGCATTGAGCGAACTGGCTAAGCCGCTGGCCTCGGTGATGTCATTTTTGTAGCGATGATATTCAGCGCCCAGCGTCACGCGATGCTGCACCGCGCCGGTGGCGAAATCGGCTTGCAGTTGGTTATCGTTGGCCCATGAAGTCAGCGATGAACGCTCGCCGGAGAAGTAGCGGTTTAGCAGGTCTGGATTCGCCGTATTCCAACCGATTTGATACACCTGATCCAGCGCGGTATTGGAGTGGCTGTAACTGCCGGTGGAATGCACCGACCACACATCGTTGAAGCGATGGGTGAAATCATAGCTGTAAATCTGTTCGTGGCGTTTGAACTGATCGAGCGCGCTGTCACCTTCATAGAAGCCATCGCTCAGCTTGCGGCCGTTATGGCTGTAAAGCGTACCTTCCGCCGGTACCGAACCGTGATAGCCGCCGGACGGATCTTTTTGCAAGTAGGCGCGCAGCAGCAAGCTGGTATCTTCGCTCGGCTGCCACATCAATTGTGGCGAAATAGCGTATTTTTCTTCGCGCGTATGATCGTATTGGGTGTCGCTGTTGCGCGTGATACCGGTGAGACGAAACGCCCACTGATCGTTAATCGCGTTGGTGTAATCAAAAGCCGCGCTATTGGTGGCGTTGGTGCCAGTGGACAGGCGGAAATGACCTTCTTCGGCAAATTGTGGCCGCTTGCTAACCATATTCACCAAGCCGCCTGGCACGGTTTGACCATACAGCGCGGAGGAGGGGCCTTTAATCACATCAACGCGATCGAGGAACCAGTTTTCCACTTGCAGGATGTTGAAGCTACCGCCGTCGCTCATTACGCGCAGGCCATCAAGGAAGGTGTTATCAACATCGCCCCCGTGGAAACCGCGCAACGCGATGGTGTCGTAGCGTGTCGCCGCACCGCCAAAGTTGGTGAATACACCTGGCGTATAACCTAATGCCTGATTGAGATCCTGCGCGCCCTGATCTTCCATTTGCTGACGCGTCACCACCGAAATGGATTGCGGCGTAGTAATCAGCGGCTGATCGGTTTTGCTGGCACCGCTGCTGTGGGTCGCAAGATAACCTTGCGTTGGCGAGGTGGCGCTCTCTTGTGGCTGCGCGCTAACCACAATCGACTCTTCAGCGAAAGTCGCGGCAGGTAAAGCCAACGCCAGCGCGCACAACACGCGCCCACGATTAAGGGAAAACAGCGAGGTCATGAGGGTTCCTGTTATTTTAGTGGGAATAGCTATCAGTATAATATTGAGAATTATTATCTTTTGCGCGGAATGTTACAAGGTGTGAGTTTTTTGTATGAAGGGTGTGAGAAAAACGGTCGCCAGGAATGGCGACCGTTGTTGCAGATAAACATCGAATTCGTAGGGTCGCCATTTATGGTGACCACTACATCAAGGTGAGGGAACTCGCTTATTTCGCGGCACTCAACGCTGGCATATTCGGAATATCACCGGCGCTATTACAGGTTTTATCTTTCGGGCAATACTTATCCAACAGCTTCAGCGTCACACCGTTGGTCCAGCCAAAGCCATCCTGCAACGGATATTCACCGCCGCCACCGCCGCCTAATTGCGCGCCTTCCACCACATACTTCTCGACCAGTTTGTGCTCCTTGTCGTAAGTGGCCTGCACGTTTTGCAGGAAGCGCTGACCAATTTGCTGCGCCAGTTGCGGTTGTTTGTAATGCTCCAGACCTTCCACCGCCACCCATTGCAGCGGCGCCCAACCATTCGGCGCATCCCATTGCTGACCATTATTCACCGTAGTGGTCACCAATCCGCCCGGTTTCAGCAGTTGTTTCTCCACCGCTTTGGCGGTGCGATCGGCTTGTTTTTCACTCGCCACTTGCATATACAGCGGGAACAGCGTCGCGGCGGTTAACTGCGGATGAACGTGCTTTTTTTGGAAATCGTAGTCGGCGTACCAACCTTGCTTGTCATCCCACAGATAACGGTTGATCGCCGCCTGACGTTTCTCGGCGTCAGCGGCAAACTGTTGCGCCTTGTCATCCTGCTTCGCCAGTTTTGAGGCTTTAGACAGCGTTTGCTCGAGATGGAACAGCAGGCTGTTCAGATCAACCGGCGCTAACTGCGTGGTGCGGATTGAGGCCAGATTGTGCGCATCGGTAAACCAGCGCGAGCTGAAATCCCAGCCCGACGCCGCGCCGGCACGCAGATCGCGATACACCTGTTGCTTATTGCGCTCCGGCGCTTTGTTGGCGGTGTTGATATCATCCAGCCACGATTCGGTACGCGGTGCATCGCGATCGTCCCAATAGCGATTGAGCAGCGTGCCGTCGCTGAGTTTAATCACCCGCTTACTGGCTTGTCCGGCCGCCACTTTGTCGCTGTCCGCCATCCAGTAATCGTACTCTTTCTGCAATTGCGGCAAGTATTGGCGGTAAACATCATCACCTTTGTGCGTCGCCAGCAAATCCACCATCAAGCTAAAGAACGGCGGCTGCGAGCGGCTGAGATAATAGCTGCGGTTGCCGTTGGGAATGTGGCCATATTTATCCAATTCGGTGGCGAAGTTATCCACCATGTCTTGCACGCGATCCCAGTGATTGCTCTCCGCCAAACCGAGCATGGTGAAATAACTATCCCAGTAATAGACTTCGCGGAAACGTCCGCCCGGCACCACGTAAGGTTTTGGCAGTGGCAGCAATGAATCGTACTGGCTGGCGCTTTGCGCGGTGCGGGTTAACACTGGCCACAAGCCGTTAATGTGCTCGCGCAGGCTTTGCCCGGTCGGTGGCACATATTTGTCCTGCTCTTTTGGCAGCGTGAAATTACTATCAACGAAGTGTTTGAGGTCGAAATTACGTTGGCCTTTTTGCATCTGCCAATCCGCCAAAATCGAGGACGGATTATATTTAGGCACCGCATCGGCAAAGGTTTTTTGATCCGGATAAAACTTAGCCTGCTGCACCGCATTGAATAACGGTCCCAGACGTACATCAGGTGGCTGCGGCTGATTGCTCAGCATGCGGCTGTTATCGTCGGCCTGAACGGTGCTGGCAAACAGCGCGGCGCTCAGTAACACAGTGAGACGCGCAGGCGTCAATACGGCAGTTTTTATCATCGGTTTTTCTCCTTGTCCGAAAAGGTGGTGTGCTAACGCATTGACCACTCAGTCAACTTTAGTCGCTATCGCATCGCTTAGCCGCACACAGCGGCGGAAATGTGAAGCGCCCGGAATTAATCACGCGAGAAATTGTATTAGCGCAATGTTTTTTGCTTGCCCTGCAACGCCATTTGCCTGAGGCTGAAGCAAAAAAAAGGAGAGCCGTATGGAGATTATTTGGTATCACCCGTCGCTGGCGCCGCAGGGCTGGCTGGAAGGATTGCGTCAGCGTTTGCCACAAGCCAAGGTGCGCTTGTGGCAGCCAGGCGATAACGCGCCGGCCGATTACGCGGTGGTGCGTTCACCGCCGGTTGAGATGTTGGCGGGGCGCCAGCTAAAGGGCGTGTTTGCCATGGGCGCAGGCGTTGATGAGATCCTCAAACAACTGCGCGATAACCCGCAGATGTTGCATCAGCACATCCCATTATTCCGTTTGGAAGATACCGGCATGGCGCGCCAGATGCAGGAGTATGCCAACTGGTGCGTGTTGGGCTGGTTCCGCCGTTTTGCCGAATATCGCCAATTGCAGCAGCAGGCAACGTGGCAAGAACTCCCCGCACTGAATCGTGAAAACTTCACCATTGGTGTGCTTGGTGCGGGCGTGTTAGGTCGCAGCGTGCTGGAAAGTTTGCGGCAGTGGGGATTTCCGCTGCGTAGTTGGAGTCGTTCGCCAAAGCAGATGGATGGCGTGCAAAGTTTCCACGGGCGCGAGCAACTCAACGCGTTTCTCGATGGCACGCAAGTGCTGATCGATTTGCTGCCCACCACGCCGGAAACCACTAACCTCATCGATAGCCGCCTGTTAAACGCGTTGCCGCGCGGTGCCTATTTCCTCAATCTGGCGCGCGGCGCGCACGTGGTGGAAGCGGATCTGCTGGCGGCGCTCAACAGCGGCCAACTGGCGGCAGCGGCGTTAGACGTGTTCCAAACCGAGCCGTTACCGCACGATCATCCGCTGTGGTCTCATCCACATGTCACAATTACGCCACATACTGCTGCCATGACCTTGCCGGGCGAGGCGATGGATTACATTTCGGCTGCCATACTTGCTTTGGAAACAGGGCAACAGCCGAACGGCTTGGTCGATCGCCAGCGCGGTTATTAATTCATTTTGCGACAGGAGATAAAGATGTATCCGGTTGATTTACATATGCACACCGTTGCCAGTACCCACGCTTACAGCACCTTGCACGATTACGTGGTGCAGGCGAAACAGAACGGTTTGAAACTGTTTGCGATTACCGATCACGGCCCGGATATGGCCGATGCACCTCACTACTGGCACTTCGTCAATATGCGCATCTGGCCGCGCGTGATTGATGGCGTCGGCGTGCTGCGTGGCATCGAAGCCAACATCAAAAATCAGCAGGGCGAGATTGATTGCAGCGGTCCAATGCTGGATGCGCTGGATTTGATCGTGGCCGGCTTCCACGAGCCAGTTTATGCGCCGCGTGATAAAGCGCATCACACCGAAGCGATGATTGCGGCGATGGCGGGCGGATTGGTCCACATCATTAGCCATCCGGGCAATCCGAAATTCCCGGTAGATATCCGCGCGATTGCTGAAGCCGCCGCGCATTACGATGTGGCGCTGGAGATCAATAACTCCTCGTTCACCCATTCGCGTCCGGGCAGTGAACCGAACTGCCGTGCGATTGCCGAAGCGGTGCGTGATGCCGGTGGTAAATTGGCATTTGGCTCCGATTCGCACACCGCCTTCACGCTAGGGCATTTCGAACATTGCATTCGTATCACCCGCGAAGTGGATTTTCCGGAAGATCGCGTGTTAAATGTCACGCCGCGTCGCCTGCTCGATTTCCTCGAAGCGCGCACCGGCAAGCACATCCCTGAATTTGCTGATTTTTAACGTAATTGCTACAAGGAATTCTGTTGCATGAATGAGTTTTCCATCCTCTGCCGCGTCATCGGCTCGTTGTTCAATCGCCAGCCGCAAGATCCGCTGCTGGTGCCGCTGTTCACTCTGCTGCGTGAAGGCAAGTTGCAATCACAGTGGCCGCTGGAGCAGGACGAACTGTTGACGCGCTTGCAGCAGAATAGCGATCCGCAGGCGCTGGCCGCCGACTACAACGCACTGTTTGTTGGCAGCGAATGCAGCGTACCGCCTTATGCATCGCAGTGGCCAAATGGCCCGCAGGAAGCGGAAGTACGTGCGTTCCTCAGTGAGCGCGGCATGCCGTTGAGCGAAGCGCCAGCCGATCACTTTGGCGTATTGCTGTTGGCGGCATCATGGCTGGAAGACCAGTCGGCGGAAGATGAATCAGCGGCGCAACTGGCGCTGTTCGATGAGTTCCTGTTGCCGTGGTGCGGCGCGTTCCTTGGCAAAGTGGAAGCGCACGCGACCACGGCGTTTTACCGCACGCTGGCCGCACTGAGCCGTGAAGCGATTCAGGCGATGTACGATGAGTTGAATGAAGAAGCGGGCGACGACGCTTAATCTTGCCAACGTGCTGCGTGGCTACCGAGCTTAACGCCGGAGGTCGCGCAGATCATTGGCGTGCCGGTCAGATACGCTGCGGCACGCAACCTCTGCGCAATGCCCCAGGGATTGATTTCCAGTTCACTCAGCACATCATCACGCTCAGCGTGAATGCCGCTTTGGCTGTTGGCGGGTGCGGCACCATATTGCTGTAACAGCCGCGCGGTGCGCGCCAATGACAAGCGTGCTTGCCAGCCGACGCCATTGATTAAACGCTGACGCAAGCCTTCCAGCACCGATGCCGCCATCATATAGCCAGTGGCGTGATCGAGCGCTTGTACCGGCAGCGGCGTCGGCTGTGCCTTGCCGCTCCAGCGCATCCCTTGTTCAGCAATGCCACAACCCATTTGCACCAAACTGTCAAAGCCACGGCGATTGCGCCACGGTCCGTGCCAGCCCCACGCATTCAAACTGACATCCACCAAACCCGGCGCCAGTTTGCGGCGTGTGTCGGCATCCAGCCCCAGTTTGTCCAATGCATCAGCGCGATAACCGTGCACCAGCACATCGCTGTGTTGCAATAACTCACGCAACTGTTCACGACCGGCGGCAGTTTTGAGATCCAAGCGCGCACAGCGTTTACCGTAGGTGATCTCCTCTTCCAGCGTCGGCTCTTGCCAATCCGGCGGATCGATGCGCAACACTTGCGCGCCAAGGCTGGCGAGAAAACGTGTCGCAACTGGCCCAGCGATAATGCGCGTCAAATCCAGCACGCGCACGCCGAGCAGCGGGCGCGCCGTGGGCATTGGCCAGTTGGGGGCAGGTGCTTCACCGTTAGCCTGCTGGTCAATCAGCGCTTCCTGTTGTAACGCCAAACCTTGCGGATGCTGTAACCATTGCGCTTCGCTGCGCATTTGTGCGGCGCATCCGCCTGCATCGATCACTGCTTGTTCCAGTTTAGCGGCAGGCCAACCTGCAACGGTTTGCGCCAGCGCCACGCGATCGGCATGTTGTCCGAGCACGCTTTCCATTGCCGCGCGGTGGTGAGCGGCATTGGTGTGCAAGCGAATCCAGCCATCGGCGCAGGCATAATCGCCGGCAAACGGATCCCACAAGGCGGCGGGCGGACGATTCAGCGGTATGACGCTGTGTTGAAACCAGCGTGAAGCCAGTCGCACATTAACACTCACCGGCGTGGCGTGGCCGAGCAAATCGCTCAACGCTTGGCTTGCGAGGCCAATGCTGGTGGCCGCCAATTCGCTGACGGCAAAGGCAGATGAGAAGGTATCGGGTTCAAGAAAAGTCAGCGTGGGAAGCGGGTCCGTGCCACGCAATCCTTGCCACATTTGCTGCCAGAGTACGGCAGCACATTGAGAGTCCATGTTGAGTCTCCGGGAAACGCGCGAGACTCAAGCATAGCAGAGCGGATTTAACGACGACGCAACCGCGGGAATCTCGCATGCATACGCAGGTTGCGCAGATTAATCACCGCAATGGCGGTACCCAGCACCACTAAGGACGCGCCGAGGATCTTAAAGCCGTTCATGCTATCGCCGAGCACGAATACGCCCATTAATACCGCCAGCACCGGCGTCAGCAGTGAATAGGGCATGATCAGATTGACGTTGTACTTCTTCAACAGCGAATACCACAGCGTATAAGCGACAATCGAGGAAGCCAGCGCGCTGTATAGAATGCCAAACCAGCCGCGCCATCCGGCGTGACTCAAGGCATAGAATTGCTGGGATTCGGTTAACCACGAGGCAGCACCGACAATCGGCACCGCGAGAAAAGAGATCCAACCGGTGAGTGTTAGCGGTTTGATTGGCGGCGATTTTTTTACAATCATGTTGCTCACCGCCCAGCCAAAGGCGCTGCACAGCAAAATACACAGCACCCACCACGCCGGAATGGTCGGACTGCCAGATAACACCGCGACGCCGCTTAACGAAATCGCAATGCCCAGCAATTGAATCAAGCGCAGTTTCTCCTTCAGCACCACCATTGCTAGCAGCATGGCAATCGGCGTGCCGAGCTGCACCACAATCGCGCCGGTCCCGGCGTCGGTGTAACGCATGCCAACGAACAGCAAGGAGAAGTGCAGAAAGCCGAAGGTGAAGGCCAGCGTCAGCAGCCACGGCAGTTGTTCACGCGTGATGCGGCAAAACGGCACCAGCACGATCGCCACCACCACAAAGCGCATCCAGGTGAGAAACAGCGGCGGAAGTTCCAGTAATCCCCATTTCACCGCTACGTTATTGAAAGCCCAGATAGAAACCACCATCAGAACCAGAAAAAAATGCCGCGCTGCCACAATGCCTTCCTTCAGGGAGAGTCGAGGATTATCACTGGCTAATCATGGCATGAAGCCGGTGACTTCGGAGGTGTGTGGTGAAATTATTTTTGTTTGAGTCTTTGCTTATGCAGGAAAAAAATAAGACATGGCGCAAATTTACTGTCAAAGTGGATTTCCGAAAGAGGACCATTTTGAGGACCGTATTCGGCATGACTAACACCCGCACGTTACCCCTTGCTCTGATTCAACTCGAAGTGCCGCCACCGTCAGTTGTGGCGCAAATTGGTGAACAACCCCGCTGGTTTATTGATGCGTTGCACTTGCAGCCCGATGACTATGTGATTGTGCGTCCGCATTTAGGTGATGATTTACCGGCGTTTGACCGCGTCAGCGGCGCGATTCTCAGCGGTTCGTGGGCGATGGTCACCGATCACGCTGACTGGAGCGAACGCACCGCCGCGTGGATTCGTGGTGCGCTGGATGCCGATTTACCGCTGCTAGGCGTGTGTTACGGCCATCAACTGATGGCGTATGCGCTGGGTGGCAAAGTGGGGGATAACCCGAATGGCTGGGAGCGCGGACTCAAACCGCTGACGCGCAGCGCGCAGGCGAAAAATGATGCGTGGCTGGGTGCGTTGCCGGGCGAGTTTCAGGCGTGGTTGTCGCATCGACAATCGGTATTAACACCGCCGCCGCATGCGCAGGTGTTAGCCAGCTCGGTGCAGGATGGCTGCCAGATTCTGCGTTATTCTGAACAGGCGCTGTCGGTACAATTCCATCCCGAATTTACCCACGAAATTATGACCGCCTGCTTACCGGCGGGCGTCAGCGATGATGGCGTCACCTTGCGCGGTGAAGATTGGTCACGCGAATTATTGCGCCGTTTCTGGCAGCAAACGCGGCCGCAGCCGCGCGTACAGGCTCAAGGCGCGTAGTGACGTGTGCAGCGATAAACCCATGCTGGTGGCATGTTTTTTAGCACGCGCTGACGTTCCCACGTGAAATAGCGCGACAAGTTCGGCTGGGTAAACGAGGTGTATTGGAATTGCACAAATACGCCGCGTGGACCCAGCGCATCATGCACCGCACTGAGAATCGCATCGCGCGTCGCGGGCGGCAATGACAGCAGCGGCAAGCCAGAGAAAATCACATCATATTCTCCAGACAGGTATTCCGCTGAACAGGCGCGTACTTGCATACGTGAATCGGGTAAACCGCGCAGACTTTTCACCAATTCCGGGCTGATTTCGAACACATCCAGCTGCGCTTCGGGCGACATGCGATCCAGTATATGGCGGGTTAACACACCATCACCGGCACCGAGTTCGGCGATGCGCAAGCTGTGATCCCAATTCACCGCATCGCACATGGTGCGGCACAGCGCGGCGGAAGAGGGCGTGATGCTGCCCATTTTGCGCGGGTTGCGGATAAATTGCTGAACAAAGTTCGCTTTGGCGCGCATTAACGTCAGGGCTGAAGCCAACATCTGTCTCTCCTGGTTAGTATCCTGCTTCATATTGACCACATATTTCGCGCATGTTCCGCTTTTTGCGGCATAAGCGGGAAAACTCGGATTTATCCGTAGCGCGACGGCGAATGATACACAGGGTGAATTCTAGACATAGCAGACCTGGCTGAAACTTAGGAGCCGGTGAAAAGTCGTAAACGGATGTTAATCGCAGATTTCCTCCGGTGCGGTCACAGTTTCCCGCTTTGCGATCTGACAGTCTGGCTTTGATCGCTCAATGTTAATAACAAGTTTCATAGTTGTTAATCGCCACTCTGTCCCGCAAGGAGAAACACCATGCGTTACGCTGCTCCGGGAGAACAAGGTTCTCTCATCACATTGCAATCGCGTTATGGCAACTTTATCAACGGCGAATTTGTTGCGCCGGTGAACGGCAATTACTTCGTCAACACCTCACCGATTAACGCCTCGACCATTGGCGAATTCCCGCGTTCCGACCGCGCGGATGTTGATAACGCGGTGGCGGCAGCACAGGCTGCGGCCGATGCGTGGGGCAAAACCTCACCGCAAGCGCGTTCGCTGGTGCTGCTGAAAATTGCCGATCGCCTCGAAGAGAATCTGGAATATATCGCCGTCAACGAAACCTGGGATAACGGTAAGCCAGTGCGTGAAACCTTGGCCGCTGACCTGCCGCTGGCGGTTGATCACTTCCGTTATTTCGCCGGTTGCGTGCGTGCGCAGGAAGGCACCGCCGCTGAAATTGATGAATTTACCGCTGCCTATCACTTCCACGAACCGTTGGGCGTGGTTGGGCAAATCATCCCATGGAACTTCCCGCTATTAATGGCGGCGTGGAAACTGGCACCCGCGCTCGGCGCTGGCAACTGCGTGGTGCTGAAACCGGCGGAACAGACGCCGTTATCGATCACGCTGTTTATGGAAGTGATTAAAGATCTGGTGCCGCCAGGCGTGATTAACGTGGTGCACGGCTACGGTAAAGAAGCGGGCGAAGCGCTGGCGTCGCATCCCGGCATCGCCAAAATCGCCTTTACCGGTTCTACTGCTACCGGTGGTCACATTCTGGAACTGGCGGCGAAAAGCCTGATTCCGTCTACCGTGGAGCTGGGCGGAAAATCGCCAAATATCTTCTTCGAAGACATCATGGATGCCGAAGAGAGCTTTATCGAAAAAGCGGCAGAAGGCGTGGTGCTTGGCTTCCTCAATCAGGGCGAAGTCTGTACCTGTCCATCGCGCGCGTTGGTGCAGGAATCGATCTTCGAACCGTTTATGGCGGCGGTGATGAAGCGCATCAAAACCATTAAACGTGGCGATCCGTTGGATACCGAAACCATGATTGGTGCGCAGGCCTCACAGCAGCAGTTCGATAAGATTCTGTCGTATCTGGAGATTGCGCAGCAGGAAGGCGCGCAAGTGCTGCATGGCGGCGGCGTGGAGAAAGTGGGGGATGAACTCGCCAACGGCTACTATATCCAGCCAACGCTGCTGAAAGGCAACAACAGCATGCGCGTGTTCCAGGAGGAGATCTTTGGGCCGGTGGTCGGCGTGCTGACCTTTAAAGATGAAGCAGAAGCACTGGCTATCGCCAATGACTCGATTTACGGGCTTGGGGCAGGCGTGTGGACGCGCGACATCAATCGCGCGTATCGCATGGGCCGCGCCATCAAAGCCGGACGCGTGTGGACCAACTGTTATCACCTTTATCCGGCGCATGCGGCGTTTGGTGGCTACAAAAAATCCGGTATTGGCCGCGAAACCCACAAAATGATGCTCGATCATTATCAGCAAACCAAAAATCTGCTGGTGAGCTACAGCACGCAACCGCTGGGCTTCTTCTAATTAATCAAGGCAGCGGCATCCTCCGCTGCCTTCACTCGTTTTTTCCCGCACTTTAATCTCTCCGTCATCTTGCATCAGCAGGATAAGCCAATCAGCAGAAGTTTCTGATGCAGTCGCAGAATTAAGCCTGGTCTTGTGGAATTTAAAGCGGGTGATTCGGCAGAATGCGCATCCATTTTAAGGAGAAGTTATGAACACGTTGTACAACTACCTGGAACAGCATGACGATATGCTGGATGCCGTAGAGCAAAATATTATTACCGTAAATCTGCCTGGCCGTCAGGCGGTGTATGTGATTGGTCAGAATGATGCTGACTTGTTGCTGGAAGTGAAAGCGCGCGAAATCGCCTCGGCACAGCGCGTGGAAACCTTGCGCCAGTTAGAGAGCCAATACCGTTTTTAAGTCTGTCGCGGTGTGAGGCAATTTTGCCTTGAGCAGATGATTTACTCCGCGCTGACGTCTTTCCTCTATTTGCACCATTAGCTCACTTTTTGCACTCTGTTGGTGAATCTCTCACCAGCCTTTCATGCCCGTCGTACCAAGGCCTGCCGCGCCATCCCTTATCCACTCTCGCCTCATGATTAATTAATCAGTTATTTAAAAACTGGCATAACGCTTGCAATTCTCCCTGCGCACCATCTTCGTTTTTTGCTTTTTTAAGTCATCAGGGTCTTCAGGCATTTTGCCTTTCTACTGGAGTTAAAAGCATGAGAATGAAAAGTCTGGTTGTTGCCTTATCGTTGCTTGCCACGTCACTTGCTCCCCTCACTCTTCAGGCCGCCGATGCGCCGCTGGCGATGCATGCCGACTTGCATGCACAACTGCCGGAGAAAATTCGCAGCAGTAAAACCCTCAATCTGGTCACTGATGCGCACTATCCGCCGTGTGAATCCTTTGCTGAAGACAACAAAACCATGGTCGGGTTTGAGCCGGATCTGTGGGACGCCTTAGGGCAGGTGCTGGGCATAACAGTGAAGCCGGTCTCGATTGATTTCGCCGGGCTGATCCCAGGCGTTAAAAGTGGCCGCTACGATGTGGCGATGGAGTGTATTTCGGATAGTCCAGAGCGCGAGAAGCAGGTCTCGTTCGTCAACTATGCCTACGCCACCAGCGAGGTGTACACGCTGGAAACCGAGAAAAGCATCACCAACGATCCGCTAACGCTGTGCGGTTTGAAAGTCGGCGTACAAACCGGCACCGATTTCGAAAAAGCCATCAGTGAAATCTACACGCCAAACTGCACCAAGCAGGGCAAAGCGGCAATTCAGCAGGTGACGTTGCCATCAGCCGATGCGGTGCTACTCGGGCTGTATTCCGGGCGCGTTGATTTCGTGCTGAATGATGCCGCCTCAGTGGATGACATCAAGAAGAAAGCGCCGCATCCGATCCGCACCGTGCAGATGCCGCTGATGCCGAAATATTATCTCGGCATTGTGGTGGCGAAAGAGAACACCGAACTCGCCAATGTGCTGCTGAAAGCGTTGCAGGTAGTTCATGAAACCGGCACCTACGACAAGATCATGGATAAGTGGGATCTGGGTGCTATGAAGCTGGATAAACCGGGCATCAACCTGACCAGCACCCAGCCGATATGAGTGTGCGTCACTGCGATGTGCTGGTGATCGGTTCCGGCGGCGCGGCATTGATGGCGGCGTTACGCGCCGCTATTGGCGGACTTGCTGTGTTGATCGTCGAGAAAAGCGCCTGGCTCGGCGGTACCACGGCGATGTCGGGCGGCGCGATGTGGGTGCCCGCCAATCATCATGCGCTTGCTGCCGGTTATGACGATTCGCCACAGCAGGCGCTGGCTTACTTGCGCGCGGCAGCGCCTGCCGGCTGGCAAGCCAGTGAAGATGCATTGTGGCACGCGCTGGCACAGCAGGCCGCGCCGATGCTGGCGTTTCTGGAACAGCACAGCGCGCTGCGTTTTGCGCACACGGCTGAAGGCGATCCGCTGTGGCCACTGGCGGGTGCCAAAACGGTTGGTCGCATGCTGGCGCCGTTAGCGCTTAAACCGCAGCGACGCTGGCGTTTGCGTCCAACGCCGCTGCCGCGCGGGTTTAGCTATCACGAACTGTTACAGCAGGATATTTGGCATCATCCGCTGCGCGCGTGGTTGCGCTGTTTGCCGCGCCTGGTGCGACGGATGTGGCGCGGTGAACTGACCAAAGGTGCGGCACTGATCGCCGGATTACTCGATGCCTGCCAGGCCGCCGGTTGCCAGTTGCTAACCGAAGCGCGCGCTGAACAACTGCTGACGCGCGATTCGCATCAGGTGAGCGGCGTGCGCTGCCGCTGGCAAGGCGAAAGTGTTGAGATCAACGCACAGCGTGGCGTGGTTATTGCCAGCGGCGGATTTGAGTGGGATGACAACTTACGTGCGCGACATTTTCCCGGCCCGCATGATTTCATCGCCAGCCCGCGTGACAACAGCGGTGATGGACAACGCATGGCACAGGCTATTGGCGCGCAGTTGGCGCACATGGATCAAGCCAATATCGGCGGCGGTATTCCGGCGGCATCCGGCCAGCCGTGGAGTGGTTTATCGATTTTCTTCCACGCGGAAGCCAACGCCATGTTGGTGGATCGGCATGGCCAGCGTTTCACCAATGAAATGGCGTTCAACCTCGGCGAAGCGCTGGATAGCCGCGATGCCGACGGCCAACCGCGCCATCTTCCAGCGTGGCTGATCGCGGACGCACGCTTATTACGCCAAGCGCCGCTGCTGCGTTACTACCGCTGGCGTACGCCGGGTTGGATGCGTTCCGCTGCCACCTTAAATGATCTGGAAAGACAACTGGCGTTGCCAGCGGGATCGTTGCCACGCAGCGTGGCGCGCTTTAACCAATTCTGTGTTTCCGGCGTTGATGAGGATTTTGGTCGCCATCTCAGCGTGGCTCGCGGCAAAACCGATCGACGCTTTCAGGGCGGCATGGCGACGATCCAGCACCCGCCTTATCTGGCGATACCGTTCAATCGCACTTTTCTTGGCACCAAAGGCGGGCCGCGCACCAATGCGCACGGCAATGTATTGCATCGCGATGGACAACCGATCTACGGCTTGTATTGCGCTGGCGCAGCGATGGCCAATCCGATAGGCACGCGTGCGGTCAGTGCAGGCACCACGCTGGGACCCAATCTGACGTGGGGCTTCATCTGCGGCTCGTCGTTGCTGGCAGCGCAAGCGAAGGGGATGAAATGCAGCGCGTAACAGGCAAAACCGCCATCGTTACTGGCGGATCACAAGGTGTGGGATTGCGCATTGCTTCGGTGCTGGCGGCGCAAGGCTACGACATTGTGCTGCTGGTGCGCCGTCAACGTGAGCTGGCGCAGCGTGCGATCGCACAATTGCAAAATCTCGGTGTGCGTGCGGCGTTCTGGCAGGTCGATATCACCGATCGTGCCGCGCTGCGTGCGGCAATGTCCGCCATCGTCACGGATTTTGGTGCGCCGCAGTTACTGGTGAATAACGCTGGTGCCACAGCTGCCGCGCCGCTGCTGGAGCTAACCGATGCGCAGTGGCACTTGGTGCTCGATACCCAGCTAACCGGCACGTTTCTCGCCTGCGTGGAAACGGTGAAACATATGGCGCCGGGCGGCGTGATCATCAATATCGCTGGCGCATCGGCGCACCGCTGTTATCCCGATGCGGGCGCGTTTGGCCCCTCGAAAGCGGGCGTGGTCAATCTCACCGCACAGATGTCAATCGAATGGGCGGCGCGCGGTATCCGCGTGTGCGGCATCAGTCCGGGGCCGATTCGTGATGCGGAGAGCAACTGGCAGCAACACGAACCGCTGCTGGCAAAGGAAGTCGCGCGCTTGCCGCTGCAACGTCCGGTGAGCAGTGATGAAGTGGCGCAGAGCGTGGCGTTTCTGGCATCACCTGCGGCGGCGTCGTTTATGGGACAAATGTTGATTCTCGATAGCGGCGGGCTGAATACCTGGTACATGACGCAACAGGAGGAGAGATGAGCAATGCCACGTTAATGGTGGATGCGCAGCAGGTCACCAAGTCGTTTAACGGCGTCGAAATCCTCAAAGGTGTCGATCTGGCGGTGCAGCAGGGCGAAGTGGTGTGCCTGATTGGCCCGTCGGGATCGGGCAAATCGACCTTTCTGCGCTGCATCAATCATCTGGAAAAAATTGATGGCGGTGAATTGTGGGTCAACGGTGGCATGGTCGGCTATCGGTTGCACGGCGACAAGTTGTATGAGCTGAAAGAGGGCGAGGTGGCGCGCAATCGCATTCACATCGGCATGGTGTTTCAGCGCTTCAATTTGTTCGGCCACATGACGGCGCTGGAAAACGTGATGGAAGCGCCAATCACGGTGAAAAAAGTGCCGCGTGCGCAGGCATTGAGCGAAGCCAAAGCGTTGCTGGATCGCGTTGGTCTCAGCCATCGCTACGATGCGCGTCCGGCGGCGTTATCCGGCGGACAGCAGCAGCGCGTGGCGATTGCGCGCGCCATGGCGATGAAGCCGTCGTTGATGCTGTTCGATGAACCGACCAGCGCACTGGATCCGGAACTGGTGGGCGAAGTGCTGGCGGTGATGCGCGATCTGGCACGCGATGGCATGACCATGGTGATCGTGACGCATGAAATGGGTTTCGCGCGTGATGTGGCGAATCGCGTGGCCTTTATGGATAACGGCGCAATTATCGAAGTGGCGGAAGCCAAACAGTTCTTTGCCGCCCCGCGCCATCCGCGTACGCGTGATTTCCTCGCTCGCGTGCATGCCGCGTGATCAATCCGCAACCATGAAGAGAACGCTGATGACAGACAAAACGCTGACAACGCCGCGTAATCCCACTCACAGTGCGCGCGAAGTGGTGGCACAACGTTATCCCGGTCGCTGGATCTCAGCGCTGGTGATGGCGGCGTTAACCGGTTTGGTGGCGCATTCGATGATCACCAATCCCAATTTTGATTGGTCTACGGTGGGGAAATATCTGTTTTCACCGACCATTCTGACCGGCTTATGGACCACCTTCTGGCTGACGCTGGTGATCATGCTGCTGGCGATTGTGCTTAGCGTGGTGCTGGCGGTGATGCGGCTTTCCAGCAATCCGCTGCTGGTGGGATTCAGTCGCGGCTGGACCTGGTTCTTTCGCGGTACGCCGGTGCTGGTGCAACTGATCTTTTGGTACAACCTCGCGGCGCTCTATCCGCAATTCACCCTTGGCGTACCCGGCGTGATCACGCTGTGGAGCGGCAGCACCAACGATCTGATCACGCCGCTGGCCGCCGCGATTCTCGGCCTCGGCTTGAACGAATCGGCGTATATGGCGGAGATCATCCGCGCGGGCATTTCGTCGGTGGAGAACGGCCAGCAGGAAGCCGCGCGCGCGCTGGGCATGACGCGCGGCCAATATTTGCAGCGGATTATATTGCCGCAGGCGATTCCATTCATCATTCCGCCCACCGGCAATCAAGTGATCGGCATGCTGAAAACCACCTCGCTGGTGAGCGTGATTTCACTGTCGGATCTGCTCTATTCGGCGCAGGCCATTTACTCCCGCACCTATGAAAATATCCCGTTATTGATCGTTGCCTGCATCTGGTATCTGGCCGCCACCACGGTGCTCAGTGTGATTCAGGCGCGAGTTGAGCATCACTATCGTTAGAGGAGGCTGAGATGTATCGCGAGAAAATTGATGTGGTGTTTGATGATGGCGACAGCATTTTGCAACGCATGCTGCAACAACAGCAGAGTGATGCCAGCCGCGCCGAAACCTTGCCGCCAGAAGCGTATAACAGCGACAGTTTTTTCCGGCTCGAACAGGAGAAGGTGTTTCGCCATGATTGGCTGTTTGTCGGCCACGTTTCACAGGTGCCACAGCTCAATGATTTCTTCACGCTGGATGTGGTCGGCGAACCGCTGTTGATCGTGCGTAACGATGAAGGCATTGCGGTGTTCTCCAACGTCTGCTTGCATCGCTGGGCACCCATTGCGCAAGGCAGTGGCAACAGCCGGTCGTTTATTTGTCCGTTCCACAACTGGACCTACAACACGCACGGCAAACTGAGCGGCGCGCCATCAATGAATCAGGCGCAGGACTTCGAGCGCCAGCACTGCCAACTGCCGAAGATCCGCCATGAAGAGGTGTTCGGCATGATCTTCGTCACCTTCAACGCGGATGCGCCGTCGCTGGCCACGCGCCTGGCGCCGCTGCAAGCGCGCTTTGCGCGCTATCATCTGGCTGATTTGGTCACCGCTTACACGCTGGATTACGACTGTCCGTACAACTGGAAGATGGCGATTGAGACCTTTATGGAGTGCTATCACCACGCAGCGGTGCATCGCAGCACGCTGGAAGACAGTTTCCCCGGTCGCCTCAGTTCGATTGGTGAAGATGGGCCCGGATGGACTCTCTGCCATCAGCCGCTGCGCAAAAATGGTGAACTGAGTGAGATTCTCACCGAAGGGTTGACGCCGTTTAGCGGATTAACTGACGAAGAAATGCGCTTTAGCGATTTGATGCTGCTCTATCCCAACTGCCTGATCTCACTTAATCCGGATCGCATCTCGATCAGTGCGATTCTGCCGCAAAGCACCACCCGCACCCAGTGGCATCGCGTGGTGCTGGTGTCGGCAGAATCAGCGGCACACGACGACTTCGCCCAGACCGCCGAGCGCATGAAGCAAGGCAGTTTAACCATCATCGATGAAGATCAGTGGATCAACGCCGAACAGCAGCGCGGCAGCCGTTCACGCCTTGCGCGGCCTGGCCGCTTGAGCCATCTGGAAACCACCGTCTGGCATCTCGCCAATTACCTGAAAACCCGCATGGCGGAGTAAGGAGCACACAATGCGTTATCACAAGCTGGGACACTCCGGGCTGGAGGTGTCGGCGCTTTGCCTCGGAACGGTGACCTACGCGCCACCCGCGCGCAGCGGTCGCAGTTGGACGCTGGATGAAGAGGCCAGCCGCAGCGTGATCCGTGCGGCGCTGGAGCAGGGGATCAACTTTATTGATACCGCCAACATCTACGCCAAAGGTGCCAGTGAAGAGATCGTTGGCCGGGCGATACGCGATTTTGCGCTGCGCGATGAAGTGGTGATCACCAGCAAGCTGTATAACCCGATGCGCAGCGGACCGAACAGCAAAGGCTTGTCGCGCAAGGCGATCATGCAGGAGTGCGATCACAGTTTGCAGCGGCTGGGCATGGATTACATCGATCTGTATGAAATCCACCGCTGGGACGATGAAACCCCGATCGAGGAGACGCTCGAAGCGCTGCACGATTTGGTGAAGATGGGCAAAGTGCGCTATCTCGGTGCCTCGTCAATGTTTGCCTGGCAGTTCAGCAAAGCGCTGCAAATCCAGAAGTATGAGCGCTGGAGTCGTTTTATCGTGATGCAAAACCATCTCAACCTGATCTATCGCGAAGAAGAGCGCGAGATGCTGGCGCTGTGTGCGGCGGAAGGCGTGGCGGTGACGCCGTGGAGCCCACTGGCGCGTGGTCGTCTGGCGCGTCCCGTTGATGCGGCCAAAGCCAGCGTGCGCGGCGCCGATGACAGCTACACCGATTTTCTCTATGCCGCCACCGCCGAGGCCGACAGCGCGGTGATCCGTGCGGTTGAGAACATTGCCGAAACGCGCGGCGTGCCGATGGCGCAAGTGGCGCTAGCCTGGCTGTATACACGACCCGCGGTGGTGGCTGCGGTGATCGGTGCCACGCGCGAGTCACATCTAACGGATGCGTTGGCTGCGCTTGATTTACAGCTCAGCGCCGAAGAGATCCACGCCCTTGAGGCTCCTTACATTCCCCATTCCATTGTTGAACACGATTAAGGCAGGGCATTGATGAAAACTCCCGAACAGATCGCCGAGATTAAACAGGATTTGCTGGCGAAAGGTGTTGAATATTGCATGGGCGCTTACGTGGATATTCACGGCGTGCCGAAGGGGAAAGTGGTGCCGATTGCGCATCTGGATCACATGGCGCAAGGTTCGGAGCGTTATACCGGCTACGCGCTGGATGGCCTTGGTCAGTCACCGCACGAAGATGAACTGACGTCGGTGCCGGATCTCGATCACATCATCCAACTGCCGTGGGAACCGAAAATCGCCTGGATGCCCGCCGACAACCATTTTCAGGGTGAACCCTACGCGCTCAGCACGCGCGTGGCGCTGCAAAACGTGATCAAGCAGGCCAATGAAATGGGCTTTAGTTTTAATCTCGGTATTGAGTGCGAAATCTATCTGCTGAAGCGCGATGAACAAGGGTTGCTTTCGGTGCCGGAGCGCGACAATAAACTCAACAAGCCATGCTATGACTTGCAGGGATTCGTCGATCAGTTTGGCTGGCTGGATGAAGTCTCTTCCACCATCAATAACCTCGGTTGGGATCTCTATTCGCTCGATCATGAGGATGGCAACTCGCAGTACGAATTCGACTTTAACTATGCCGACGCGCTAACCACCTGCGATCGCTTTATCTTCTTCCGCTTTATGGCCAAGCATTACGCTAAACAGCGCGGGATGATCGCCACCATGATGCCGAAACCGTTCGCTGATAAAACCGGCACCGGCGCGCACTTCAATATGTCGCTGTCCGATCTGCAAAGTGGTGCCAACGTGTTCAAACGCGACGCCAGCAGCGCCGACGATCCGTGGGGATTGGGTTTGAGCGATACCGGCTATTACTTTATCGGCGGCTTGCTGAAACATGGCCGTGCGCTGTGCGCGGCATTTGCGCCAACGGTCAACAGCTACAAACGGCTGGTACGGCAGGGCGCTATGAGCTATTTCTCGTGGGCACCGGTGTTTAATTCGTGGGGATCAAACAACCGTACCAATGCGGTTCGCGTTCCGGCGGGCGGTGGACGTTGTGAATCACGCAATGCCGATGGCGCGGTGAATCCCTATCTGGCGGCAACGCTGGCGTTAGCGGCGGGATTAGAAGGGATTCGCGAGCAGATCGATCCGCGCCAGCCGAATGAAGATAACTTGTACGCGATTAGCGAAGCCGAACGGCGCGAACGTGGCATCGATTTCCTGCCGCAGAATTTACTGGAAGCGGTGGAAGCCTTTGATGCCGATCCGTTCGTTGCCGCCACGCTCGGTGAGGCGTTGAAGAAAGAGTTTATCCATTACAAGTTGCAGGAGTGGAACAGCTATCACCTGCACGTCAGCCAGTGGGAAACCGATCGCTACAGCACTATTTTCTGATCGCATCAAACCATCGTGGGGTGCGCAAGAATACGCATCCCACGAAATACGCGGCGAACCATTGTAGGGTCGCCATTCATGGTGACCAAATCGGCGCTAATTAAGCCGCAGCATCGAGTTTCTCAAACACAAAATCGCGCATCACGTTGATCGCTTGTTTGTATTTGAAATTGGGGAACATCACGTTGCGGAACAGCACGCCATCCAGATAGGTCGAAATCAGCATCGCCATATCCGCCGGATTGACCTCGCGAAACAGGCCGCTGGCGATGCCTTCTTTAATGGTGTTTTTCAGGATCAGCGACTCTTTTTCGTAGAACTTTTTAATCGCTTTATCAATGCTCGGATTGCGCCCGTTGGTGCTGGAGTAATCAAGGCTAATCTTCGCCAGTTTTTGCAGCAGATGAAATTGCAGGATGTGAATTTCAATCCACAGGAAGATCAGATCGCGCGGGCCGTTGGCGCTGGCTTTAATCGCATCAAACTGCACAAACGCGCGTTCGACCGCTGATTCGATCACTTTGATAAACAGGTCTTCTTTCGAGCCGAAGTAGTAGTAAATCAGCGCCGAATTGAGGCCAGTGGCGGTGGCGATATCTTTGATGCGTACCGCCGAATAGTTGTGAGTGGCAAACAGGTCGAATGCTGAGGATTGCAGTAATTCCGCCACATCGCGCTGCGTTTTGCGCGGTTTTTTGTCGCCGGTAACGGGTTTTGCAGTGGACTTTTCCTTCATAGACGACATCCCTACAGTGACGAAATTTTAAGTTAATTGATTAATTAACTCTACCATATCGCCTCAGGAGAACGGCATGGATTTTTATCAGCTTGGTAACCTGCCATTGGTTAGCGGCGAAACGCTGTTGGATGCGCAAGTGGCGTATCAAACTTTGGGTCAGCTCAATGCGGCGCGCGACAATGCGGTGGTGATTTTCAGCTATTACAGCGGCACGCATCAGCGCTATTTGCCGTTAATCGGTGCGGGGAAAACGCTTGATCCGGCGCGCTGGTTTATTGTGCTGGTGAACAAAATGGGCAACGGCGTTTCTTCTTCGCCCTCCAACTCATTATTGCAGGCAGGCGCGGCGTTTCCGGCGATCACCTTGGTGGACAATCTGCATGCGCAGCAGCAACTGCTGTTTAATCATCTTGGCATTGAACGTATCGCGCTGGCGTACGGTTGGTCGATGGGGGCGATGCAGGCGTGGCATCTGGCGGTGGCGCATCCTTCTCAGGTGCAAAATCTGCTGGCGGTATGTGGATCGGCGCGCTGCTGGCCGAATAATCAGGTGTTCCTTGCTGGCGTGCGCGCGGCACTGTGTTGCGATGCGCAATTTGCCGGTGGCTATTATCAGCAGCCGCCATTGCGCGGCTTGGCGGCATTTGGTCGCGTGTATGCTGGATGGGCTTATTCGGCGGCGTTTTTTCGCGAGGAGCGCTGGCGCGATCTGGGCTTTGCCTCTCTGGAAGCGTTGCTGGTGGATTGGGAGCAGGATCATCAGGCGCTGGATGCCAACGATTTATTATGTGCGTTGCACTGTTGGTATCACGCCGATGTGGGGCAACTGGCTGACGGCGACTGGCGTGCCGCGCTGGGTAAGATTGCCGCGCGCTGTATCGTGATGCCGTGTGACAGCGATCGTTATTTCACTCAGGAAGAAGCGGAGTTGGAAGTGGCGGCGCTGAAGCAAGGCGAATTGCGCGTGCTGCATTCGCCTTATGGACATTGCGCCGGCGCACCGGCGCGTTTTGCTGAGGAATCGGCGCAAATTGACAGCGCCATGCAGGCGCTGCTGCTTACTCAATAATACTTAATTCCACCACGCGGCCCTGATCGAACCAGGTTTCCAGCCCGGTAACGCGCAACTCCAGTTTGCCTTCGATCACTTCGCCGATGTAGGAGATCGGCAACGGCTCATCGGCGGTATCATCACCGTACACCACGCACATTTGTTGGCGCGGGCTGTAATAACACACCGCGCCGGTCACTTCGCCGTGCTGCTCACGCCGCAGTTTGCCTACATCCTGGGTCAGATATTTATTCTCCCACGGCGCAACGATCGGCAAGGTAAAAAACACCATGTCGCCAATCAGTTTGCCGTGTTGCAGCACGCTTTTTAACGGCAACTTTTCGCGCAGCGTTTTCGCCAGATTGGGCACTTTGTTTTCCCACACTTCGATGACGCAGATCTTGTGATCGGCCACATGCATTGCAAGTTTCATTGTTGTTGTTCTCCCAATCAGGCTTTGACGCGACGAAAACCGTCCCCGAGACCCCAGGGAAGAATGAAATCGACCCACATATGCAGGCGGTTGGCCCACGACAGCGCGCTGTGCGACAGGCGCACTAACTCTTCAAGCGTTTCACATTCACCCGCCACCTTGACGTAGAGGTGCAGCATCTCCGCCGCTTGCGGCAAGCTGACAAAATCAAAGAAATTGGCTTTGTAGCCCATGATCTCTTTGATCAGCAGTTGCAGCGTTTTCAGATCGGCTTGCGGATGGTCTTCACCGACACGAATCAATCCCCACAACATTTCATCCGCCAGCGTACGGGTTTCCCCTTCGGCGAAAATAATGGTGCTGAGGTATTGGCCGCGTGAACCGGTGCCGCGTGGCACTTCACCTCTGCCCAGCGCCGCAATTTCTGCGGGCTGCTCAAACCAGATCTTTTCGCGCTGCGCGTCAAACAGCGCTATCGCTTCATCGACCGTCATAACGTTCTCCTGGTGTGGTTGTGAATGTGGCACTTGCCACGAGTTTAATTAATCAGATAATTAAATTGAGCAAATTTTATGCCACAAAGAGAACAAAAATTAATCAGTTAATTAAGAATGAGTTAGCAGAGAAGGGCGCTGATGCGGAGGTTAAGCTGCTGTTTTGTAGTGCAGATTGCACTAATAAGATCGCTCCCACCGTAGCGGCGCAATTCATTGCGCAATGTTTGTTGGGGCACAATGCTTCAAATCATAACGTCAAAACAACGCGATAAATCGCGCCGCTACGGGTATGGTGCGTGGTGTTAAATAAAAAAAGCCGCTGTCAGCGTGACAGCGGCTTGCATCGTGCGCAGTGAGAGAATTACTTCACGCAGGCAGCGCAGTTGTTGTGAATCTGCTGGAAGAAGTCGTTGCCTTTGTCATCCACCAGGATGAACGCCGGGAAGTTTTCCACTTCAATTTTCCAGATCGCTTCCATGCCAAGTTCGGCATATTCCACGCATTCCAGGCTCTTAATGCTCTGCTGCGCCAGCACCGCTGCTGGGCCGCCGATGCTGCCGAGGTAGAAACCACCGTGTTTGTGACAGGCATCGGTCACTTGCTGGCTGCGGTTGCCTTTCGCCAACATCACCATGCTGCCACCGTTGGCTTGCAACAGATCGACATAGGAATCCATACGACCGGCAGTGGTTGGGCCGAGTGAACCGGAAGCGTAACCTTCTGGCGTTTTGGCCGGGCCCGCGTAATACACCGGATGATCTTTGATGTACTGCGGCAACCCTTCGCCGTTATCGATGCGCTCTTTCAACTTCGCGTGCGCAATATCGCGCGCCACGATGATGGTGCCGTTCAGCGACAAACGGGTTGATACCGGATAAGACGACAGCAGCTTGAGGATTTCGCTCATTGGCTGATTCAGATCGACGTTAACCACTTCGCCTTCGCCTTGCTGACGCAACTCTTCTGGAATGTAGCGGCCTGGGTTGTGTTCCAGCTTCTCGATCCAGATACCTTCGCGGTTGATCTTGGCTTTGATGTTACGGTCGGCAGAGCAAGATACGCCCATGCCAACTGGGCAAGATGCGCCGTGACGCGGCAAGCGAACCACGCGAATATCGTGGGCGAAGTATTTGCCACCAAACTGCGCACCAAGGCCAAGTTCCTGCGAGGCTTTCAGCAGTTCTTCTTCCAGCTGCACATCGCGGAACGCCTGACCATGCTCGTTGCCTTCGGTTGGCAGCGAATCGTAGTAATGCGTTGACGCCAGTTTGACGGTTTTCAGCGTGGCTTCCGCTGACGTACCGCCAATCACAAAGGCGATGTGATACGGCGGACACGCGGCGGTGCCCAGCGACATCATCTTATCGACCAGATAATTTTTCAGCTTGGCTGGGGTAATCAGCGCTTTGGTTTCCTGATACAGATAGGTTTTGTTGGCGGAACCGCCACCTTTGGCGATGCACAGGAATTTGTATTCGTCGCCATCAACGCTGTACAGGTCGATTTGCGCTGGCAGGTTAGTGCCGGTGTTCACTTCTTTATACATATCCAGCGCGGCATTCTGAGAATAGCGCAGGTTATCTTCGATAAAGGTGTTATAGACGCCTTGCGACAGTGCGGCTTCATCGCCGCCGCCGGTCCAGACGCGCTGGCCTTTTTTACCCATGATGATCGCGGTGCCGGTATCCTGGCAGGTCGGTAAAACACCTTTCGCTGCGATTTCCGAGTTGCGCAGGAATTGTAGCGCCACGTATTTGTCATTCTTGCTGGCTTCATCATCGGCCAAAATCGCGGCGACCTGCGCCTGATGCGAGGCGCGCAGCATGAACGAAGCATCGTGGAATGCTTGCTTCGCCAGCAGTGTCAGCGCTTGGGGATCGACTTTCAACACTTCTTCGCCATCGAAATTGGCTACCGAGACGTAATCGCTGCTCAGCAGATAGTATTCGGTATCATCTTTGGCGAGAGGAAAGGGATTCTGATAATAGAAGGGTTTGTTCGACATGTTGGCTCACTTAGCTTCGTGTTGCCCATCAGCACGAGGGGCGACAAATTAGGCATCTGTTATTCGATTTTCTCTCGCCAGCCCTCCGCAAGGGCTGACTGGCGAGCATCATAACACTTTCACGGTACTGCGCGGCTCCGTTTTTTAACATCGAAGCAACATCATCAGAACATCATCACCATCCATGGATAGGCGACAACCATCAGCAGAACCAGGAACAAGCCACCAAAGATGGTGCCGAGGCGCCAGTAATCTTTAGTTGGCAGATAGCCGCTACCGTAGTAAATCGGGCTTGGGCCGGTGCCGTATGGGGTGATAATGCCCATCACACCCAAGGAAACACACATCATCAAGCAGAATACCGGCATGTTGATGCCTGGGATTGACGCGGCAATGGTCAACATGGCTGGCAGCAGCGCGGTGGTGTGCGCAGTGGTACTGGCAAACAAGTAGTGCAGCAGGTAGAAGGCAATCAGCAGAACCACCGCAGAAACCTGTGGATCGTAACCGTGCAACAGCATCGCGCCTTCTTTACCTAACCAGGCGATAAAGCCAACGCGGGCTAAACCATCCGCCAGTGCAACCAGGGTGGCGAACCACGCAAAGGTATTCCAGGCCGCTTTGTTGCTGGTGATGTCATTCCAGTTTAGTACACCGGTCCACAACATCAGCACGATGACTAATAAGGCCGCCATTGCCGGTTCAATCCACGCTGTCGCGAAGATCCACATCATCAACGCCGCTACCACGAAGCCCAGCAGCAGGATTTCATTGCGTGACAGTTTGCCGAGTTTTGCCAGTTCAGCGGTGGCCCAACGTGGCACTTCATCGTTGATTTTCACTTCTGGCGGATAGAGCCAGTAAGCCAGCAGCGGCATGGTCAGAATCAACAGCACGCCCAGCGGCAGGAAGGCGAGGAACCACATGCCCCATGAGATATCGAAACCGACCACGCTTTTCACCAGCGCCAGCGCCAGCAGGTTAGGTGCCAGAGCAGAAAGGAACATCGAACTGGTGATACACGCAGCGGTGATCGCAACCCACATCAAGTAAGAACCAATCTTACGCGCGCTTGGGTCATTCGGTTTTGAACCGTACAGCGGTGGCAGGTTGGCGATGATTGGATAGATAGTACCGCCACTGCGCGCGGTGTTGGATGGCGTAAACGGTGCCAGCAACAGGTCAGCAAAGGTGATGGCGTAACCCAGCGTTAAGCTGCGACGACCAAGATATTTCACCAGAATCAGCGCCAGGCGGCGACCAAACTGGGTTTTATCGTAGCCCGCGGCAAACATAAAGGCACCGAAGATCAGCCAAACGGTGGAGTTGCCGAAGCCGCTGACCGCCCATTTGAACGACTGCGCCGCAGTTTTGAACTTGGGATCGGCCAGTTCCGCCGGGCTAAACAGTACCCATTGGCTGAACAGCGCAATCACCACCACACCGGTTAAGCCGATGACCGCACCCGGTAATGGCTCGAAAATCAGTCCCACAATTACCCCGACAAAAATGGCGAAGAAGTGCCATGCATAAGGTTCCAATCCCGCAGGAGTTGGGACCAGCAGCAACAGCACAGCCACAATAATTGGCAGGCACAACATAATCAGGCGGTTCTTTTTCCCGGGCGCCGCGGGGGGCGCTTTTAGGGATTCACTCTGGGTTGTTTGTGTGTTCATAGTTTTGGTCTGCAAGTTATGGAGAATGCGGTTATACGCCCCGAACTAAGCTGTTTATTTAGTTACAAAACCCTTGTAGCAGATTAGTCGTGACATTTAAAACTGAGTTTTAATAAATCGTCGTTTGGAAATTTTGATACGCGAATTATCAATTGAATGTGAACATGATGCGATTAATTAAAATATCTATTTTGATCCAGATCAATAAAATTTATTGGTGGTTTTTTTGCTTTAAACATGCACGCGTTAATAAATGAACCAACAGGTGAAAATTAACTGTGTTTGGTCATCGAAACGCAACAAATCAAGCAAAAAACAGCAAATGAGGAGGTTTTATCTTTCTGATAAGGCTGGTTTTGTTTTAAAAGTAAGGAAAAATTTGATTTTTGTCAAGACTTGGTCAAAACTTAGCGAAGCGCAGCTTTGAGCATTACGCTCCGAATATTAATTACATGGGTAAAACTTATATAACTAACGAATAAGGTTATGTAAGTAAATAAAATGGTATATTTACGCCATGAAATCGGACCACTAAAATAAATATAATTTCATCCGAACCGCTAAAGAATTGAATACGAATTTCTTAATTTGGAGTTGCTCATCATGAATAAGCTCACCCCGATCCTTAATCCGCTTACGCTGCCGAAAGGTGCGGTGCTAAAAAACCGTTTGGTTATGGCACCGATGACCACCTGTACCGGCTACTTTGATGGCGGTGTTACCAGTGACCTTGTCGAATATTATCGTGTACGCGCCGGCAGCATCGGCACCGTCATCGTTGAATGCTGCTTTATTGATAACCGTGGTCCAGCCTTCCCTGGTGCGCTCGGCATCGACAGCGATAACAAAATTCCGGGCCTGGCGAAAATCGCCCACGCCATCAAATCGCAAGGTTCCAAAGCGATTTTGCAGATTTATCACGGCGGCCGCATGGTTGAACCGGCACTGATCGGTGGTAAAACTCCGGTCGCGCCAAGTGCCATCGCCGCACCGCGTGAAGGTGCTACCACGCCACAAGCTTTAACCGCTGAAGAAGTGGATGTAATGATCACCAAGTTTGGTGATGCCGTTAACCGTGCGATTAAAGCCGGATTCGATGGCGTGGAAATCCACGGCGCGAACACCTATCTGATTCAGCAGTTCTACTCGCCTAACTCCAACCAGCGCGACGACAAATGGGGCGGCAGCCGCGACAATCGCGCCCGTTTCCCGATGGAAGTGCTGGAAATCACCCACAAAATGGCCGACCGCTTCGCTGCGGCGGACTTCGTGATTGGATATCGCTTCTCGCCAGAAGAGCTGGAAGTGCCGGGCATCCGCTGGGACGATACGCTGTATCTGCTGGAAAAACTGGCAGAGCGCGGTCTGGATTATGTGCACTTCTCCGTCGGCCAGTTGCTGCGTCCATCGATCGTCGATACTCAGGACCCAACGCCGTTAATCACTAAATATCTCGCGCAACGTTCACCTACGCTGGCAAAAGTACCGGTGATTGGTGTTGGCGGCATCGTCAATAAAGAAGATGCCGAGAACGCGCTGGAACATGGATTCGATTTGGTGGCGATCGGTAAAGCCTGCATCGCTTACCCGGATTGGACTGACCGTGCGCTGAAAAACCAGCATATGGAGCTGTCCATCGATAGCACTAAGCGCGAGGAACTGACTATTCCAGAACCGCTGTGGCGCTTCTCACTGGTCGATGCGATGATCCGCGACGTCAGCGATGGCCATCGCAAATACAAAGCCGGTGTTTATCAAGCCAAAGTCGAAGCCGAAGCGCTGAAACTGAAAATCAACGTCACCCTCGACACCGACCGTATCACCGACATTTCACTGGTGCCGGACCCAAGTCTGGATGTCGATTTCACCAGTACCTTCGAAAGCCTGCGTGAACGCATTCTGGTGGCCAATAGTCCACACGTTGATGCAATTACCGGCGCAACCACCCAGAGTGAAGCGCTGAAAAAAGCCGTTTCGCGTGCCATGACCACCTCAAGCAAAGAGTATGTGATTGAAGAGGGCGGCAACCCGAATGCGCCGGTCAATTACGATGTGGTGGTAGTGGGAACCGGCGGTGCCGGTCTGGCGGCGGCGATTCAGGCGCATGACGACGGCGCGCGTGTGGTGATCATCGAGAAGATGCCCACCATCGGCGGCAATACCATTAAAGCTTCGGTCGGCATGAACGCAGCGGAAACCCGTTATCAGAAACTGAAAGGCATCGAAGACAGCAAAGAGTTGTTCTATGAAGAGACGCTGAAAGGCGGCAAGTTCAAAAACAATCCGGTGCTGTTGCGTGAGTTTGTTGAGCAAGCGCCAGAAGCCATTGAGTGGCTGGCGGCGAAAGAGATTGAGCTGTGCGACATTACCATCACCGGCGGTATGAGCATTGATCGTACCCACCGTCCAGAAGATCGCTCAGCGGTCGGCGGCTTCCTGATTAGCGGCCTAGTGAAAAACGTTAACAAGCGTGAAATCGAAGTGCTGCTGGAAACCTCGGTCGCAGAAATCCTGGTGGAAAACGGCGCGGTAACTGGCGTGAAAGTGGTGGATGAGTACAACGACAGCCGCATCATCAACGCCAAAAGCGTGATTGTGGCCACCGGCGGCTTCAGTGCTAACCGCGAAATGGTGGTGAAATACCGTCCTGAGCTGGATGGCTTCGTCACCACTAACCACAAAGGTGCCACCGGCAGCGGTATCGCCATGTTGCAAAATATCGGCGCAGATACCGTCGATATGGGCGAAATCCAGATTCACCCAACGGTTGAGCAAACCACGTCGTATCTGATCTCTGAAGCGATGCGCGGCGGCGGGGCGATTCTGGTGAGCCAGGCGGGTAAGCGTTTCTACAACGAAATGGAAACTCGCGACAAAGTGTCCGCTGAGATCATCGCACTGCCAGAGAAAAGTGCATGGATCGTGTTTGATGAGCAAGTGCGTGCCAACAACAAAGCGGCGGACGAATACATCGCCAAAGGCTTTGTGATCAGCGCTCCAACGCCGCATGAACTGGCGGTAAAACTCAACATGGATCAGGAAGCGCTGCAAACCACACTCGGTCGTTACAACGAGTTTGTGGCCAAGCAGGATGACGAAGACTTTGGTCGTAAGACGGCGCTGCGGCATCCGCTGAACAAAGGTCCGTACTTCGCGATCCGTATCGCCCCGGGTGTGCACCATACGATGGGCGGCGTCACCATCAACACCGATACCGCGGTGCTGGATGCGCAGAAACAGGTGATTCCTGGTGCGTGGGCGGCTGGTGAAGTGGTCGGCGGCATTCACGGTGCTAACCGCATCGGCGGTAACGCGGTGGCCGATATCATCATCTTTGGTATCAAAGCCGGTCGTAATGCCGCTAAACTGGCGCGAGGCAATTAATTAGCACCGATAAAAATGCCCGCTGCGTGCGGGCATTTTTTTAACGAGGCAACAATGACTAATGATGGCGTTTATGCCTACTCCGCAGTACTGATGGGTTCGCCCATTCTGCTCAAACTGTTCGACGATAACCCCACCTTAGCGCGCCAGGTTTTCCAACTGATCAAGCAGCAAGAAAATCTCTTCACCGTCAATCGCGCAGCATCCGAAGTGATGTCAATCAATCAGGCCGCCGGTCTTCATCCGGTGGTGGTGAGCGAAGCGGTGTTTGCGTTAATCAGTGTGGCGCACGCGGTCAGCTTACTCCCCAACAGCGCTTTCAACTTCACCATCGGACCGATTGTGAAGCGTTGGAAAATCGGCTTTCAGGGCCGAGAAGTACCCGCGAAAACGGATATCGCCGCCTTACTGCCACGCACCGATCCGCATCAGGTAATACTCAATCCCGCTGATCGTTCGGTGTTTCTCCAACAGCAGGGCATGGAAATCGATCTTGGTGCCATCGCCAAAGGTTATATCGCCGATCGCGTGCAGGCATTCTTGCGTCAGCAAGGCGTGCAGCAGGCATTAATTAATCTCGGCGGCAATGTGCAAACGCTGGGTTGTCCACCGCATGAAGCAGAAGGTTGGGGCATTGGCCTGAAAAAGCCGTTTGGTGGCGATGATGAGTTACTCGGCGTGCTGCGTGTGCAGGGAAAATCGGTGGTGACGTCGGGAATTTATGAGCGCTATTTCGAGCTGGACGGGCATTGCTGGCATCACATCTTTGATCCTAAAACCGGTTATCCGCTGGATAACGAATTGCTGAGCGTGACGGTGATTTCCGACCGCTCAATTGATGGCGATATTTACACCACGCTGTTATACGGCATGGGCGTGGAAAACGGGCTGGCGTATCTTGCCGACCAGCCCGACATCGACGCGGTATTTGTCACCCGCGATCGGCAAATCATCTGCTCCGCGCCGCGCCATTTCCACTTCCAGCCAATCGATCCTGCGTGGCAACTGCGTTACTGACAATATTGTTGCAGCAGCGAATGGTATTCCGGCTGTAAGCGATAACGGTACACCGGACGTCCGGTGGCACCGTAATGAATGCTGGTGAACAGAATATTAATCTGCGCCAGCCAAATCAGGTATTTACGGCACGATACGCGAGAAATATTCACTTCCGCCGCCAGTTCATCGGTAGAGAACTCGTGGCCGGGATGCGCATCAATCCACTGGCACAGCGTGCGCAGCGTTTGCGGTGTTAAGCCTTTTGGCAAACGCTTGTTATCGTGCTGGGTCGCCGGGCTGCCGTGAATCAGCAGATCAACATCCGATTGTTGATAGTAATGCTGATTATCCATCAACGACTTCTTCTGCCGCCAGCCGGTCAGCGCTTCTTCAAAACGCGGGAACTGGAACGGTTTGATCAGATAATCCACCACACCGTAATGCAGCGAGGTTTTAATGTTCTCCGCATCGGCCGCTGATGAAATGATGATCACTTCCACCGGGCTTTGCGCGGTACGCAATTCCGGCAACAGATCGAGGCCATTCTCTTGCTGCATATAGATATCCAGCAGCACCAGATCGACCGTGATCTCACTGTTGAACAGGATCTCTTTCGCCTGCTTGAGCGTTGATGCGGTACCGCAGCAGGTAAAGCCCTGCACCTGACCGATATACGCGCGATTAAGCTCGGCAACCATGGCGTCATCATCGACCACTAACACATTGATCATGCGGATTGGTTTCCTCCATCCCAGGGAAGTTGAACTAAAAATTGAGTAAACACGCCGGGTTCTGACTCGACGCTGACGCTGCCGCCAATACTTTCGGTTTGCTGCTTGAGCAGAAATAGCCCAACGCCGCGATTCTCACCTTTGGTTGAGAAGCCTTTGTCAAAAATTGTGGCGAGACGGTCGGCTTCAATGCCCGGACCATCATCGCTCACTTCGCACGTCAGCCAACCGTTTTGGTAGTGCAGCATCACGTGAATTTCGCCTTCAACCTGCTCATGCATGGCATCCAGCGCATTCTCCACTAAATTGCCGACCACGGTAATCAGCGCCGCCATTTGCTCTTCGTTGCCGCTATCTGGCAAGAAACTGGCATCGCTGATGGTCAGGCGATGGCCGCAATCCGAGGCGCGATTGATCTTACTCAACAGGAAACCGGCAATCACCGGCGACTTGATTTTGTCGAGCAAGAAACCAATTTCCGTCTGGTAATTATTGGCGGTTTTGAGAATGTAAGCTTCCACCTGCGGGTAATTTTTCATGTGCAGCAGGCCGAGAATCACATGCAGCTTGTTCATAAACTCATGTGAACGTTCTCGCAGCGCATCGACATAGCTTACCATGCCGGTCAAACGCTGCATTAGCTGACTGATTTCGGTTTTATCCCTGAAGGTACACACCGCGCCGATAATCCGCCCGTGGCTGCGCACCGGCACGGTATTACTTAGCAACACGCGACCATTCACATTCAGCTCTTCATCGCGGCGCGCGCGTCCGGTTTGTAAGACATCATGCAAATGCTTGTCGATCACCGAGGCATCATAAACGTGATCGGCGGTGATGGTGCCCATCGAATCATTAAGCAGCGAACGCGCGGCCTGATTCACCAGCGTCACTTGTGCCTGATCGTCCATGGCGATCACGCCTTCCTTGAGCGAGTTGAGAATCGCCTGGCGCTGCTCAAACAGGGTGGAAATTTCGTAAGGTTCAAGGCCAAACAAGATGCGTTTCAGCACGCGCACCAGAATCAACGTCCCGATGGCGCCCGCCAGCGTACCAATAAAAATGGTCCACAAAATACTCCAGCGGCTTTCGTTGATTTGCACGCTGACCGCTTCCAGCGAAATGCCAATCGCCACCACACCAATCTGTTGATGTTGCGCGTTAAAGATCGGGGTGAAAACGCGTAGCGCTTTTGCCAGCGAACCTTTATTCACCGAAACATTTTCATGGCCGCGCAACGCGGGCTCAATGTCGTCGCCGATAAAGTGTTTGCCGATCAATTCAGGATTGCGATGCGAGTAACGAATGCCATCCATGTTGGTCACGGTGATGAACAACAGATTATTGGTCTCTTCCACCGCTTTGGCGATCGGCTGAATGCGCGTGCCATCCGGCGGATAAGCCAGCGCGCGCTGAATCTCCGGCGAGTCCGCCAGCGTGCGCGCCACCGCCATGGCTTTATCCTCCAGTTGCCCACGCGTCGAGGCCCCAATCTGGAAGAAATAGAACATATGCACGCTGAGCAACACCAGCACGATAACCGCGCTGAGCATCAAGGTGACCAAGGTATTAAGCTTCATCGGCTGCTTACGCGCCGTGATTCCTTGCTGTGGAGAAGACATGATCGCGCTCTGAAAAGAAGAGGGCGTTTATTATGACGGATAAATGAGAGAAGGTCGCGCGCTGTCAATGGAAGGATTATCTCGTAGGGTGCGCATTGATGCGCACCTGGTCGCCATTAATGGCGACCCTACGAATAGCGGAGTTAACTCGATTTCACCCGGTTCGCAAAACTCTTACGCAGCTTCTGCAATTTCGGTGGGATTACCGCCATGCAATAGCCGTTGCGCTGACCCGCGCCTTCCCAATAATCCTGATGATAACCTTCCGCCGGATACCACTCTTTCAGCGGCTCGATGGTGGTGACCACCGGATCGCTCAGGCCTTGCTGCGCGCGGGCAATCGCGGCAATCGCTTCGGCTTCTTGTTCAGCATTGGCCGGGAAAATCGCGGAACGATATTGCGTGCCAACATCATTGCCCTGGCGGTTTAGCGTGGTTGGATCGTGGGTCGCGAAGCTGATATCCAGCAGATCGCCATACTTCACTTGTTCAGGATCGAACCCAACACGAATCGCTTCCGCATGGCCGGTGGCACCGCTGCACACTTGCTCATAGGTCGGATTTGGCCGTTCGCCGCCGGTGTAACCACTTTCGACTGACTCCACGCCAATCACATCTTTAAACACTGCTTCGGTACACCAGAAACAGCCACCGGCGATCACCGCATATTCGGTTGCCATTGTATTACTCCTGTCAGGACGAAAGCATTAAAGTGAGGGCAAGCCCATAACAATTCAAGCAGTTAAATTAACATTTCTGGCTTAAAGTCGCGGTGCTTGTCGAGCAGCAGATTACTCATCACGCTAAAGCGACCTTCACCGGTGTAGTGCAGCGTCGGCGGAAATTCGGGCGATTCGGCAACGTGCGCTTTGACGATTTCGAAGATAAAGAAATTGTAGTTGTCCACCATCGAATCGTCATACAGCTGGCACTCAAAGCTGGCAAAACACTCATCGATCAGTGGCGCGTTGACCACGCTTGCCGGTTCCGGCGTCAGTTTGCAGGCGTCAAATTTATCCAGCCGATCGCCGTGGCTGTTGCCAATCTTCACCACGCTGTCGATCAAGTTGCTTGAAGGCACGTTGATCACGCATTGGCCGCTCTGGCGAATCAGTTCGTGGCTGTAATTGCCGTCAGCGATCATGCAACCCACCAGCGACGGGGAAAACTCCAGAATGGTGTGCCAGCCCAGCGTCATGATGTCGCGCTGATCCTCAAACTGCGAGCTCACCAGCACCACTGGGCCCGGCTCCAGATATTTCCGCGCCTTGCTGACCGGAAAGTCGATTTTATGCATGCGTCGAAACATCACCTTTCTCCTGTGATTGGTAGAGACACACTTAAGTGTAGATGCCCGCTTTACGCGGCTGAAAAATCACGGCATGTTAGTGCCTCATCTTTTCTGGAGCGCTTTCATGGAATCTGTGTGCCCATCCACATCTCGTCCTACCTTGCACTTGCTGTGCGGTAAAATCGCCGCCGGAAAATCCACCTTAGCCCATCAACTGTCGCAGCAAACTGGCGCGGTGATCATCAGTGAAGATGCGTGGTTGGGCCATCTGTTCGCCGAAGAGATGCAGGAGGTCGCGGATTATGTGCGCTGTGCCGGGAAGTTGCGCAATGCGATGACGCCGCATCTGATCTCGTTGTTGCAGTGCGGCGTATCGGTGGTGCTGGATTTCCCGGCGAATACTGTTGGTCAGCGGCAGTGGATGAAGGCGGTGATGCAAAGTGCAGCGTGCGAGCATCAACTGCATTTTCTTGATGTGCCCGATGAAGAGTGCAAAGCGCGCCTGCACGCGCGTAATGCCGCAGGACAACATGATTTCGCCGCCACCGACGCACAGTTTGCGATGATCAGCAGCTACTTCGTGGCACCCACACAAGATGAAGGCTTTAATCTGGTCACGCACCGTTAATCAAGCAGGAATCGCTTATGAATAACCCTTTGTGTCAGCCTTTTAATCTCGCCTATCCAATTATTCAGGCACCGATGGCGGGCGTGTCAACGCCAGAGTTGGCGGCGGCGGTCAGTAACAGCGGGGCGCTGGGTTCGATCAGCGTTGGCGCTTCCACGCCAGAGCAGGCGGAAGCGATGATCCGCAAAACCCATGCGCTCACCGCCGCACCGTTTAACGTTAACGTTTTTTGCCATGCGCCGGTGCAACGCGATCCCGCAGTAGAACAGGCGTGGATTGCACGTTTTCAGCCGCAGTTTGAGCGTTATGAAGCGCCCGCGCTGGCAGAGTTAGCGGAAATTTATCAAACATTCCATGAAAACGCTGCGATGCTTGAGGTGCTGCTCGAAACGGCGCCCGCAGCGGTGAGTTTCCATTTCGGTCTGCCGTCAGCCGCTTTCGTGCAACGCTTAAAACAGCGCGGCATTGTGACGTTGGCAAGCGCCACGAGCCTCGACGAAGCGCAGGCGATTGAGGCGGCGGGCATTGATTTTATCGTGGCGCAGGGCATTGAAGCAGGCGGACATCGCGGCATCTTTGATCCACAGGCGAGCGATGAACTGCACAGCACCTTCACTTTGGTCCAGGCGCTCCGCAAGACTTCGCGGCTTCCGGTCATTGCAGCCGGCGGCATTATGAATGGCGCAGGTATCGCGGCGATGCTGAAACTCGGCGCAGTTGGCGTGCAGATGGGTACCGCTTTTGTACTTTGTCCAGAATCGGCCGCCAATCCGGCTTATCGCCAGGCGCTTAAAAGCGCGCAGGGCACGGAAATGACCGCGGCGATTTCCGGCCGCCCCGCCAGATGCATCATCAATGATTTTTGCCACCTGACGCGCAACATCACGCGCGATGCAATTCCGTCTTATCCGCTGACTTATGCCTTGGGTAAAGCGCTGGCCGCCGCCGCTGCGAACAAGGGCGATCACGGCTTCGGCGCGCAGTGGGCAGGACAGGGCGCCGCGCTGGCGCGAGAAATGCCTGCTGCCGAGTTGATTAAAACGCTGGTGGCGGAGTGGCAGGCGGCGTGATGACATTATGTGAAAATAAAGCTGCGCTTAAAAACTGATAATAAAGACGGCATAGTTTTCTATGCCGTTTTAAATCTGAATGGCATGTTTTCTGGCAACGAAAATAGAACGATTAAGGTTCATCAATTCGTGAAACCTTTAATGTGGTCTGTTTACCACGGCCATAGACTTTGCCACTCACACGAATTTTGTCATCCGCCTCAAATGTTTTACCTTTGAAAGCGGCTTTTTCAGCGTTAATGGTTAATGTCCCGGTATTATCCTGGAATCTATAATCATCGCCATTTAATTTTTTAACGATATAACCTTCCAACGTAACATAGCCGCCCTGGCGGAAATCACGGATTTGCGCTATCGCCGTTTGCGCGGTATCTTCCGAGCCTTTATATCCGGCATCTTGCTGGTTCTGTGAGGGTGGTGTGGCACCCGCTTTATATCCGCCCTCAGCTGCATTTACGCTCACGCTAAACATCACGATTGAAGCCAAAATAACTGCTTTCATACCTGCTCCTGAAATTATTTATTTCACCTGATGATAGTTTGGCACAAATATCTGTTCTTGCTCAGTAATCTCAATGGCCATGGCAAAAAGCTTATTGTTTATCGATAAACTCATTTAGCGCCTCGCTTAAATAGAGTTGTGCATTAAATCAACGCCATTTACGTCTTTAAACATCATTTAAAAGTGAAGCGGCAATTAATCGACATTTTTGCTCTACAGTTAATAGGGTCTTAAATTAAAGGAGCCTGTGACATGTCGAAAGATAAAAAAGAGCAAAAACTCACCCATCAAGCGCCGCATAAAGGGCCAGAAACCGCGCAGCCGGGATTGGGTGATTTAGCGCCGAAAGGTGGCGGACATCAACCGCCAGCCGAACCGACGCCGCCGGGTAAACAGCCCACCGCGCCCGGCAGCCTCAAGGCACCTCAAACCCATAACGCCAAACTTGATCAACTGGATGCATTGCGTAAAAACGGTGAAAACGCTGACTTAACCACGAATCAAGGCACGCGCATTGCCAATGATCAGAACTCGTTACGTGCCGGTTCGCGCGGGCCAACCTTATTAGAAGACTTCATCATGCGTGAAAAGATCACGCATTTTGACCATGAACGTATCCCCGAACGTATTGTTCACGCGCGCGGTTCGGCGGCGCACGGCTATTTCCAACCTTATCGCTCGTTAGAAGCGCTGACCAAAGCCGGCTTCCTCAGCGATCCCGACCAAATCACACCCGTCTTTGTGCGCTTTTCCACGGTGCAAGGAGGCGCAGGATCGGCGGATACCGTGCGCGATATCCGAGGTTTTGCCACCAAGTTTTACACCGATGAGGGCGTTTTTGATTTAGTCGGCAATAACACGCCGGTATTTTTCATTCAGGATGCGCATAAATTCCCGGATTTTGTGCATGCGGTGAAACCCGAACCGCATAATGAAATTCCGCAAGGACAAAGCGCGCATGACACCTTCTGGGATTATGTGTCGTTGCAGCCCGAAACGCTGCACAACGTGATCTGGGCGATGTCCGATCGCGGCATCCCGCGCAGCTATCGCACCATGGAAGGCTTTGGCATCCACACCTTCCGCCTGATCAATGCAGAAGGCAAAGCCACTTTCGTGCGTTTCCACTGGAAACCAGTAGCGGGCAAGGCTTCGTTGCTGTGGGACGAAGCGCAAAAACTCACCGGTCGCGATCCAGATTTCCATCGTCGCGATTTGTGGGAAGCGATTGAAGCCGGCGATTACCCGGAATATGAGCTGGGCTTGCAGCTGATCCCGGAAGAAGATGAGTTCAAATTCGATTTCGATATTCTCGATGCGACCAAACTGATCCCCGAAGAGCTGGTGCCGGTTGAGTTGGTGGGTAAAATGGTGCTCAACCGCAACCCGGATAACTTCTTTGCTGAAACCGAGCAGGTGGCATTCCATCCGGGGCATATCGTGCCGGGCCTGGATTTCAGCAACGATCCGCTGCTACAAGGGCGCTTATTCTCATATACCGATACGCAAATTAGCCGGTTGGGCGGTCCTAATTTCCACGAAATTCCGATTAACCGTCCGGTTTGCCCTTACCATAATTTCCAGCGTCAAGGCATGCATCGTACGGAAATCGATACCAATCCCGCCAATTATCAACCGAACTCGATCAACAATAATTGGCCGCGTGAAGTACCGCCTGCGGCGAAACAGGGCGGATTTGAAAGTTATCAGGAGCGCATTGAAGGCAGTAAAGTGCGCGAGCGCAGCGCGTCGTTTGGCGAATACTATTCTCAGCCACGGTTATTTTGGCTCAGCCAGACGCCAGAAGAGCAGCAGCATATCATCAGTGCGTACTCGTTCGAACTGAGCAAGGTGGCGCGCCCGTACATTCGTGAGCGTGTGGTTGATCATCTGCTGCACATTGATGTCACGCTGGCGCAAGGCGTAGCAAAAAATCTCGGCCTTAAACTCAGTGATGCGCAACTGAAAACCGCACCGCCAAAGGATGTCAATGGCCTGAAGCAAGATCAAACCCTGAGTCTGTATGCGCAACCGAGCGGTGATATCAAAGGCCGCCAGGTGGCGCTATTACTCAGCGATGGCGCGAAAGCCGCCGATGTTTTGGCGATTTTGCAGGCGCTGCAAGCGCAGGGCGTACACGCCAAAATTCTCGCGGCGCATATGGGGCAAATCCTTGCGGATGATGGCTCCGTGCTGCCGATTGACGCTACCTTTAGCGGCCTGCCTTCGCTGACATTTGATGCGGTGATTGTGCCGGATGGCAACATTGATGCATTACTGCTGAGCGGCGATGCGCGCTATTTCTTGCTGGAAGCGTACAAGCATCTGAAAGCGATTGGCTTGAGTGGCGATGCGCGCCGCTTCAAAGCGCAGTTCAGCGTGCAGGATGATCAATCTGAAGCCGGATTGATTGAAGGAGACAACGCCGAAGGGGACTTTATGCCCGACTTCCTGGCGGTGATGGCCGCTCATCGCGTGTGGTCGCGCAGTAAGAAAGCGTTGACCGTCGCGGCATAGCGTTAGACGAAAAGAAGCCCGCGTGAAGCGGGCTTGGTAGAGAAGCTACCGAATGATCTCGTAGTGAACGCGTGCTGTGTTTGCTGCCACAGGTCGTGGCCGACTCATTCTACAGTAATATTTGGTTACTGGTCATAGGAGTTCGCGATGGTCAATCATAGAGTCTTTCGCGCCATACCTTCGTAGGGTCGCCATTTATGGTGACCGCTGTGCTTAATACCCAAACTCGATTCACCACCTTTCTTAGAACAGACTACTCTGATAATTAACCCTAAATGGCTGACTTAACCGCAATCGTCTGCCATCGCCACATTTACATGCTTAACTCTGTGCTGGGCCGAAAACAGAGGACAGAATGCAGCTAAAAAGGAAAATGGATTCGCTGGCGACATCTGATTCAGGTTTGCTGAGAAGCATCGTGCTGTCGGGCGTGTTTTTGATTGTCGTGGTGGTGGGCATGAGCGCCTGGACGCTGCGGGAAGATTGGCTGGCAACGGTGCATCAAACGCAGGAAAGCGCCATGAACCTGGCGTTGTCGCAATCGCGCCAGGCGGAAGACACCTTCCTGCAAACCGAACTGTCACTCCGTCAGGTGCAGCGCGATTTACAAATCCAACTGGCGACCCACATTCAAGGTGCGGATCTCAGTAGCACCATGCGCGAATTGCAGCATCGTCTGCCGCAACTGCATGGCCTGTTTTATTACGATGCCGACGGCAAGTGGATTGCTACTTCAGCCGATCGCGTGCCCACCAACATCAACAACTCAGATCGTGAATATTTCACCTTCCAGCGCAGCAACCGGCGCAACAGCGTGCACATCAGCCCGGTGATCGAAAGCCGCAGCACCGGTGATTTGGTGATTCCTGTTTCATTGCGCGTCAGCGATGCGGTTGGCAATTTTAAAGGCGTGCTGCTGGCGACCATCAAAGTGGATTATTTCCGCCGCTTCTACAGTTATTACGAACTTGGCGCGCGCGATGTATTGGTGCTGATGCTCGCTGACAGCACGGTGCTTTACGCGCGTCCGATGCCCGACAGTTTTATTGGTAAAAATCTCTCTGCCAGCCCGCTGTTTCAGGAGATGTTGGCGAAAATGGATCGCGGCGGCGGCGAGTGGCAATCGCTGCTGGATGGTCAAACGCGCATCTTTGGTTTTGCACGTTCTGACCGTTATCCGCTGATTGTCGCGGCGGGCTACAACAGCAGCGATCTGTTCCATGTTTGGGTCAATGGCCGCGCGCAGGACATTATTCTTACGCTGCTGTTGCTGCTCACTATCTTATTGCTGGGGACGTTTCAGCTGCGGCAGGCGCGGCGCGTATTGCGCTATCAGCAGGAACTCACCGAGCTACGTGACGAACTGCATCATGCCAACCTTGCCTTAAATAAACTGGCGCACCTTGATGGGCTGACCGGATTAGCTAATCGACGCGAGTTTGATCGTTACTTGCAAGACGTGCTGGACAGCGCCACGTCCAGCGGCAAACCGCTCACGCTTATCATGATTGATGTGGATTACTTCAAGCATTACAACGATAACTACGGGCACATTGCCGGCGATAATTGCCTGAAAGTGGTGGGCAAGGTGCTGGCGTCATTGGCGATGCGCCGCGTAGATATGGCGGCGCGTTATGGTGGCGAGGAGTTTGCGCTGATTCTGCCGGATACGTCATTCACTGCGGGCATGGCGATCGCCAATCGCGTGGTGGAGGCGGTGAGAGCAATGAATCTGCCGCATATTGCGTCGACGCAAGGCCATCTGACGTTAAGCGCGGGTTGTGCCACGGTCACTTCGCCAGCGACCACCTCGGTGGTAAATCTGCTGGAGCTCGCCGATCACGCGTTATATCAGGCGAAACACGCCGGGCGTGACGGCGTGAAAGGCGTGCAAGTCTAACCGTAGGGTCGCCATTTATGGTGACCGATTTGAATCGACTTATTCCACCGCCGGAAGCTGATACTTAATATATTGACGCAGCGCTTCATGCATCCGGCTGTTCTCCTCATCCTCTAAACCGCGTTCTTCATATTCTTTCGCCAGCTGAATAATCACCTCATCGTATTTCCCTTTAAAGGTGATGTTATTTACCGCAACTTGTTTGATCATCAATTCACGCAAAGCGGCGACCTCAATCTTCAGGTTGCTAACATCCTCTTCCAGCTCTTTTACGCGGTCTTCACTCGACATATAACCTCCGGGTGTTAATCAGTTTTTGCAGTTTTGGGCAGTGTAATATAAGCAGAATATCGCAAGGAAATCACAGTTGTAAAAGAACATTATTTCGCAACGGGTAAATCGGAAAAACGCGTGGTGTAGGCGGGCGAGAGCATTTCACGCTTCATCGACCACGGCTTCTGTATGCCTTGCCCGGCAAACCATAACGCACCGCGCTGGTGGGCATTGATCTGATCCATCAGCGCCATTAGCTGATCACTATTGCGGCGCGGTTGATATTCGGCAAACAGATCAAACTGAGCCACACCATCGCTAAAGAAATCGCCCAACATGACGCCGCCTTTCATATAACGTTTGCCGGGGATCCAGATACGATCCAAACAATTCAGCGTAGCCTGGATAATATCGCGGCTATCAGCCGTCGGCGTTATCAAGGTTTGACTGGCCGCATTGGCATAATAAGGATGATGCGGATCGTGCGGGCTGGTGCGAATAAAAGTGCTGATGTGGCGACAATATTGCCGTTCACTGCGTAACTTCTCGCCAGCCCGCGCCGCGTAATTGGCGATCGCTTCGCGCATGTCTTGATAGTCGGTAATGCGATCGCCAAAAGAGCGCGAACACAAAATGTTTTGTCGATTGGGGATCACCTCGTCAAACGCCAGGCAGGCTTCGCCGCGCAGCTCCCGAATCGTGCGCTCCAGCACCACACCAAAATGTTTACGCATCAGCGGGATGGGCGTTTCCGATAACTCAAAGGCGGTGTTAATCCCCATCAAATTGAGCTTGGCGGTTAAGCGTCGCCCCACGCCCCACACCTCAGCGACCGGCACCAATTTCATCAGTTCCCGCTGGCGCAGCGGCGCGGAGAGATCCATCACATTCTCGGCTTTGGTCCAGCGCTTCGCCGCCCAGTTCGCCAGTTTCGCCAGGGTTTTGGTCGGGGCGATGCCCACGCCGACGCGCAAATGGGTGTCCTGATAAATGCGATCGCGAATATCGCGCCCCAGCTGATCCAGCGACATACAGGCGCTGATGCCGGTGACATCAACAAACGCTTCATCAATCGAATAGATATCCACGCGCGTGGATATCTGCTCCAGCGTCTCCATCACGCGCCGCGACATATCGCCATACAGCGCATAGTTGGAGGAGAACACCACCACTTTGTGGCGCAGCAACTCTTCGCGCTGCTTGAAGTAGGGCGCGCCCATCTTGATGCCGAGTTTCTTGGCGGCCTTATTCAGCGAAATAATGCAGCCGTCGTTGTTCGACAGCACCACTATCGGCTTGTTGCGCAGGTCCGGGCGAAACACGGTTTCGCAACTGGCGTAGAACGAGTTCACATCCACTAAGGCATACATAATCAGCCGATGGTTTTGATTACATGTTTCACCACGCCGAAGATCTCAAACTGATCGACATCTTCAACCGGGATAATTGCGTGTGCGGCATTCATCGGTTTGAGGTGCAAATAAGGGCGCAGCATCAGCAATTTCACGGTGAATTCCCCCTCAAGCGAGGCCACTACCATGTCGCCATGCTGCGGTTTCGGCGAGCTGTCGACGATCAGCATGTCGCCTTCGGTGATACCGCCTTCGATCATCGAATCGCCACTGACTTTAATGAAGTAGGTTGAACTAGGGTGATCCACCAACAATTCGTTGAGATCGAGCCGTTGCTCAACGTAATCCTGCGCCGGCGACGGGAAACCGCACGGCACGCGGCTGATAAACAACGGTAATTCTAAAATGGCGCGGATCTCCGCGGGCTGATAAAACTGCATGGCTATCGCCTCAAAATGATACTGTATTTATATACAGTAATAGCGATCAGCCCGATCGATCAAGCCACAACACGCCAGTAATGGCAAAGCAGTTGGCAGGAAAGGGAATTTAGTTTTTGTAGGAAAACCGCTAACCAGGATGACAAACAATCCGTAGGGAATTTCTTAAAATGTCCGATTTGGCCTGGTGCATATTGTTTTTGCCACATCGCCTGTTTAATATCTGCGCAAAATTAATGCCATATGTTTCCATAAAAAACGTCGTATATGCGATGCTTTGAGCGAAAAGATCAGCAAAGGCAGTAACGCAGCGTTGATGGATATTCAACGTTTATCAGTAAGTTATGACAAGGATTGTTTGATGTTATCCCGCCTGTTTCCTAAGCGTGTTGGTGGCTATGCCGCGCTTGTTGTCTTGTTTTCATCGGATCTCATTGCCGCAGAGTTAAGCGCGAACGAACCGCTCATCTTGCAGCAGCAACGACAAAAGGCGCTGGAGCAGCAACTCACGCCAACCGCGCCAGATGTGCGTCTGGCACCGCCTTCCTCCAGTTTTGGCCGCATCCAATTTCCTGTTGAAACTCCGTGCTTTGCCATTGATCGCGTGCTGCTCAGCGGCGGCGATGCTTTGCCACATTGGCTGCCGTTACAACGCATCAGTAATCAGGCCGTGGGGCACTGCTTAGGCGGCAAAGGCATCAATCTGCTGATGAGCGCGCTGCAAAACCGTCTGGTGGATCACGGCTACATCACCACGCGCGTATTGGCACCCGCGCAGGACCTCAAAAGCGGCGAGTTAAAGCTGGTAATTGTGCCGGGTAAGGTGCGCAACGTGGTGCTGACACCTGACAGCAATCGTTATGTCACGCTGTACAGCGCGTTTCCTGCACATGACGGCGAATTGCTGGATCTGCGCGATATCGAGCAAGGTTTGGAAAACCTGCAACGTTTGCCAACCGTACAGGCCAGCATGGAAATTGTGCCGGGCGCACAGCCAGGCGAGAGCGATATTCGCTTAACCCGACAGCAGAGCAAAATGTGGCGCGTGGGTGCATCGCTGGATGACTCAGGCACGCGCAGCACCGGACGATATCAGGGCGGCTTAACGCTATCGCTGGATAATCCGCTGTCACTCAGCGACCTGTTTTACCTCTCCGCCAGTCACAATATTGGTAATCACTCGGACAAAGGCAGCAGCAACCTTACCGGACATTACTCGGTGCCGTTTGGTTACTGGACCGCCGGATTCACCGCCAACAGCTACGACTATCACCAAACGGTGGCCGGATTAAATCAGGATTACCGTTACAGCGGCAAAAGCCAGAATGTGGATTTCCAGCTCAGCCGGGTATTGCACCGCAGCAGCAGCCAGAAAACCACTTTCACCTACGACGTGCTGGCCAAAGAGTCGAAAAACTTCATTAACGACACCGAAGTCGAGGTACAGCGCCGCCGAACGTCCGCCTGGCGCATTGGCTTGCAGCATCGTCATTACATCGCGCAATCCACGCTGGATGCCGGTGTCAGCTATCAACGCGGCACTCGTTGGTTTGGCGCCATGCCCGCGCCAGAAGAGTATTACGGTGATGCCACGGCGCTGGCCAAAATCCTGCAATTCAATGCGCAGTGGGCGGTGCCGTTCACCGTGGCGAACCAATCGTTCCGCTACAACGTGCAGTATCAGCGCCAACTGAGTAACACGCCGCTGACGCCACAGGATCAGTTTTCCATTGGCAGCCGCTGGACGGTGCGCGGTTTCGATGGCGAACGCAGTTTGAACGCCGACCGCGGCTGGTTTGTGCGCAACGATCTGGCCTGGAGCACGCCGCTGCCGTCGCAAGAGCTCTACCTCGGCGTCGATTACGGTGAAGTGGGCGGCAACGGCACGCAATATCTGGTCGGTAATCATCTGGCGGGCGGCGCAATTGGCGTGCGTGGTTCGGCATTTAACCTCGGTTATGACCTGTTTGCTGCTACGCCGTTTTCCAAACCGGCGGGCTTCAAAACCGATGCGCTATCGTTGGGTTTTAGCCTCAACTATCAATTTTAAACCCACAGCCCGCACGGAACTGCCGCGCTGTTGATCTGTTAAGTAAGGATGCTGCAATGAACAAGAATTTCTATCGCGTGGTGTTTAACAAAGCACGTGGCATGTTGATGGTGGTACCCGATATTGCTGGCTGCGGCCAGGCGTCATCATCGCCATCTTCCGGTCTCGGTTATGCTTCGCGTCGCCGCATTAGCGCGCTCTCTACGCTGCAATTTGCGCTGTTAATGTCATTAGGCTGCGTCAGCGTCGTCACGCAAGCTGCGGTGGTGGCCGATGGCAGCGCGCCGGGCAATCAACAAGCCACCATCATCAATTCTGCCAACGGCACGCCGCAGATCAACATCCAGACCCCAAGCAGCGGCGGGGTTTCGCGCAATGTTTACAGCCAGTTTGATGTCGATAAACGCGGCGTGGTGCTCAATAACGCGCACGGCAACAGCCAATCGCAGCTGGCGGGAATGATCAGCGGCAACCCGAACCTGGCGCGTGGTGAAGCGAAAGTCATCCTCAATGAAGTCAATTCCGCCAATATCAGCCAACTCAACGGTTTTGTTGAAGTGGCTGGCCAGCGTGCGCAGGTGGTGATTGCCAACCCATCCGGCATTACCTGTAACGGCTGTGGCTTTATTAATGCCAATCGCGCCACCTTGACCACCGGCCAGGTGCAGATGAATAACGGTGTGATCAGCGGTTACGACGTGAATAAAGGCGAGATCGTGGTGCAGGGCGCGGGCATGGATTCGCGCCAGCAGGACAGCACCGATTTGATCGCGCGCGCGGTGAGCGTTAACGCGGGTATTTGGGCTAATGAACTCAACATCACTGCCGGGCGTAACACCGTCGATGCCGATCATAATGTGGTCAACGCGAAAGCCGCAGACGGCAGCAGCGCACCGGGCGTCGCCATTGATGTCGCCGCGCTGGGCGGCATGTACGCCAACAAAATCCGCTTGCTGGGCACCGAGAAAGGCGTCGGCGTGCATAATGCGGGCACTATCGGCGCATCGGCGGGCGACGTGATCGTCAATGCCGATGGCAGCATCAGTAACAGCGGCACCATCGCCGCCAGCCAGCACGCTACCTTGATGGCGGCGGCGATTAACAGCACCGGCACGCTGGCGGCTGGCGTCAAACAGGATGGATTGCTGGGAGCGGCGGGCAATTTGACCCTCAACAGCCAGGGAGAACTGAAGGTGAGCGGCCAGGCGCTGGCGGCGGATCAGTTGGTGGCCAGCGGCAGCAACGCCAACTTCAGCGGCAGCCAGACGCAAGCGAAAGACATCGCCTTGCGCGCCAACAGCGGCGACGTGAGCACTGCCAATGCCACCGTGGCGGCAACGCGCAAACTCACGCTTGCCAGCAAAGGTACGATCAATAATAACGCGGGCAAAATCTCTGCCGACACGTTGGATCTCAGCGGGCGTACTTTGCTCAATCAGCGCGGCACCGTGCAGCAGCTGGGCGCCGACGATCTGCAACTGACGTTTGCCGATGGCATCAATAACGCCAGCGGCACGCTCGCCAGCAACAGTCGCAATTTCACGCTGAATACCGCCATTTTCGATAACCAGCAAGGCTCGATGCTGCACCTCGGCAGCGGCGATTTAGCCATCTTCGCCTCACAGCTGAACGGAACCCAGGGTTCGATTCTCAGCAACGGCAAGATGCAAATCAGCGGTAGCAAACTGCTGCTGGATAACGCCACCACGCAGGCGCAACAGCTGAACGTCAATGCGGATTCGCTGTCGCATCGTCAGGGCAAGATGATTCAAACCGGAGATGGTGCGACGGCGGTCACGGTGGCGGGTGCGCTGGATAACCAGAACGGAAAAATTGCCAGCAACGGTGATCTGAATATCAATGCTGGCAGCCTGGATAACCAAAGCGGGCAACTGATCGCCGGGCAACAAGGTTCGATGCACATCGAATCACGCAGTTTGCTGAACAATCAGCAAGGCGTGATTGCGGCGGCGGGGGCGCTGTCGCTGAACAGTGTGGGGTTGAACAATCAGGGCGGTTTGCTGCAATCCGGCAGCGCGATGGCGCTGGATGTGCAAACGGGCGATCTGAATAACCGCAACAGCGGCAGCAATGGCGGCATTGTTAGCGGCGGCAGCTTGTCGCTCAACGCCGGTAATATCGACAACAGCAGCGGATTTATCGCGGCGAGTGGAGATGCCGCGCTGACAGGGCACGCCTTCAATAACCAGCAAGGTACGCTGGCGAGCGATGCGGCGATCAATCTGCGTAGCTACGCCATCAATAATCAGAGCGGAAAAGTGCAGGCGGGCCGCGTGTTGGCGGTGGACACGCAAGGCAATGGGTTGACCAACTTGGGCGGCGTCTTCAGCGCCGGACAAACGCTGACGCTTCTTACCGGCGCGTTGCTCAACAGCGCGGGACAACTGCTGAGCTCTGGTGCATTGCAGCTGGATAGCCAAGGCCAGCAGCTTGATAACAGCAACGGTGTGATTGCGGCGGCGGGCGATGCACAACTGACCACGGACGCGCTGAACAATATTGGCGGTCAGTTACAAATCGCCGGTAACGCGTTGATCAACGCCGCCACTCTCGATAACAGCAGCGGATTGATGCGCAGCGGCCAAAGCCTGGTCCTAAGCAGCACGCAACTGCTTAACCACAATACGCAAGGCGACAACCTTGGCGTGGAAGGCCAATCGGTCACGCTGAATAGTGATGTGATCGACAACAGTAATGGTGCCATTCGCGCCACTAATCGACTAGCGATCAACAGCGCCACGTCGCTGGATAACCGCAGCGGTTTGGTGTCGTCAGGGGCGGCATTAGCCATCAACGGAGGTAAATCGCTGGCGTTGAGCAACACCGGCGGCACCTTGATTGGCGGCTCAACATTTGATCTCAATGCCAACCGCCTAAGCGGCGATGGTCGCGTGTTGTCGCAAGATGCGTTGGCACTGGATTTACAGCAGGCATTTTTCAACCAGGGAGAGGTGATCGCCAACGGCAATCTGACCTTTAACCTCAATGGACAAGGATTGGTAAATCAGTCGTTGATGCGTGCGGGTGGGGTGCTAACCCTTAACGCGGGCAGCCTCGATAACCAACAACCGGCCGAAATCAGCGCCCATGAAAACCACCTGCTGATCAGCGGCGATGTCACCAACCGCGGCCTGCTCGACGGCGGTTTGACGCATATCACCGCCACATCGCTGACCAATCTTGGCCGCGGGCGCTTATACGGTGATCACATTGCGTTGCAGGCCAACACGTTGAACAACCTCGCGGAAAATGGCACGGCGGCAACCATTGCCGCACGCGATCGGCTGGATATCGGCATGCAAACGCTGAACAACCGCGATCACGCGCTGATTTACAGCGGCGGCGATCTGGCGATTGGCGGCCTGCTTGACGGCAACTGGCACGCCAGCGCGCAAGGTTCGGTGTTCAATAACCACAGCGCCACGCTGGAATCCGCCGGTGATATGAATCTCAACATCGGCCAGATCAATAACGTCAACGATCATCTGGTGATGGAAACCGTGGTGGTTGAGCAATCATCACATCACGAAGCAGTGCTGAAGGGCGCGGTAAACCGTTTTAACTGGGCGGATGTGGATACCAGCTACAAAAACAAATATGGCGTGCATGATGCGATCATGCCGGATGGCACGCGCGGCAACGAGTTTTATGAATACCAATATCAGCGCACCGTCACTGAAACCCAGGTCAAAGAGAGCGAACCGGGCCAGTTTATCGCCGGTGGCAATCTGACCATCACCAGCAATCAGGTGAACAATCACGACAGCCGCATTGTGGCGGGCGGTTTGCTGAGTGGCGTCATCGGCGAACTGAACAACATTGCCACGATGGGTGAGCGGGTGATCACCGATATCGGCAAGCAAATCCGCTGGTATGCGAAAAAATCCGGTGGCGGCTTGGGCGGAACCAAAACCTCGCAGGGTAAAGACACCAGCAACTATGCGCCCGATGTGATTTATCAAACCATCGATCTGCAAACGATGCGCTGGCAGGGCAACGCGCCGGTGAACGGCAGCGGCACCGCCATCGGCGATCGCGACACCACGGGCACTAAGGTGAAAATCATCGATGCAGGTGCGATTTCGGCGGATACCGGGCAAACGGCAATTACGCCGCCGCCGGGGCAGATTGTGGAGATCGTCCAGCCAGGCAGCGATGGCAATAACACGGTGATTCGCGCCATCGGAGCCAATACCACCTTGCCGGACAGCAGCCTGTTTACCATTCATCCGGGCAATGATGCGGCGTATTTGGTCGAGACCGATCCACGTTTCACCAATAACAAACAGTGGCTGGGCAGCGATTACATGCAGAACCAGTTCACGCAGGATCCGAACCATGTGCTGCGCCGCCTTGGCGATGGCTACTATGAACAACAGCTAATTCGCCAACAGGTGATTGCCGTGAGCGGCAATCGCTATCTCAGCGGCTACAGCAACGACGAATCGCAATATCAGGCGTTGATGGATGCGGGTGTCGCCTTCGGCAAAAAGTATGGATTAACCCTCGGCGTGGCGCTGTCGGCACAACAAATGGCGTTGCTTACCAGCGACATGGTGTGGCTGGTGGCGCAAACCGTGACCTTGCCTGATGGCAGCACGCAGCAGGTGCTGGTGCCACAACTGTATGCGCGGGTGAAAGCCGGTGACGTGGATGGCAGCGGCGCGTTGCTGGCAGGCAACGCGGTGTCGCTCAACGTCAACAACGATCTGACTAATAGCGGACACATCAACGGCCGCAGCGTAACGCAACTCACGGCGGATAATCTCAACAACAGCGGCTTCATTGGCGGCGACAAAGTTGATTTGCGGGCGCGCACCGACATCAATAACATCGGCGGCACCTTGCAGGGCGGCAGCAGCCTAACGGCGATTGCCGGTCGCGACCTTAACAGCATCAGTACGCTGGGCGGTAGCGTGGGCAACATCACCTTTGACCGTCCAGCAGGCATTTACGTACAAAACGATAACGGCACGCTTGGCTTGCAGGCATTGCACGACATCAATCTAACGGCGTCGCAAATCAGCAACAGCGGCGCGGGCAGCAACACGCAGATCATCGCTGGCAACGACCTCAACCTGAATACGCTCACCACCACCAGCAGCGAGCGCGGCGACTGGGGCGGTGGCAACGACCGTACACTGTCGCAAAGTAACGACATCGGTAGCCAGATTAATGGCGGTGGCAATGTGTCACTGTCGGCAGGCAACGACATCAATGCCAAAGCGGCGACAGTCACCGCGCAGGACGCGCTGAGCCTGTCGGCGGGCAACGACATCAACCTCAGCAGCGGCAACGCGGCGTACCATCTGACCGAGAACAGCCACCAGAGCAGCGGCGGCATGTTATCGAAGAAATCCGTGACTACGCACGACGAGGTACAAAGCCAAAGCGCGATAGGCAGCAGCCTGAGTGGCGACAGTGTGACGATGCAGGCGGGCCGTGATCTGACGGTCAGCGGCAGCAGCGTGGTCGGCACCCAGGACGTAGCGTTGGCGGCGGGGCGCGATTTGACACTGACCACTGCGGATGAAACGCGGCAGGAAAACCACCTGCGCACCGAGAAGAAAAGCGGGCTGTCAGGTACCGGCGGCATCGGCTTCACGGTAGGGCAAAGCTCGTTGAAAACCGGCGACGACGCAATAACCCGCAGCAGCGCAGGCAGCACGGTGGGCAGCACCGCTGGCAATGTCAGCCTGAGCGCGGGCAATAATCTGACGGTGAAAGGCTCCGATGTGCTGGCAGGTAAAGATCTCAGCCTGAGCGGCAGCGAGGTGAATATCCTTGCAGCGGAGAATCAGAGCACGCAGAAACACACGGTAGAGCAGAAGCAGAGCGGGTTAACGCTGGCGCTGTCCGGCACGGTGGGTAGTGCGATTAACACCGCGGTCAGCACGGCAAACGATGCCAGCAAGCAGACCAGCGGACGTCTGGCGGCGCTGGACGGCATGAAAGCGGCGCTGGGCGGCGTCCAGGCGTATCAGGCGAACTCGCTGGCGGAGGCGGGCGGCAGCGAAGGCAGCGTGATTGGCGTGAACCTGTCGTACGGCAGTCAGTCGTCGAAATCCGAGCAGACGCTGACGCAGAGCCAGCATCAGGGCAGCCAGCTGACGGCGGGCAATAATCTGACCATCAACGCCAGCAAAACCGACGTCAACATTCAGGGCGCGCAATTGCAGGCGGGCAAAGACGTGAACCTGAGCGCGGCGCGCGACGTGAATCTGAGTTCGTCGCAGGACAGCCAGCGTCTCGACGGCAAAAATGAAAGCCAGGGCGGCTCAATCGGCGTCGGCATCAACTTCGGCCAGGGCGCGAACGGGCTGTCGCTGAATGCCAGCGTTAACAAAGGCAAGGGCAGCGAGAACGGCAGCGGCACCACGCACAACGAAACCACGGTTAACGCCGGGAACAAGGTAAACATCAGCAGCGGGCGC
>NZ_JBNBPM010000013.1:0-121988 GCF_059412405.1 Pantoea sp. CFCC18179 | reverse complement strand
CTTTAATCATCATCTGCACGTTACCGGAGATGTTGAACAGGTCTTTGCCGCCCTGTTGCAGGACATCGCCCAGCGACAGATTAAGCGTGTTGTTGCCGCTGCCGGTGATATCTACCACTTCCACCGACTGGATTTTACTGAGGAAGGTGGTGAGATCCAGCGTCTGATTTGCTCCGGACAACTTCAGTGTGTCGATGCCGCCATTACCGTTCAACATCTCAATTTTGCCGAGATCGGTCACGTTATTAACCACAAAGATATTATCAAGTGCATCCCCAACAGAATAAAGATCGCCTTTCACCACGGTCTGAATAGTTTCAGTGGGTAAAATCTTATCGTCATAAACCCAGAAGTTAAGATTGTCTAAAGCCATAACATCCCCCCATGTCGCTGGAATAAATTTAACAGAAGTAAATTCTTTTCCTGCTGGCAAAGGAACCGTCAAATATTGGGCACGTCCATTTGACATATAAGCTGTGTAGTTATAAGACAAATTAGCGCCATCATAAAATTGAATCTGAATATTTCCGAGCGTTAAATCCTTTATCTCAAAAGTCATTTTATTACTTTTCTTACCATGATTAAGCATCAAGGTAACAGGATCTCCCACACATGATATTCCAAGAGTGTTCGTCGGATATTGCATGCCCTGACCTGCTGCAACATTGGTAATTCCATGTGATGCCGATGTCCCTGTCCAGATAATGCTAAATGCACCAAAGTCATAAGCTTTATTAGGGGTTGGAAAATTAAAAGCTTTCTGATCTTCAAAATCAAAGAGAAGAGGTTTTCGCGAGAAATACTCCGATTTATTACCGTGTATATCAACAAACGCAGCGCGATACTCCGCCGACAGGCGACTGTTGGCAGGCAGCGTGACAATCGCCTGGCCCGCCTGAATATCGGTACTGGTCAGGGTACAAAAAGCATTTTTGCCGTCGATATGCACAATAACCTTATCGCCCGCCACCACGTTGCTGTCTTTCAGGCTGACCGTCAGATTATCGCCCTCGCGGTTGATAAAATCCGGGTGATTTGGCGGCGTGGTGTCCATCCGCACATCATGCGTTTCACCCTCAAAGATATTTCCGGCTTTGTCGGTGATACGCGTCTGCAGCGTCCAGTCCGTGGCGTGTGCGGTATTATCCTGCCAGACCCACTTGTTGCCATCTATCAGGGCGTCATGCCAGGTCTTGCCGCCGTCGATGGTTACTTCAACCCGCACGCCGGTCTCGGCGGCAGCGAAGGTGCCCCAGTACACTCGTCCTGCATCACCATTATTGGTGAACAGGTTGCCGGTATTCAGCCCGCTGTCTTTGCCCATGCCGGACAGGTCCGCGGCGTCGGGTTTGGTGGTGTCCAGCTCGACTGACTTCGACTGCTCGTGGAAGGGATCGCCTCCGGCATTAATAATGCGCAGCTTATATTGCCAGCTGCTGTTGTGCAGCGTGTCGTCTGGCGCCTGCCACTGTTGTCCGTTGACCGTGGCGGTAACCCATTTTTGTCCGTCCCAGAACTCCAGCGTCTCGCCAGGGTTGAGAAGCCTGCTCATCGCGCCTTCGACCAGGCGACCGGCGCTGCCGTCTTGGGTAATGAAGTCGGTGGCACTGATGCCGGTGTCCTTTTCCATCTGCTCGAAGGTAAAGCTTATCGGTGGTGGCGGCAGCAGCACCACGGTCTGGCTGACCGGCGCGGTGACGTTGCCGGCGACGTCGGTGATGCGCACCTGATATTCCCAGTCTTTGCCGTGCGCGGCGGGATCGGTGAAGGACCACGTATTGCCGTTCAGCGTGGCCACCTGCCAGGTCACGCCGTTATCAAGCGAGTATTCAACTATATCGCCGGCGTTCAGCGCGTTGCTGAGTTTGCCGTGCACCAGACGCCCGGCGCTGCCGTCGGTGGTGCGCCAGTCGTCGGCGACGCCGTCGTCCTTCTCCATATGGTCGAAAGTGATGTTGACCGGCGACGGCGGGGTCAACACCACGTCCTGAGACTGTTCTTCGAGGGCACTGCCGCTGGCGTCGACCACGCGCAGCTTATAGGTCCAGCTGGCGTTGTGGGCGCTGGTATCCTGTGCCTGCCAGTTCAGGCCGGTGACGCTGGCGGCGATCCACTGGGTACCATCCCAGAACTGCAGGGATTCCCCGACGTTGAGCGTGCGGCTGAGCGCGCCCTCAACCAGGCGACCGGCGGTGCCGTCTCTGGTGATGAAGTCGGCGTCGCTGGCGCCGGTGTCCTTATCCATGCGGATAAAGGAGAGGGCGATCTCCAGCGGCAGCAGCACGACGTCCTGCGTCACCGGTGCGGTGACGTTGCCGGCGATATCCGTAATGCGTATCTGATAGTCCCAGTCGGCGGCGTGTGCGGCGCTGTCGGTAAAGGACCAGTTCAGGCCGTTGACGGTTAAGTTCTGCCACGTTTTGCCGCCGTCGGTGGAGTATTCGATAACGTCGCCGACACGCAGCGCCTTGTTCAGCGTGCCTTCAACCCGGCGGCCGGCGCTGCCGTCGGTGGTGCGCCAGTCGTCGGCCACGCCGTCGTCCTTGCTCATGCGCGCAAAGGTGATTTGCACGTCGGACGGCGGCGTCAGCACCACGTCCTGATGCTGGTCTTCGAGGGTGCTGCCGCTGGCGTCGACCACCCGCACCTTGTAGCTCCAGCCGCTGTTATGCGCGGTGTCGTCCTGCGCCTGCCACGTCAGGCCGCTGGCGGNGGTGCTGCCGCTGGCGTCGACCACCCGCACCTTGTAGCTCCAGCCGCTGTTATGCGCGGTGTCGTCCTGCGCCTGCCACGTCAGGCCGCTGGCGGTGGCGGCCACCCACGCGCTGCCGTTCCAGAACTGCAGCGTTTCGCCCGGATTGAGCTCGCGGCTCAGCGTCCCTTCCACCAGGCGGCCGGCGGAGCCGTCTTTCGTGATGAAGTCGGTGCCGCTGGCGCCGGTGTCCTTCTCCATGCGGTCAAAGCTGAGGGTGACGGCGCCGGGCAGCAGCACCACGTCCTGAACGGCAGGCTCATTGACGTTGCCGGCGATATCCGTAATGCGTATCTGATAGCTCCAGTCGGCGGCGTGCGCGGCGCTGTCGGTGAAGCTCCAGTTATTGGCAAAATCCACGCTGAGCGGCAGCCAGGTTTTGCCGCCGTCCAGCGAGTATTCGATGATATCGCCCGTATCCAGCGCCTTGCTCAGCGTGCCCTGCACGGTGCGCCCGGCGCTGCCGTCGGTGGTTTGCCAGTCGTCGGCCACGCCGTCGTCCTGGCTCATGCGGATAAAGCTGACCTGCACGTCGGACGGCGTGGTGTCGAGCACCACCTGATGGCTCTGCTCCGGCGTGGCGTTGCCGTTAGCGTCGACCACGCGCAGCCGGTATTCCCAGTCGCCGCCGTGCGCGGTGGCGTCCTGCGCCTGCCATTTCTGGCCGTTCACCGTGGCGCTCATCCAGTTCGAGCCGTCCCAGAACTCCAGCGTTTCGGAGGAGGCGAGGGCGCGGCTGAGCGTGCCTTCAACTTTACGCCCGCCGGCGCCGTCTTTCGTGATGAAGTCGGTGGCGCTGGTGCCGGTGTCGCGCTCCATGCGGTCAAAGGTGAAGTCCACCGGCAGCCGGCCGGCGGCGGTCCATTTGACGTTGTCGATGTGGAAGCCGTAGTCGCCGACGGCGGGCTCGTCGCCGGTGACCAGCTTGGCGCGAGCAATCAGCTTACCGGCGGGGGCGGTGAAGCTGAGGGTTTTGATATCGAACTGCTTCGCGGAGACGGAGCCGGTGTAGAGCAGCTTTTCGCTGCCAATCAGGTTGCCGCTGGCGTCGTAGAAGTTGATCACGGTGGTGCGGTTGTGCAGGGCAAAGTAGTCGAAGCTGAATTCGCTCATGCCGTGCGAGCCGAGGCTGAAGCTGATGGTGCTTTTTTCGCCGACCAGCAGGGTTTTGGAGTTGTAGCCGAACCAGTTGAACTCGGCGATTTCGAGGCGGCTGTCTTGATTCTGAATAATCAGACCGGCCTGGGTTTCGAGCTGTGCGCCGGAGCTGATGCGCTGAATACGCTCGGCGTCGAAGCTTTCCTCCGGCAGCGGGGCGGTGAGCGGTGCGACAGGCGCTTCGCTGCGGGCCGTGAGCTGATACGGAAGTTCATCCTGAACGGTGCCGTAAGGGCTGAGGCGTTTTTTGCTGAATTCCATTTTTCTGACCATTTATAAGGGAATAATGGTCGGTATCGTAAACAGGGCGGGGAAATGTGCCGTGCAGATATGTCTGGTATCCGGCGGATATATTTTTTCAGCAGGGGCTTAAGAAATGGCAGGAGGGGGCGACCGGCTAAAAAGGCGGCCGAGAGGCCGCCCTTACATTTATGCTGCTTCACTCGCTCTGGAATTGCTTTTACTCTGCGGCTTTGGGGCCGACAGCGCTTCCGGGGCAAAGTCGTCGACGTTAATCGCTTTCAGGCGGCTGGCTTCTGCACGAATCAGCACCTGCGCTTCACTCTCATCAATCCAACCTTGCTGCAATGCACGCTGTGCCAGCGCATCCAGGCGGGTAAACGACAGATGTTTTTTCTGTTGCTGGCACAGACGATCGTGGATCACTTCCGCCGCCATCACATCCTGCAACGCTTGCTCCAACTGACCTGCCGGGTTGTGTGCGCTTGGCGTCAAATACTGTCCGCGACCTAAACGAGTACGCGTAGCCGAAGGCAGTTGCAGCAGTTTCGCCAGTTTGTGATCCAGTTTGTCTGATGGTGCCGGGCAATGTTTGCCGCCAGCGAAAATCACCATGCGCAGCGCACCGGCGACCATGCGATTCGGGAAGTTACGCAGCAGATCGTCCATCGCCACTTCTGCCTGATGCAGCGCATCCTGCACGCCCCAATGCACCAGCGGTAAATCGGCTTCGTTGCGGCCTTCATCGTCATAACGTTTCAGGGTGGCAGAGGCCAAATACATCTGGCTTAGCACATCGCCCAGACGCGCCGAGATGCGTTCGCGGCGTTTCAAACTGCCGCCCAGCACCGCCATTGATACATCTGACAGCAGTGCAAGGTTGGCGCTTAAACGGTTGAGGTGCTGATAGTAGCGGCGCGTCACATCGCGGGTTGGCGTGGCGCTGGTGCGACCGCCAGTTAAGCCTAGCCACAGGCTGCGCACTTTGTTGCTGCCAACGTGGCCGATATGACTAAACAGCGCACGGTCAAAGCTGACCAAATCATTTTTCGCCGCGGCGTTCATCTCTTCCAGCACCCATGGATGGCAGCGAATTGCGCCCTGGCCGAAGATGATCATGCTGCGCGTCAGAATGTTGGCACCTTCCACGGTGATGGCAATGGGGGCGCCTTGATAAGCACGCGCCAGGAAGTTGTTTTCGCCCAGCATAATGCCTTTACCGCCGGCGATATCCATCGCATCGATAATCGCGCGTTGCCCGCGATGGGTGCAGTGATACTTCACAATTGCCGACAGCACCGCCGGTTTTTCGCCGAGCATAATGCCGCTGGTGATCAAGGTGGCTGCCGCATCCATCACGTAAGCGTTACCGGCAATACGCGCCAGCGGTTCTTCAATCCCTTCCATTTTACCGATAGACACTTTGAACTGGCGGCGAATGTGCGCGTAAGCACCGGTCGCCAGTGCAATGCTTTTCACGCTGCCAGTTGAGTTAGATGGCAAGGTAATACCGCGTCCGACGGACAAGCATTCCACCAACATGCGCCAGCCTTGACCGGCCATTGACGGGCCACCAATGATGAAATCAATCGGTACGAAGATATCTTTGCCGCGCGTTGGACCGTTCTGGAACGGCACGTTGAGCGGGAAGTGGCGCTGACCGATCTCCACGCCCGGCGTGTGCGTCGGGATCAATGCGCAGGTGATGCCGAGTTCTTCGGTATCACCCAGCAGGTGATCGGGATCGGAGAGCTTAAACGCCAGGCCCAACACGGTAGCAATCGGCGCCAGCGTAATGTAGCGCTTGTTCCAGGTGAGGCGCATCCCCAGCACTTTCTGGCCTTGCCATTCGCCCATGCACACCACGCCAGTATCGGGGATAGCACCGGCATCGGAACCCGCTTCCGGGCTGGTCAGCGCAAAGCAGGGGATTTCATCGCCGCGCGCCAGACGTGGCAAGTAGTGATCTTTCTGCTCATCGGTGCCGTAATGTTGCAGCAGTTCGCCTGGGCCGAGAGAGTTCGGTACGCCAACGGTGATCGCCAGGATGCCAGAAACACCCGCCAGTTTTTGCAGCACGCGCGCCTGCGCATAAGCGGAGAATTCCAGGCCGCCGTACTCTTTTTTGATGATCATCGCGAAGAAGCGATGTTGTTTGAGGTACGCCCACAATTCTGGCGGCAAATCGGCCATTTCATGGGTGATTTCGAAGTCATTTGCCATGCGGCAGGCTTCTTCGACCGGCCCATCAATAAAGGCTTGTTCTTCTTCTGTCAGGCGCGGTTGCGGATAGTTATGCAGTTTCTGCCAATCTGGTTTGCCGCGGAACAGATCGCCTTCCCACCAGGTGGTACCGGCGTCAATCGCCTCTTTTTCGGTGCGCGACATCGGCGGCATCACTTTCTGGAAACTGTGCAGCGCCGGTTTAGAGAACATACTGCGGCGCATCACTGGCAGGTTGAATGGCAGCAGAATGATCGCCAACGGCAGCAGCAGCCACGGCGTCCACACGCCAGCCGCCGCCAGCGCGCCGGTCCACAGCAGCAGAATCACGCTGCTCAAACGCAGGGAAATTTGGTGGTAGAACAAGACGCTAAGCAGAATTAGCGTCGCAATGATTGAGGCAACCAGCATAATGAAGCGCTCCGTAAGTAGTAAGAGGTCTGACCTGTTATGCTGTAGGTTTAGAATAGCGGACTAAATTTAGCAATCTGTTTACATCGCAATTACAACAGAACTCACAAAATCGATGTACGCGCCGCAACGTCTGCCAAACTTTCCCCAACGGTCGCGCTTTTCCACCTTGCAGGCGCTTTGCGGCATTGCCCCATTCCGTTAAACTTGCGGGGTCAATCTTTCCTCTAAAGGACATCCCTATGTATCAGGACATTATTCGCTCAGAACTCAATGAAGCCGCCGATACGCTCAATAAGTTCCTGAGTGACGAAGCCAACATTCATGCCATTCAGCGCGCTGCGGTGTTGCTGGCCGATAGCTTCAAAGCAGGCGGCAAAGTGCTCTCCTGCGGAAACGGCGGCTCACATTGCGATGCGATGCATTTTGCTGAAGAGCTGACTGGGCGCTATCGTGAAAACCGTCCTGGCTATCCGGCGATTGCTATTTCTGATGTCAGCCACCTTTCGTGCGTCAGCAACGATTTCGGCTATGACTATGTGTTCTCACGCTATATCGAAGCGGTAGGGCGTGAAGGCGATGTACTGCTGGGCTTATCCACCTCTGGCAATTCCGCCAACATCATCAAAGCGATTGAAGCGGCACGCGCCAAAGGGATGAAAGTGATCACTTTGACCGGCAAAGATGGTGGCAAAATGGCAGGCACGGCAGATATCGAAATTCGTGTGCCACACTTCGGTTATGCCGACCGCATTCAGGAGATCCACATTAAAGTGATCCACATCCTGATGCTGTTGATCGAAAAAGAGATGGTTAAGTAATGACGTGTTCCTCCTGCGATGCGCAGGAGGTTCTAACTTAAGGCGGTTGCTATGTGCGAATTGCTCGGGATGAGCGCCAATGTCCCCACGGACATCTGTTTCAGTTTTACCGGTCTGGTGCAGCGTGGCGGTGGAACCGGGCCGCACAAAGATGGTTGGGGCATCACCTTTTATGAAGGTAAAGGTTGCCGCACCTTCAAAGATCCGCAGCCAAGCTTCAACTCGCCGATTGCCCGTTTGGTGCAGGAATATCCGATCAAATCGCATTCGGTGGTGGCGCATATTCGCCAGGCGAATCGCGGTGAAGTGTCGCTGGAAAACACCCATCCGTTCACGCGTGAGCTGTGGGGCCGCAATTGGACTTACGCCCATAACGGGCAGCTGAAAGGTTATCGCCAGCTTGAGACCGGTTCATTCCGCCCGGTGGGTGAAACCGACAGCGAAAAAGCCTTCTGCTGGATTCTGCACAAACTCGCTGAACGCTATCCACGAACGCCAGGCAACTGGCCAGCAGTATTCCGCTATATCGCCGAATTGGCGGCAGAAATGCGTGAAAAGGGCGTGTTCAACATGTTGTTATCGGATGGACGATATTTGATGGCGTTCTGCTCGACCAACTTGTACTGGATTACGCGCCGCGCGCCGTTTGGCAAAGCCACGTTGCTCGATCAGGATGTGGAGATTGATTTTCAGCAGCAAACCACGCCGCAAGATGTGGTGACGGTGATTGCCACGCAACCGCTGACAGGGAATGAAACCTGGCACCGGATAGTGCCAGGCGAGTGGGCATTATTTTGCCTGGGTGAGCGCCAGGAATGATTTCGAGGCAGCATCCGGTGTGGAAATTACCGGCGTGCTGTTCACCGCATATTGGCCGGTTGCCGTCACATTCACCGTTGGCGGCACGCGGTACTTCGCAAAGTAGGCATAGCCTGGTTGCAGTTCACGCCAGAAATTAATGTACGTCGAGTATTTGTGACGTTCCATATTGCTGTCGGTCATGCGGAACGGATAGATGTTCACCTGAATTTCCTGCTGACCATTGCGCAACGCGGCGTTAGTGTAGGTGAAGATCTCATCCATCGACGCATTAGTCATCGCGTAGCAGCCAATTGATACGCAATCACCGTGAATCATTAAATAGTTGCCGTCATAGCCTTTAGCGCGATCGTATTGGTTTGGAAAACCGGTATTAATGGCGCGGTAAAAGCGGCTGTCTGGTTTTAATTGGTTCAGCTTGACGTTATAAAAGCCTTCCGGACTTTTAAAATCGCCCTGACGACGTTTAGGACCTAAACCGCCAGAGAAATTACAAATGCGATAGCTGTCCAGCAGACGATATTCATTACCGATTTTGCCGTACAGTTCCAGCGTACGCTCTTCCTTGAAAATCTGAATAAACACCGGGGTGCCAATCAGTTGTTTCTTTAGCTCTTTGCTCACCGGAGCCAGCGGTTGCGTAGGCTCGGGGTTCATTGCCCAGCTTAGGACCGGCATAAAGATCATCGCAAGCAATAATGCGATTCTGCCCATTCTGTAGATACCTTGATGTGAAGAGAAACGATGACGCTAAGCGTCAGGGTATTGCATTATCGGAAATATCCGCTATCGCAGCGCAACATTAACATTGTCTGGCTTTTAATCAAGCCAGTGTCCGAGAAAATGGCGCGTTCCTAAAGGGAATACGACCAGAAATTTGTAAACTTTAATCTCTCTCTCAACAATTATTGCCGATATTTTTCGCTGCTGTATACTTATCCAGTATTCGGAGGGCGTATGCGCAAAATTATTCATGTCGATATGGACTGCTTTTTCGCAGCGGTTGAGATGCGCGACGATCCCTCTTTGCGTGACATTCCCATCGCCATTGGTGGCAGCCGGGTGCAGCGCGGCGTGATCAGCACCGCCAACTATCCGGCGCGTAAATATGGCGTACGCAGCGCGATGCCCACGGCGATGGCGCTGAAACTCTGTCCACATCTGCGTTTATTACCTGGCCGCTACGATGCTTATAAAGAAGCCTCGCGCCAGATTCGCGATATCTTCTCGCGTTACACCGCGTTAATTGAACCGCTATCGCTGGATGAAGCTTATCTGGATGTCACCAACAGCCTGCATTGTCAGGGATCGGCGACGCTGATGGCGCAGGCGATTCGTGCCGATATCCTGCGTGAGACCGGTTTGACTGCTTCTGCTGGCATTGCGCCGATCAAGTTTCTCGCCAAGATCGCTTCCGATCTCAACAAACCCAACGGCCAATTTGTTATCACGCCACACGCGATGCCCGATTTTTTACTCACCTTGCCACTCAGCAAAATTCCCGGCGTTGGCAAAGTGGCCACTAAGAAACTGGAAGAGATGGGCTTACGCACTTGCGCTGATGTACAGCGTGCCGATTTGGCGCTGTTATTAAAGCGTTTTGGCAAGTTTGGTCGCGTGCTGTGGGAACGCAGCAACGGTATTGACGATCGCGATGTGGTGGTGGAGCGCGAACGCAAATCACTCGGTGTTGAACGCACGCTGATGGAAGATATTCACAACTGGGATCAGTGTCTGGAAATAATCGATTTTCTCTATGCCGAGTTGGATCGCCGCCTGACGGCGATTAAGCCCGATAAGCAGATTGCGCGGCAAGGCGTAAAGCTCAAGTTTAATGACTTCCAGCAAACCACCCAGGAACACGTTTGGTCGGTTTTAAATAAGGACGACATGATCGCCGTGGCACGCCAGGCATGGGATGAACGTCGCGGCGGGCGTGGTGTGAGATTGGTGGGATTGCATGTGACGCTGGTGGATCCGCAGCTGGAGCGGCAGTTGCTGTTGGGGTTGTGAGATTGTGCGAATGTGCGCGCTGTCCCTCACCCCAGCCCTATCCCGCAAGCGGGCGAGGGCGCTGATCGAGAGTGGTAATAAATGCGTGCTTAAGTTCAAAAGTGCACTGAACGGTTCCCTCTCCCACTTGTGGGAGAGGGTTAGGGTGAGGGAAAAACTTACTTCTTCCCGACCTTCGCTTCTAATGTCGCAAACCACGGCGCGATAAAATCGCTGTTCTCGCCCCAGCCTGGGATGATCTTATTCAGCGACGCCACGTTAATCGCGCCTTGCTGAGCATTCAGCTGTTGCTGTGAAATCGCCGCTGCTTTGAACTGATACGTCGCCGGTGTTGCTTCGCCGCCAATCTTATTCGCCACCAGACGCATATTCACTGCACCAATGGTTTTCGGATCAACCGCCACCGTCTGTACCCACGGGCTGTTTTTCTCATGCATCAACTGCAAATCCTGATTGGATACATCGATGCTATACAGCTTGATCTCGGTACGACCATTCTCCTGCAACGCTTTATACGCGCCCTGACTAAAGGCATCCCACGCGCCCCAAATTGCATCAATTTTGCCTTTTGGGTATTTCGCCAGAATCGCGCCAATCTTGTTGGCGGTATCGCCTTGCACGTCAGAAGAAACCGCACCAATCGATTCCAGCTGCTGAATGCCTGGATTCTCTTTCAGTACTTTTTCATACACCACCTGACGACGTTCCATTGGCGGGAAGCCTGCCACCCACAGCTTGACGATATTCGCCTTGCCGTTGAAATCTTTAACGATCTGTCCCAGCGATTCCTGCGCCAAAGAAGCATCATCCTGGGCGGTAACCGTGACACCGTTAACTGGCGTATTCACCGGCGTATCAAACACCGAAAGCTTAATGCCCGCAGCGGCGATACGTTGCACCAGCGCCGTGGCGTACGGATCTTTGCCGTGCGACAAAATAATGCCGTCATATTTTTGGCTGATCGCCTGATTGACGAAATCCTGGAAGCGCGCATCGTCACCGTTGCTCAGAAAGGTGCTGACCTTAAAGCCCAGCTTGCGGCCTTCCTGAATCGCACCCGCCACAAATTGCGTGGTGTTATCGTCGGAACCGAGGTTACGGATGATGGCGATGCGTATCGGGCCGTCGTGGTTGGCGATCACCGCCGGGACATCCGCGGCAGCGAAGGCGGCGCTGGCGTTGAGCAGGCTGACGGCCAGCAGCGAAAGGGTGATTTTTTTCATTATGATCTCTTTCTGATTAAACGCGCCTTAGCGGCGCTGAATGTAGGTAATCGCTAGCGCCAGCGCCAGCACCAAGCCTTTGATAATGTCCATGGCGTAATAGGGCACCGACAACATCACTAAGCCGTTTTGCAACACACCAAGAATCACCGCGCCGACTAAGGTTCCGAGCGCGTTAGGTTTGCCGGAACCGGCCAGTGAAAAACCGATCCACGCCGCCGCCACCGCATCCATTAAATAGCCGCTGCCGGCATTAACCTGTGAAGAGCCGATACGCGACGCCAGCAAAATGCCGCCCAATCCTGCTAGCAGCGAAGCCAGCACATAAGCCAGCACGCGATAGCGCGTGGTGCGAATCCCCGACAAACGCGCCGCTTCTGGATTGCCGCCCAGCGCATACATGCGGCGACCGTGTTTGGTCAGCGACAGCGCCAGTTGCGCCACAATCGTCACCACCAACATGATGATCACGATGGTCGGGACCTGACCAAGCAAGCCAAATGCCGCTGGAATCGTGCCTTCGGCCATGTCACCGCTCGGCAGCACCATGTTCTCGGTAATCGAGCCGCCAAAGCTGTAGGTCATCGCCACGCCTTGAATCACAAACAGCGTGGCGAGCGTAGCCAGCATGTCGGGAATGCGCAGAATCACAATCAGGAAGCTGTTGAACAAGCCGACCAAGGTGCACAGCAACAAGGTGATGATGATGGCTTCAGTGGTGCCAAAGCCGTGCCAGACAAACAGCGAAATCACCAGCGCATTCGCCAGCGAGGCGGTGGAACCCACCGACAAATCAAAACCGCCGACCGTCAACGAAATCGACACGCCAATCGCAATCACCGTGACGATGGCAATCGAGCGCAGGATGTTGATGATGTTGGTTGGCTCAAGGAAGCTGTCTGAAGCGAGGCCAAACGCGGCGATCAGAATCACCACCGTCAACAACATGCCCCATTTATAGAGGAAATCGAAGATTTGATGACGCAGAGAAGGCTGCGTGTTTAGGGCTAATTCTTTGCTGCTCACGCAGGGGTTCCTCCGGTGGAATAAAGCAGAAGTGTCTCTTCGCTGGCCTCACGTCCGTCCATCTCAGCCACAATGCGCCCGTCCCAAAGCACACAAATGCGGTCGCATAAGCCGACCAATTCAGAAAACTCGCCCGACGCATAAATAATGCCTTTGCCTTCGCGCGCTAAGCCGTCGATCAAATTAAACAGTTCGGTTTTGGCTTTGATATCCACGCCTTTCGTCGGCTCATCAAAAATCAGCACATCAGCGTTATTGCGCAGCCATTTGCCGATCGCCACTTTTTGCTGATTGCCACCCGACAAACGACGCAAGGTTTGCGCCGGTCCGGTGGTGCGGATATTCAGGCGTTGAATCACTTCTTCCGCCCAGCGCCACGCCTGACGATGACCGAACAGACTCCAGCGCGAGAAACTGTTATCAGCGCTGACGCTCAGATTCATGCTTACCGGTTCATCGATGAAAATGCCTTCTTTGCGCCGCTCTTCCGGCACCAAAGCCATGCGGTTTTCCACCGAATCATGCGGTGAGCGCGGTCGCCACGCTTTGCCGTGCAGTTCGCCATGCGCCACCCGACTTTTGCTGGCACCAAACAGCGCTTTGCACAATTCGGTTTTGCCAGCACCGGCTAAACCGGCGATGCCGAGAATTTCGCCTTTGTGCAGACGCAGCGAGATATCCTGCAGCAGCGCATCGTCGTGTAAGCCAGCAACCGCCAGCAGAAGCGGTTGAGTGCTGCGTTCGCGCCGTGCCGGATACACATCATTCAGCTGGTGGCCCAGCATCTTCTCGACGATCTGTTCGCCGCTTAACGCTGTCATTGCACAGCTCTCGATCAGCCGACCATCGCGCAATACCGTTAATTGATCGCAAATGGCTTTGAGTTCGTGGATGCGGTGCGAAATGAATACCACGCCAATGCCGCTGGCCTGCAAACGTCGTACCACGGCAAACAGGCGCTCACTTTCGTGCTGATCGAGCGGGGCGGTAGGTTCATCGAGAATCAGAAAGCGACAGTGATGCGATAGCGCGCGTGCCAACAGAATTTGCTGCTTTTCTGCCAGTGAACAGCGCTCGACCAGACGATTGACGTCAATCTGCACCTCTAGCTGCGCCAGCAAGGCACGCGCCTGACGGCGGATCTCTGCCCAGTTGTAGACATGGCCGGGTTCGGCTAATTGGTCGAGCAGGATGTTTTCCGCCACGCTCAGTTGCGGCACCAGCGCCACGTCAACTTCCTGCTGTACCAGATGAATGCCGAGCTTTTTGGCATCACGTGGTGAGCGAATGGTCACTGGCACGTCATCCAGCCGAATTTCCCCGCTGTAATGATGATGCGCACCCGCCAGCACCGCCATCAGGGTAGATTTTCCTGCACCATTCGCGCCGGTCAGCGCATGCACCGAGCCGCCTTCGGTGAGAAAATTCACCTGCGACAGTGCGGCAAAACCGCCAAAAGCGATGGAGATATTACGCATCTCCAGGCGGTTGATGGCGCTCATTGGGCTGGACCTATGAAGAAAGGAGTTGGGCGCATTTTTTCCTGAACCCTCACGCGGGGCAACGATTGAAAGCGCATAAGCTAGCACGGAATGTTATTAGCCATCCAGACATCTGGATATAACGATGGCTAAAACTGGCGGGTGAGTCAGCGCTGGTGAAATGCGTGGGTGATAAAGACAATTCTTAGAGGATTGTGCTGGCGATTGGCATGGCCTTAAAAGGCGGTCACCATAAATGGCGACCCTACAAAATCGTCGCCGGGTTGCCATTTATGGTGCACCGGCAAAACCGCATTCATCTGTCGTAGGGTCGCCATTAATGGTGACCAAACAATCTGAACCCGCAGGCATAAAAAAACCAGGCCGCAGCCTGGTTCTCATCATCGCGTTAACTTACGCTTTTTCCGGCACCACGTTCAGCAGCGCGGTCAGCAATTTCCAATACAGACCTACGCTCTCAATGTGTACCTGCTCATCCGGCGAATGCGGGCCAGTGATGGTAGGTCCAATAGAAACCATATCCATATTCGGGTACGGCTTCTTGAAGAGACCACACTCCAGACCGGCGTGAATCACCTGAATGTTCGGCGTTTTACCAAAAAGCGCTTCGTAAGTTTTGCGCGTCAACGCCATTACTGGCGAATCGGCATCCGGCTGCCAGCCTGGGTAGCCGCCTTTCGGTGCGCTTTTCGCGCCAGCCAGATCGGCCAGTGAAGTCAGCACTTCGACCACCCAATCTTTGCCGGTATCGATCAGTGAACGAATCAGGCAGATGATTTCGGCATGGTCGTTATCCATGGTCACCACGCCGACGTTCAGCGACGTTTCCACCACGCCTTTCGCCACGTCTGAATTGCGAATCACACCGTTTGGCGTGGCATTCAGCAGATTCAGGAAGCGATCGCGGCTATTGCTGCTCAGCGCCTGGCCCTGATGCGACAATGACTCGGTCACCACCGCGATGTTCTTCTCTTTAATGCCCAGCTCATTCAGCAGTGTGGCCTGGAAATGTGCCGCAGCAGATTTCAGTGCATCCACTTTATGACTATCAATTGCCAGCGTGGCGAAGGCTTCACGCGGGATGGCATTGCGCAGCGTGCCGCCAGTGAATTCAATCAGACGTACATCGAGTTCCGCCGCGTGCAGTGCGAGGAAGCGCGCCAGCAGTTTGTTGGCGTTGCCGAGGCCAAGATGGATATCGGCACCCGAGTGACCGCCTTTCAAGCCCTTCAGCGTCAGCTTCAGCGTCTCAAAACCGGCTGGAACAGCTTCACGCGTCAGCGGCAAGGTGGTGATGAAGTCGATACCGCCAGCGCAACCCATATAGATCTCACCTTCCTCTTCGGAATCGGTGTTGATCAGGATATCGGCCTGCAACCAGTTTGGCTGCAAACCAAACGCGCCGTCCATGCCCGATTCTTCGGTCATGGTCAGCAGCACTTCAATCGGGCCATGCGTCAGGCTGTTGTCAGCCAGCACCGCCAGCGCAGAAGCCATGCCGATGCCGTTATCTGCACCCAGCGTGGTGCCGCGTGCTTTTACCCATTCGCCGTCAACATACGGCTGAATCGGATCTTTGGTGAAGTCGTGAACGGTGTCATTGTTTTTCTGCGGCACCATATCAAGGTGCGCTTGCAGCGCCACCGGCGTGCGTTTTTCCATGCCAGCAGTAGCAGGTTTACGAATCAGGATGTTGCCGACCTGATCGCGCTCAACCCAGAAACCTTGCTCTTTGGCCCAGCCAACAACGTACTCGGCCAGGGCTTCTTCGTGGTAAGAAGGGTGTGGAATGGAACAGATTTTGGCAAAAATATCCCACAGCGGTTGGGGTGAAAGTTGCGACAATTCAGACACCATGCGTCTCCTGTGTCAGCGCGGCGGACAGACCGCTCGCACGCGGGTTTCCAGTAAAAATCGTCGTCAGCACATCTGACGTGATGGGCCTGAGAATATCACTGTTTCTCACTGGTTGCGTAATCAGGCGCGCTAAAAACCTGCAACCAGTAAGACAGATGCTGGTTTTTAAGGCGTCAGATCCTTATAATCTCGCGCAACCTTTTCCCCCTTGCATATTTTTAAGCCAAGTTTATTGGTCGGGATCTCTTTATATGAGCGAAAAATACGTCGTAACCTGGGACATGTTGCAAATTCATGCCCGTAAACTGGCCCAGCGCCTGCTTCCTGTGGAACAGTGGAAAGGTATCATCGCGGTCAGCCGTGGTGGTCTGGTTCCGGCATCGCTGCTGGCGCGTGAACTGGGTATTCGCTACGTCGATACCGTGTGCATCTCCAGCTACGATCACGATCATCAGCGTGAAATGAAAGTACTGAAGCGTGCTGAAGGCGACGGTGAAGGCTTCATCGTGATTGACGATCTGGTGGATACCGGCGGCACCGCGCAAGCGATCCGCGATATGTATCCAAAAGCGCGTTTCTGCACCATCTTCGCCAAGCCTGCTGGCCGCGCGCTGGTGGACGACTATATTGTCGATATCCCGCAGAACACTTGGATCGAGCAGCCGTGGGACATGGGCGTGGTGTATATCCCGCCAATCGTCAAAGGCGCCTGATTGATGCATCGCAAACAACGCCCGGTTATGCCGGGCGTTGTGCATTCTGCGCCTCGCGTGCATCCTGGGGGTGCAGTACACTCTTAGCCATCGCCGCGACATTGGCTGGAGAACCTCGAAGATGTCTGATAAAAATCTCAGCGAAGAGCTGTTTAAACCTCGCTTCAAACACCCGGAAACCTCCTCATTAGTCCGCCGTCAGCATCATACGACGCTACCCGTTCACAACGCGCTGGAAGGTGACACGCAACGCGGCTGGTATCGCATGCTGAATAAACTGCTGTGGACATGGCGCGGTTTGTCGCCGCAGGAAATCAGCGAAGTGCTGTCGCGCATTGCCATCAGCGATTTTGAGCGCACCACCGAATCGTTGCTGGACACGGTGATTGGCTATCGCGGTGGCAACTGGAATTACGAATGGTCGAAGCAAGCGGCGATTTGGCAGCAGCGCGCCATGCAATCCGATAATCACGATGATGCCGGGCAACACTGGCTGCATGCCGCCAATCTATTTAGCCTCGCCGCCTATCCCTATATAAAGGGTGATGAACTGGCCGATCAGGCGCAGGTGCTGGCGAATCGTGCCTATGAAGAAGCCACGCAGCGTTTGCCGGGCGAACTCAAATCACTGACTTTTCCGATGAACGGCGGCAGCCCGGTTACGGGCTTTTTACATATGCCTGCCCAGGCGGAAGCACCGTATCCAACGGTGTTGCTGTGCGGCGGCCTCGATTCATTGCAGAGCGATCACTATCGCTTGTTCCACGATTACCTCGCGCCGCGCGGCATCGCCATGCTGACGCTGGATATGCCGTCGGTGGGCTTCAGCAGTAAATGGACGCTCAATCAGGATACCAGCCAGCTGCATCAGCAAGTGCTGCGTGAGTTGAGCAATGTGCCATGGATCGATCACACCCGCGTGGCGCTGTTGGGTTACCGCTTTGGGGCTAACGTGGCGACGCGTTTGGCCTATCTCGAAGTGCCGCGTCTGCGCGCGGTAGCCACGCTTGGCGCGATGGTGCACAGCGTGTTTGTTGACGCGCAAAAGCAGCAGCAATTGCCGGATATGTATATGGACATGCTGGCCAGCCGTTTGGGCATGTCATCGACCTCGGACAGCAATCTGCGCATCGAACTCAATCGCTATTCGCTGAAAGTGCAGGGCTTACTGGGCCGTCGTACGCCAACGCCAATGCTGGCAGCCTATTGGCCGGATGATATCTTCAGCCCGCAAGAGGATGCGCAACTGATCGCTAACTCCTCCGCGCAAGGTAAAACCCTGGCGATCCCCGCCAAGCCGGTTTTTGCCAGTTTCGATAAAGCGCTCAATCAACTTTGTGATTGGTTAGCCAAACAATTGAAAAGCTAACTGGCGAAATCCCCAAACTCTGCTAGTACTTATATCCGGGATATTTCCATTAATCCCCGTCATACTTCATGTTGCAGGTGCGTTGGCTGCGCGTGTTCACCCCGGTCATTTACTTCAGTAAGCTCCCGGGGATTCACCCGCTTGCCGCCTTCCTGCAACATGAATTATTTAGGGGATTGAATTTCGAAGTAGATTGGCAGTGCAATTTCAAGGGTTCAAGGGAGAAACAGATGACATTACCGAGTGGTCACCCCCGTAGTCGCCTGCTTAAGCGCTTCACCGAATTGGGGCCATATATCCGTGAAGGGAAATGTGAAGAGACACGTTTCTTCTTTGATTGCCTGGCTGCGTGCGTCAACGTTAAGCCTGCGCCAGAACTGCGTGAGTTTTGGGGCTGGTGGATGACGCTGGAAGCTTATGAAGATCACTTCACCTACGAATATCATTTTGGCCTGTTTGATAAAGCGGGTGATTGGGGCGCGGTGGCGATCAAAGGCAAAGAGAACAATGCCAAAGTGGAAAGTACGCTGCGTAACTTCCATGAGCGTCTGAAAGCGATGCTGCTGGAGCAGAAACTTGATCTGCGCCCGGCGGAAGGATTTAAAGAAGAGCCAGTGAAACTGAGCGCCTGATGTTCAGTTGATGCATTAAAAAGAGAAGAGCCGGTGATGAGCCGGCTCTTTTTTTATAGACACAGGGGAGGGTACAGCTTACTGCTTAGAACTGGTAAGTCAGGCCAACAGCAACCACATCGTCGTTGTTCAGACCCAGTTTGTTGTTGTCGTCCAACTGGTTGATTTTGTAATCAACAAAAGTAGACATGTTTTTGTTGAAGTAGTAAGTCATGCCCAGGTCGATGTATTTAACCAGGTCTTCGTCACCGATACCTTCGATGTCTTTTCCCTTAGTTTGGATATAGCCCAGGGATGGACGCAGACCGAAGTCGAACTGGTACTGAGCAACCACTTCGAAGTTTTGCGCTTTGTTAGCAAAACCACGGGTACCGATTGGCGTCATGTTGCGCGTTTCGGTGTAGATTGAAGCCAGGTAGATGCTGTTAGCATCATACTTGATACCTGCGCCCCATGAATCAGCTTTATCACCACGACCGAAGGTCTGCAGCTGCTGCTGGTTAGTACGGTCTGAAGAGGTGATTGCAGACATCAGGCTGATGCCAGTGTCAGCAATGGTGTAACCCAGTGACGCACCGTAACCGTCGCCGTTCTGGCGAGAAGTATCAGTGATGCTGCCGCGTGAGTTAGCGCTGGTAGCGTCGTTTTTGCCCTGATATTGCAGCGCGAAGCGCAGGCCATCAACCAGACCAAAGAAGTTGCTGTTGCGATAAGTGGCAACGCCAGTCGCACGAGCGGTCATGAAGTTATCGGTACGTGCAGTACCGTCACCACCGAACTCTGGGAATACGTCAGTCCAGGCTTCTACGTCGTACAGCACGCCGTAGTTACGACCGTAGTCGAATGAACCGTATTGACCGAACTTCAGGCCAGCAAAGCCCAGACGGGTTTTGTTGCCTGCGTTAGCGTCAGAACCTTCTGAGTTGTTAACGTTATACTGGTATTCCCACTGGCCGTAACCGGTCATCAGGTCGTTGATCTGAGTCTGACCTTTGAAGCCGATACGAACGTAAGATTTGTCACCGTTGTTAGAAGCTTGATCACTGAAATAGTGCTCAGCTTTAACGCGGCCGTAGAAGTCCAGTTTGTTACCGTCTTTGTTATATACTTCTGCGGCGTTTGCGGTGGAAGCCAGTGCCAGCGCAGAAACAACTAATGCCAGTGTGCTCTTCTTCATTTGCTATCAATCCCGATGAGTAAATTTTTGTAGTACCCGGAAAAGGGTTTGTAAAACAGGGGACTTTTTACCGTTTGCTGATGAAAGTTTTATGACAGTTTTTCTGATTTCTTGTTAATTGCGAACTTTTGGTCTACCGCATTGTCAGGGGATTTTTGTGCTTTTCCCCTTGCTGTTGTTGGCTTCCTTGCTCACTCCTGATAAAACGTCCCTTCGCAGATTTTTTTCTTACATGGCAGGAAAAACATGAGTGGCAGTCAGACCCTTGTGGTCAAGTTGGGTACAAGCGTCCTTACCGGCGGTTCGCGTCGGTTGAATCGGGCGCACATGGTGGAGCTGGTTCGTCAGTGCGCGCAGTTGCACGCGGCGGGGCATCGCATTGTTATCGTCACTTCCGGCGCGATTGCCGCGGGACGCGAACACCTTGGTTACCCCGAACTGCCGCCTACCATCGCCTCAAAGCAGCTGTTGGCTGCGGTGGGGCAGAGCCGTTTGATCCAGCTGTGGGAACAACTGTTCTCGATTTACGGTATTCATATCGGCCAGATGCTGTTAACGCGCGCCGATATGGAAGATCGTGAACGTTTCTTATACGCGCGTGACATGCTGCGCGCGCTGCTCGACAACCACATCGTGCCGGTGATTAATGAGAACGATGCGGTCGCCACCGCGGAAATCAAAGTCGGTGACAATGACAATCTGTCGGCGCTGGCGGCGATGCTCGGCGGCGCAGATAAGCTGCTGCTGCTCACCGATCAGCAAGGCTTGTTCACCGCCGATCCTCGCACCAATCCGGAAGCGGAATTAATCAGCGATGTGCATCAAATCGACGATGCGCTGCGCACCTTGGCCGGCGGCAGTGTGTCTGGCCTCGGCACCGGCGGTATGGCGACCAAACTGCAAGCCGCAGATGTTGCTTGTCGCGCAGGGATCGATGTGATCATCGCAGCGGGCAGTCGTCCAGACGTGATCAGCGACGTGCTGTACGGCAAACCGGTTGGCACGCGCTTCCATGCACAACAATCGCCGCTGGAAAATCGCAAACGCTGGATCTTTGGCGCACCGCCAGCCGGTGAAATCACCATTGATGATGGCGCGCTGGCAGCGGTATTGGAGCGCGGCAGTTCGCTGCTGCCGAAAGGGATTCGTGAAGTGCAAGGCAACTTCTCACGCGGTGAAGTGATCCGCATTCGTAGCCTGCAAGGACGCGATATCGCCCACGGTGTAACGCGCTACAACAGCGATGCGATGCGCATGATTGCCGGTCATCACAGTCAGGAAATCGGCGATATTCTCGGTTATGAATATGGCCCGGTTGCGGTGCACCGCGACGACATGATCGTCAGTTAAGGAGCAGATGATGTTAGAACAAATGGGTAAAGCGGCGCGCGCTGCGTCGTACAAACTGGCGGAGCTCTCCACCGAACAAAAAAATCAGGTGCTGCTGACCATTGCCGATCGTCTGGAAGCGGAAAGCGCCGACATTCTGGCAGCCAACGAGCAGGATCTCGCCGACGCGCGACAGAATGGCATGAGCGAAGCGCTGCTCGATCGCCTCACGCTGAATCCGCAGCGTCTGAAAGGCATCGCTGGCGATGTGCGTCAGGTGTGCCGTCTGGCCGATCCGGTTGGACAGCTGATCGATGGCGGCCTATTGGATAGCGGCCTGCGCATCGAACGTCGTCGCGTCCCGCTCGGTGTAATCGGCGTGATTTATGAAGCGCGCCCGAATGTCACCGTTGATGTCGCGTCACTGTGTTTGAAAACCGGTAACGCGGCGATTCTGCGCGGCGGCAAAGAAACTTATCGCACCAATGCCGCCACCGTGCGCGTGATCCAAAACGCGCTAATGCAGCACGGTTTACCGGCTGGCGCGGTGCAGGCGATTGAGAATCCGGATCGTGAGCTGGTCAATCAACTGCTGAAGCTCGATCGCTACGTCGATATGTTGATCCCGCGCGGCGGTGCCGGTTTGCACAAGCTGTGCCGCGAAAACTCCACCATTCCGGTGATCACCGGCGGCATTGGCGTGTGTCATCTCTATCTCGATGAAACCATGGAAACCGCGGCGGCGCTGGACGTCATCGTCAACGCCAAGAAGCAGCGTCCAAGCGCCTGTAACTCGCTGGAAACCTTGTTGATTCATCGCGATCAAGCCGAAGGTTTTATTCCGGCTTTCCTGCAACGAATGGCGCAGGAGAACATCGCGCTGCACGCTGATGAAAACGTTTTGCCACTGCTGCAAAACGGTCCAGCGGCTGTGGTCGCGGTGCAGGCTGAAAATTACGATGACGAATGGTTGTCGAACGATCTCAACGTCAAGCTGGTGGCGGATATTGATGAGGCTATCGCACACATTCGCGAGCACGGCACGCAGCACTCCGATGGCATCCTGACGCGCAGCATTGGCAATGCCAACCGCTTCGTCAACCAGGTCGACTCTTCTGCGGTATACGTTAATGCCAGCACCCGCTTCACCGACGGCGGCCAGTTTGGCCTCGGCGCTGAAGTGGCGGTCAGCACGCAAAAACTCCATGCGCGTGGCCCAATGGGATTAGAAGCCTTAACCACCTACAAATGGATTGGTTGGGGCGACGATACGCTGCGTCGTTAATTTTTTACCCTGCCTGAAAAAGGGCGCCGGAAACGGCGCTCTTTTTTTTTGCTTTCGATCCAGCTATTTCCAGAGCTTTTTGATTTATTTCTGTCATCTATGGCGCAGTGGCGGCTTTTAACCCATTTTTTGCTGTAGATGCTGGTCTTATAGCACCAGAACAATCCTGAAAACCCCTGTCAGAACAAGCGATATGGCATTGATCACTGGTTTACGCCCCGCCGAAAGAGATAATGATCATCCAGCTTTATTGATAAAAGCGGTTGGGTAGTAAACTGCCGGTAATATAAAATGAACTGGTAGCAAAAATGAAAATAACATTCAGTCTTTTACTGAAGGCAGATTATTAACTGATGGTTAAAAACGAGAGTAGCAGACAAGCTTTTACTGCCAGGCTGATTGCCGCATGCGAAAGCGCCGGCATTGCTGGACATGGACGAAACAAACAGGTTGCACTCGCTCTGCAAGAAAGGGGATGTCGAATTTCAACGCCGGGGGTTTGGAAATGGTTTAACGGACAATCGATACCCGATGGCAATAATTTACTGGCGCTCAGCCAGTTATTAGACGTGCGCGTCGAATGGCTGCAATACGGTATGGAAAAACCGGCTGCGATGTTGGCACCGCACGAACTCATCAATCCGTTGCCGCGCTTTCGCGTTGAGAGTTTGGATATCGAGCAGCAAAGCATCCGCAGCTCGAGTGCGCGCGACGAACTGGTCGAGACCATCCAGGCGATTGAATACGGGCTGGAAGAGGCGCGCGTGCTGTTCAACGGTCGTCCGGCGGAGAACATTCGCCTCATCGCGCTCAACAGTGATTCGATGGCTGGCACCTTTGCGCCACGCGATCAGCTGTTTCTCGATATCAGCGTGCATCGCTTTGATGGCGATGGTATTTATCTGTTCACGCTTGACGATCAGCTCTATCTCAAACGTCTGCAACTGCAACACAAAAAGGTGGCGGTTATCTCTGATAACAAGCGCTACGAAACCTGGTATTTAACCCTCGATGAAGCCAAAGCGTTGCACGTGGTGGCGCGGGTGATCATGAGCCAGGCGCGTGATTACCAAATTCTAGGCTGATCACAAAACGCCAGATACAGTCAAAAAAATATGTTGGCTGAAATCATAAATTTAACTGATGGTAAATAAAAAATTAACTACCAGTGTTTGCCAATGTATTAGAACCTGTTAATAATTTGAGCATGGAAGAACGAAACATTTGCTCCCGGATGAGCCCGCTCTTAAACAATTGAGGCGCTGCACAAGCGCGATACAGTCCAGCCAAAGTCAGTGGACTTTGGGATGGGATGGATACGCACTTAGCAGCGTTGTCAGTTGCCCTCTGCTATCACTTCCTCTACTTCTTCCTGGCCGTTAGTACGGACGGGCGAGTTGCGGATAAGTGTTTTCAGTGGAACCGCGCACGCTTCGATTCCCGCCGAATCGCCGTGCCTGCCATCCCATCGCCAAAGACTCATTCACAGGAGGAGTTATGGCGATTATCCAGTACGGAAAGTCAGTATTTTCAGGCAATGCCCGCACGCGCCGCCATCGGCGACGCCAATCCCTCAGCCGTCTTAAGTGCAGTATCGATAGCGCATTGGGTATCGAAACCGAAAACGTCACCCTGCGCAGTGCCGAGCGGATTTGCAAGCGCCAAACCCATTCACGCGTCGATTGCGCGGTGTTAGCGCCAGTGCGCGTTCAGCCGCCGCAAGCCAGTTTTGATAACCGCTGTTTGCCCCATGTCTATTTGTATGCCGTGCGTTAAATCTTTCTCTCCACTTTCCCAGTTTTAAGCGGAACGACTCTTTGCTATTCACTGTTTAATCATCCTTGAGCGTTGCGGTTATCCGTCAACGTTGCCGGGTGAGTAAACGATCAGCGGAGTTTATGTTTTTGGCCGCTTCGCACAGCCATTTTCAGACTGTTGCGCCCGTCAAAGAGGAACCACTATGAGCCAGATTATTGCCATTTTGAATTTTGAAGAGGGTTACCGTGAAGCACCTTATCTCGATACGTTGGGCTTCCCGACGGTAGCCGGCGGTATTCGCATCGGACCCAAAGGGGCGTCGCTCAGCAACTACATCTTTCAGGTGCCGCGAGCAGTTGGCGATGTGTGGAAGCAGTGCCTGGTCGAGGGCAAGGTGCAGCAGATGCATCAGCGTCCGCTGGTGGATCAGGCGTTGGCGAAATGCAATGAAGCGCGCTGTGACGTGCTGATCAGCATGGGCTATCAACTTGGCGTCGATGGCTTAGCGCTGTTTCGCGGCATGCTCACCGCGATTACCCAAGGTGACTTTAACTCTGCCGCCAACGCCATGCTCGATAGCTTGTGGGCGCGGCAAACATCCGGTCGCGCACGTCGCCATGCGGAAGTGATGCGCAGCGGCACCTACGACATCTATCGGGGGCTGTTATGAACATGAAATGGCTAATTTTTCTTATTGCGGTACTGGTGGCGATCATCGTGCTGCTGATATTGCAGCGCTTCACCACTTTGGAGTTTGTGAAACATGCGCGGCTGCTGTTCAAAACCTGGTCGGTATGGCTGGCGTCGCTTGGCTCAATGCTAAGCGCGTGGGTGCAATCGTTCCCGTCGTCAGCGCTGGATGCGTGGAACAGCTTGCCTCAGGACGTGAAAGACATTCTGCCGCACAACTATCTCGGCATGATCGGCGCTTTCATGGTGGCGATGGGCGTGATGGCGCAGTTCGTCCGCCAGAAGGGCCTTAATCAACAGAAAATCGCCATGGAGGAAAAACCATGACTCTTCTCACTTCATTGCTCGGCGGCAGTTGGCACTGGCTGGCTGCGCTGGGCGGCATTCTTGCCGCTTTGGTGGCCAGCTACTTCGGTGGCAAGAAGATCGGCAAAGTGCAGCAAAAATCCCAAGCCGCCGTCGAAAGCGCCGACAAAGCCGCGGCGCAAGCGGTGGCGGTTAACCAGCAGCAGCAACAGCTGCGCGAGGAGGCCAAACGTGTGGAAGCCAGCAACCTTAATCTTGACGACGCTGCTGCTCGTGACAAGTTGCAGCAATCGAAATACCACCAGCCCTGAAGCCCCCATCGTCATCGATTCCGCCTGTACCCTGTTTTCCCCGATTTACACCCACGGCAATGACGCCGCGCGCATGGACATTCGCACCGTGCGCGCCATCAACAATCACAACGATCTTTGGGATCAGCACTGCGGCCACGCGGCGCAATAACGCTGTCCTGCTATTTCTGCAAGACCCACCTGAAGAGCCGAGGAGGCTATGATGATCGAAGTTAACTCTTATGCTGAACTGCGTACCACTGTACCAAGCAAAAACGGCGATCTGGCATTTTTACGCCGTTACAACGCTGACTCCACCTTCCACGGCGGCGGCGATTTTACCGGCTTTATCGGCACCACCACCGCAGTAGAAGATGGCGGTACGCTGGTGATCGGCAACGGCTTTTACTGGAAACGTGTGATTAACGATCCCAGTGAAATCAACGTCTATCACTTTGGTGCCAAAGGCGATGGTTACGCCAATGATACCGATGCGTTCAACCGCATGCTGGCGTGGACGCAAAATTACTCCGGCAACATCACCGCATTGCCGGTGCGTTTTCCCGGCGGGCGATTCCTGATCAGCCCGATCGATATCAGCGGCACCGAGCGCGCCTTCTTCGGCCTGCAAGGTGATGACGTCGAGCTAGGTTCGCTGCCGCGTACCACCATCATTTCCGACAAAAGTGCCAACACGGTATTTAAGGTGAAGGCGCGCCGCACTTCGATTCGCGGGATTGCGTGGAACGGCCAGGCGTCCGCCGATATCACCACCAACAAAAGCACCATCACCTCCGATATGTGCAGCAACGTGCAGCCATTCTTCGAAAACACCTGTATCGAAGGCACCACCGTCAATATCTACTGTTTCCGCGCGCAGAATAACGGCGGTACGGTGATTAAAGTGCTGGATACCCTCGACAGTAAATTCGACCAAATCTACACGCTGTACACTTACGGCCGCGTGTTTGATGTTGGCTGGTCGAACTCCCCGAAAGGCGCGTGGGATCACTCCACCGCAATTGAGATCTGTAACTGTAACTTCCAGACCGGTTATGGCGACGCCACTATTTATATGCCGCGCGTCACGCAGGGGATTATGCGCAACGTGTGGATTGAGCATACGCGCAATCCTGGCGATCTCTCGGATGGCGGCTGGACCATTGATACGCTGAATATTGAGGATTGCGGCAGCCCGTTCAATCTCAACAATACGCGTATGACCATGCGCCAGCTTAATCTGCAATCGGGCGCATCGATTAGCACCGATGCCGCCGCCGGGCGCTGGTTATCCACCTTTGAATACGGTTATCGCCGTGATGAGAACTACGGCACCTTCATGACCGGCTCGCTGCGTGCCGGTTACTTCAGCGGCTACAAGATCACCAACAATACCGATACCGATAACTGGTATCGCGTTGGGCAGCTGTTCTTCCCGAACGCCAACCAGCAGTGGGTGATGGAGTTTATTGGTAAAGCCGATGCCACCCAGCCCACCGGCACTGCCGGTACGCCGGTGAACGTGGCGGCCACCGGTAAAACCTGGGTCAACTTGCAGCGACTGGAAACGGTATGGGCAGATGCCTATCACATGGGCCAACCAGCGGTGCTGGATATCCGCTACAGCCGCGTTGGCACCACGTACGCGGCGGTGTGGGTGAAACTGCGCGCCAACAGCGGCGACACCATGCTGAACCTGAAATGTACTGGCCCAACGCGTTTCGATACCGGTTCTTGCTCGCTGTTCCAGCAGGACTTCTCGATCGCCACCGACACCACCAAAATTGGTGGTTTCAAACCGGCGGCACGTTTTGGTCTGCACAACGGATTGGCGGGCGTCGGCGCCAATGAGAAAGGGGTGCTCACCGTCGCGACGGCAGCGGGCACACCAACCAATAAAACCACGCCTACGGGCTTTGTGCTGGTCAACATTAACGGTGTCGATCGTAAACTTCCTTATTACGATTAGGGGCGAGCACATTTTAGCGAGGCTTCGGCCTCGCTTTTTTGTTTCTGACGAGGGAGTGATTGTTAATAGCAGAGTTGATCAATTTATCGGTGCAAATTTGATGTGCGTTAATATGTACACTATTATGTACATTATCATGTTCATAATAGTGTATTTTAAAGGTGTGGTATGGAGCGCATTCTTGCGGAAAAAACGATTAACATTACTGAGTTAAGGAAAAATCCGGCAAAATTTTTTATTGATGAGCCGGTTGCCGTTCTCTCTAACAATCGACCGGCGGGTTATATGTTAAGTGCACATTTGTTTGAAGAACTGATTGATCTGCTGGAACAGAAGCAAGGAAAGAATCACACTCCCGCGCGATTCAGACCTTCAGCGAATCGTTTAAAAGAAATTGCGGAAAATGGGCAGGCGTTGCTGCAAAGCGCTTCAGATAAGGATCTTAATGAGTTCACGGAATGAGCATAAGGGTTTTTAAATCAGCCTTGATCCGCCAACAGTTGAGCGAGTTTGAACTTGAGGATTTGGCGGCGGATTTTTTGTCCTATAAAAGAGACGGCGAGTTACCCGATACGTTTGGCCGGGATGCACCTTATGATGATGATTCTACTTATCCTTTAGTGAGAGAAGAGCGGGTTTCTCACATTCATCTTGCCGATGCTGAAACGCTTTTCCCGAGGTTTCTACGTCAGTTCAACAGAACCAGCGATCAGGCTCACTTGGTTTACTGCTCTGGGGCGATGGATGGTGATGCTTACTTACTGATTATTATCCTGAAACCCGAAGCGCATAAGATGGCGCGTAATAATAACCATATGCACAAGATCGGGTTGATGGCTGAAGCGTTCAGGATGAAACATTGAGTTGTATAAAAACCTTTATAAACAAAGAGCGACAAATGCCGCTCCTTCAATCAGAACCAGGTCACCATAAATGGCGACCCTACAAAACCGCGTCTTACATCTGTAGGGTCGCCATTTATGGCGACCTGGTTGTCAATCAACTCTTCGGAAATATCCACACATGGTTTTCCGGCAGTGCCAGATGGCAATGTTGCGGATCGCGCACCTCGGTGCCGTAAGCGCGAATCACGAAATCATCCCCCGCAGTGCGGAACAGATATTCCCAGCGATCGCCAAGATACATGCTGGTGAGCAGCGGCAGTTCCAGCTGATTTTCCCCCGGTCCCTCCACCAACTTCACGCGCTCAACGCGGATCACTGCCGTGGCGTCCTGTCCTTGTTGTACACCTTCTCCCGCTAATCCCCACAACGCCCAACCTTTGCCTTCGATACGTGCTTTGCCGTCGCGCAGTTCGGTGATTTTGCCGTTCAGGCGGTTGTTGCTGCCCATAAACTCGGCGGTGAACAGCGTTTTTGGCGAACCGTACATCTCTTGCGGCGTGCCTTGCTGCTCAATCTTGCCGTTATTCAGCAGCAGGATGCGATCGGAAATCGCCATCGCTTCATTCTGATCGTGCGTCACCATCAGCGCCGACAAACCCAGTTTGATGATCAACTCACGCAGGAACACGCGCGCTTCTTCACGCAGCTTGGCATCCAGATTCGATAACGGTTCATCCAACAGAATCACTGGCGGGTTGTACACCAGCGCACGGCCAATCGCCACGCGCTGCTGCTGACCACCGGACAGCTGATGCGGATGACGTTTGCCAAGATGGCCAAGACCCAACTGCGTCAGCACATCTTGCACGCGCTGGGTAATTTCCGCCGATGCCACTTTGCGCAGCTTCAGCGGATACGCCACGTTCTCAAACACGGTTTTATGCGGCCACAGCGCGTAGGACTGAAACACCAGCCCGAGATTGCGCTCCTCGGCAGGGATTTCACTGCGCGGGGTGCCAGCGTAAACCTGGTTTTTACCGATGACGATGGTGCCCTGCGTCGGCTTCTCCAGCCCAGCCACCGCGCGCAACAGCGTGGTTTTGCCGCTGCCAGAAGGGCCAAGCAGCGAAACCACTTCGCCGCGTTGCAGATTCATCGACACGCCTTTCAGTACCGGGTTGTCGCCGTAAGTGAGATGCAGATTTTCGACCGATAACTCAATCATGTAATTTGACTCCAAAACGCAGGGCAATCCCTAAACCGACCACCACCAGCAGGATGTTAATAAAGGAGAGCGCAGCGACGATATCAATCGCGCCCGCCGCCCACAGCGAAACCAGCATCGAACCGATGGTTTCTGTGCCAGGCGAAAGCAGGTATACGCCGGTTGAATATTCACGCTCGAAAATCAGGAACATCAGCAACCACGAACCGATCAGGCCGTAGCGCGATAACGGAATGGTGACGTGGCGAGTAATCTGTCCACGCGTGGCACCGGTGCTGCGTGCCGCTTCTTCCAGTTCCGGCCCGACTTGCAGCAGCGTTGAGGAGATCAGACGTAGGCCGTAAGCCATCCACACCACGGTATAGGCCAGCCACACGCTGAAAATGGTGCTGCGCAGCGAACGTAACCAGACAATCAGGTTGTCGCGCATCCACTGCGACCAGGCGAAATCAGACAGCCAGCCAGATTTCAGTGAGTTATCCAGCCACATCGGCAGGAACAGGAACACCCACAGAAACGCTAAACCCGCCAGCAAGCCCGGCACGGCGCGCGGCACCAGCACGCTGTAATCGAGGAAGCGCGTGGTGTTGTCCGGTTTGCGGTGCATAGCGATGCCGATAAACAGGTAGCAACCCACCGCCAATGCGCCGCCGATCACGCCAATCGCCATGGAGTTGACGATGGCGCGCAGCAGGTTGGGCTGCGCCCAGATGGTTTGGAAGGTTTTGATCGACAGCTCATCCCAGATTGAGACGCCAACGCCCCAGTTGGAAATAAAGGCACGCAGCACCACGCCGATCAGCGGTACGCCGATGGTGACAGTCAGCCAGAAGGCGACAACCGCGCCCGCCACCCAGCGCCATTTTCCCAGCGGCAAGGCGCGCGCCTGTGAAGCTTTACCTTTCACGGTAACGAAGCGATTGGCGGTGCGCATCAAACGGCGTTGCAACATCACCAGTGGAATGGTGATACAAATCAGCACCACCGCCACGGCGGCCATCAGGTGATAGGACGGCGTCCCCAACTTGTTGGTCAACTGATAGAGATACGTTGCCAGCACCATGTTGCCTTCAGGATCGCCCAGCACCAGCATCAGACCGAACACTTCCAGGCCGAGGAAAAACAGCAGCACGATGGCGTAGAGAATAGAAGGGCGCACCATCGGCAAACTCACCGCCGTCATGACCTGCAACGGCGAGGCACCGGCAATACGCGCCGCTTCTTCAACATCCGATCCCACACTGCGCAAGGCCGAGGAGATATACAGATAGGCATGCGGTACGTGGGTTAAACCGGCGATCACCACGATGCTCGACATGTCGTAGATGTTCCACGGCACAAAGCCCAGCAACTGCTGCGCCCACAGCGAGAAGAAGCCCACCGGACCGGCGGCGACCACATAACCAAAGCCCAGCACCATCGGTGAAACGAAAATCGGCACCAGAATCAGCGGCTCGATCAGGCGTCTGCCGGGCAAATCGGTGCGCACCATCAGGAACGCCAAAATGCCGCCGAGCGGAATGGCGATGATCACCAAGCCAAAGGCGAGAATAAAGCCGCTTCTCAAGGCTTTATAGAAGTCGGGATCGGTAAAAATAAATTCGAAGGCTTCAAGGCTCCACTCTTTCGACGGTGAAAAAAATGGTGCGGAGAAGAAGCTCTGTATAACGATAAACGACAGCGGAACGTAGATAACCAGTGCAGTTATCAGCACCACAATGCCGCGCGGCAGGCTTTGCCACTTTCTATGCAATGCACGCATATTCGGACCCTGAATGGTGAAATCAGATAAAAGAGAGCCAAGCGCGACGCAACGGCCGCGCTTGATTACTGCGGTTATTTACCGGCGGCTTCGCGCCACTGTTTGATGTAATCCAGACGTTTTTTCGGTTGCAGATATTCCAGCAGGCTTTCATCCACCGGAATTGGTTTCAGCGCCTTGCCCAACATTTTAGTCATGCCATCAATGTCGTTTTTGCCTTCAATATCGTTACGCAGGGAAGGGATGTCAGACTGATTTGCCAGAATGCTCTGTCCTTTCTCCGACAGCACATAATCCAGCCACAGCTGTGCCGCATGGCTGTGTTGCGCTTGCGAACTGATGAACGAAACGCGCGACAGCACCAGCGTGTAATCCTTTGGATAGGAGATGCCCAGCGACGGATCGGTTTTAGCACGCGCTTCGGCGTAAGAACCGAGGATGTTGAAACCAATCAGGTTTTCGCCAGATGAAACCCTTTCCATCATGGTGCCGGTGGAGGATTGCACTGCTAAACCGCCTTTTGCCACATCCGCCAGCGTTTTGAAGTAATTGGCATCGGCTTTAGCATCTTGCACCGACAGCATGAAGCCGAGGCCAGATTTCTCGATATCGTAAGTGGTGACTTTGCTTTTGAATTTATCAGTCTGGCTGGCAATCAGTTTTGCCAGCGCCGCGTGTGAATCGGGCACATCACCGGCTGGAATCAGACGCTTGTTGTAGATGAACACCACCGGCTCGTAGGTGGTGCCGTAGGCTTTGTTGTTCCACACTGCCCATTTCGGCAGCTGCGCCAGTTCCGGCGATTTGTACTCTTGCGCGTAGTCGGTCGCCAGCTTCAAGCCGGTATCCATTGAAGAGCTCCATACGATGTCGCCGCTGGTGCCACCGGAAGCCTGTTCGCTGATAAAACGGTTGTACAGCTCGGTGCTGTTCATATCGTTATATTCAACTTTGATGTCCGGATAGGTTTCTTCAAAGCCTTTGATCAGCGGCCCGGCGGCTTTGGTATCGGTGGTGGAATACACCACCACTTTGCCTTCTTTATTAGCGGCATCAATCACGCCTTGGTAATCCGCCGGATAGCCTTGCGGCGGGGCGGCGACAGCAGACATTGAAACAAAAACAGTGGCGGCAAGCAGAGACAGAGGGAATGTGTTCGACATTATAATTAACCTTTTAGTTACATTTGAGGAACTAATGGTCAACATAGCCGAACGCATTTTGTAGACAAGAGGTGACAGATCGTTATCTTCGCGAAGTGTGATTGTTGGCGTTGTTTGCCGAATTAACACCATTAAAACCACAGATACCACGCACCACGCATTTGCGGGCGATCACACTATTTCGCATCTGCGATCTTGCGATACAACCTACGCGGATGGCCGATATTGCCATACTGCATCTCGACGCCGATAAAACCGATCTCCACGCAATATTCCAGATAACGTCGGCCGGTGGTTTTACTGATGCCAACGCTCTCCACCACCTGTTCCACCGACCAATTATCCTCCGGTGCATCGAGGAAAAAGCGCTTCACGCGCTCCAGCGTATTGCTTTCAATGCCTTTGGTTGAAGGGGCTGACGGCAGATCGCTGGTGGGCAGATTAAACAACTTATCCAGTGCCTGCTGATCGACGGTTTTCATCTGGCGGACACTCTGCTCCAGCAGCATAAAGCGTTCCAGTGATGCTTGCAGCCGATGGAAAAATACCGGCTTGAGCAGGTAATCAAACGCGCCGCTGCGCATCGCATGGCTACAGGTTTGCATGTCGCTGGCGGCGGTAATGAAAATCACCGAACACTCGAAACGCTTCAACAGCGGATCATCAATCAGCGTCACGCCCTGGCCATCCGGCAAATAGTTATCGAGTAGCACCAGACGCGGTTGATGCTCACCGATCAGTTGGCGCGCTTGCTCCAGCGTGGCAGCAATGCCGACCACGCGCAGATGGAAGTTCTGTTCAATGTATTCGCGATGCAACTCGGCAAGATGCGGTTCGTCTTCCACGATCACCACACTCAGCGCCTTGGCGTTATTCATGGGATTGTCCTGTTGAAACAGCCGGTTGGAACGGGATGAATACCGAGAAAATAGTGCCGTGCGGCACATTGTCAGCAATCTCAATACTGCCGCCGGCTTGCTGCACATAACCGGCGGCTAAGTAGAGCCCGATGCCATGTTCCGAGCCCAAAATGTCATCGTTGCTGGCCGGTTTGCTGGTGACACCTTGTTCAAACAGATGCGGTTTGATGGCGTCATCCACGCCGCAACCTTGATCGGCGACTTCGATCAGCAATTCATGATTGCGGTCGGAGATATACAGCTCGATTGGCATCGCCGGGGTTTTGGCTTTGAGGGTCGCATCCACCGCGTTATCCAGCAGATTCCCCATCACCGACATCAGCGCGGTTTCGCTCAGCGCGGCGGGCAGTCGCGTCAGCTGGCATGCGGGATCGAACACCAACTCCACGCCTTTTTCGCGCGCGCTGACGTATTTGCCCAACAGCAAGCCGCACAGTGCAGGCGAAGTGAAGCGCGCTGAGACAAAATCCAGCACCTGCTGCGCGCCCGCCGATTGTGCCTGGATATAACGCATTGCATCGTCATAACGCTGCATTTGCAGCAATCCCACCAGGGTTGCGGTCCAGTTCAACTGTTCGTGGCGCATGATGCGCAGATTATCCGCATAGCGTTTCACCTGGCTTAATTGGCTACTCAAGGTATTGATGTCATTTTTATCGCGGAAGCTGCACACCCAACCGCTGGGCTCGCCAGGTGCCAGTTCAATCGCCACGCGGTTGACGATCACCTGGCGCTGATTCATCACCGTAATATGGTCGTGATGGCGCCCGTTTTCGCCGAGATCGCTGTGGCTGAGAAACGCCGGATGGATTTGCAGCACCGTATCCAGCGGCTTGCCCAGCAACTCACCTTCACTTTGTTGAATATCCAGCAACTCACGTGCCGCGCGGTTAATTAATATCAGCTGACGATCGGCATTCACGGCAAAAACCCCTTCATACATCGCTTCCAGCAGCGCTTTTTGTTGCAGTACTAGCAGCGCGATATCTTTCGGTTCGAGCCAGAACATCTGCTTTTTTAGATTGCGGGTAAACATCCACGAAAAGATAAACAGCAACAGCAGTAGCGCAATGCCGTACAAACTGGCTTGCCACAAAAGGCTGATATTGATGTTGGCGATATAAGAGGTGAGATAACCCACGGAAACAATGCCGATGACCTGGTGCTGCGGATTGAAGATCGGCGCTTTGCTGCGCAGCGATACGCCAATGCCGCCTTTACGCACCGAAATAATGGTTTTCCCCTGCAACACTTCCGCGTTGTCGCCGCCAATCAGCGGCAGGTTCAGCCGCTCTGGGCGTTCAGAGTGATAAAGATGCTGCTCGTTCACATCACCAATCACGATGTAGCTGGCATCACTTTGATCGCGCAGCGGCTGGATCAAGGCGGCGATACCCGCGATATCACGCTGCGCCACTTTCTCTGCCAGGCCCGGCATCAGCGCAATTTCACTGGCTTGCACCCGCGCGCGCAGCCCCAAATCGTGATGCAGTTGGCGATCAATAAAATGAAACAGGATGGTGCCCAGCAGCGCCAGCAGCAGGCAAGAAAACAGCACCAGCGAGAGAAAGAGTTTCACCTGAAAAGGTAATCTGCGTTTCATACGGCCTGTAATTGAGAAAGTAATGGAGAACACTTAACCGAGGATTTACAGAAGCCTATCACGGCAAAATAGGCCGGGTGATCGGCTCAGGCCAGAGTTGTGAGCTGGCTACAAACTAATGAATTATCAGGCGTGAATATCTTCTGGCACGGGCTTGCGCCGTATTGCCACCTTATTCCTGGATTTTCCCTCCCGCTGCGTTAATCAATTCGTGTAATGCCAATTCATCGCGGCTAATCAATACGCCTGACTTTTATCCATTTCCCGCATGAGTAAATTCCGTTTCGGCCTGGCAACCATTGACCTTATTACGGCGACTGGTGAGAATGCGGTGAAAGTTTTGAATTAGATCGCAAAATTTTGGCTTAAAGCCTATTGCAGTGCGGCTGCGAGAGCCGCACTGAATTAACGCCACTTGCACGCATCGGTACGCGAAAGACGCATCGAGATAATAAAAGTGCAGGGCATACAGCAAATATCGTTAATGTCGTGACGTTCGTTGAGAAGGCCCGTCTGAAGATGCACCCTCTCAGCCCCGGTCGGCATTTCTTGTTTTTCGTTATGAGTGAATTAAAAGCGCCAGCGTTTTTTGGCATCTATAACGAAAAACGACAGTTTTAAATTAAAAACAGTGTTGCATGTTGCGATGTCGCCATTAAGTCAAATCGCCACATGAAAAAACGTAACTCGCTGAAAATAAACTGAACTCGATTGAGTGCAGCGCAGCCCCTTTACGCCAAAAATAATGATTTATGTGATTTTAGTGCACTGGTAGCTGTAAGCCAGGGGCGGTAGCCTGCCTAATTTAAAGCATGAAAATAGAATTAAATTGCACGGTTAATTTGGCGATTATCTTATTCCACTGTTCGTTTAGAAATCATTTACAGGCCATTTTTATTTAGCCTGAGGAAACTCCGAAATAGCGGTCAAACCAATGTTAAGCCGGGCGCAAGAAACGCAGTGCCAGGATTATCGATTAATCCTTGTCGCGTTCACCGATCGCTTTTTACGCCCGCAACTTTTACTTCGACAGAGTCCAGAGGTCATATGCTAAATCCTGTTAACGACGTTTTAATTAGCGTCATCGTGCCGGTGTATAACGCCGCGGCGTATCTGGAGCGATGCATTGATAGCCTGCTACAGCAGGACGAAAACCGTTTTGAAGTGATCTTCATCAACGACGGTTCGCGCGATAATTCGCTCGCGATTTTGCAGAACTACGCGCATTACCCACATTTCCAGCTGATCGACCAACCGAATGGCGGCGTCTCGTCGGCACGCAATCAGGGCATTCGTGCTTCGCGCGGCAAATTACTGTGCTTTTTAGATGCCGATGATTTCCTGCCGCCCAACGCTTTTTCGACCTATGTGCGTTTGATGCAGTCGCAGGTGGCGATGGTGGTGGGCGAGTCGCAGCACTTTACGCCACAAGGTCAGCCGATCGATTTCCCGGCGAATAGCAGCACATCGCGAGCATTGGCAGCATCGGCGGCGATAAACGACGTGCTGTATTTCAATCCGCGCCACGGTATTTGCGACAAGGTATTTCGCGGCGATGTGATTCGTCAGCATCAACTCAGTTTTAATGAGGATATTTATAACTTCGAAGATCTGCTGTTTGTGATTAATTACCTGCATCTGCAACAAGACCGTCAGGTGATATTTACTCAGCAAGTAGTTTATCACTATGTGGTATCACCCAATTCAGCCACGCGCTCGACGCTGCGAGAAAAACACTTCTCGTTTGCGCGATCTTTCAGCCAGATGCAGGCGTTTTTATCCCGTCAGCATAATCGTTGTTATTACCATCTCTATTTAAAGGTCACCTCATCTTATATCTATAAAGCGTTGCACAGCGACGGTTTCAGCCGTGCCTTTGTTGATGAATATATCGCGCTTTATCGCCGCAGCTTTAAGTCTTACTTCACCTCAGGATTAATGCTTAATCCGTGGAGTCTGTACTTTGCGCTGTTTTTTGTCAGCCCGCGTCTGGTATCGCGTCTGCGCCGTCTGGCACAGAAATAAACGCGGAGGCTAAATTGTGAAAGATAAATTAAAAAACTCCATGTGGATGATCGCTGAAAAGCTGATCGCAGTATTTGGTTTAATATTTGTCACTTCGTATGTGGCGAAGTATGTCGGGCCAACCACCTTCGGCATTATTTCGATCTCAATGCTGGTGTTCCAGTTTATTCAAAGCATCGCGCTGATGGGTAGTGATGTGATTCTGTTGAAACGTATTTCACAGAATCGCTATTCCGGCATGCGCTTAATGATGGCCACGTTTTTATTGGTGCTGCTGATTTATAGCGTGCTGGCGGTCAGCGGCATGTTGATTATGGGAGAAGAGTGGAGTGCGGATGCACTGATCTTTATCTGTGCTGCGGCAATTGCGTGTCTGTTCTCCGCGCTGGATTTGGTCAATATCTACAACGAAGCGATGTTGAATGCGCGCCTGAATGTGATTGCCAATCTGATCGGTTTAGCCATCAGTCTCACCGTGCGTTTCTTTATTTCGTATTACGCGCTGGACCCGAAATTCTTAGCCGTGCCGATTGTGCTGGCGACCTTTATCCCGTTCGCCATCAAACTCACTATTTTCCTGAAATACCATCGTCAGGTGCCGATTCCCGCATTACGGCATATGAAGAAGTATTCACGTTATATGGTGGCATCCGGCATTTCTTTGGTGTTCTCAGTGATTGCGGTTGCGATATATACCCGCGTCAATCAACTGAGCGTGTCGTATTTCCTCGGCGTAAAAGAGGCCGGAATATTCTCCGTGGCGCTGACGCTCGCTACCGCATGGGTATTTTTACCTAACGCGCTACTCGCGTCGTTTTTCCCGGCGTTCTTTGCTGAGCGTGATGACGAGCAAGCCATCATCCGTGTGCAGAAACTGCACCTGCTGGTATTGGGCGTTTCATCGTTGGTGATTATGGCGATTTGGCTGCTGTCAGGCTGGTTTATTCGCGACTTTTACGGCGTGGAGTATCTCGATGCGGTGGCGCCGACATTGCTGCTCAGTATTGGTGCGATGTGCGCCGTGCTCAGCAGTTTAATGGACCGCTTTATTATCAAATATAACGGTTATCGCTATTTAGTGAAAAAGACCTTTGTGGTGCTGCTTATTTGCATCACGTCATCACTGTGTTTGGTGCCGTATTTTGGTTTAAACGGCGCCGCCATGAGTGTGGTATTAACCGAATTCTTATCCTTTACCTTACTGAATTACTTTTTCCCTGCACGTCCTGTCATGCGTATTCATCAAGTCTTTCTCAACCCCAGGAAACTATGGCTGTTATTTAGCAATACAAAACCTCAGACAGTAAAGAGAGTTTATCATGAATGAAAAACCCCTATTTAGTCTTATCATTCCCGTCTATAACGCCCAAAAAACCATTAAACGTACTTTGTTGAGCGTGCTTAATCAGACGTATAACAATTACGAGGTGATTGTCGTTAATGATGGCAGCAGCGATTTAACGCCTAATATAGTGGCAGAGTTCAGTGCTTATTCACAGGTCACGGTGATTAACCAAATCAATGCCGGTGTCAGCGCCGCAAGGAACAGTGGAATTAAACAGGCGCGTGGTGAATATGTGCTGTTTCTCGATGCCGATGATTGGGTGGATGATGACTTCCTGATGATCTTTAAACAGAACCTCGATGCCTGGCCTGCGGAATCGGTCGAGCTGATTGTCGGCAATCTCAATGACAACCGCGTTGGGAAAGTCTCACAATCGGGGTTCTTCAGCAGCGAAGAAATTCCGTACGTGCTTGGCGAGTTGGAGATGAGTGATAACATCGGTTATCTGCATAACAAATGTTATCGCCGCCAGATTATTGAGGATCTCGATCTACGCTTTTTGGAAGGCATCTCGATGAGTGAGGATCTGTTATTCAACCTCAAATTCTTCAGCTGTATTAGCAACTTCCTGGTCACGCCAGGCGCGGCTTATCATTATGAAGATGTCGAGGGTTCATTATCCAAACGTAAAGTGCAGTACAGTGAACTGAAAGTGCGTAAACAGTTTCTGACCGCGCTGTATGATTCGATCGTGAATAAATACCAAGCCAGCGATCTCGATTATTTCCTTAAAGGCATCTCTAAACGCGTGTTGGCGTTGGATATGCAAATTGTTACCGCGATGTATCACTCTTCGTTTTCACCTGCGGATATTGCCCAGGAAATTAATGAAATAAAGCGAGGGAAATACTCAAAAGGTATTTTCATTCTGCTGAATAAAAATGAAAAACTGAAGTACATGATTATGAATTTGAATACTATCACAGCGTACTATTTTCTTTATGCTCTCTACAGGATGCGCGCATTCTAAATTTCCCTTCATACTTCAAGCGACAGATGCGTTGGCTGCGTGTATTCACCCCGGTCACTTACAAACGTAAGCTCCCGGGGACTCATCCACTTGCCGCCTTCCTGTCACTCGAATTATTTTGGGAAATCGACACTAAAATTCTCCCGGGATTATTCTCTACATCGCGATCCTGGTGCGCATGAATGCGCACCCTACGAAAACGTAGGGTCGCCATTTATGGTGACCGAATCGCGAAGAGGCTAATTGCCGGGGGAGTTTCTCCCGTTGTTGTTCTGCTCTACCAGTGGCAGCAACTCATCGTTGCCACGCCTTTCCACTTCCTCGCTCATTTTCTGCGCCATCTCACATCCATCTTCTTGCACTCACTCCCGCTCTCATGTCAAATAGCGCCCTCGCAATCGATTGCGCGCATGTTTCGTGCATTTACTGCGATTAAAAGCATCAGGGTACGTGAATTTCACGTTTCAAAACGTCATCCTTTGCGTCGCGGCTGGGTTGGAAAGCCTGCGCCATGATTGGCAGCCATGCGGTGGCTGCATTTTGACAAGTTTGCAATTCTGGAGAGACAGATGGACAACTCACAAACCGGTACGCTTGGCAGCGTTGAAACGGATGCCAAAGGTTGGCGTAAGAGCGATACCGTGTGGATGCTGGGGCTGTATGGCACGGCGATTGGTGCAGGCGTGCTGTTCTTACCGATCAACGCGGGCGCAGGCGGTTTGATTCCGCTGATCATCATGGCGATTCTTGCCTTCCCAATGACCTACTATGCACACCGCGCGCTGACGCGTTTTGTGTTATCCGGCAAAAATCCCGGCGAAGACATTACCGAAGTGGTGGAAGAACACTTTGGTGTCGGCGCAGGCAAGATCATCACGTTACTCTATTTCTTCGCCATCTACCCGATCCTGCTGATGTACAGCGTGGCGATTACCAACACCGTTGATAGCTTTATCGTGCATCAACTGGGCCTGGTGTCGCCGCCTCGCGTATTGCTGTCGCTGATTCTGATCATCGGCATGATGACAGTGGTGCGCTTTGGTGAGCAGATGATTGTGAAAGCCATGAGCGTGCTGGTATTCCCGTTCGTGGCGGTATTGATGTTGCTGGCGGCCTATCTGGTGCCGCACTGGCACGGCGCGGCGCTGGAAACCTTGTCCTTCAGCCAAAGCATTAACGGCAGCGGTATCTGGATGACCTTGTGGCTGGCGATTCCGGTGATGGTGTTCTCCTTCAACCACTCGCCGATCATCTCTTCGTTTGCCGTCGCCAAGCGCAACGAATATGGCGCAGGCGCGGAGAAGAAGTGCTCACGCATTCTGGCAAATGCCCATCTGTTGATGGTGGTGACGGTGATGTTCTTTGTGTTTAGCTGCGTGCTGAGCCTGTCGCCTGCCGATTTGCAGGCAGCAAAAGATCAAAACATCACCATTCTGTCGTATCTCGCCAACCACTTTAATGTGCCGATGATTGCGTGGATGGGGCCGATTGTGGCGATGGTCGCGATTACGAAATCCTTCCTCGGTCACTATCTTGGTGCGCGCGAAGGCTTTAACGGCATTGTGGTGAAGTCGCTGCGCAGCCGCGGCAAAACCGTCACGCCGCAGCGTCTGAATCGTCTGACCACCGGCTTTATGCTGCTGACCACCTGGTTAGTTGCGACGCTGAATCCAAGTATTTTGGGGATGATTGAAACCCTCGGCGGGCCGATTATAGCGATGATTCTGTTCCTGATGCCGATGTACGCCATTCAGAAAGTGCCGGCGATGCGTCAGTACAGCGGCAAAATCAGCAACGTGTTTGTGGTGCTGATTGGTGTGCTGGCGATTTCGTCGATTGCGTATTCGTTGGTGAATTAAGACCAAAGGCGGTCCACATGGGCCGCCCTTGATTCATTACACCGCGGCGGTTTTAAACACGCTCATCGATTGAGCCAAACGATCGGCCTGTTCCTGCAACGCCTGCGAGGCCGCTGACGCTTCCTGCACTAACGCGGCGTTCTGCTGCGTCACCGCTTCCATCTGGGTAATTGCCAGATTGATCTCGCTGATGCCACTACTCTGTTCGCTGCTGGCGATGGTGATTTCACTCATGATATCCGCCACGCTTTTCACGCTGTTAACCACTTCACCAATGGTGGAACCGGCGTGCGTCACCAGACGGCTACCTTCATCCACTTGCGCCACGGAATCTTCAATCAGCACTTTAATCTCTTTCGCGGCTGAAGCTGAACGCGCCGCCAGATTACGCACTTCCGTTGCCACCACGGCAAAGCCGCGACCTTGTTCACCGGCACGCGCGGCTTCAACGGCGGCGTTAAGCGAAAGAATGTTGGTCTGGAAGGCAATGGAATCGATCACGCTGATAATATCGACGATCTTCTTCGATGACAGCGTAATCGCTTCCATCTTCTCGATCACCTGTTCCATCACCGCGCCGCCTTGCTTGGCGACATTCGAGGTATTGGCGACCAGCTGATTGGCTTCACGCGCGTTTTCGGCGTTGTGCTTCACGGTGGCGGTCATCTGTTCCATCGCAGAGGCGGTTTCTTCCAGTGAACTGGCTTGCTGCTCGGTACGTGAAGAGAGATCGATGTTGCCGCTGGAGATCTGATTCGACGCCACCGCGATGGTATCGGAACCGGCGCGCACGTCGGAAACAATGGTCAACAGATTGTCGTTCATCGCCTGCAAGGCTTGCATCAATTTGGCGGTTTCATCGTTGCCGCTCACTTCAATGTGCGAGCTAAGATCGCCCGCCGCCACTTTACCGGCAATTTCTACCGCGCTATTTAATGGACGTACAATCGAGCGCGTTAACATAAAGCCCAACACAATCGAGGCGGCAATCGCCAGCGCTGAGAAGATCAAGGTGATCTCAATCGCTGAAGAACCGTTTTCGATGATTTTCGCGCCTTCCTGCTCTAGCTGCGCAGACTGCGAGTTGGCGAAGGCGATGGCGCTATCAAGGAAGGCATTCTGTGTGGCGGTAATCGTCTGCAAAACATAGGCGCTGGCTTCATCGGCCTTGCCGGCACGGACTAACTCCAGCAACTGGTTCTTCTCGCTTTCAAACTTGTCGCTGGCGGCCAGCAAGCCGGCAATTTTCTTTTTACCAATTTCCGTCACCTGCACCGCTTTGATTTTGTTCATCGCGTTATTGGTGTGCTGAGTGGCTTCGTCTAATTGCTGGTAACGCTTCACGTTATATTGCGGGCGATTGGTATCGATCACGATGCCGCGCATGTATTTGATTTGATCGTTCACGCCATCGCGCACGTCAAAGCCGAGGCGCACTTTCATATAGCGATCTTCGACAATCGAAGTGATGCCGGTTTTGATGTTGTTGATTTTGGTAATCGACGTCACGCCGACGATGATCAGTAGTGCCACCACTAAACCAAAGGCGATGCCCAAGCGGACGCCAACCTTCATATTCTTTAAGCTCAACATTGTTTCTCCCCGTGATGCCAAATTAAGTTGTTTTCAAGACGGAAAAGCAGACAAAAGTGCCTGCATCAGGTTGATGTTTTATAAGGTTAAAATGGTTACGCAGCGTGACGAATTGATGATGGCCGCGCCGGAACCAGCGCTAACAGTTATCGGTTGTTAATGTTTGATCTTTAATTTTTTAGAGGTGGGTCACAGAAAGGTTAAAAACGTTAATTTATCCGTTTTTAGGTGGGCGCATAAATGTACAGGCGGATCTAAAGGTCACCATAAATGGCGACCCTACAAGTGAAAGGAGAGGTTTTGTAAGGTCGCCATTTATGGTGACCCGGGAAGGGAATTAACGATTCTTCTTCAAAACATTATGAATAACTGTGCTCAGTTCATTGATTTCGAACTTGGCAACATAGCCGTCGGCACCGACTTTACGCACGTGATCTTCGTTGGCGCTGCCGGAGAGAGAAGAGTGAATCACCACCGGAATCTGGCGCAGATTGTTATCGCGCTTAATGTTGCGCGTTAAGGTAAAGCCATCCATTTCCGGCATTTCGAGATCGGTCAGCACCAGCGCGATTTTGTCGTGGATCGATTCGCCATTAGCGGCCGCTTCTTTCTGCATCTCGTTAATCTTGATCCACGCTTCCAAACCGGTGTTGTGCATGATCGCCGGGATGCCCATGCTCTTCAGGCCTTGTTCCAGCAACTGGCGCGCCACTTTGGAATCTTCCGCCACAATCGCTACCTGGCCCGGCTTGAGATTGAAGTCTTTAGCGGTTTCAGCACTTGGCTCTACGCCGCGCACTGAGGGAATGATGTCATACAGAATCTGCTCTACGTCCAGCACCATCGCCAGGTTGTTGCTCTGACCATCGGTATCCAGACAGGCGATGCTGGTGATGTTGCGGCTGCCAATGCCCGCTTCAGCGGTGTGCACCTGATTCCAGTCCAGACGCACAATGTTCTCGACCGATTCCACTGCAAACGCCTGCGTGCTGCGCGCGTATTCGGTCACCAACAGCAGATTCAGGCCAGTTTCCGGTTTGCAGCCGGTGACCGCAGGCAGATCGATTACTGGAATAAACTGACCACGAATGCTGGCCATGCCCAACAGTGGCGATTGCATACCTGCTGCGCGGGTGATGGTTGGCATTGGCACGATTTCACGCAACTTAAATACGTTGATACCGTACAGCTCAGATTTGCCTTTCAGCTGATCGGAACCCAGTCGGAACAACAGCAGTTCGAATTTATTGGAAAGCGCAAGGTTGGCGCGTTCATCGATCTCTTTCTGAAAATTATCCATCATGGCCTCGAAGTGGAATCTGGGCAGGGAAAAGGGGCAATGATTAACTTATCGGCAGGTGCGGAAAAAAATGAAGGGAGATAACGGAAATTTTAGCGTGAGGGCAGGCGCCCCCACGCCGAGACAGTTTACTTCAGCAAAATCGCGCGCACGCTTTTGCCTTTGATCTTGCCTTCTTTCAGCTTGATCAACGCTTTCTTGGCTTGCGCCGCATCGATAGCGACATAAGCATGGGTGGCTGTCATGTCGATCTTACCGATCTGATCGCCACTGAATCCGGCTTCACCGGTTAGCGCGCCGAGAATGTCGCCAGGGCGGATTTTGGCTTTACGGCCGCCATCAATGCACAACGTCATTTTCGTGGCGGGCAGCGGCTTGGCGGTGACACCTTTCAGCGTGCTGGCGGAAACCCAGTTGAGTTTTTGCTGTAAATACTCTTCCAGCGCATTGGCGCGCACCATTTCGTCGGAGGCCACGAAACTCACCGCCAGACCTTTTTCCCCGGCGCGACCAGTACGGCCGATACGGTGAATGTGTACTTCCGGATCCCACGCCAGTTGGAAGTTAACCACCAACGCCAGCGATTTGATATCCAGGCCGCGCGCAGCGACATCGGTAGCGATCAGCACGCGAATGCTGCCGTTCGCGAAGCGAATCAGCACGCGTTCACGATCGCGTTGTTCTAGATCGCCGTGCAGCGCTAAGGCGCTAATTTGACGCTCGTTCAGCGCTTCAGCAATATCATCACATTCACGTTTGGTGTTACAGAACACCACGCAAGAGGCCGGTTGCTCCTGGCTCAGCAGCGCACTGAGCAGGCTATGGCGCTCTTTGGCGCTGGCTTCAATAAACTGCTGTTCGATGGTTGGCAGCTCGGTTTTATCTTCGGTCGCTACCGCTAATGCATCGCGCTGAAAACGCTGGCTCAGGCTGGCGATGGTGTCCGGCCAGGTAGCGGAGAACAGCAGCGTTTGGCGGGTTTCTGGCGTGAAGCCAATGATCGCTTCCATATCATCACGGAAACCCATCTCCAGCATGCGATCCGCTTCGTCCAGCACCAGCGTTTGCAGCTGGCTGAGATCGAGGTTGTCGCGCTTGAGGTGATCGAGCAAACGGCCCGGCGTACCCACCACGATGTGTGGCGCGTGCACCAGCGAATCACGCTGCGCGCTCATCGGTTGTCCGCCGCACAGCGTCAGAATTTTAATGTTGCGCGTGAAGCGGGCCAGTTGGCGCAGCACGTTGCTGACCTGATCGGCCAGTTCGCGCGTTGGGCACAGAATCAGCGCTTGCGTATGGAATTGGCTGTTGTCGATGCGGTTCAGCAGACCAATACCAAAAGCGGCGGTTTTGCCGCTGCCGGTTTTCGCCTGCGCACGCACATCGCGCCCTTCCAGAATAGTGGGCAGGGAAGCGGCCTGAATCGGCGTCATTGCGTCGAAACCCATCTCGCGCAGGTTATCGAGTTGGCTGGCGGGCAGTTGCGTCAGGGTAGAAAAAGCAGTCACGGGAATGTCTCTAATAGCGGGAAGGATTGCGGCGGTCAGTCTGGCAGAAAGGGCGATAATCGGCAATCGCAAATCATGGATTTAGTCACGCAGCTAAACTGATCAGCTTTGCGTAGGAATTGACTTATTAGTGACCAATAAATGATGCGAAATTTTAATGATTTTTCTGAATTGCGTGGTGGATCAATGCTGCCGGTGAAGGTTATTTTTATCGGAAAATTTGGTAATTAGTTAAAAACTAGCGCCTTTTGTTAGGGTTTAACGACATTTTTTGCACAGATTGCGCTTATGTGTCACTGAGTAAGGTTAAAAATGGCATTAAAAGTTAGCGGCGAATTGCTTTATATTTGGCGCGCCATTTGGCGAACTAACGAAGCACAAAAACATTCAGAGGTCATTTCATTGAGTCATTACGTCCAGGGACAAAACGAAGACATTCTGAAAATCGTCGGCCGCGCCGTGTTAACGCTGCATCTGCATGGGGAAACTTTGTCGTCAGATAAAGTCAGCTCCATGATTGCCTGTTACGCGGAAGAAGAGCCTGTCAGTGACGATGAAAACCAGCGTTTGTATGCGCTGGCGATTCAGATGTTGTCGTAAAATCCAGCACCCGCATGATGCGCTTGCCGCATCAGCGTTTACGTTCATAAAGCCTCCGACATGGAGGCTTTTTTGTTTCGTGGTCACCATAAATGGCGACCCTACGGTTTGGCGCAGTTTTTGTAGGGTCGCCATTTATGGTGACCGCCATACAAAAAAATCGGGCGCTAAACACCGGCAATCCGCGATGGAATGTGGCGCGCACCGGGGAAATACGTGCCACGGCTTCGGCAGAACAGCTGGCCTCAACCAACATCATGCTGGCTTCATCCTGCACTTTCGGCCATTGGCGTTCGCCCTGATTCGACAACGGCAAAATCCCGCCGGTGGCGATATGCAGCGCACGGCTTAATCCGAACTCATCAGAACCGCGATACAGCTGCGCATACAAATTGGCTTTTTCCAGCATGCTGCCAGTACCAAACGGCGACCAATGATCGATCACGCTGTCGGTGCCGGTCATTACCGTGATGCCTGCCGCCTGCAACTGCGGCAACGGCATGGTCAATTTGCCAATCGGAATGGTCGATGCCACGCTCATCTGCTGTTCCGCCATGCCCGCAATCATCTGATCCAGCGCTTTGCCTTCCAGCGTGCCAAGGGCAAAACCGTGGCTCAGCGTCACTTTGCCTTTCAGTTGCGGATTTTTCGCGATGGTATCGATCATGTATTGAATCGCTGCCACGCCCGAAGGCGAGGTTTCGTGTAGATGAATATCCACGCCGCGCTGGAAATCGAGTGCGATTTGGAACATCGCATCCAGTGACGCCTGCATTGCGCCATCAACGTTGGTCGGGTCCAATCCGCCGACGTACTGCACACCCATTTGCATCGCTTCACGCATCAAACCATCGACCTTCGAATGCAGCAAACCGTGCTGTGGGAAGGCGACGATTTCACACGGGAATTCCGGATGATCCGCCAACGCGAGCTTAAGGTGCTCAAGGCTTTTCAGGCCGCTCACCGGATCGATATTGCAGTGGCTGCGCGCTTCGGTGGTGCCTTTGCTGTGCAGCAAGCCAATGATCGCTTCGGCGCGCGCCTGCGAAGTGGGTAACAGTTGCGGGATCAGCACCTGTTCACGCGCAATCATATCCATGATGGTTTTGCCCTGACGCGGACGCGGCGCTTGCCACGGGCCGCCGTAGAAGGTTTTGTCCAGATGGATATGCATATCGCGGGTGCGCGGCAGCAGCAGGGCGCCGTTGGCATCCCATTGTGGCAACGCGGCGTTACGCGCTTTGCCGGCCGCATCAATCGCTGCAAAGCGGCCGTCTTTAAGGGTGATGTCGTACAGCGCGGTGCGCGTCGCGATCACCTCGTTGCCATCACGCTCAAAGCCTTCTTCGAGGCGCACGTTGAGCAGTTGGTAATGGGCAACGCGCGGCGGTGGCGTGTGTGGCTGAGTGTTGTCAGCTAACAACGGCGAGCTCTGTCCGGCATGGCTGATGCCGGCGGCGATCAGACCGCCCGCAGCGGTTAAGGTGAGAAAGTCGCGACGGCTGGGAGAAGTGAGTTGCATCAGAGGTTCCAATCAAGTGAAAAGCCTAATCTGGCAAAACCGCTCGGTTTACGCTGCGATATTTCCCACTGGTTACTATTGGGAAAATCACTGCCATGCCAAACCGCAAAACTTTACCAGCGCGGCGGCGAGCGCTTGTTGCAATTCATCCTGTGGTGAGCGGCAAAACAGTGCCAGTTCAAAATGATTGATGTTCGGTAAACCGTCGGCTTCGCTTAATACGCGATGCTCTGGCAAGCGGCAACTGGCGGGCAGCAGCGTTAAACCCAAACCGGCGGCGCTGGCGCTGGCGAGGGCCACCAAACTGGCGCTGCTGTAGCTGATGCGCCAACTGCGCCCCAGATTATCCAGCGTTAGCGCCATCTCTTCGCGATATAAACCCAACTGCGGAAACACCACCAGCGGCACCGGCGTTTGCTCAAAACAGGGATGCGCGGCGCTGTCGAGCCACAGCAGCGGTTCCGGGCGCGAGGCTAAAGGCCGCTCGCCGCCGGGCTGCTTGATCAGCATGATATCCAGCTCCTCGCGCTGCCACGCACGATGCAGATCGACATACATGCCGCTCATCACATCAAGGCGCAATTGTGGATGCTGGCGGCTGAACTCGGCCAGCAAACCGGCGGTCGGCGCGGCAAAATCTTCCGGCACGCCAAGGCGCAAAATGCCATCGCGCCATTTATCACTCAACACGTCGTGCGCTTCGCCATTTAGGGCGATAATTCTACGTGCGTAGCCGAGCAGTTTTTCCCCCTCTTCGGTCAGCGCCACCTGATGCGAAGTGCGTTCCAGCAGCGCTTTGCCGATCATCTCTTCCAGGCGGCGAACTTGCTGACTTACGGTGGATTGCGAAAGGTGCACGCGGTCGGCGGCGCGGGTGAAGCTGGCGGTTTCGCACACCGCAACAAAGCTCAACAGTTGCTGCGGGGTGAACATCGGCTGACGATTCATTTTTCCACTGGTCGCTATGGTGTTATTTCATTTCCAAATAGTAACCGCTGCTGCGATGCTGACAATCTCTTTTCTGCAGGATTGTGTATGAACCGACATTCCAACGGACTGACGCTCGCCGCCTTAGTGCTGGCCGGGCTGAATATGCGTCCGTTACTCACTTCTATTAGCCCGTTGCTCGGCCAGTTGCGCCAGGCGATGGGGCTTTCTGCGCTGGCGGCGTCGCTGCTGCCTGCGGTGCCGATGGTGATGATGGGCGCGATTGCTTTACTTAGCGCCTCGTTGATGCAGCGTGTGCCGCTGCAACGCTTGCTGTTGGCGGGATTGACGCTGCTGTTGCTGGCGCTGGCGGCACGCGGCGTGATTCACGATGGTCAATGGTTAGTGATCAGCGCGCTATTTGGCGGCTTGGGCGTTGGCGTGGTGCAGATGGCGATGCCGGGTTTGATTCGCCAACGCTTTGCCCAACGCAGTGCGCCGATCACCGGCTTGTGGGCGGGCGCGCTGATGGGCGGTGGCGGTCTGGGCGCGGCGCTGTCGCCGTGGCTGAGTGCGCAGGTGGGCTGGACGCTGGCGCTAGCCGGTTGGGCGCTGCCGGTGTTGCTGGCAATCGGTTTATGGTTGCTGGTGCGTGTGCCGCTGGCGGCTAAAGCGGAAAGCATCGTCGTGCCGCCACTGTGGCGCAAGTCGCGTGCCTGGACATTAGCCATCAGCTTCGGTCTGGTGAATGGCGGCTACGCTACCTGCGTGGCCTGGCTGCCGGATGCCTATCACCATCTCGGTTGGTCGGCGCAGGCGGGTGGATCGCTGCTCGGCGCGATGATTTTGTGTCAGGTAGCAGGCGCGCTGTTGATGCCGCTGCTGGCGCGCAAAGCCGATCGTCGACCGCAGCTGATCATTAGCTTGCTGTGCCAGTTGATCGGCATGAGCGGTTTCCTGTTCGCGCCGTTGTTGGCGCCGTGGCTGTGGGCAGCCATTGCTGGTTTTGGCTTGGGTGCGGCGTTCCCGCTGTCGATGGTGCTGGCGCTCGATCATCTGCCACATCCGCAAGCCGGGGCGCGGCTGGTGGCGTTTATGCAAGGTGCGGGTTTTATCATCGCGGGCTGCATGCCGTTTATCGCCGGACAATTGCAGGCCTTCACCCACAGTTATTCCAGCGTCTGGCTGATGCAAGCCACGGTGACGGTTGGGTTGATCCTGCTGAACTTACGTTTCCATCCACGCAGTTATGGTCGCGCCTTTGGCTGAATTGGTCCTACCACCCTCCTGAAATGTTGCCGCATCGTCACATAACACGAAAAATCACACCAGCTTCGTTGCTTTAGATTAACAATGCATTAACTATCTGGAGCCAGAAAGCCCGGCGCGCTAAATGTGGTCCTACCAATTTGGCGCAGAACAGGGCAAAGCGGCGGCGCACACCTGCATCAGCCGATGCGCCGCACCCTTCTGGTCACCTCTGGAGTAAACGGCATGCAGGTATGGCAACAAAACTACGATCCGCTCAACAATTTGTGGCTCTCCAGCCTGGTGGCGGTGATCCCGATTGTGTTTTTCTTCTTCGCACTGATTAAGCTCAAGCTCAAAGGCTATCAAGCGGGCACCGCAACGGTGGTGATTGCGCTGCTGGTGGCGCTGTTTCTCTACGGCATGCCGCTGGGACAAGCGCTGGCCTCGGTGGTGTACGGCTTCTTATACGGCTTGTGGCCGATTGCATGGATCATCGTCGCGGCCGTTTTCGTCTACAAAATCTCGGTGAAAACCGGCCAGTTCGACATCATTCGCGCCTCGATTCTGACCATAACCCCGGATCAACGTTTGCAGATGCTGATTGTCGGCTTCTGCTTCGGCGCGTTCCTTGAAGGCGCGGCGGGCTTTGGTGCGCCGGTGGCGATCACCGCTGCGCTGCTGGTGGGTCTCGGCTTTAATCCGCTGTATGCCGCAGGACTGTGTTTGATCGTTAACACCGCGCCGGTGGCGTTTGGTGCAATGGGCATTCCGATTATCGTCGCCGGGCAAGTCACCGGACTCGATAGCTTCCAGATTGGTCAGATGGCGGGCCGCCAGTTGCCGTTCCTCACCATGATCGTGCTGTTCTGGATCATGGCGATCATGGACGGCTGGCGCGGCGTGAAAGAGACGTGGCCAGCAGTGATGGTTGCCGGTGGATCTTTTGCTATCGCCCAATTCCTCAGCTCCAACTTCCTCGGCCCGGAACTACCGGACATCATCTCCTCACTGGTGTCGTTAGTATGTTTGACGCTGTTCCTGCGTCGCTGGCAGCCGGTACGCATCTTCCGTTTTGAGCAGACCAACAGCGACGAAACCCAGACGCAGCCCCGTTACAGCCTGGGACAAATCGTGCGCGCGTGGATGCCGTTCCTGTTCCTCACCGCTACTGTAACTTTGTGGAGCATTCCGCCATTCAAAGCGCTGTTCGCCAAAGGCGGCGCGATGTACGACTGGGTATTCACCGTGCCGGTGCCGCTGCTGAATGAGCTGGTGGCGCGTATGCCGCCGGTGGTGAATGCGGCGACGCCGTATCCGGCGCTATTCAAGTTTGATGTGTTATCGGCGACCGGTACCGCAATTCTGCTGGCGGCGGTGCTGTCGGTGATTTGGCTGCGCATGAAGCCGAAAGCGGCGATTCAAACCTTCGGCGAAACCCTGAAAGAGCTGGCGCTGCCGATCTACTCCATCGGCATGGTGCTGGCGTTTGCCTTTATCTCCAACTATTCCGGTTTGTCGGCTACGCTGGCGTTAGCGCTGGCGCATACTGGCAATGCCTTTACCTTCTTCTCGCCGTTCCTTGGCTGGCTTGGCGTATTCCTTACCGGTTCTGACACCTCTTCCAATGCGCTGTTTGCTGCGCTGCAAGCCACTACCGCACAGCAAATTGGTGTATCGGATGTGCTGCTGGTGGCAGCCAATACTACCGGCGGCGTCACCGGCAAGATGATTTCGCCGCAGTCGATTGCCATTGCCTGCGCCGCCGTTGGCCTAGTGGGCAAAGAGTCGGATCTGTTCCGTTTCACCGTCAAACATAGCCTGATCTTCACCTGTATGGTCGGCGTGATCACCACGCTTCAGGCCTATGTCTTAACCTGGATGATTCCATGACTGAAAACACGCTGCGGGCGCGCTTGTGCGCCTGGATCACCGAGCATCAGCTTGAACCCGGCATGCGTTTGCCCTCTGAGCGCGCACTGGCGGCGGAATTTGCCGTGTCGCGTTCATCGCTACGCGAAGCGATCCAGCAATTAATCAGCAGCGGCGTGTTAATCAGTAAACGGGGTGGCGGCACCTGGCTGCGTCAGCCGCAGGAGCCGTGGTCGGAACAACGCATTGTCGAGCCGATCCGCCAGTTGCTGGCCGCCGATCCCGATTATCGTTATGACATTCTCGAAGCGCGCCATGCCATTGAAGCCAGCACCGCGTGGCACGCGGCGTTGCGTGCCACCGAATCCGATAAAGAGCGGTTGCGCTATGCCTTTGATGCGCTGCTGAAGATGAATGAAAGCGACGATCCGGATCTGGCGGCGCAGGCCGACTTGCGCTTCCATCTGGCCATCGCTGAAGCCTCGCACAACGTGGTGCTGCTGCAAACCATGCGCGGCTTTTTCGATCTGTTGCAATCCTCCGTGCTGCACAGCCGCCAGCGCATGTACACCCAACCGGTGATCTTCAATCGCCTCAATGAACAGCATCAGGCGATGTTTGATGCGGTGATGGCGGGCGATGCCGAAGCCGCTCGTCAGGCGGCGATGGATCACCTCGGTTTTGTTCACACCACCATGAAAACTCTGCATGAAGATGAGGCACGCCAGGCGCGCATAACGCGCTTGCCGGGCCACGATTTACCTCAGCATAAGGAAAAAAACGGATGATCATTTCTGCTGCCAGTGACTATCGCGCCGCGGCGCAACGCATCTTGCCACCGTTCCTGTTTCACTATCTGGATGGCGGCGCGTATGCCGAGCACACGCTGAAGCGCAATGTCTCCGATCTCTCTGATGTGGCGCTGCGTCAGCGCGTGCTAAAAAACATGTCGGAACTCAGCCTTGAGACCAAACTGTTCAACGAAACCTTGTCGATGCCGGTGGCGCTGGCACCGGTCGGTTTGTGCGGCATGTACGCGCGCCGTGGTGAAGTGCAGGCGGCACGTGCGGCGGCGTTGAAGGGCATTCCGTTTACGCTCTCTACCGTTTCATTGTGTCCGATTGAAGAGGTCGCGCCGGCGATCAATCGTCCGATGTGGTTCCAGCTGTATGTGCTGCGCGATCGCGGTTTTATGCGCAATGCGCTGGAACGCGCCAAAGCCGCCGGATGCACCACGCTGGTGTTCACCGTCGATATGCCAACGCCGGGCGCACGCTATCGCGATGCGCACTCCGGTATGAGTGGGCCGAATGCGGCAATGCGCCGTTATTGGCAGGCGGCAACCCATCCACAATGGGCGTGGGATGTGGGTTTGCATGGCCGTCCGCACGATCTCGGCAATATCTCAACCTATCTCGGCAAACCGACCGGACTGGAAGATTACATCGGCTGGCTGGCGAACAACTTCGATCCGTCGATTTCCTGGAAGGATCTGGAATGGATTCGTGAATTCTGGGATGGCCCGATGGTGATCAAAGGCATTCTCGACGCGGAAGATGCGCGTGATGCGGTGCGTTTTGGTGCCGATGGCATTGTGGTGTCGAATCACGGCGGACGTCAGTTGGATGGCGTGCTCTCTTCAGCGCGTGCGCTGCCTGCCATCGCCGATGCGGTGAAAGGTGATATCACCATTCTGGCCGACAGCGGCATTCGCAGCGGTTTGGACGTGGTGCGCATGATCGCCTTGGGTGCCGACAGCGTGCTGCTGGGCCGCGCATTTGTCTATGCGCTGGCGACGCACGGCCAACGCGGCGTCGAGAATTTGCTCAATCTGATTGAGAAAGAGATGAAAGTGGCGATGACCTTAACCGGTGCGAAATCGATCAAAGAGATCACGCAAGACTCGCTGGTGCAGGCTAACGCGCTGTTGAGCGAGGCGGGATTGAGTCCGGCGCGTCCACGCGCGGTGAGCTAATCCGGCAAGATGAGTGGTGTTGTCTATACTGAGTAGCTGTCGTACACAACAGGAGGAATGACATGACCATTCATAAGAAAGGATCGGCCCATTGGGAAGGCGACATTAAAGGGAAAGGCACCGTTAGCACCGAAAGTGGTGTGCTGAGCCAGCAGCCTTACGGCTTCAATACCCGTTTCGAAGGGCAGAAGGGCACCAATCCGGAAGAGTTAATTGGTGCGGCGCATGCGGCCTGCTTCTCGATGGCGCTGTCACTGATGCTTGGCAATGCAGGTCATCCGCCAACAAGCATCGATACCACTGCGGATGTGTCGCTCGATAAAAAGGGCGAAGGTTTTGCCATTACCAAAATTGCACTGACCAGCACCATCGCTTTGCCCGGCATTGATAAGGCGAAATTCGATGAGATTATCCAGCAGGCCAAAGCGGGCTGCCCGGTTTCTCAGGTACTCAATGCCGAAATCACGCTCGACTATACGCTGAATAATTAATCGCCCTTGCGGGTGAGCAGCGCTAGAATCAACGGTGCGCCTTAGGGCGCATCGTTGCTTTCTGTCGTCTGGAGGATGCGTGGCAAAAAAACTGGCTGCAACCAAACACTGGAAAATGATTGTGGTGCTGTTGTGTATCTGCGGTGCGTTGATGCTGATTCGTTGGGCGGCGATGATATGGGGCTGAAGGATTGGTTTTGGCGTCACAAGCTCGGCGTGTTGGTGATGGTGATTTTAGTGTTGGAGCTACTGCACTATTTGCTCACCGCCTCTTGGTTACCGTGGCAGTTGGGCTAATCAATCAGGCGTAATGATTATCTTGCTGGCGAACGTTACGCACGCTGCTGCGCGCAATGCGATAAGCCTTACGTGGATCGCCCGCCACAAACTCAAAGGTGGGGGAAAAGTAAAACGGTAGCCAGCCTTCAAAGCCGCTTTCCCATTCCCAGCGAACCGGGCAGGGCCAGATGATACCGTCATACAAAATGTAATAAACCCAGCGTCCGTTTGGACGACGGGGGCGAGCTTTTTTCATTGGATTCACAACGGTGATAGTGAAAAGCAGCTTATATTTTGAACGCTACAACCTATTCTTGCAATGCCGTTTGGCTAAATATTGCGCGACTGTAATAAAACTGGCACCGAATTAACGGTGCACTTCGCCACAAAGCAGGACCACATTGGGCCGGACTTTGTGGATGCGATCGGCCATCTGCTCGCACACCGCTTTGGTGGGATAGATACGTTCCGATACCGGCAACGCGTCACAGGCATCATGTCCACACGCGCTCACTAACAAAACAAAACCAATCAGCATAATCAGACTCCTTTAACACCTTCGCGTTGGTACGGAATGTGTGGCTGGTTGTTCCCTTTTTTTGATCCAGTATAGCTAAACGCGTCAGGATGCAATTATCACCCCGAGCGGCTTTGTTGTCCGGCAGGCGAGATTATACGCAACGCCATACGCAACGGCAGCTTAATCTGCGCTAAACTGTGCGGCCCTGATAAAAATGATGAGTGAGATAACCATGTCGAATGAAATTGCCCAGCCAGCCAGCAACCCAAAACAAGCCGCTCTGCAATTGGTGATTGAGCTGGTGCGCGCCGGCAAACTCAGCCCGCTGCACGGTGATGCGTCTAACATGATTTCCATCTACGAGCAGTTCAAAAACCATTTCGAAGCGGAAAAAGAGTAATTTCCCGCCAGCGGTCGCCGAAAACGGCGACCCTACACGATTTCTTCATTTGCATGCTCGCGATCATAGGCAGCTTGCGCCTTCTCAAGCGTTGGACCATGTTCCAGCGCCCAATCATACAGTGCGACAAACGGCTGTTGCAGCGTTTGCGCCAGCGGCGTCAGGCTGTACTCCACGCCGATGGGGGATGTCGGCAACACTTCTCGATTGACCAAACCATTACGCTCTAACCGCTTCAAGGCATCAGCCAAGGCTTTATGGGTAATGCCATCTAATCGACGGCGAATTTCATTGAAGCGAGATGGCTTAGTACAGAGCACGGTGAGAATTAATATCGACCATTTATTGGTAATGTGCTCCAGCACCGGTCGGGTTTTTCCCACATCTCTCAAGCTGTTACCGTCAATATTGGCCATGGCGATATACTCCGCGATATCTGGTATAAATAAAGTGCGTAATTGATACTAAATATAAAATATATACCATCGGTTTTCTACCTCAACCGGAGAGAGCAGATGAGCAGACTGGAAAATAAAGTGGCCGTGGTATTAGGCGGCGCAAAAGGTATTGGTTTGGCAATCAGCCAACGTTTTGCCTATGAAGGCGCTACAACGTGGTTTACCTCGCGTCGCGATGAAGAGTTACAGGCGGCCAGCAGCACAATAATCGGTAGTACTAGACCACTGCGTGCGGACGTCAGCCAACCAAGCGAACTCATGCGTATCATGCAAACGGTAGAGCAGGAATCTGCTCAACTGGATGTATTGGTGATCAACGCGGGAATGTCAGAGCACGCGCCCCTTGAAGACATCACCGAAGAGCATTTTGAACAGATCTTTGGGCTTAATGTGCGTTCGCCGTTGTTTGCGTTACAAGCCGCGTTGCCACTGCTAAAGCCAGGTGCCAGCGTGGTATTGATTGGTTCGATTGCGGATGTAATCGGTACGCCGGGTTATGGCGTCTATAGCGCCAGTAAAGCTGCATTGCGTTCGTTTGCGCGCACCTGGACACGCGAACTTGCGACGCGCGGCATTCGCGTTAACGTGGTTGCTCCGGGTCCCATCGATACAGACATGATGTTGGCTGCTTCTGATGAGGTGAGGAATGGCTTAACACAGGCTATCCCTTTAAGCCGCATGGGCAAACCGGAAGAAGTTGCCAATGCCGCACTGTTCCTTGCCAGTGATGAGAGCAGTTATATTGCGGGCGCTGAGATCTGCGTGGATGGCGGTTTAACGCAAGTCTAATCAGTTGAATCAGACAACACGGCCATCATTAGATGGCTGTGTTTAGCATCAGGCGAAATACCACGCTGGCAGAATCGCAATCAGGTTATTCAGCGTGTGCAGGAAAATTGGCAGCGCGAGGCTGTTACTGCGCAGGCGCGCATAGCAAAGCAGCAGGGAAAATAGCGTTAACGCCACTAACGTTTCCCAATGCACATATTGCGTGTGCATCGCGGCGAACAGCAGCGAAGTGAGCAGCATGCAGGCAAAACGGCTTTTCGGTGCCCACAGCAGAAAACCTTGTAGCAAGAATCCGCGGAATAACACCTCTTCAAACACCGGCGCTAACAATACCGCCGTCAGCAGCAAAATCAGCATCGAATTGCGGCCCTGCTGCGATTGCGCAATCAGCCAGCCTTCCGGTTGCAAAAACTGCGTCTGCGCCACCATCAAAGCAAACAACAACGCGATAAACAGCAGCGCTTGCAGCGGGCGCACATAGCCCAGCGGAATATCGCTACGGCGTTGACAATAAAAACGGTACAGCGGATAGATCACCGCAAACTCAACCAGGCATAGCACCGGCATCAGCAAGCCATTACTCATCAGTACGCTGTAGTTGGGAAACAGCGTAACCAGCATGGTGACAAGGTAATAGGCCACAAAGCTACCAACGTAGAACAGCGTTAACGTAACTTTGTCGGATTGGGTGTCCATAGGCGACTCAGCGGGCAGAGGAGAGCGCATAGTAGCAATGCCGATCAGCGCTGTCGAGTTGGCGTGTTGCACATTTGCGCTGCTCAAATATTCCACCATTAAGACTAAATCTGCGGCGCAGTGCGCCGATAACCATTCAAACCCTTACAGGGTGGAGATGGCGGATGATGCGCCCTCATCCGCCTATTTTTGCTGCCTGTCTTTCGCGAGCATTGCGCATGAATTCTGAGTATCACCGGCACGCGGCACTCCCCGCCAGGGCCAATATGGAAGCACACACGGTTCGGGTGACGCGACGCAGTTTACGCACCTTAACCTCGCTGCTGTTTGGTGTTTTGCTGCTGTCGGTAGTGATGGTGCTGGTTATCGCTCATCGCCAAAATCGTGAATCAATTCAGCAAGATGCCAATCTGATGCACCATGCATGGCAGCAACAGCAGCAAGAGATGCTGGTTGATGCACGCGATTATGCCAACTGGGGCGAAGCCTGGAAAAACCTGCATTTAACCGTGAATAAAGTCTGGGCGTGGAACGAAGAGAACTTCGGGCCGGGACTGTACAAGGAGTATCACTACGACGGCGTATTCGTGGTCGATGGCAGCGGCAAAACGCGTTATGCGGTGGTGAATGGCAAACTCTCGGATGCCTCGCTGGAGAGCTGGCTAGGCGCGCAAAGTACACTTTTACTGAACACCGCCCGCACCTTACACGATGCTGTCGCCCGCAATGCGTTGATTGAAAACAATGCCGCCATTCTGGTCGCCGCACCGATTACGCCGGGCAAAGTTCCGGATTTACCCACCATGCCCGGTCCGGCTTCGGTGATGGTGTTCGTGAATATTTTCACGCCCAATAAGCTTGAGGCGCTGGGTAAATCACTGAATGTGATTGAGCCGCGTCTGGCCCGCGGTTTTAACGATGCGTTGTTTGAGCCGCGCCTGGTTGAAGCGGCGTTACAAGGTGAGCCGCTGGTGATTCGCTGGCAACCGAAAGATCCCGGTTTTGGCGTGATTTGGCTGATGATGCCGCTGCTGCTTTTTACCGCATTGGCGGTGGCGCTGGTGACGCGTCGCGTGCAGCGTCATGCGCTGCACAATGCGGTGATCTCCGATCGACGTTTTGAAATGCTGGCGATTAGCCAACGTGAATTAGCCAATAGCGAGGAGCGTTTCCGCGATCTGGCGGAAGCGGCATCGGACTGGATCTGGGAAATCGACGATCACGGTCGCCTGTGCTATCTCTCGTCGCGCTTTGCGGCGGTAACCGGACATGAAGTCAAAAGCTGGATCGGGCGTCCGCTCGATCAGTTGCTCAGCCATCCCAGTCATTCGCTGGTGTCGTGGCTGATGCGCCAGGGCGAAGAGGTGCAGCACGTGCCGTTGCGCTGCCAATTTATGTCGGCGAACGGCGAGCGGCGCATTGGGCAATTGATGGCGAAAGCGATTCGCCGCAACGGCTTACGCAGTGGTTTTCGCGGCACGGTATCGGATATCACCCACGAAGTGGATGCCGAAGCGCGTATCCAATTCTTGTCGCGTCACGACATGCTGACCGGCTTAGCGAACCGCATCCAGTTACAGGAGTATCTCACCGCCTATCTGGAAAACCTGCGCGATGACGATCCGCTATTTGTTATTAGCTTCGATCTCGATCAGTTCAAACCGATCAACGATACGTGGGGCCACGCAGTCGGCGATGAAGTGCTGAATGAAGTATCGAAACGACTGAAAAGCCTGTTAGCACCGCATGAACTGGCGGCGCGACTCGGCGGCGATGCCTTTATTTTGCTGCTGCGTGAAAGTTCGCGCGCGGGCGTGGAGTATCGCTGTCGCGCGCTGCAACGCATCATTTATGAGCCGATTTATAGCGGTTCACATCAGATCAATCTAACCGCCAGCATGGGCATCGTTTCTGCGCCGCAGGATGCCACGCAACCGGAAGCGCTGCTGCGATTGGCAGACATTGCGCTGGCACAAGCACGCAGCGCCGGGCGCGATCAATGGGTGTGGTATTCCACCGATATGGCCAACCATTTGCAGTCGAAACGCGACATGGTGCAAGCGATTGAACAGGCGCTTATCGATCACGCTTTTACGCTGCACTATCAGCCGCGTTATCAGCTGCAAAATGGGCAACTGGCGGGCGCGGAAGCACTGATTCGCTGGCAAGTCGCCGACAACCAATGGATCACGCCGGATCGCTTTATTCCGCTGGCGGAGGAAAACGGTTTGATCGCCGCGATCAGCGATTGGGTGCTGATGCGTGCCTGCCTCGATGCGCGCGATTGGGGCGAACAGCGTTATGTTTCCGTCAACATTTCGCCGGTTGAGTTTCGTAACCACGATTTGGTGCAGCGCGTGGCGCATGCATTAGAGGTCAGCGGATTACCGGCGACGCAGTTGGAGTTGGAAATCACCGAAAACGTCACTTTTGAGAATCCGGATCGTGCACTGGAGATCATGCAAGGCCTGCGTGCGCTGGGCGTGCGGCTGACGGTGGATGATTTTGGTACCGGTTATGCGGCGCTCGGCTACCTCAAAACCTTCCCGTTCAACGGCTTGAAGATTGATCGTTCGTGGATGAAGGAGTTTCCGGAATCAAAACAGGCGCAATCGGTGGTGGCGGGAATTGTCGGCTTGGCGCGTGCTTTTGCTTTGACCATCACCGCAGAAGGCATCGAAACCGACGCGCAATTGCAGGAGCTGAAAGCGCTGTCATGCGAAGAAGGGCAGGGCTATTTTCTTGGCCGCCCGATGCCGTTAGCCGCGTTTAATGCCCGGCTGCGCGAGGAATCGTAGGGTCGCCATTTATGGTGACCACCTTCAATAACGCTGCATTAATGCGAGTGAGATCGCGCTTTTAAGTCAAATTTCGCGACCAATCTGCTATTTAAATTTTCGCTTCACGGTCACGCTTTGCTACTCTCAAAAACCGGTTGTCTATTAATCCAGGAGGAGAAACTCGTGACCCATTATGGAAAAGCGCTACTGGTAACGGCATTTTTTGCCCTCACCGCTTGCCAGTCCGCCAGCAAACCCGACGCCACTGCGGCGGCCAGCCCCGATTCGGAAAACGATCAGTGCGGCGCATCGCAATACCAAAACTACGTTGGTCAGCCGCTGTCCACGCTCGATAGCAAACGCTTTGCGGTGCCAGTGCGTGCCATTCCGTGGAACTCTGCCGTGACCATGGATTTCAATCTGCGTCGGATTAATTTCGCGGCAGATCAAAGCGGTAAAATTTCGCGCGTTTACTGCGGATAACACGAAACAGACACAGCATTGTCATCGCGCTGTCACAGCGCCGGGCGAGGATAATCACGCACTACGGAGATTTCCTCGTCACTCTCGAATATGCAATGCTCGTCTTGTTTCTTCCCGCTTCGGCGGGAATTTTTTTATCTTTCGGCAGCAAGACCGATTGAGGAGTGATGATGAGAAACACCAACAAATTACTGCTATTAGCGATGTTGCTCAGCCCGCTGGCGCAAGCGTCCAGCGAAGCGGCGTGGCAGCAAAACGATAAAAACATGCAGCAAAACTGCCTGAAGGCCAGCGGCCTGAAGAGCGTCAAAGTGGTGGGTAAGCCGATTCAGTATGACGACAGCGTGGGATTTGATGCGCTGCTGCTGGAAGGGCGCTATCCGCAAAAGCACATGAAGAATCAGGTCGGACGCGAACTCTGCCTGTATCAACGTCAAAGCGGCAAAGCCTTTGTCAGCGAAGCCGACCATCTGCGCGCGGTAAAATAAGCGCAAGGGCCGCTACTTTTGCGGCCCGGATTCCAGTAATTGCGCCAGCAGATTGCGATAGCTTTGCAACTGCTGCTCATCGCCAACAAACTCCAGTTTATTGATCACCCGCGCAATGATCGCTTTGCTGGTGGCGGGCTGCCCGTCGTCCATCAGCTCGCGCATGATCGCCGCCAGTAAATCGCTCTCATGCGGTGCATGCCAGGCGGGGCTGTTGAAGTAGTCGGTTATCGCCCGACTGGCGCTGTTTGGCTGGGTTCTCATAGCTGACCTCCGCAGAGACAACAATGCACGCCGCCGGATAGTGGCAGCAGGGAGAAATAAAGGTTAAGCATGCAGACTGTCCAGAACGGACAGCGCGTCGCCAGCCATGACTGGTGGTTTTTTAAACATAGATGCGCCGTGGAAACTTGTCAGTAACGAGTAGACATATTTTTTCACGTTTGCCCCGCATTGCGATGCGCTTATCTTGCGGCAATCAATGTTTCAGCACATAAAGACACTAGAAAAGTGGGTTCTTGCATGATTTGCTGTGAGCAGAATCACGCTCGGCAGCGTAAAACTGTGTTTTTGGTGTCATGCCATGTTTTGCCGTCCAGCAATGTTACGAGGTTGTTAGACTAAACCCTTGTTTCATTCTTCCGATGCACACGCCCATGTTACGCTCCATCGAGTCCTGGAAAGTTAATCTGATATCTGTCTGGTTTGGCTGCTTTTTTACCGGCCTCGCCATTAGTCAGATCATCCCCTTCCTGCCGTTATATGTTGAAGAACTCGGTATCCGTGGCGGTAACGCATTAAGCGTTTGGTCAGGTCTCACCTTTAGCGTCACCTTTATTGTATCCGCCGCCGTGGCGCCATTATGGGGCAGCCTTGCCGACCGCAAAGGGCGCAAACTGATGCTGCTGCGCGCTTCCTTTGGCATGGGCGCGGTGATTCTGTTGCAGGCGTTTGTCACCCAAGCATGGCAACTGCTGTTGCTGCGTGCGCTGATGGGATTAACCTCTGGCTACATTCCCAACGCGATGGCGCTGGTTGCCGCGCAGGTGCCACGTGAACGCAGCGGTTGGGCGCTGAGCTGTGTGTCAACCGGACAAATCGGTGGCGTGATTCTCGGCCCGATGATTGGCGGATTGCTGGCCGACTGGCTCGGCTTGCGCATGGTGTTTATCGTCACTGCCGCATTGCTGATGGTGAGTTTCCTGGTCACTTTGTTCCTGATTAAAGAGACCGGTTATACGCCGGTGAGCAAGCAGGACAAGATGAGCGGACGCGAGGTGTTTCGCAGCCTCGATAACCCGCGTTTGATGGTGGTGCTGTTTATCACCACCATGGTGATTCAGATGTGCAACGGCTCGGTGAATCCGATTCTGACGCTGTTTGTGCGCGAACTGGCGCCGGATGCGCAGAACATCGCGTTCCTCAGCGGCGTGATTGCCGCGCTGCCGGGCGTTTCCGCGTTGATTGCCGCGCCGCGGTTGGGGAAATTGGGCGATCGCATTGGGACGCAACGTATCCTGATCGCCACCATGATTATGTCGCTGGTGCTGCTGGTGGCGATGTCGTTCGTCACCAGCGCCACGCAGTTGGGTGTGCTGCGCTTCCTGCTGGGCTTTGCCGATGGCGCGATGATGCCAGCGGTGCAAACGCTGCTGGTACGTCATTCACGCGATAACGTCACCGGACGCATCTTCGGTTACAACCAATCGTTTATGTATTTGGGCAATGTGGCGGGACCGCTATTGGGCGCGGCGGTGTCGGCGGCGACCGGCTATCGTTGGGTATTCTTCGCCACGGCGATGGTGGTGCTGATCAACGTATTTTTGCTGCGCCGCTTCTATCGTCGGCCAAAAAACACGCTGACTCAGCCCGTGAGCCAGCGTGAAATGGCCGAGCAAACTACTGAAGCAGCGTCAGCGCGTAGTGCCAGCGCTGCTGAGAAAGCAAAAACTCCGGGCTAACGCTCGGACTCCACGAATCATCGCCGCCGACGCCCATATGGAAGCCGTCGAGGTGCAGCCAGCAGCCTTCCTCCGGCTGCAACAAGTGGCGATGCGAGGTTTCGCGCAACTGCTCAAGGCTGTAGCGGCTGAGTGAAAAGGCGAAATCGCCACCAATCTGCCAATCGCCGCTGCGTAGCTGACGCGTGCCACAACGCAGACCATTTTCCCCCGGAAACACATAAGCGGTGCTGAGCGCCGCCAGCGGCAGTTGCCAGCGTGAGAACTGCGCTGCCAGTTGGCGATCCGGGTAATTCTCGTGCGGCCCCAATCCCAGCCAGCTCACCTGTTCAGGGGTATTTTTCAACTGGCAGCGCAGCCCAATGCGCGCTGGCGGCGGCAAGCCGGGCGCTTGCTGCACATCAACGCTAACTGACAATTCACCGCTGGCGCTGATCTGGTAACGTTTGTGGCTGGTAAACGCCAGTTGGCCGTTGGTGCGCCATTCATGCCAGGTTTCAATCAGCACGCTGTGTTTCAGGCTGTCGGCCTGCATATCCACCAACACCGCTTCAAGATCGTTATAACCGGCGTGTTTCCAGCGCTCAACCCACGCGTTGGGATCAACGTTGGCGGCTTCGCTGGTGCCGATATCGTTATCAATCGGCGCACGCACAAAGCACTCTTGCAGCGGCGACAGCAGCGTTTCTTCATCATCGACAAACCATTGCACCAGTTCGCCGCTGCGACGGGAGAAGTGCCAGCGCTGTTGCGGCAACACCACGGCGACCAGGTTGTGATTGGCGATCAATTCTGGCGCGCTGGCGCTGATTTCCGGCAGGCGCGAGGCGATTGCGGCGGGCAGCGGCCATTGATCCCACGCGACCAGCGCATTGGCTTCTGACCACGGCGTGGCAGCGATTTGATATACCGTCAGATTGAGCCAGGCATGCGCTTGCAGGTTTTCGGTCACCGGCAATGAAATGTGTTGGCTGCCTTGCGCGGCGAGATCCAGCGGCATTTCACCTTGCGCGATACTGACGCCATCTTGTTCAACCGACCAACGCAACACTTCGTTATCGCTGCGGCGGAACAGGTATTCGCTGGTGACGGTAAAGCTAAATGGATGGTTCGCATCCGGCTGGAACTGGAAGAACTGCTGCGCGCGCTGCGCTTCAAACAGTGCCGGATGCGGCGAACGATCGGCAAATACCAGGCCGTTCATGCAGAATTGGCGATCATTCGGCGTATCGCCAAAATCACCGCCGTAAGCCTGCCAGGCTGCGCCATTGTCGTCATAGCGCGTCAGGCTTTGATCAACCCAATCCCAGACGAAACCGCCTTGCAGGCGCGGGAATTGACGGAAAGCTTGCCAGTATTTGGCGAAGCCGCCAAAGCTGTTGCCCATCGCATGCGCGTATTCACACAGAATCAGCGGACGCGTTTCGCCCGGCAAACCAATCCACTTTTTCAGCGACCATTTTGGTACTGCCGGGAAGGGCTGATCCTGATCGACGCGCGCGTACATCGGGCAAACGATGTCAGTTGCCGCCGTATCCGCGCCGCCACCTTCGTACTGCACTGGGCGCGTGGCATCGCTGCTTTTCACCCATTGATACAGCGCATCATGGGTGCTGCCGTGGCCGGATTCGTTGCCCAGCGACCAGATAATAATGCAGGCGTGATTACGATCGCGCTGCACCATGCGCGTAACGCGCTCACTGTAAGCGGCAAACCAGCGCGGATCGCTGGAGAGCCGGTTCATTGGCTGCATGCCGTGGGTTTCGATATTGGCTTCATCGACCACATATAAACCGTACTCATCGCACAACCGATACCACAGCGGATGATTGGGATAATGCGCGCAACGCACCGCGTTGAAGTTGTGGCGCTTCATCAATTCAATGTCGCGGCGCATGCTGGCTTCATCTACCACCTGGCCGTTTTCCGGGTGATGTTCATGGCGGTTAGCGCCGCGAATCAGCAGCGGCTTGCTGTTGACGCACAATTGGCCGTTCTCAATGCTAACGCGGCGGAAACCGACGTCGTAGGCTTCGGCTTCAATCAGCCCGCCTTGATCATCGAGCAGTGAAACTACGGCACGATACAGGTGCGGCGTTTCGGCGCTCCACAACAACGGCTGCTGCACCGGCACAATCATTAATGCGCGTTCAGGATAATGGCCGCGTTCATCAATAATCGCGCTACCAGGTGCTTGTTGTTGTTCGCCAATCAACTTATCGCCGAGCCATAAACTGACGCGCAAGCGGCACTGTGCGAGTTGGTGCGCGCCGGGCTGAATCTTAACGTTGACGCGCAAATCACCACGGATGTATTCCGGGCTGAGTGCGGTTTCAATTTGCACATCGGCGAGTTGCGTAAGCGGCTTATGCAGCAAGGTCACATCGCGGAAAATGCCGCTCATGCGCCACATATCCTGATCTTCCAAATAGCTGCCATCGCTCCAGCGCAGCACCATCACCGCCAGGCGGTTTTGTCCTGGCTGCAACGCTGCGCTGAGATCGAATTCGGCCGGTAAACGGCTATCTTGCGAGTAACCGATCCATTGTCCATTGCACCATAAGAAGAAGGCAGAATTGACGCCATCAAAGATGATGCGTGTCTGGCCCTGATTCAGCCAATTTTCATCCACTTTGAATGTGAGCGAATAACATCCGGTGGGATTTTCCCTGGGAATAAAAGGCGGCGTCACCGGAATCGGGTACTGCACGTTGGTGTAAATCGGCGTATCGTAACCATGCAATTGCCAGTTGGCGGGCACCGGTAGCGCATGCGCGCCAGGCAGATCCTGCAACAGCCAGCTTTGCGGCACTGCTTCCGGCTGAGTGAAATAGCTGAAGGTCCATTGGCCGTTGAGTGAGATGCGCGAAGGCGAAGGGCGATCGTCACGTGCGCTGATCTCATCGCGCCAACTGGCAAACGGTGGATGCGCATCCAGGCGATTCAGGCTGGTGATAACCGGGTTTTCCCAATCGCGGCGTGCCAGAATTTCACTAAGGGAAACGGTGGATGATGTCATGGTCTGATCTCATTAAATGTAATGCGCTCACATTGCGTGAATTTAGCGCAACAGTAAAGGGATTAGCGATGATTTTGCGAGGTGAGTCCGCCTGGTAATTAACCGGAACTGTGATGTTTTTGCCATGGCAGTACCCGCGAATTGTTAAGCGTGGTGAGCGGAGATGAATAGCGGCGTGATGCGGAGAATTCTGTATTGTCGCGCCCGATGCGGCCTCATACACTCAGCCCGATTTCACCCTTCTGAGGTTATTATGGTTCGTATTATGAAACTCGCCGCGGTCGTGGCATTGGTTAGCGCATTGAGCGGTTGCATTTTCCCACCTCCAGGCGGCGGTGGTGGTTGGGGCGGCGGACACGGCGGCGGTCCGGGTCGTGGATTCTCGGAACCACGCTAATTTAGTGCCAATTTAAATTAATTTCTAATAAGCGAAACGTTTCAACAAACACTATTTGTCATCAGTGAAACGTTTCGCCGTTACATATTGAATTTGCATCGCTTTTAATGCGCTGCGGTTATTGCTAATTTTTCCATTTAACACTTAAAAATCCTTGTTGTTTTATTCTGCTCAATGCTAACGTCTGTTTTTCTTCTCTCTATTGAGCTTGTCGCATGAAAAACCTGATTGCGGAACTCCTTCTAAAGCTGGCAGAAAAAGAAGAAGAGTCTAAAGAATTAGTGGTTCAGGTTGAGGCGTTAGAAATCGTGTTAACGGCGATGCTGCGCAAACTGAATCCGGAACAATTCCATGAAATCGCTGCGGGCATTAAATTGGCGATGCCGCCGGTGTCACCGGCTGCTGAAACGCCTGATACCACATTATTGCGTAATTACGTTGAAAGACTGCTCGACCACCCGCGCGTTTAGCCAGCTTGGTCCTGTTTTTACAGGAAAATGTCGTTATGGAGTTCTCGCATTTGCTTATTCCGTGCCATGCTTAGTAAGCAATAATGCTAAGGAGAATCCGGTAATGAAATCGTGTCTTTTGGCAATAATGGCAGCAGGCCTGCTGATTGCAGGCGGAGCCAGTGCAGCAGAGAAAACCGCTCAACAGGAAAAAATGACCATGTGTAACCAGAGCGCCGGTACACAAAATCTGAAAGGTGATGCGCGTAAAAGCTTCATGAGTGACTGTCTGAAAAAAGACAGCAAAATGGGCAGCATGACGCCGCAGCAAATGAAGATGAAAACCTGCAACGCCGATGCAGCGGATAAAAAACTCGCTGGTGATGCACGTAAAACCTTTATGAGTTCCTGTCTGAAAAAAAGTTAATTGAATTAACCGCTGACGTTTAACATGTAATAAGGGTTCATGTTTATCATGAACCCTTTTTTTATGTCGAATTTCATACCTACAGTTATCGTAGGGTCGCCATTTATGGTGACCTATAAATATCTGGATGCGATCTCATTACGTAAATATTCAATTTTACTTATCACGTCAGAATAAAAACGCATACCAGGATATCCATCACATTCCGCGGCTAAAAACACTGGCAGGATGCATTAGTCCTAAATGATGACTAATTAAATATTCGCCAATTTCCCCGCGAAGCCGGACCGTTCGTTGGACAGCCTTTACCTGTGGAGTCTGCTATGAATGTGCTTGATTATGCTGTGATGGCGCTTTACGCGCTGATGATTGTGGCTATAACCCTGTGGGCAATGCGCAAGGTGGGCAGCACGCGCGATTTCTTTGCCGCGGGCGGCAAAATGCCGTGGTGGCTTTCTGGCGTGTCGCATCACATGTCGGGCTACAGTGCGGCGGTGTTCGTCGCCTACGCGGCGGTGGCGTACAACATGGGCATCACCATCTATTTCTGGTGGGCGTTCCCGATTGCCATCGCGGTGCTGATTGGTTCGCGTTTGTTCGCGCCGCGTTGGGCGCGCTTGCGTATTTACATGAATATTGAATCGCCGATGGAATACCTCGCCACACGTTACAACGTACCGACGCAAATGGTACTGGCGTGGAGCGGTGTGCTGCTGAAAACCTTCGACGTTGGGGCAAAATGGGCGGCGATCGCGGTGATCATCAACGTGTTTACCGGGCTTGATCCGCTGGTTGGCATTTGCCTATCGGGCGCGCTCAGCCTGTTTTACACCGTGATGGGCGGTTTGTGGGCCGATGCCTGTAACGACTTCGGTCAGTTCGTGGTGCAGTTTGTCGCGGCGATTGTGATGGTGGTGGCGGTGGCAATGCATCTGGGCGGTTTTGGCGAACTGTTCACTATCTGGCAGCGCTTGCCCGAAACGCATACGCAGATCATTCAACAGCCGTATTCGCTCGGCTTTATCCTCGCCTATTTCGTTATCTACACCTTGAGCTATAACGGCGGCACCTGGAATTTGGCGCAACGTTTCATCGCCGCGCCTGCGGGCCGCGATGCACGCAAAGCGGCACTGCTGTCTGCCGCGTTGTACCTGATCTGGCCGCTGATTCTGTTCTGGCCGATGTGGGCGGCGCCGCTGCTGTTTCCCAATCTCAGCGATCCGTCGCGCTCCTACTCAATGATGGCGATGGAACTGCTGCCGAATGGGTTAGTCGGACTGGTGCTGGTGGCGATGTTTACTCACACGCTATCGATGACGTCATCGGACGCCAATGCCATCACCGCCGTGGTCACGCGCGATATCCTGCCAGGCATGCTGCCCAAGCGTTTTCAGCGCAGCAAAAGTTCGCTGCTAGTGGCGCGGCTGACGGCGTTTCTGTTCATCATCACCACGTTGATCATTGCCATGAACGCCGGTCGTTTTGGCGGCGTGCTGTCGCTGCTGATCATCTGGTTTGGCGGCTTAGTCGGCCCCATCTCGATTCCGATGTTGTTGGGCTTGCTGCCCGCTTTCCGTCGCAGCGGCAGCGCCGCCGCGCTGGTGAGTTGGGCGGTCGGCGTCGCCACCTTCTTCTGCGTGAAATTCATGCTCAACGATGTCAGCACCGCCACGCAGGTCGCCGCGCCGGTGATGTCATCGCTGGTGCTGTTTGTGCTGATGGGCTGGCTACGCCGCGCGCCGGTGCGCCCGGAAGTCGATCAACTGCTCAATGCACTTAATCAGGATCACGATGCGCCCACGCAAGCCAGTTGGGCGCAGAAAAACAATGCTTCTCAGGAGGGATAACATGACGCTATTACAACAAGGATCGCGTGACCGTTTGCAGGTGCAACGTTATGCCAGTCGTCTGGCGCTTGGTGAGGCCGCGGCGCAGGATGCCGCCACTCATTTGCGTCAATTGCTCAGCCAACAAGCGGTGGTGCGGATGGTGTTTGCGGCTGCGCCGTCGCAAAACGAATTCCTTGCCGCGCTGGCAGCCGCGCCGGATATCGATTGGTCGCGCATTCACGCTTTTCACATGGATGAATATATCGGCCTAGCCAACCACGCACCGCAGCGTTTCAGCCAGTTTCTGCGCCAGCATTTGTTTGATTTAGTGCAGCCGGGCGAAGTGCATTTGATTCCATCTGACGGCGATCCAGCGGCAATCTGCGAGGAATACAGCCAAAAGCTCAACGCCGCACCGATTGATGTGGTGTGCCTCGGGATAGGTGAAAACGGGCACCTGGCATTTAACGATCCGCCGGTCGCGGATTTCAACGATCCCTTGAGCGTTAAAGTGGTGGAACTGGATGACGCGTGTCGCCAGCAGCAGGTCAACGATGGCTGCTTTGCGACCTTCGACGCGGTGCCCACACATGCGGTGACGTTAACCCTTCCCGCATTGCTGCGCGGTTTGCGGCTGTTCTGCATGGTGCCGGGCGCGACGAAACGGGCGGCTGTTCACGCCACGCTGCACGATGACATCTCCACCGCCTGTCCTGCGACATGTTTGCGCCAGCATCCAAGCTGCACGTTATACACCGACAGCGATGCGTGCCCGGAGGTGGAACTTGACTGATTCCCTACTGCGAGGCCGCGATTACCGTACGCTGCAACCGATTGAGTTGCAGATGCAGGACGGCCTGATCATGGATATGCGTCCACTGGACACTCTGGATGACGACATCATCCTTGCGCCAGGTTTGGTGGACCTGCAAATCAACGGCTTTCAGGGCGTGGATTTCAACCATTTCCCGTTTAGCGAAGAAGACGTGGTACGCGCCACGCGAGCGCTGTGGCAGCAAGGTGTCACCAGTTATTTGCCGACGGTGATCACCGCGCAGCCGGAGTTGATCGCGCAAGCGATGCAGCGATTGGCCAGCGCTTGTGAACATCATCCGGATGTGGCGAATGCGGTGCCGGGTTTCCACCTCGAAGGACCGTTTTTATCGCCGGAAGACGGGCCGCGCGGCGCACATCCGCGTGAGGCGATCTGCGCGCCGGACATTGCTTTATTTGACGGCTGGCAGCAGGCGGCGCAGCAACATATTCGTTTGCTGACCTTGTCGCCGGAGTGGGAGCACAGCAACGCATTGATCAAACATTGTGTGGCGCAGCAGGTGCGCGTTGCCATCGGCCATACCTCGGCAACAGCACAGCAGATTCATGCCGCGGTGGAAGCCGGTGCGACGCTCTCGACCCATTTGGGCAATGGCGCGCATCTGCAACTGCCGCGCCATCCCAACTACATCTGGCAGCAACTGGCGGAAGATGCGTTGGCGGCGACACTGATTGCCGATGGCGACCATTTGCCGCCGGAAGTGTTGAAGGTGTTCCTGCGCGCCAAAGGCGAACAGGCGCTGCTGGTCAGCGACGTCACCGCGTTTGCCGGACAGCCGCCGGGCATTTATGACACCGCGATTGGCGGTCGCGTGCAGCTCAGCGACGGTGGACGGCTGAGTATGGCCGATGCGCCGCAATTGTTGGCCGGTTCGGCGCGCGGATTGCTGGAGGGCGTTAACTTCCTGCTGCGTCAGCAATTAGCCACGTTGCCACAAGCGATTGAGATGGCATCGCTGCGGCCCGCACGTCAGATTGGCTTGCCACAACAGCAAGGATTAGCCTGTGGCGCGCCCGCCGATGTGCTGCTGCTGAATACGCAGCCTGACGGCAGTGTTACGCTGCGTGGCTGTGTGAAGCTGGGCAAGCGGGTGGCTTAAGCAGACTTTCTTTTGCGTTTAAACAGTGACTTATCTGCCGCTGCGTTTTGTTGTTGCCGACAATCCACCACGATTTGCCAGGCTTACTGTTTGTAGGGAATTGCTGTTTACCTCACAACCACAAGAATGGAGGCCAATCGTGAGCTATCAAACTGTCATGGAACTCAAGGCGCTGGCACAGCGCAAACCCACCAAAGTCACCGTCGGCGAAACCGATATGGTGCTGATTCGTGATGGCGAGCGCGTGCAGGCGCTACAGGCCAAATGTCCGCATGCGGGTGCGCCGTTAGAGCAGGGCGCGGTGTGCGGCGACAAACTGGTGTGCCCGTGGCACAAAGCGGTATTTCAACTGCAAGACGGGAAGATGTGCGAGCCGTTGGCGCTGGCAAATTTAAAGCGTTATCCGGTGCGTATCGAACAGGGCAAAGTGCTGATCAATCCGCAGGCGATGTCGCCGGCCAGCGTGCCATCCGCGCAAGGCAAAACGCCGGTCTGCGTGATTTTAGGTGCGGGCGCAGCGGGCAGTGCAGCGATCTGGACGCTGCGTGACAGCGGCTTTAACGGTCGCATTGTGTTGATCGAACGCGAATCAGCAGCGCCTTACGATCGCACCGCGCTGAGTAAGTTTGTGCCGTCGGGGAAAATGGCGATCGATGACGTGCCGAAACTGCTCAAGCCGGAGTTGCTGGCAACGGTGGAACGCTTACAAGGCGAGGTTGAACAACTCAAGGCGCTCGAACAGACCTTGCTGCTGAAAGGTGGCAAAGCGCTGAAATTCGACCAATTGCTGATTGCCAGCGGCGGCGTGCCGCAACCGTTGAATATCCCCGGCAAAGAGTTAGGCGGGGTGCATATGCTGCGATCGCTTGATCAAGCTGATGCGTTGCTAAAAGACGTTGATGATAGCGAACGCCTGGTGATCATCGGCAACAGCTTTATCGGCATGGAAATGGCCGGTTCGCTGCGCAATCGTGATGTTGACGTCACGGTGATTGCGCGCCATCCGCTGCCGTTCGCCAACCAGTTTGGTGAAGAGATCGGCCAATACTTTTACGATCTGCATCGCAGCAATGGCGTGAAGTTTGTTGAAGGCGAGCCGGTGGCGCTGGAAGGTGAGGGCGATGTTAACGCGGTACGCTTGAAAAGTGGCAAGCAGATTGAGGCCAGTTTGGTGCTGTTTGCCACCGGCGTCGCGCCAGCCACCTCGTTTATTCATGATCTACCGTTGGAAGAGGATGGCAGTTTGCTCACCGATGGCCAACTGCGCGTCGCTGACAACATTTGGGTGGCCGGTGATATCGCGACGTATCCTTCGGTACGTGGCCCGCAGCGTATTGAGCACTATCGTGTGGCGCACCAGCAAGGGCGCATCGCGGCATTGAATATGCTGGGCAAAACGCAGTTGTACGATCGTGTACCGTTCTTTTGGACCGCGCATTACGGCACGCGCTATGAGTATTTAGGCCATGCGGAACAGTGGGATGATTACCGCTTGCTGGGATCGTTGCAGGATAAGCAGTTTGTGGCTTTTTATTTGCGTGAAGGGATGATTGCGGCGGTGTGTTCGGCGGGATTATATACGCTGACGGCAGCGCTGGTAGAGGAGATGCAGCAGCCAATGACGTTGGCGCAGGGAATGGCGTTGTATGAGGCTTATCAAGGATAGGCGCTCGTTAGTTTGTGCGCGCTGTCCCTCATCCCAGCCTTCTCCCGCAAGCGGGAGAAGGGGCCGATCGAGTGCTTATGCAGAATTGTTTTTCACCTAATCATTCCCTCTCCGCGTGCGGGAGAGGGTTAGGGTAAGGGGCAAACCGCACAAATCTACTGCTTACTCAGCGCCTCGGATTTCGCCATACACTGCTGCATGGCGTTAATCACTGCCGCGCGGAAACCTTGCTCTTCCAGCACTTTTACCGCTTCAATGGTGGTGCCGCCTGGCGAGCACACCATATCTTTCAGTTCGCCGGGATGCTTGCCGGTTTCCAACACCATCTGCGCTGAACCTTTCACCGCTTGTGCGGCAAATTGATAGGCCTGCGCACGCGGCATGCCGCCGAGAACCGCCGCATCGGCCATCGCTTCGATAAACATAAACACATATGCCGGTGCTGAACCGCTCACGCCGACCACCGCGTGAATCAGATACTCATTCACCACCGCTGCTTTACCAAAGCTTTCGAAAATTCCCACCACTTCATCGACTTCATGCGCTTCAACCAGCACGTTTGGCGTGATGGATGTCATGCCTTCATTCACCAGCGACGGCGTGTTGGGCATTACGCGGATGATTTTACGGTCGTGGCCCAATACTGCAGCCAGCGAATCCAGCGTCACACCGGCGGCAATCGACACCACCAACACATCTTTCTTCAGCTGGCCGGCCAAATCTTTCAGCACTTTGAGAATCACATTCGGTTTCACCGCGCCAAACAGGATATCGACTTCGCGCGCCAGGCTTTCAACGCTGTCCGCCGCCGTCACGCCATATTGCTGTGCCATCGCCTGATTGGTAGCCGGTTTGCGGTCGAACACCCAGATATTGGCCGGGGCGATCTGCCCGCTGTTAACCAATCCGCTGATGATGGCTTTGGCCATATTGCCGCAACCGACAAACCCGATTTTTTTCTCCAGCATCGCTTAATCCTCTATGTGGTCCATTTTTCTGTGGGGGTAAGCTTACGTCAGCAGCGATTAATAACAAGGCGGGCGGCACGCAAAAACAGTTGCCATTCCGCGCCAGACCGGCAAGATCAGCGGCATTGTCTGTGAAAAAAGGATTCATCATGTCGATTTGGGTTGATGCCGACGCCTGTCCCAATGTCATCAAAGAAGTGCTGTATCGCGCTGCCGAACGCACCAAAGTCACCGTAACTTTCGTGGCGAATCAACCGTTGCGTGTGCCGCCGTCGCCGTGGCTGAAAACCTTGCAGGTTGCTGCCGGCTTTGACGTGGCCGATAACGAGATTGTGAAGCGCGTGCAGCCTGGTGAATTGGTGATTACCGGTGATATTCCCCTGGCGGCAGAAGTGCTGGAGAAAGGGGCGGCGGCGTTGAATCCGCGCGGAGAACGCTACTCGCCAGATACCATTCGCCAGCGCTTAACCATGCGTGATTTTATGGAAACGATGCGCGCCAGCGGGATTCAGAGCGGCGGCCCGTCGACCTTAAGCCAACGCGACCGCCAACTGTTTGCTAACGAACTGGATAAGTGGCTACGTCAGCGCTAATCAGACGAAACTGTCATCATCATCGAAGTCGCCGCCACTGCCAAAGTCGCCGAAATCGTTGTTATCCGCCAGGTTGTTATCCCAGCCCGAATTGTTGTCCAGAAACGCATTGTTGCTGTCGTTGCCATTGAAGGTGTCGAGGCTGTTGTCGACCTGCGGCAGTGCCGGTTCGTTGATGATATTCACGATCTCTTCCGGCTGCGAATGATGGAACATGCTGGTCAGCATATCCGCCATTACCACGCCGCCCGCCACACCGACCGCAGTTTGCAACGCGCCGCCGAGGAAACCGGTGCCGCGCGGTGGTGCTGCGTATTGCTGCTGTGGCGGTGGCGCATATTGCTGATGTGGTTGCGGCGGCGCGCTGCCCCACGGCTGCTGTTGCTGCTGTGACGCCGCCGGGCGCGAACCGCCACCAAACAGGCTCGACAGAAAACCGCCGCTGCTCTGTTGCGGCGCTTGTTGCTGCGCCTGCGCCAGACGATTCTCTAAATCTGTCACCTGCGCATTGAGTTTTTTCAGTGCGGCTTCCTGAATCAAAATCGCCTGCGACATGTAATAAGGCGCGCCGGGCTGATTCTGTAAATGCTGTTTGATCAACTGTTCTGCGCCCGCATCACGCGGGCCACTTTGCGTCTCAGCCTGTTTCAATCGGCTGAACAGGTTTTCAATCAGTTGTTGTTCTTCGCTTTGCATGGGGAACCCTCCGTTTAAGGTATGTCTCATATATGAGGGCGCGGGTCAGGAAAGTAAATCAATGACCTGGTAAGGAAATGTTGCCCGCTCTTACATTTAGGCGGATGCACGATTCACGCATTGTTTTTCGTTGCATAATCAAACAAGTAGCCTGAGACCATGCTGAAATACGCATAAATCGTGCCTCGCGGGTGGCTGATAAAATAAAATCCAGGTATTATGCGACGCATTATTGACCTGATGACGTTGCCCGTGCGGCACATTACGGCGGAGGATGAGCCTGGATGTCATTACCCATCTATCTGATCGGCGCACGCGGTTGCGGTAAAACCACTGTTGGCCAGGCGCTGTCGCAAGCGTTGGGCTATGCCTTTAACGATACCGATCACTACTTACAGCTCACCACGCAACGCAGCGTGGCGGACATTGTCGCGTCTGAAGGTTGGGATAGCTTCCGCGCCCGTGAAACCGAATCGCTGCGTGCCGTCACGGCGCCCAACACCGTGATTGCCACCGGCGGCGGCATGGTATTGGCGGAAGTGAATCGTCGCTTTATGCGCGAACAGGGGCAGGTGATTTGGCTTAACGCGCCGTCAACGGTGTTGGCCGAGCGTTTGGAACATCAACCCGAAGCGGCGCAACGCCCAACCTTAACGGGCCGCCCGATTGCCGAAGAGATGGGCGATATTCTGCGCGAGCGTGCGCATCTCTATCGTCAAACCGCGCATCATGAAGTCAATGCCATGCAATCGCCCGATCGCGTGGTCGAGCAAATTCTGCAATCGCTGTCACTCGCCCGCGCCAGTTAACGCCTCAGATTCGTCCCTGTTTTTTGCAGCGATCCTCAGTTGTCTATACTTAACGGTAGGCAGAGGATCACTGCTGCCTGTGGACAATTGCGAGAAGAGGGAAAACGATGCCAACTAAACCACCGTATCCGCGTGAAGCGCGAATTGTTACCGTTGAGAAAGGCCCTGCTGGCAATACCGTCACATGGTATGAATTACGCGCTGACCATCCCAAACCTGATTCGTTAATTAGCGAACATAAAACGCAAGCTGAAGCGCAGGACGCGAAAGAGCGATACGAAGATATCAAAAAAGACTAACTTTACCCGTCATATTTCAAGCTGCAGAGGCGTTGGCTACATGTGCTCACCCCAGTCACTTACTAAAGTAAGCTCTTGGGGATTCTCACATTTGCCGCCTTCCTGCAGCTTGAACTATTTAGGGTAAAGACAATTTTTTCTGCCAAATAACTGTTTATTTCCAATTTATCTCTACACCTTTCTGCTGAATAAATCCTGCGCCTGATAACGTCATTCATTTCACGCTTAGTGCCGTATTTTATGCTGCCTTAAAACACGCCAGTTTTGTCCGGCTCAAAATTTGCACTTGACCGCGAAAGCGTAGCGTTTTACTTTCGGGTTATTGATATAGGAACTCAGTTCCACATAGTGAAACCGACACCATGACCACACTCGAAAATGCCGCCGCTGTATTGAAGCTGTTCCAGCGCTTTGGCGTGACGCAAGGCCATCCTGGCTTAACGTTTACCGAGGTGGTGGATGCGTTGGGCTTGCCGAAAAGTACGGTTTCTCGCCTGCTGGCGACCATGGAAAGTGAAGGATTGCTTGAGCGTGACGCGGAAAGCCGCTGCTTCCAGATTGGTCGCGTGCTGCTTTCTGTGGCCGGTCATTATCTCTCGACACCTTTGGTAGATAGCGCGTCGGCGCCGATGGCGCGTTTAGCGGCCAGCAGCGGCTGCATGGGCTATATCTCGGTGATTGATGGCGATGATGTGCTGGTGATGCGCATGTATCACGGGCGCTTCTTCACTCAACTGGTTACGCCGCCGGGTACGCGCGTTTCACTTCCCGGCACCTCAACCGGACGCGTGTTGTTAGCGCAGCTTAGCGATGATCAAGTGCGCGAGCGTTTTGCCAGCAACTGGCAGGCGGCTTCGGCGAACTCGCCGCTGAGTGTCGATGCATTATGTGATGAATTAGCGGTGATTCGACAGCAAGGCTGGGCACTGGCGCGCAATGAGACGCTGCCGGGCATCAGTTCCATCGCGGTCGCGGTGACCAACAAGCATCGCGGCGAAAGTGCTGCGTTGTGTCTCTCGTTTTTATCGCAAGAAGCGGCGCCCGGCTACCCGGAAGCACTGCTCAGCGAACTGCGTGCAACGGCCGCATTGATGGCCGAAAAATACGGCGCATAACCTTATTTTCGATTTAAAGGCGTTTATTCGCGCCACACCGGGGAAATAGCAGGTCTACGGACCTGCTTATTTCAATAATCAGGGAACGATTTATAAAAAGCATTGGTGTCCCGCGTGTCGGGCATTAAATGTCTATGCGTTTTCTACAGGGTGAAAATACGGGGATCTTATGCGTCAAAATAATCCAATAAAAAGTGTTGGCGTGGCCTTAATGTTGGTGCTGCTCTCGGTAGCCGGTGCCATTATTGGGGTTCAGCTTATTACCACTATTGGGGTGACACCCAATACCTCTATTATCGGCGCGCTATTTGCCATGCTTCTGGCGCGTATTCCACTGCAATGGTTCCGCCGCTATCGCTCAATCGAAGTGCAGAACCTCGCGCAAACCGCCATCTCTTCCGCCACCTTCGGTGCTGCTAACAGTTTGTTGATGCCGATTGCGGTGCCGTGGGCGCTGGGCGAGCCACAATTGGTGTTGCCGCTGTTTGTGGGCGTGAGCGCCGCCATGCTGCTCGATGCTTACTTACTCTATCGCTTGTTCGATACGCGTGTATTCCCGGCCAGCAATGCGTGGCCACCGGGCGTTGCCGCCGCTGAAGCGATCAAGGCTGGTGACAAAGGCGGCCGTCAGGCGTGGTTGCTGGTGGTCGGCATTGTTGGTGGTATCGCCGGTTCGATGCTGAAGATTCCGATGTCGGCCTTTGGTACGGCGTTCATCGGTAATATCTGGGCGCTGAGCATGCTCGGTATTGGCTTCTTATTGCGTGCTTATGCGCAACCGGTTGCTGGTATTGATATCAATGCACTTTATATTCCGCACGGCGTGATGGTCGGTGCCGGTTTAGTGGCGTTGATTCAGGTGGCGCAGGTGATCATCAGCCGCCGCAAAGATCAAATCAACGTCAGTCGTCCCGACAGCGATGTGAAGCGCTCGTTGGGCTTTGGCACCGTGGGTTACATCGTTATTTCGACGTTGCTGGCGCTGGCGGGCGGTTTGTGGAGCCAGATGGGCTTGCCGATGTTGGTGCTGTTCATCATCTATGCCGCATTTGCTGCCTTTGTTCATGAACTGATCGTCGGGATTGCCGCGATGCATTCCGGCTGGTTCCCGGCGTTTGCCGTGGCGTTGATCACCCTGATTCTCGGTATTCTGCTCGGTTTCCCGCCGTTGGCGCTATGCCTGTTGTGTGGCTTCACCGCGGCGACCGGTCCGGCTTTTGCCGACATGGGTTACGACTTGAAAGCCGGCTTCATCCTGCGTGGCAACGGCGCTGATTTGCAGCAAGAGTTGTGGGGACGTCGCATCCAGCTGATCGCCGCGATGATTGCGTTCGTCATCTGTATTCCGGTGGTGTGGTATGCGCACAACCTGTTCTTTGCGGAGAACTTGTTGCCGCCGGTGGCGCGCGTGTATGCCAAAACCATTCAAGCCGGTGCTGAACCGGGTATCGCCGGAAACCTGCTGATGTGGGCAATTCCAGGCGCGATTATCCAATTTATCGGTGGGCCAAAACGCCAGCTTGGCGTGCTGTTGGCGACCGGTTTGCTGATTAACAACGCCGCTGCCGGTTGGGCGGTGATGGTCGGTATCGCACTGCGCATCATCATCTTGCGCGTATGGGGCGAGCGTGGACGTTCACCGATGGAGGTGATGGCCGCAGGGTTTATTGCGGGCGACGCGCTGTACAGCTTCTTCCATTCACTTTTCGCCAGTAGCACCAAGAAATAATCCAGGGAATTCATTATGAGCTTACAGCAGACATTGCAGGTGTTTGAGTTACTCGATAGCGCCTATATCGACGGCCAACAAGTGGTGGATTTATTCGCCGCTTATCCCGGCGTGACCGCCAGCACCAAACGTGTGACTGGGCCGAAAGGGCGTACCGATTTCGTGCGTATCGATATTCCAGGTTCGCAAGGCAAGAGCAAAGGTGGCAACGCGCCGACGCTGGGCATTATTGGTCGCCTTGGCGGTATCGGCGCGCGTCCAACGCGTATTGGCATGGTGTCTGACGCCGATGGCGCGGTCGCCGCAGTCAGCAGCGCACTGAAGCTGGCACAGATGCAGACCAAAGGCGACGTGCTGGCCGGTGACGTGATCATCACCACCCACATCTGCCCGGATGCGCCAACGCGTCCGCATGAGCCGGTGGATTTCATGGATTCGCCATGTGACGACATCACCATGAATGACAACGAAGTGATTGCTGGCGTCGATGCGATTCTGTCGATCGATACCACCAAAGGTAACCGCATTCTCAATTACAAAGGCTACGCGCTGTCGCCAACGGTGAAAGAGGGCTACATCCTGCGTGTCTCTGAAGATTTGCTGCGCATTATGGAGATGACCAGCGGCCAGCCAGCGGTGACGTTCCCGATCACCACGCAAGACATCACGCCATACGGCAACGGTGTTTATCACCTCAACAGCATCCTGCAACCATCAACGGCCACTGATGTGCCGGTGGTTGGCGTGGCGATTTGCGCCGAATCGGTGGTGCCAGGTTGCGGCACCGGCGCCAGCCATGAAGTGGATATTGCTTTAGCGGTGAAGTTTGCGGTGGAAGTAGCAAAAGAGTTCGGGCGCGAAACTTGTCAATTCTATGACCAGCAAGAGTACGCTCTGCTGCTATCTTTGTATGGTAGTCTCAGCCACTTGCGCAACCGGAAAGCCTAACGATGAACACGTCCCTGGTTACTCTTACGATTGGTCAATCTCCGCGCAGCGACATCTTGCCGCTGCTGGAAGAACATCTTCCCGCTGAGCAAGTCGCGCACGCGGGTTTACTCGACGGCCTGACGCTAGCCGAGGTTGAGCAGCATTATGCACCCGCGGCGGGTGACAAGGTGCTGGTATCGCGTATGACCACTGGCGAGCAAGTGCGCTTGTCGGGGCCAAAAGTGGAGCAGGGACTGCAACGTAAAATCATCGAGCTGGAACAGCAGGGCTACGACACCATTCTGCTGCTGTGCACCGGCGAGTTTGGCGCGCTGAAATCGCAATCCGCCTTGCTGCTGGAGCCAGATCGCATCATTCCTCCACTGGTGAAGGCGATTGTGCAGGATCATAAAATCGGCATCGTGGTGCCGGTGGAAGAGCAGATTGCTGAGCAGGCCAGCAAATGGCGTCATCTCAGTACGCCGCCGTGCTTTGCGGTCGCCAGCCCGTATCTGGCCGAGCATGCCGATCTGGTCGAAGCCGGATTATCCTTGCAGGAGCAAGGCGCGGATGTGGTGGTGCTGGATTGCATCGGTTATCACCAAAAACACCGTGATTTCCTGCAGAAAATGCTGGGCATTCCGGTGCTGTTGTCGAACGTGCTGGTGGCGAAGCTGGCAGCAGAATTGATCGTCTAATGCGGATGGATCACAACTTGCGATGTACGGCGCTAATTCGCGTGACAGATCAGCGAGTTCCTTAGTAATCTGCCAGTCACGATAATGTGCTGTGAGGAAGTAATATGCTCAATACGAGTGAGTATTTCGACGGAAAAGTGAAGTCCATTGGTTTCGACAGCGTCACCATTGGTCGTGCCAGCGTAGGCGTGATGGCGGAAGGTGAATACACCTTTGGCACCAATCAGCCAGAAGAGATGACGGTTGTCAGCGGCGCACTGAAAGTGCTGTTGCCGGGCGAAACCGAGTGGAAATGGTACGAAGCCGGTTCCTCGTTTAACGTGCCAGGCCAGAGCGAATTCCACCTGCAAGTGGCAGAGCCTTCGTCTTATCTGTGCCGCTACCTATAAGCACACGTTCGCGAAATAACGTCTGAAACCGGCCATTCCAATTTGGGGTGGCCGGTTTTTTTATGGACGAACAACAGGTGCGCATTAATGCGCACCCTACGATATCCCAGCCGGTTGGCCGTAGGGGCGCAATTTATGGTGACCGCAATCACCCATTAACGCTTGGCTTCGCCGCCTAACGCTTCCACCAGATTGCTGATCAGCGCGGCCAGTTCGCTGGTCATCAGAATGAAATCGGCATCGAAACGCTGGGCGAAATCATCGCGATCGATATCGTCATTCTGTTCGCGTAGCGTGTCGCTGAACTTTAGACGTTTGACTGAAGCATCGTCAGCGATCACCAACTGAATGCGTTCCTGCCAATCCAACGCCAGTTTGGTCACCACTTTGCCGGCTTCGATATGAGTGGCGATTTCGTCAGAGATCAGATCCTGCTTCTTACAGCGAATCACACCGCCATCTTCCAGCATCGCTTTCAGCTCAGCTTCGTCCATCAAGGCAAAACCGGCGGGCAATTCACCGGAACGCACCCATTCGGTCAAGGTCAGTTCGATGGGATTTTCCAGCGTCAGCGGCACGACCGGCAGCGAACCGATGCTTTTACGCAGCAGCGCTAGGGTATCTTCGGCTTTCTTGGCGCTGGCACAATCAACGATGATCAAATTGTTGACGGTATCGATCCACATGAAGGTTTGGCTGAAGCGACTAAACGCGCGCGGCAGCAAGCTGTGCAGCACTTCATCTTTCAGCGAATCTTTCTCAGTCTTCTTCAGCTTACGGCTCTGTTCGGCTTCCAGCTTGTCGATCTTCGCTTCCAGCGCCTGTTTCACCACTGGCGATGGCAGAATTTTTTGCTCAGTGCGCGCACAAATCACAATTTGACCGTTGATTTCATGCGTCAGCGCTTCACCGCGATTGCCCATCGGTGAAACCCAGCCGGTTTTCGCCATATCCTGGCTGCCGCACGGGGAAAAGGTGAAGGCGTCGAGCTGCTTTTCCAGTTCGTCTGCGGACAGCGGAATGTCACGATTCAGACGATAAACCATCATATTTTTAAACCACAACATCGGGATTCCTTACCGTGGGTGCGATCGGGCGCACAAGTCTCAAAGTCAGCGCGCATGATAGCGAAACATCGGATTGGTTTCATTGCCTTTCCCGATTCAGCCTTCTACTGTATTTGTCACCACAACGAATAATGAGGAATAAATCGTGCGCATTGGAATTGATTTAGGCGGCACCAAAATTGAAGTGATTGCCCTGTCCGACCAAGGGGAAGAGCTGTTTCGTCACCGCATCAATACGCCGCGTGATGACTATGCTGCCACGGTTCAGGCGATTGTCGATTTAGTGCTGCTGGCGGAAGAGAAAACCGGCCAAAAAGGCACGGTGGGCATCGGCATTCCCGGCACTATTTCGCCGTACACGCAGCGGGTGAAGAATGCCAACTCAACCTGGCTCAACGGTCAACCGCTGGACAAGGATTTAGCTCAGGCGCTGAATCGAGAAGTGCGTATCGCCAACGACGCGAATTGTTTGGCGGTTTCTGAAGCGGTGGATGGCGCGGGCGCGGGCAAATCGGTGGTGTTTGCGGTGATTATCGGCACCGGTTCGGGCGCGGGTGTGGCGATTGGCGGCGAGTCGCGTATCGGTGGTAACGGCAACGCCGGTGAGTGGGGCCACAATCCGCTGCCGTGGATGGATGAAGATGAACTGCGCCATCGCGCTGAAGTGCCGTGTTATTGCGGTTTACAAGGTTGTATCGAGACCTTTGTATCGGGCACCGGATTCGCCATTGATTATCAGCGCCTGAGCGGCAAAGCGTTAAAAGGTGCGGAGATCATTAAGTTGATCGAGCAGCAAGATCCGGTAGCGGAGTTGGCGATGAATCGCTATGAAATGCGTCTGGCGAAGTCGCTGGCGCAGGTGGTGAATCTGCTTGATCCCGATGTGATCGTGCTCGGCGGCGGCATGAGTAATAACGATCGCCTGTATCAAACCGTGCCCGCATTGATGAAGCAGTGGGTGTTTGGTCGTGAGTGTGAAACGCCGGTGCTGAAGGCGGTACACGGTGATTCCAGCGGCGTGCGCGGCGCGGCGTGGTTGTGGCCGTTGTAAGTTTGAGTTGATTAAAAAAGGTCACCATTTTTGGTGACCTTATAAAATCATTCCCCCACTAGCATCGAATCCTGCGGTGCGTTATCACGCTGGGATTTGGTTGCCAGGAAGTAAACGTAACCCACCGCCATAATCGCCACGAACAACCCGCCAATTACCGGGTTGAACCATAGCATCGCCACCAGGCACACCAAAGACAGTACCAGCGCAATGCCCGGTACAATCGGATAGCCCGGCGCGCGGAAGCTGCGTTCCATTTCTGGCGCGCTGCGACGCAGTTTGAACAGGCTCAGCATGCTCATCAGATACATCACAATCGCGCCGAACACCGCCATGGTGATCATCGCCGCCGTCAACGTCATGCCTTGCAGATTAATAATGCCGTCACTGTAAATCGCCGCGATACCAATCACGCCACCAGCAATAATCGCACGATGCGGCGTTTGGAAGCGCGACAGTTTTGCCAGGCTTTGCGGCAAATAGCCGGCGCGGGCGAGGGCAAAGAACTGGCGAGAATAGCCGAGGATAATGCCGTGGAAACTGGCGATCAGACCAAACAGGCCAATCCACACCAGCATATGCATCCAGTTGGAGTTCTCACCCACGATCATCTTCATTGCCTGCGGCAGCGGATCGTTGATGTCCGACAGCTTGCGCCAATCGCCAGCGCCACCGGCCAGCAGCATCACGCCGATTGCCAGCACCACTAAGGTCATGATGCCGGTGATATAGGCTTTCGGGATGGTGCGTTTCGGATCTTTGGCCTCTTCGGCGGCCATCGCCGCCCCTTCAATGGCGAGGAAGAACCAGATGGCGAACGGGATCGCGGCGAAGATGCCAGACATCGCCGGCATGCCGAAGTGATCGCTACCGGCCCAACCGTTGGCGGCGAAGTTGGCAATGCTGAAGCCCGGCGACACCACGCCCATAAACACCAGCAGCTCCAATACCGCCAGCACCGTGACCACCAATTCGAACATCGCCGCCAGTTTCACGCCGAGGATATTCAGCGTCATAAACACCAGATAAGCGCCAACCGCGGCGGTTTTCGGATTGAGATCGGGATATTGCACATTGAGATATGCGCCTATCGCCATGGCAATCGCTGGAGGGGCGAAGACAAACTCAATCAGCGTCGCCAGGCCTGCAATTAAGCCGCCAGTTTCACCAAACGCGCGGCGGCTATACGCAAACGGGCCACCGGCATGTGGGATGGCGGTGGTCAGTTCGGTAAAGCTGAATATAAAACAGGTGTACATGGTGGCGATCATCGCGGTGGTAATCAAAAATCCCAGCGTGCCCGCCACGCCCCAGCCATAACTCCAGCCAAAATATTCGCCAGAAATCACTAATCCAACCGCAATGCCCCACAAATGCAGGGTGCCCAGTGTGGGTTTGAGCTTATTGGTCATCGTCTTCTCCCCGTCGTCATTGTTGGTGCGGCAGCTTCACCGCGCTTTTTTATCTTTGCGCTACAGTGAAGTGATAATGCCGCTGCCCGGCGCGGGAAAACTTGACGCGCGCGCAGTGAGTTTTGTCCTCCACGGTCAACTCTCAGGCAAGAAAAGTGCCAGATGCACGCTGCGGTCAACTTTAGGTTGTCTGCGGTCAAGCAGACAAGGCGAGCTCATCCCATGCTGATAACACTTGATTGATGCTGGAGACCGATGAATGAGTGCCGAACAATCCGATACCTTAACTGACGCTGAAATCACCCACCTGGCGCATCAGGCACTGGCCTACTATCCCGCTGCGCTGCGTGGCGACTTGAAACTATTATGCCGCTCTGAAAATGCCACTTTCTTATTGCAGGCGGCGGGCAAACGTTATGCGCTGCGTCTGCATCGTCCTAACTATCACAGCAAAGCCGACATTCTCAGCGAGCTGATGTGGCTGGATGCGCTGCGTGAGATCGGCATTATGGTGCCGCAAGCCATCCCCGCCAGCGCGGGTGAAACGGTGCTGACCTTGCCAATGACCGATGGCGGCGAGCGCTATGCGGTGCTGTTCCACTGGATCGAAGGCGACATGCCGACCACCGATGTCGATCCCAAAGCGTTTCAGCAGCTGGGCCACATCACCGCGCGCCTGCATCAACACAGCCGCAGTTGGCAGAAGCCAGCGGGTTTCCAGCGCATTATCTGGGATCATCACACCATGGTCAGCGATCGCAGCCATTGGGGCCGCTGGCAGGATGCACCGAACCTCAATCCGGCCGATCACGGCATCGTGGCGGAAGCGGTGGCGCGCGTCGGTCAGGAGCTGCAAGGCTTCGGCAAAGACACCAATCGTTATGGTTTGATCCACGCCGATCTGCGTTTGACCAACTTGTTGCTGCACAAAGGCGAAACGCGGGTGATCGATTTCGATGACTGCGGAATGGGCTGGTATCTGCACGATCTCGCCGCCGCGATCAGTTTTGTTGAGCACCATCCGCGCGCCGCTGAATGGGTGGATAACTGGATTCTCGGATACGAAAAAGTGGCGCACATCAGCGATGAAGAGATGGCGCTGGTGCCAACGCTGCTGATTCAACGTCGCATTCAAATGACGGCGTGGATGGGATCGCATGCAGAAACCGAAATGGCGCTAAGTCTTGGCCCACGTTGGGCCGATCATTCGGTGCGCTTGTGTCGTCGCTATCTGGAAACCAATCAGCTGCCGGTTGGCGTTTGATGCACCAGCAGTGATCAGCATTGCGTCGTCGCGGCGCAATCGAGGTCACCCTAAATGGCGACCCTACGCGGTTTCATGTGATTTTGTAGGGTCACCATTTAGGGTGACCTCATATCGCGGGATGGTATGAAAATTGCTGGATCTCTCACACTGTTTCACTCGCGCCTAAATGTGAGGTTCCAATGCAATCACTCATGACTCCCACTGACGCCTTCAGCGCCTTATCGGTCAGCGCCAGCAATCGCGGCGTGCTCGCGGCGGCGGCCACCGGGCTAAGCGCATTTATCACCGACAAAGGCGGCGATGTAGATCGCATTTTTGGCATCAGCGGCATCAACTCAGAGCTGCTCGCCAGCCCAACGCTCAGCCTGGGACTGGTGAACTACTGTCGTGTGATGGAAGAAGCGGCGCGTCATTCGGGTTTTGATAACTTCGGTTTGCATTACGGCAAGCAGTTCAAACCGCAGTCATTAGGCTTGATTGGTTACATTGGCCTGTGTTCGCCCACGCTGGAACAAGCGCTGCATAACGTGGTGAATGCCTTTCCGTGGCATCAGCACGACACCTTGACGCGGCTGGTGGATAAGGGCGAATGCTGGCGGCTGGATTATCAGGTGCGTCACGGCGCAATCCTTTCGCGGCGTCAGGATGCGGAACTGACGCTGGGCATGTTCCTTAATATCATTCGTCACGTGGCCGGTAAAAACTGGGCGCCGCGTGAAGTGCATTTCGAACATCCGCGTCCGGAGCAGTGGCATGAACACTGTAAAGTGTTTGATGCGCCAGTGTGGTTCGATCAACCGTTCAACTCGCTGCTGATCCCCAAACGCGATCTGCTGCGATCGATGCCGGAACAGGACCCGATGCTGCTGATGGTGATGCAGGATGCGATTCGCCGCCTCAACAGTTCAACCAGCTTGCAAAGCGTGGTCGAGCAGGCGCGTTCGCAGGTCAATTTGTCGCTGATGCAGGGCGAACCGGTGCTGGAAGAGATTGCGGAAAAAATGGGGCTGTCGAGCTGGTCGCTGCAGCGGCGACTGCGCGAGGAAGGCATTAGCTTCACTGCGCTGGTGGATAAAGTGCGCTGCGAGATGGCGACCTATTATCTGCAACAGAAGCAACTGCCGATCTCGGAAATGGCGCTGCTGCTTGGCTATTCCGAAGTCAGCGCCTTTTCGCGTGCATTCCGTCGCTGGTTTGGCATTAGCCCGCGCCAGTGGCGTCAGGATGGGCTGGCGAGCTAGGCGCGAAACCAAACCACGCCGGTTGAGCACGATCGGGCGGCGGCGGCAAATCTTTGCTTTGACCAATCAATTGCCAGGCGCGCAGGCACAGCGTTTCATCGCCTTGCGTCTGCGTTACCGCGAAACGCCCGCTGTTTTGCCACTCCAATCGCACCAAACATTGCTGACCCGCATATCTTTTCGCATCGTTGAAATGCTGGTTCAGTTGATGCTGCATTTCATCAGCCCACTTGCAGGAAGCGCTGCCCGGCTCGCTCTGCGGCTGACACAGATTGGCGATGCTATCTTGTTGCTTTGGCTGCGAATGTTGGCAGGCGCTGAGCGCCGATATAATGATTAACCCGCCGAATAATCCCGCCATTCTATTAATTAAATTCATTAATGTGCCTGTATTTCCGCTAAAGATCCTATGCCTCATTGCCGACAGTCTACAGACCGGCTCAATCAATGCTATGGCATTACTCTGACTGTCGGCAGAACCAGAATTTGCCGCAACCTCGCGGCTTTATCCCCTTTTGATTCATGGATTCGAAATGCAGAAAAAATATGCCTTTGCGGCACTCTCCTTGTTAAGCGCGGCGCTGCTCAGCGGCTGCGCGACCGAATCGTCGCGCGCCATTGAAGCGCCACAGGTGCGCGCGGCCAGCCAGCCCGCGTATCAGGGCGTGCGCAGCCCGATTGCGGTCGGCCAATTTGATAACCGTTCGTCGTACATGAACGGCATTTTCTCCGATGGTGTTGATCGTCTGGGCAATCAATCGAAAACCATTCTCGTCACGCATTTGCAGCAGACCAATCGTTTCAACGTGCTGGATCGCAGCAACTTGAAAGAGCTGGAGCAGGAAGCGGGCTTCAAAAAGAGCCAACAGAACATCAAAGGTGCCACCTACATCATCACCGGCGATATCACCGAGTTTGGTCGCAAAGAAGTTGGCGATCAGCAGCTGTGGGGCATTCTGGGTCGCGGCAAGAGCCAAGTCGCTTACGCCAAAGTGAATTTGAATGTGGTGGATGTCACCACCTCAGAAGTGGTGTACAGCGCACAGGGCGCGGGCGAATACCAGCTATCTGCACGTGAAATTATTGGTTTTGGCGGCACCACCAGTTACGACTCAACGCTGAACGGCAAAGTGATGGATCTGGCGATCCGTGAAGCGGTCGATCATTTAGTCGATGGCATTAACAGCGGCGCGTGGCGCCCAGCGAAATAAGGATATTACGCATGAAATTATTACCGTTGAGTGCGGCGCTGATCGCCGCGAGCCTATTAGCGGGTTGTGCGCCAAAAGGGCCAGAGCCGATCTATTACTGGGGCGATTACCAGCAGCAGATCTACAGCTACTACAAAAAAGATTCCGATCCGCAAAAACAGATCGAAGCGCTGAATCTCGATATCGAAAAAGCCAAAGCGGTGAACAAGCCAGTGGCACCGGGCCTCCACGCCCAATTGGGGCTGCTGTATGCCAAAACCGGCGCAAGCGATAAAGCCTTTAGCCAGTTTGCCACCGAAAAGCAGCTGTTCCCTGAATCTGCGCCCTACATGGACTTTCTGATGAAGAAAAAGCAAGGAGTTGCCCAATGAAAAAGTGGATTGCTGCATTCAGCGTGTTGACCGCGCTGCTGCTCACCGGTTGTGCGCACAAAAAACCGTACGATTACAGCGCATTCCGCGCCAGTAAACCGGCTTCTATTCTGGTGTTGCCAGCGGATAACCGCTCGCCGGATGTTAATGCTGCTAACAGCTTCACCTCGCTGGTGACACAGCCGCTGGCAGAAGCGGGTTATTACGTGTTCCCGGTGGCGGTGGTGGATGAAACTTTCCAGCAGAACGGATTAACCAACGGCCATGAAATTCAAGCCGTCAGCCCGCAGCGCCTGCACGATATCTTCCATGCCGATAGCGCGCTGTACATTTCGGTGACCGATTACGGCAGCAGCTATCAGGTGATCCAGAGCGTGACTACAGTGTCGGCTAACGCACGGCTGGTGGATCTGCGCAGCGGCAAAGAGTTGTGGCAGGGCATTGCTACGGCAAACGATGCCGAAGGTGGCAACAACAATAGCGGCGGCATTATTGGCATGTTGGTGTCGGCGGCGATTAAGCAGATTGCCAGCAATGTCAGTGACAAATCGCACACCATCGCCGGTGTCACCAGCGCGCGTTTGTTGGCACAGAACGAGCAGGGCGGTTTGCTGAGCGGGCCGCGTTATAAGTTGGCGAGTACGCGTTAACCAGGTCACCATAAATGGCGACCCTACAAAAACAGGTGTAGGGTCGCTGATTTATTCCCCCGGCAACTCCAGTTTGCTGTAGCCCAAACCGTTCATCTTGCGCACTCTGATCTGCACCGGAATGCGCTCTTTCATCGCTTCCACATGACTGATCACGCCGATGGTTTTGCCGCTGGCATTCAAGGCATCCAGCGCATCCAGCGCGGTGTCCAGCGTTTCGGCATCTAGCGTGCCAAAACCTTCATCGAGGAACAGCGATTCGATACGCGTTTTGTGGCTGACCAAATCCGATAACGCCAGTGCCAGCGCCAGACTTACCAGGAAGCTCTCGCCGCCGGATAAGGTACGCGTGTCGCGCGTGGCATCCGCCTGCCAGGTATCCACCACTTCTAATTCCAACTCGTCACTGTCGCGGCGTTGCAGTAAGTAGCGGCCGTGCAAACGATCCAGCTGGCGATTGGCCAGCCACACCAAATGATCGAGCGTCAAACCTTGTGCAAAGCGACGGAATTTATCGCCTTTGGCTGAGCCGATCAGGTCGTTCAGCCGACCTAACTGCGTCAACGTCGCATCATCTTCGGCGATCTGTGTAAGCAACGCTTGCTGCTGCTGGCGCTGCTGGGCATCGCTGTGCAACTGCTGCTGCGCTTCACCTTGCTGGCGTGCATTGTCGCGCAGCGCAATGCGCAGTTGCTCCAGTTGCTGTTGCATGTTGGCGGCACTTTCATCGCTCAACGCCGCCGGACGCTGCTGCTGATGCGCCGCTAAACGTTGCGCAAGCTGTTCGTGCAAAGTGATTTGCTGCTGGCGCTGCTGCTCAAGCGTGTGTAACTGCTGACGTAATTGCTGCACTGCATTCTCGTCCAGCAACGCCACGCGTAATGCCGCTTCATCGGCAAAATCACTCTGCTGCAATGCGGCCTGCAAGGCGGTTTCTGCGGCCTGCACTCGCTCGCTTAAGCTCTGTTGCTGCGCATTGATTTGCTCACATTGGCCGTTCAGGCTGTGCAGCGCGCTCTGCGCCTGCTGCCACTGATGTAACTGCTGTGCCAGCGCTTGTTCGCACTGCTGTAAGGCGGCGTGTTGCTGCTGACGCGCTTCCGCCACCTGTCGATCGCCAAACAGTTGCTGACGCTGCTGCACCTGCTGTTGATGCTGCTGTTGCAAGGTGCTGAGCGCCTGCTGCAACTCGTCCAGCCGCTGCTGTTCACGCTGCTGCTGCTGCTGCAGGCTGTTGCGCTCGCTCTCGGCTTTCGCCAATTGCGGCTGCAACTCGGCGAGTAACCGTTCACTCTCCTGCCATTTGCGCCAGCGCTGCTGCAAGTGGTTGAGCCAGCTTTCGCGCGCCTCCGCTGCCGGTAGATCAAGCTGATGCTGCGCCAACTGCTGTTGCAACAGCTGCGTTTGCTGCTGCTGAGCGTTGCGTTCGCTGGTTTCGCGTTGGCTGAGTTGATCCAACGCTTGCTGGCTGCTGGCGATCTGCTGCTGTGCCAGCTGCTGCTGGTTTTGCTGTTGCTGCCATTGCTGCTGCTGTTGCAAATGCGCATCGCGGGTTTGCTGTACCAAACGTGCCGCATTGTCACGCGCTTGAAGTTGTTGCTGCTGCGCGTGTTCTTCAGCATCCAGGCGCTGCTGCCACTGCGCAAATGCCTCTTGTTGTTCCAGCGTGCAGGTAAGTGCCAGCTCACCGCACAGCGTTTGCCATTGCGCATGGGTGGTGGCGATCTGCTGATCGTAATCGCTGATTTCCTGCTGCAAACTTTGCTGCTGTTGCAGGGATAATTTTTGCTGTTCGCGTTTAGCGGTTCCCAACTCATGAAGTCTTGCCACAAGTAATTCTTGCTCTGATTTGCGGCGAAGATTTTCGCTAGGTTCCAATGCTTGATACTGTTCAATTGCTGGGTGCTGGCATGAACCGCAAAGTGGACAAGGTTGATCCTGTTGAAGTTTGGCTCGAGCACTAGCCAGATCTGCAATGGTGCTTTCCAGCTCGCAAATCTTAGTTATATCTTCAAAGGTTTGTTTTTCACGCTTGTATTCATCACGCAGCGCCTGAAGCGCCAATTCTTCGGCCTGATGCTGTTGCTGCAACTGCGTCAGCTTTTGCTGGCGCTGCAATTTCTGCGGCTGCAAGCTGCGCCATTGTGCGGCTAACAACGTGAGTTGCTGACGCGCAGCGCGTTGCGCTCGATGCTGCGCCAGGGCGGCACGCAACTGTTCGCTGCTGATTTCAGCCTCAAGCGAAGTCAGTGCTTGCTCCGCTTGTAAGCGTTGCTGTGCAGCCTGCGCTTCAGCCTGCTGCAACGGTTGTGCCGCTTGTTCACGCTGCGCGTATGCCTGTTGATGCTGCTCCAGCTGGCTGCGCTGTTGTTGCTGCTGTTGCTGCAACTGCGTCAACGTTTGTTCACGCTCATCCAGCCGGGCGATGTCGGCCTGCCAGCGGCTTAATTCGCCTCCCCAAACAGCCGCGGCGGCTTCTTCACGGCGCAGGGTTTGTTGCTGCTCCACTTGCTGCTGTAAACGTTCACTTACCTGCTGTTGCTGGCTGAGCGCGGTTTGCTGAGTTTGCAGCGCCGCTTGTTGCTGCGTGTGTTGGCGTTGCTGCTCGCCTAATTGCTGTGCGCTGCTGCTGATGCGTTGATCGAGCGGAATCACCTGTTCGGTCAGCAAGGTTTCCAGCTGCTGCTGTTGCTGCAACACTTGCTCACGCGCCTGTTGCGCCGCTTGATAGTGACTTTCGCCCTGTTGCAACGCGGCTTGAGCTTGCTGCTGCTGGCTGATTAATTGCTGCGACTGCCGCTCCAGCGCCTGCCGATCCTGCTGCAATTGCTCGCGTTGCTGTAACTTTTCGCGCAGTTTTTCCGCTGGCTCGGCGCGTGCTAAACGCTGACGATCGCCCTCGGCCTGTTGCCACGCCTGCTGAGCATGTTCTAGCGTTTGCTGCGCCTGCTGTTGTTCCTGTGCCAACTGCTGCGATTGCGCCAGCCAGTGTTGCTGCGCCTGCGCCTCGTTTAATTGCTCACTCAGGATTTTCTCCTGCGCGCCGAGTTCCGCCAGCTGCTGCGTTAACTCGGCACGGCGCGCTTCATCCAGCAGCGACATGCCGCCCGCACGCGCGCGCAGCGTATCCAACTCGCTGCGTGCCGTACGCCAGCGCTCGTAAATCTGCACCGAGATTTGTCCGTAGATTTCCGTGCCGGTCAACTCTTCCAGCAGTTCGGCGCGTTCGCCGGGCTTGGCGTTGAGGAAGGCGGCAAACTGGCCTTGCGACAGCATCATTGAACGGGTGAAGCGGGCGAAATCCAGTCCGGACAAGGTTTCGATGGCTTTCAGCTTGTCGCCGACTTTATCGGCAACGATTTGATTATCCGCCACGCGCGCCAGCTCAACGCGCGGTGCCTGCAACTTGCCGTCGGCTTGTCCACGTGCACGGTTCTGGCTCCAGAAGGCGCGCCATGCTTCGCCTTTTACCTCAAATTCCACTTCAGCTAAGCATTCGGCGGTATCACGGGTGATCAGCTCATTCTGGGTTTGCGACAGCACGCCAAGGCGCGGCGTTTGGTGATACAGCGCCAGGCAAATCGCATCCAGCAAGGTGGTTTTCCCTGCGCCCGTTGCGCCGGTAATGGCAAACAGGCCGTTGCTGGCAAAAGGTTCGCGGCGGAAGTCGATAAACCATTCGCCGCGCAGCGCGTTAAGGTTTTTAAAGCGTAAGGTCAAAATTTTCATGCAGATGGATTCTCCAGCGCGGCAAGCTGCGTGCGGAACAGTTGCGTCAATTGCTCGGCCTGTTCGGCATCCAGCTGTTCTTCTTGCGCCAGTCGACGGGCAAACACTTCTTCGACTTTCAATTCGCTCAACGTTTCATTATCCAGCCGCTCCAGACTGCGGCTGCGCTGTTCGCGGCTGCGGCGCACCAGCAGCACTTCAACCGGCAAGTGCTCGGTTAACGCTTCGATACGACGCTGTAAATCGCTGAGGTATTCCTGCGTGGTGATCTCAATATCCAACCAGGTCAGCGGCGCGTTTTCATCGGCGGTGAACTGCGCCAACTGATGTTCGATCTCGGCCATCGAACCTTTCAGCATTTGCATTGGCTGAAATGGCGGAATGATTAATGGCGTCACATCATCTAACTGCGCACTGAATTCCAGCAGGAATACGCTTTTGTCGCGTCCCAGCTCATCAAAACTCAGTGGAATCGGCGAACCGCTGTAACGAATATGATCGCTGTTGGCGATGCGTTGCGCGCGGTGAATATGGCCGAGCGCGATATAATCGGCCGGCGGAAACGCCTGCGCCGGGAAGGCATCCAGCGTGCCAATATAGATGTCGCGCACCGAATCACTTTTGGTCACGCCGACCGTGGTGAGATGCCCGGTGGCGATGATCGGCAATGCATTGTTTTGCGCCTGCGCGGCGGCGAAGCATTGTTGGTAATGCTGCTCGATGGCTTCCAGCAGCGAAATTTGCTTCTCGCGCCCCGATTGTCCGGCCTGGCTGCGCAGGATATCGCGCGGACGCAGATAAGGAATGGCGCACAGCAGCGCGCCCGGCGTGCCATCGCGTTGCTTCAACGTTAATACCTGATGTTCACCGTGCGGCGTCGCGCTGGTGATCACTTGAGTATTCAGGCACGCCAGCAGTTCGCGTGATTCATTCAGCGTGGCAACCGAATCGTGATTGCCCGCCAGCACCACCAATTGGCAGCCGCTGGGCTGCAACGCCACCACAAAACGGTTAAACATTTCGCGTGCGTAACTTGGCGGCGAGCCGGTATCAAACAGATCGCCGGCGATGATCAGCGCATCCACCTGATGCTGCACAATCTGGTCCTGTAGCCAGTCAAGAAACGCTTGATGTTCTGGCGCGCGACTTTTGCTGTAAAAGAACTGTCCGAGATGCCAGTCCGCGGTGTGAATGATGCGCATGAATGCTCCGTGCAAGCTTAAGCGAGGGCGAATTATAACCGCTTCAGATCAATAAGAAAAAAAGCAGATTTATGTTGTCACATTTCAGTTTCTTATCTATTTATCTAGGGGCGGTGTTTTCATAAAAGTGTCATAAAACTGACGCATAATGGCGCCGCAAATCCCAGTGACAGATGGTCACACTAGCAGGAGTTACAATGGCTAAGCGCATTTTGGTTGTGGAAGACGAAGCTCCCATCCGTGAAATGTTATGTTTCGTGCTGGAACAGAATGATTACCAGCCTATTGAGGCGGAAGATTATGACAGCGCGATTGGTAAGCTGATCGAACCTTGGCCTGATTTGATTCTGCTGGACTGGATGTTACCCGGCGGCAGCGGTATTCAATTCATTAAACATTTGAAACGCGAAGCCATGACGCGTGAAATCCCGGTGATGATGCTGACGGCGCGCGGTGAAGAAGAAGATCGCGTACGCGGTCTGGAAGTGGGCGCGGATGATTACATCACCAAGCCATTCTCACCGAAAGAGTTGATGGCACGTATCAAAGCGGTAATGCGCCGTATTTCACCGATGGCGGTGGAAGAGGTGATTGAAATGCAGGGCTTAAGTCTGGATCCTTCTTCGCACCGCGTGATGTCGGAAAGCACGCCGCTGGAAATGGGGCCGACCGAATATAAATTGCTGCACTTCTTTATGACGCATCCAGAACGTGTGTATAGCCGCGAGCAGCTGCTGAACCACGTTTGGGGCACCAATGTGTATGTCGAAGATCGCACCGTGGATGTGCATATTCGTCGTTTGCGTAAAGCGCTGGAACTCACCGGCCACGATCGTATGGTACAAACCGTGCGCGGAACAGGGTATCGTTTCTCTGCCCGCTACTAAACGGAGTTTTTACCGTGCTGGAACGACTCTCCTGGAAGAGATTGTTGATCGAGCTGGCGCTGGTGTGTTTGCCTGCGCTGGTGCTTGGTCTGTTGTTCGGTTATCTGCCGTGGCTGCTGCTGATTGCAGTATCCGGCGTGATGTTTTGGCACTTCAAAAACCTGATGCGTCTGTCGCACTGGCTGTGGGTCGATCGCTCGATGACGCCGCCCGCCGGACGCGGCAGCTGGGAACCGCTGTTTTACGGCTTGTATCAAATGCAGTTGCGCAACCGTCGTCGTCGTCGCGAGTTGGGCAATCTGATCAAACGTTTCCGCAGCGGCGCAGAATCGTTGCCCGATGCGGTGGTGCTGACCACCGAAGAGGGCACCATCTTTTGGTGTAACGGTTTGGCACAGCAGCATCTGGGTTTACGCTGGCCGGAAGATAACGGCCAGAACATTCTCAATTTGCTGCGCTATCCCGAATTCTCCCGCTATATTCGCCAGCGCGATTTCGACAAGCCGCTGACGCAGATCCTCAATAATCAGCATCATATGGAATTCCGCGTGATGCCATACAGCGAAGGGCAATGGTTGATGGTGGCGCGTGATGTCACCCAGATGCACCAGCTGGAAGGTGCACGTCGTAACTTCTTCGCCAACGTCAGTCATGAGCTGCGCACGCCGTTAACCGTGCTGCAAGGCTATTTGGAAATGATGGACGATTCGGTGATGAACGAGCGCACGCGGGCCAAGGCGTTGCACACCATGCAAGAGCAAACGCGGCGCATGGACAGCCTGGTGAAACAGTTGCTCACCTTGTCGCGCATTGAAGCCGCGCCAGCCATCGATTTGAAAGAAACTGTCGATGTGCCGACCATGCTGCTGCTGTTGCAGCGTGAAGCGGAAACGCTCAGTCAGGGACGCCATTCGATTCATTTCCACACCGATCCGCACCTTAAAGTGTTCGGCAATGACGAACAGTTACACAGCGCGATTTCCAATCTGGTGTACAACGCGGTGAACCACACGCCAGAAGGCACGCGGCTGGATATCAGTTGGCTGCGCACCAAGCAGGGCGCGGAGTTCAAAGTGTGCGATAACGGGCCGGGCATCAGTGAGGAGCATATTCCGCGCCTCACTGAACGTTTCTATCGCGTGGATAAAGCGCGTTCGCGCGCCACCGGCGGCAGCGGTTTGGGATTGGCGATCGTTAAGCATGCGTTGAGCCATCACAACGCGCGGCTGGAAATCACCAGCGTGCCGCATCAGGAAACCTGTTTCAGTTTTCTTCTGCCGCCACGGTTGATTGTGGCTAACGCAATTCAAGCAAGCATTAATTAAGGCTTGCACGACGTAGCGGCGCAATTTATTGCGCGAAAAATCGCGCCGCTACAGAATAGGCGTCATGTTTTTGATTCGCTTAATTGAATTGCGGGACGTCTGATGAAATCGCTGTTGCTCTCTTTTTTACTGTTCTGCTCATTTCAGTCTTACAGCCAACAAACCATGCTGACCGGCAATTTAAGCAGCGTGGGATCGGATACCTTGGGTTATCTGATGACCTTGTGGGGCGAGGATTTCAGTCGCCAGTCGCCGGGCGTTAACGTGCAGGTGCAGGCGGCGGGTTCTTCCACTGCACCAACCGCGCTGGCCGCCGGTGCTGCGCAACTGGGTGCGATGAGCCGCCCAATGCAGATAGATGAACGCCAACTGTTTATCGCGCGTTACGGCTATCCGCCACTGGCGGTGCCGGTGGCGATGGATGCGCTGGTGGTGGTGGTCAATCAAGACAATCCACTGCCGCGCATCGCTCCACAGCAACTCGATGCTCTATTCTCAATCACCCGTTTGTGTGGCGCGCAACAGGTGCCGCAACGCTGGGGCGATCTCGGCTTAAGCGATAGCCGCTGGGCGACGCGCAGCATTCAGCGTTTTGGCCGCAATTCCGCCTCGGGAACCTGGGGTTTCTTCAAGCAACAGGCGCTGTGTAAAGGCGATTTTCGTGCTGATGTAGCCGAATTTCCTGGTTCCGCCGCCGTGGTGCAAGCGGTGGCGGCGACGCCAAATAGCATCGGCTACGCCAGTTTTGGTTTCCACCTCAGCGGCGTGAAAATGCTGCCGGTGGTGACGGCGGCAGGCGACAGCGTGATGCCCGACGCCGAATCGATCCGCAGCGGCCGCTATCCGTGGTCGCGCCCGCTCTATATCTACGTCAATAAAGCGCCCGGCAAACCCTTGCCGCCGTTGGTGGATGCGTTTCTACAGCAGGTGCTGTCAGCGCAAGGTCAGCGCCGGGTGAGTGAAGCCGGTTATTTGCCGTTGTCTGAAACTCAGATGGCGCAGGCACGCGCGGCCATTGAGGCAAATTGAACCACGCGCATCCGATCATGAATTTCTTTCATGTGAGCTGAATTTTCTTCTATTGCTGAAAAGACGACAGCATGGCACTCTCCTTGGACATATAGCCATCTAGATGGCTAAAAATAACCAAGCGAAATTATACCCTGTGGTAATTACACCCAGGATGAGGAGTGACGATGCCAGCTCAACCCCCGTTCCGTGCCGATACCGTCGGCAGTTTTCTGCGTCCCGCCGCCATTAAACAGGCGCGTGAGCAGTTCGCCAAAGGTGAAATCAACGCCGAGCAACTGCGTCAGGTGGAAGACCGTGAAATCCGCCATGTGGTAGAACATCAGCGTGCCAACGGCCTGCAAATTGTTACCGACGGCGAATTCCGTCGCGCTTGGTGGCACTTCGACTTCTTCGGCGATTTGCTCGGCGTGGAGCTGTTTGAAGCGGAGCAGGGGATTCAATTCAATGGCGTGCAGACCAAAGCGCACGGCGTGAAAGTCACCGGCAAAGTGGCGTTCAATCCAAATCACCCGATGCTCGATCACTTCCGTTTCCTGCAAAGCGTGGCGGGCGATGCGGTGGCGAAGATGACCATTCCAAGTCCTAGCGTGCTGCATTTCCGTGGCGGACGTAAGGTGATCGATGCCACGGTTTATCCCGATCTGAAAGAGTATTTCGCCGATCTGGCACAAACCTATAAAGATGCGATCAACGCTTTTTACGCCGCCGGTTGCCGTTACCTGCAACTGGATGACACCGTTTGGGCTTATCTGTGCTCAACCGAGCAGCAGCAACAGATCCGCGAACGTGGCGAAGATCCACAAGAACTGGCGCGCATTTATGCTGAAGTACTGAATAAAGCGCTGGAAGGCAAACCGGCGGATTTAACCGTTGGCTTGCATGTGTGTCGCGGCAACTTCCGCTCCACGTGGATTTCCGAAGGCGGTTACGAGCCGGTCGCCGAAGTGCTGTTCGGTGGTGTGAACATCGACGCGTTTTACCTCGAATACGATAACCAACGTTCCGGTGGCTTCGAGCCGCTGCGCTTCATCAAGCCAGGTCATCAGCAAGTGGTGCTGGGTTTGATCACCACCAAAACGGGCGAACTGGAAGATGCGGCGCAGGTCGAAGCACGTTTGCAGGAAGCAGCGCAGTTCGTCAGCCTCGATCAAATTTGCCTCAGCCCGCAATGCGGCTTTGCCTCGACCGAAGAGGGCAATAGCCTGAGCGAAGCGCAGCAGTGGCAGAAGATTCGTCTGGTGGTCGATATAGCGAGAACAGTCTGGAAATGATGTAAAGCAGAGCAAACAGGCGCGTAAATCGCGCCTTTTGTGCATGCAAAGGGCAATTTATGCAAAGAGATCTCCCGCGTTGCGGAAACTTTTAGCAAATCATCTGAGGTGTTTTCCTACAATTCCATCGTGATTCACTGCTTTATTCCACTATCTTGTTATATCCTTCTGGTTTTCCGATCCCGTATTGCCTTTCTTCGCTATAAACGTTCTAATTTGCGCCGTTGTCGATTTATCCCTCTGCGAACACAAGAAAAGTAGTTTAAATCACCTGCGCTTTAACGATTCGTCCCGCATAACACGCTGGTCTGGCCGAATAAGCCCCGGTTTTAGCGCATCCAGAGGACAACACGAACTCAACTTCCACCGCAACATCAGCTACAGGCAGTACAGAAGTTTATGACACATCGTTTAACCTCCAAGGATATCCTGGCGCTGGGCTTCATGACGTTTGCCCTGTTCGTTGGCGCAGGAAATATCATCTTCCCACCGATGGTGGGGATTCAGTCTGGCGAGCACGTTTGGATTGCTGCTTTTGGCTTCCTGATTACTGCGGTTGGTTTGCCGGTAATCACCGTGATCGCGCTGGCGCGCGTCGGCGGCGGCATTGATGCCCTGAGCTCACCGATTGGCAAAGCTGCCGGTTTGCTGCTGGCGACCGTGTGCTATCTGGCCGTGGGTCCGCTGTTTGCCACGCCACGTACTGCCACCGTTTCATTTGCCGTCGGCATTGCGCCACTGACCGGCGATGGCACGCTGCCGCTGTTTATTTACAGCCTGTTGTACTTCGCGCTGGTGATCGGCATTTCGCTCTATCCGGGCAAGCTGCTGGATACCGTTGGTCACTTCCTGGCACCGTTGAAAATTCTGGCGCTGATCGTGCTTGGCGTTGCGGTATTGATTTGGCCAGCTGGCGGCGTTTCTCCGGCGACCGAAGAGTATCAGCGTGCCGCCTTCTCCAGCGGTTTCGTCAACGGTTATCTGACCATGGATACCTTGGGTGCGCTGGTGTTCGGTATCGTGATCGTTAATGCGGCGCGTTCACGCGGCGTAGAAGATGCCAAGTTGCTGACGCGCTACACCATGCTGGCCGGTATTATCGCCGGTATCGGTTTGACGCTGATTTACCTGACGCTGTTCAAGCTGGGCAACGACAGCGGTGCGCTGGTGGCACAAAGCGCCAACGGTGCTGAAATTCTGCATGCTTATGTGCAGCAGACCTTCGGCGGCATGGGCAGCTTCTTCCTCGCGGCACTGATCTTCGTGGCGTGCATGGTGACGGCGGTTGGCCTGACTTGTGCCTGTGCAGAATTCTTTGCGCAATACCTGCCACTGTCGTATAAAGCGCTGGTGTTTATTCTGGGTCTGTTCTCCATGGTGGTGTCGAATCTCGGCCTGAGCCACTTGATTCAGATCTCGATTCCGGTGCTGACCGCGATTTATCCGCCGTGCATCGTGCTGGTGGTATTGAGCTTCACGCTGAAGTTCTGGAACAAAAGTTCACGTATCATCGCGCCAACCATGCTGGTGAGCCTGCTGTTTGGTATCGTTGATGCGATTAAAACCACCAGCTTTAAAGATGTGCTGCCGCTGTTCAGTCAGCATCTGCCGCTGGCCGATCAGGGGCTTTCCTGGTTGCCGCCGTCGCTGGCGATGTTGGTGATTGCCGCAGTGGTGGATCGTGCCAAAGGACGTGAACAGGTCGCCGTCCATCAGTAAGCGACATTGCTGTTAATTTCGACCACGGGCTCGCCCGTGGTTTTTCATTTTCAAGGTACTGAGAGTTATGCAAGAAACCAACAAGCTCAAACGTGGACTGAGCACGCGTCACATTCGCTTTATGGCGCTGGGATCGGCAATTGGTACCGGGCTGTTTTACGGCTCGGCTGATGCCATCAGAATGGCGGGACCTAGCGTACTACTGGCGTACATCATCGGCGGTGCGGTGGCGTATATCATCATGCGCGCGCTGGGTGAGATGTCGGTAAACAATCCGCAGGCCAGTTCGTTCTCGCGTTACGCACAGGATTATCTCGGCCCGCTGGCGGGTTACATCACCGGCTGGACTTACTGTTTTGAAATCCTGATTGTGGCGATTGCCGACGTAACGGCTTTTGGTATCTACATGGGCGTGTGGTTCCCCGAGGTGCCGCACTGGATCTGGGTGCTGAGCGTGGTGCTGATCATCGGCGCGATTAACCTGATGAGCGTGAAGGTGTTTGGCGAAGTGGAGTTTTGGTTCTCCTTCTTCAAAGTGGCTACCATCATCATCATGATCGTCGCCGGTTTTGGCATGATTTTCTGGGGTATCGGCAACGGCGGGCAACCCACCGGCATCCATAATCTGTGGACCAACGGCGGCTTCTTTGCCCACGGCATCGTCGGCATGCTGCTGTCATTGCAGATGGTGATGTTTGCTTACGGCGGCATTGAGATTATCGGCATCACCGCGGGTGAAGCGGAAGATCCGAAGAAGTCGATTCCACGCGCCATTAACTCAGTACCGATGCGTATTCTGGTGTTTTATGTCGGTACACTGTTCGTAATTATGTCGATTTATCCGTGGAATCAAGTGGGCACTTCCGGCAGCCCGTTTGTGCTGACCTTCCAGCATTTAGGCATTGCCGCCGCCGCATCGATTCTTAACTTCGTGGTCTTGACGGCGTCACTGTCGGCGATTAACAGCGATGTATTCGGCGTCGGACGTATGCTGCACGGCATGGCGCAGCAAGGCCACGCACCGAAGGTATTCCAGAAAGTTTCTAATCGCGGCATTCCGTGGGTCACGGTATTAGTGATGATGCTGGCGATGTTGGTTGCGGTGTATCTCAACTACCTGATGCCGGAAAAAGTGTTCCTGGTGATTGCCTCATTGGCGACCTTTGCCACCGTGTGGGTGTGGATTATGATTCTGCTGTCGCAGATTGCTTTCCGCCGCAAAATTGGCAAAGAAGAAGCCGGTAAATTGCAGTTTGCCATGCCGGGCGGCAGCGCCACCGCGTGGTTCGGTGTGCTGTTCCTGGCCTTTATTATTGGTTTGATTGGCTACTTCCCAGATACGCGCGTGTCGCTGTATGTCGGCTTCGCGTGGATTGCGCTGTTGCTGTTGGCGTGGCCATTGGTGAAAAAGCGTAAGGGATAATGCTGCATATCTAATCGTAGGGTGCGCATTCTTGCGCACCTGGTCACCATAAATGGCGACCCTACGGGAGAGGCATGGCAACCCGAGATATTTACTTTACATATTTTTCCAAAAAATAATTCGGCGCATCCTGTCGCCGAAAAAGTTACAAAGGAGAAAAAGTAAACATATATCTAAGGGATGATTGACGCTGCCAGAATACGCGTTTTCCTGCGCTAATCAGCATGATGAGAAAAATATAGAATATTCGCAGATCGCCGATTCAATAACGTTTATCTGGCTAACCTAATGCAAGAAGGAAAGTTAAGCCGACGTAAATAAATCGACTTAACGTAATGCGGATAAATTCTGACGTCCGGCGTGCAGTGAAATTATTATAACGATGGATGATCCGGCAGCAGCGCTTTCAATTGTGGATAAATCACCGCGTTCGCCAGTAATACCGGATTGCCATTCTGCAAACCGTGATTAATAAGATAATCGTTGCTGATGCCGCCCGCTTCGCGCATTAACACAATGCCGGGTAAACCATCCCACGGATTCATATGTGCTTCGTAGTAACCAATCAAGCGTCCTGCTGCTGCCCAGGCGCTCATCAACGCTCCTGAACCGTTGCGGATAAACATGCCACCTTGCGTTAATAACGCGCCAATAAAGGCGGTGAGCGGTGCAATCGGTTGGCTGTTAGAGCTGCTGAGACCCAGCACGCCCTGATCGAGCTGTTGCGCGCTATGCGCCTGAATGCGTTTGTCATTGACCCACGCGCCTTTACCACGGCAAGCATGAAACATTTCATGATGATTGGGATCGCAGACCACGCCAATCACCGGCTCGTCTTCACAGACGATGGCTAATGACACGCACCAATTGTGCAAACCGTTGAGGAAGCTGCTGGTGCCGTCAATCGGATCGATCACCCAAATAAACCGCGCGCCGCTGGTTTCGCCGCCGCTCTCTTCGCCAAGTACCGCGTCATCAGGAAAACGTTCGTAAATCAGATGTTTGACCAGCTGCTCGACGTTGCGATCCGCTTCGCTGACCACATCCTGCAAATCCTTCTTGTGTTCAATCACTAATTGATGACGTTGCTGATACCAGGATAACGCGCGGCTGGCGGCGGCTTTCGCCACATCGCGGGCGAAATGATAGCGTGCATCCAATTCGGTAAGCGTGGCTGATGACATCTTTCCCTCTTATGATTTTCTGACTGACGAAGCAACTACAAGCGCCCAAATTGGCACGTTAGCTGTGTGACAGACTTAACAAAAGTTAAGAAAGGTTTCATTAAGCCGTAGATGGCTGCGACTGACAAGAGGAGAAAGAAGCCAGCCAGCGAAATTTTTAATTACGCTGACCGGGGAGGTGAGAAGGCGGATTAAGCCTGGGTTTATTTGCCGATTTGGCGCATGTCATTTCCGGTGGGGGATTGATGCACGCGCAGACCAAAGGTCGGTAATACGGCATAAATATGGTCAAAAATATCCGATTGAATATTCTCGTACTCTTTCCACACCGTGGTGCTGGTGAAAACATACACTTCGAGCGGCAAGCCGTTTTCGCCTGGCGCCAATTGACGCACCATCAAGGTCATCTCTTTGTGGATGCGCGGATGTTGTTCCAGCCAGCTTTGCAGCCAGACGCGGAAGGTGCCGACATTAGTCAGGCGACGCCCATTCAGCGGCGAATTTAAATCACATTCAAGTTGCGCATTCCAGGCTGCCACTTCTTCATTCTTACTGTGCAAATACGGCGTTAACAGGTGGGCATTTTTCAATTGATTCATTAATTCCTCATCGAGGAATTTGATGCTGGTGGTATCAATATGCACGCTGCGTTTAATTCGACGCCCGCCAGATTCAGACATACCGCGCCAGTTTTTGAAGGAGTCAGAAATTAAGGCGTAGGCCGGAATCGTGACAATCGTGTTATCCCAGTTGCGCACTTTTACCGTGGTCAGTGAAATATCAATCACGGAACCATCCGCGCCATATTTCGGCATTTCCAGCCAGTCATTCATCTTCAGCATATTATTGGCAGCTAACTGAATACCGGCGACCAGACCGAGAATCGGATCTTTAAATACCAGCATCAGCACCGCCGTCATGGCACCCAGACCGGTGATCAATACGCCCGGTGATTTGCCCAATAACAGCGAAATGATCATGATCACCATTAAAATCGCGGCAATCAATTTTACGCTCTGAATAATGCCGCGCAGCGGTAATTGCTGTGCCAGCGCGCTGTTGGTGCTGAGTTGTTGCAGCAAATCCAGCAGTGAAAACAGTAATAGCAGGGCAAACACCATCATCCACAGCTGCGCGAAAATCAGCAGCGCAGAATAAAGTTGCGTGCTGTCATGCAGGAAAGCTTCAGTTTGCAGTTTGAATAACACACCTTGCATCAACCACACGCAGCGGCTGAACAAGCGACTGTTGATCAGCGTTTTCGGCCATTGGCGGCTGGTTTTCTCGGCGCGGCGACGTAGCAACGGCAAAATGGCGCGGTGCAGGATGCCGTGAGTGAACAGTGAAATGGCGAAGATGATGGCAATAACGATCCCCAACGCCAATATGTTGGGGTAATGAATACCGGCTTCTGCGAGCCAGTTGGCAATGTAATGTTGCATGTAAGAATTCCCTGAGCGTGAGCGAGTATTTCGGTCACGCAGGGTAGGGGGCCAGCCTTTTCCAGTCCAACAGACAGGTCTTGAAGTTACAACTGTTGTGCGCGGGCGTCGGCCATCAAGCGGGGATAAAACTGGAAGAACAGCGGTTCGAGCCGATCGTAATGATCAACAAAATCCTGGTAAGAATCACGCAGTGCCGCCAGACGCGGGCGACGGTGCGCCATGCCGTTCAGCACACGCTGTAGTCGCGCAGGTTCGGCGTAATGCTCAAACCAGCGTTCACGCCACATCACCGCATTCAACTCGATGAACCCTTCTGGTGTGCCGGCCAACTGCGGCACGATGTTGTGTTCCGCCTCGGCGGTAAATGCGGCCAGCGATTGGGTTGGCGTGAATTGATCCCAATGCAGTGCTAGGAAGTGATCCCAAATCACGTCCAGCGTGATCGGTGCTACGCGGCGCGTTTCAGCGCGAAATAGCTGACGCGCTTCACGCACTTCCGGCAGATTATCGGTCAATACGTCGATGCGACGATGCATCGCAATGCCGTCCACCACCGGCGCGGGCCATTGCGATTGCACGTTGCCGCGCACGAAGTCGGCCATGAGATTGCCCAGCAGCGAGCTGTTTGCCAGCTGTGCCAGGTGGAGGTGCGCGAGAAAGTTCATGGCACGCATTATATACACGTCATACTTCAAGTTACAGGTGCGTTGGCTACTCTCGCTCACCCGAATCACTTACTCATGTAAGCTCATCGTGCTGCCCTCGTTTGCCGCGTGATTCGGCCTAAGGCCTCACCCCTTCGGGGCCAGCGCTAGCGCTGTTTAAAAACGCTTAGCGTTTTTGTCCTGTACCTCGAATTATTTTGTGTAGAGGCAGAATCACAGAAACTCAGCCAGTTGTTCAGAATTTGCCGCTTTTCCGCTAAACTATGCCGCCTGATTTTAAGTCCTGAAGAAGTGATGCATGCGCGTAGCCGATTTTACCTTTGAGTTGCCAGAATCCTTAATCGCCCACTATCCACAGGCGCAGCGTAGCGGTTGCCGCTTGCTGTCGCTGGATGGCCCAAGCGGGGCGCTAAGCCACGGCGTGTTTACTGACGTCATGGATAAGCTCAATCCGGGCGATTTGCTGGTGTTCAACAACACGCGCGTGATTCCGGCACGTGTCTTTGGCCGTAAAGCCAGCGGCGGGAAAATCGAGATGCTGGTTGAGCGCATGCTGGACGACAAACGTGTGCTGGCGCATGTGCGCGCCTCGAAAGCACCGAAGCCGGGTGCGGAATTGCTGCTCGGCGATGATGAGAGCGTCAAAGCGACGATGGTAGCGCGCCATGACACGCTGTTTGAAATTGAATTTGCAGACGATCGCGCGGTGCTGGATATCCTCAACAGCGTTGGCCACATGCCGCTGCCGCCGTATATTGATCGTCCTGACGAAGATGCCGATCGCGAGTTGTATCAAACCGTCTACGGCGTGCGTCCGGGCGCGGTTGCGGCACCTACCGCCGGTTTGCACTTCGACGAGCCTTTGCTGGCGGCGCTGAAAGAGAAAGGCGTGGAGATGGCGTTTGTTACGCTGCACGTCGGCGCAGGCACCTTCCAGCCGGTACGCGTGGAAACCATCGAAGATCACATCATGCACGCCGAATATGCTGAAGTGCCGCAAGAGGTCGTCGATGCGGTGCTGGCATGTAAAGCACGCGGCAACAAAGTGGTGGCGGTCGGCACCACCTCGGTCCGTTCGCTGGAGAGTGCCGCCAAGGCCAGCCAGGATGCGCTGATTGCGCCGTTCTTCGATGACACGCAAATCTTCATCTATCCCGGCTATCACTATCAGGTGATCGATGCGCTGATCACCAACTTCCACTTGCCGGAATCGACCCTGATTATGTTGGTGTCGGCGTTTGCCGGTTATCAACACACCATGGCGGCTTATCACAGCGCGGTGGCTGAGCAGTACCGTTTCTTTAGCTACGGGGATGCGATGTACATCACCCGTAATCCACAAGCACCAGACGAAAGCGTCGGCGCGTAATTGAATCAGACTGTTTCTCTGATTAGAGGTTAATGTGAAATTTGAATTAGATACTACCGACGGGCGCGCGCGCCGTGGCCGTCTGGTCTTTGATCGTGGCGTAGTGGAAACCCCGGCGTTTATGCCGGTTGGCACCTACGGCACGGTGAAAGGCATGACGCCGGAAGAAGTCAAAGAAACCGGCGCACAGATCCTGCTCGGCAACACCTTCCACCTGTGGCTGCGCCCAGGCCAGGAGATCATGAAGTTGCACGGCGATTTGCATGATTTCATGAACTGGCAAGGGCCGATCCTCACCGATTCCGGCGGCTTCCAGGTCTTCAGCCTTGGTGACATCCGCAAGATCACCGAAGCGGGCGTGCATTTCCGTAACCCCATCAACGGCGATCCCATCTTCCTCGATCCAGAAAAATCGATGGAGATTCAGTTCGATCTCGGTTCTGACGTGGTGATGATTTTCGATGAATGTACCCCGTATCCAGCCGATTGGGATTACGCCAAGCGTTCGATGGAGATGTCTCTGCGCTGGGCACAACGTAGCCGCGATCGCTTTGATTCGCTTGGCAATAAAAATGCGTTGTTCGGCATTATTCAGGGCGGTGTTTACGAAGATTTACGAGATGTCTCGGTTAAAGGTCTGGTAGAGATTGGCTTTGATGGGTACGCTGTGGGCGGCCTGGCGGTGGGTGAACCTAAAGAGGACATGCACCGAATCCTGGAGCACGTCTGTCCGCAAATTCCGCAAGACAAACCGCGTTATTTGATGGGCGTCGGCAAGCCAGAAGATCTGGTGGAAGGCGTTCGCCGCGGTATCGATATGTTTGACTGCGTTATGCCAACGCGCAATGCGCGAAACGGTCATCTGTTTGTTACCGATGGCGTGGTGAAAATCCGTAATGCCAAATATAAAGATGATACCGCCACGCTGGATGCGGAGTGTGATTGTTACACCTGTCGCAATTACAGCCGCGCTTACTTGCATCATCTTGATCGTTGTAACGAAATACTGGGCGCACGCCTGAATACGATTCACAATTTGCGCTATTACCAACGTTTGATGGCCGGTTTACGTAAGGCTATCGAAGAGGGTAAATTAGAGCACTTTGTTAGCGAGTTCTACCAAAGGACGGGTAAAGCGGTTCCTCCGCTGAACGTCTGATAATTCATCAATGAGGGAAATTTAATGAGCTTTTTCATTTCTGACGCCGTAGCCGCAGCAGGCGCACCGTCGCAGGGAAGTCCGTATTCTCTGGTGATCATGCTGGTGGTATTTGGTCTGATTTTCTACTTCATGATTCTGCGTCCGCAGCAGAAACGTGCGAAAGATCACAAGAAGCTGATGGATTCCATCTCTAAAGGTGATGAAGTGCTGACCAGCGGTGGCTTGGTTGGTCGTGTGACCAAAGTGGCAGAAACTGGCTATGTTTCTATTGCTCTGAACGACACCACTGAAGTAGTTGTTAAACGTGATTTCGTGGCCGCCGTTCTGCCGAAAGGTACTATGAAGGCGCTGTAATTTTTTCTTCCCGAAGGGAACTGCCGTGTTAAACCGTTATCCTTTGTGGAAGTACATCATGCTGGTCGCCGTGATTCTCGTCGGCCTGCTCTATGCGCTTCCTAACCTCTATGGTGAGGATCCGGCCGTTCAGATCACTGGTGCGCGCGGTGGCGCCGCCAGTGAGCAAACGTTGGATCAGATCCAGACCGTATTAAAACAAGACAACATCCAGAGCAAATCCCTGGCTTTGGAAAATGGCGCTATTCTGGCTCGTTTTGAGAACCAGGATGTGCAGCTGCGCGCTCGTGATGCTATCACCACGGCGCTGGGCGAAGACTACATTGTGGCACTCAACCTCGCGCCGGCAACGCCACGCTGGCTGAGCATGCTGGCCGCGGAGCCGATGAAACTCGGTCTTGATCTGCGCGGCGGCGTACACTTCCTGATGGAAGTGGATATGGATACCGCGTTGGGCAAACTGCAAGAGCAGAATGCCGACAGCCTGCGCAGCGATCTGCGCGACAAAAGCATTCCGTATACCACCGTTAATAAAATCGCGAACTATGGCGTAGAAGTGCGTTTCCGTGATGGCGCAAGCCGTGACGCGGCAATCAGCTACTTGTCATCACGTCACCGCGATCTGGTGATCTCAAGCCAGGGCAGCGATACGCTGCGTGCGGTGATGAGCGATGCGCGTCTGAGCGAAGCGCGTGAATATGCGGTGCAGCAAAACATCACTATCCTGCGTAACCGTGTTAACCAGTTGGGCGTTGCCGAACCATTGGTGCAGCGTCAAGGTTCTGACCGCATCGTGGTTGAGCTGCCAGGCATCCAGGACACCGCGCGCGCCAAAGAAATTTTGGGTGCGACCGCCACGCTGGAATTCCGTCTGGTAAATACCAGCGTGGATCCAAGTGCAGCGGCCAGTGGCCGTGTGCCGGGTGATTCGGAAGTGAAGAAAACGCGTGAAGGCCAGCCAGTGGTGCTGTACAAGCGTGTGATTCTGACCGGTGACCACATCACCGATTCCACCTCAAGCATGGATGAGTACAACCAGCCGCAGGTGAACATTTCACTGGATGGCGCGGGCGGCAACATGATGTCGAACTTCACCAAGGACAACATCGGCAAGCCGATGGCGACCCTGTTTGTGGAGTACAAAGACAGCGGCAAGAAAGACGCCAACGGTCGTTCGATTCTGGTGAAGCAGGAAGAAGTGATTAACGTGGCGAACATTCAGTCGCGCCTTGGTAACAGCTTCCGTATCACCGGCATCAACAATCCAAACGAAGCACGTCAGCTGTCGCTGCTGCTGCGCGCGGGTGCGTTGATTGCGCCAATCCAGATTGTTGAAGAGCGTACCATCGGCCCAACTATGGGTCAGCAGAACATCACACAAGGTCTTGAAGCCTGCTTGTGGGGCTTGATTGCGTCGATTCTGTTTATGGTGGTGTTCTACAAGAAATTTGGTCTTATTGCGACCAGCGCACTGCTGTGTAACCTGGTGCTGATTGTCGGCATCATGTCACTGTTGCCAGGCGCGACGCTCACCATGCCAGGTATTGCCGGTATTGTGTTGACGCTGGCGGTAGCAGTCGATGCTAACGTGTTGATTAACGAACGTATTAAAGAAGAGTTGCGTAACGGACGCTCGGTACAGCAGGCGATTCATGAAGGCTATAAAGGCGCCTTCTCCAGTATCGTCGACGCCAACGTCACTACGCTGATCAAAGTTATCATTCTTTATGCGGTCGGTACCGGTTCCATCAAAGGCTTTGCGATTACCACCGCTATCGGTATCGCGACCTCAATGTTTACCGCTATCGTCGGCACCCGTGCCATCGTTAACCTGGTGTACGGCGGCAAACGCATCAACAAGCTGTCTATCTGAGGAGTGCGTTGTGGCACAGGAATATAGTATTGAGCAGCTAAACCACGGGCGTAAAGTCGTCGACTTTATGCGCTGGGATAAGCTGGCTTTCATCATCTCCGGTTTGCTGATTGTGGCGTCAATCGCCATCGTTGGCGTCAAAGGCTTCAACTGGGGCCTCGACTTTACCGGCGGAACGGTGATTGAAATTAACCTGGAAAAACCGGCGGATCTTGATGCGCTGCGCGAAGGTTTGGTCAAAGCGGGCTTTGAAGAGCCGCTGGTACAAAACTTTGGTAGCAGCCGCGATGTGATGGTGCGTATGCCACCAGCCACCGGCAACGCGGGCACCGAGTTGGGTAATAAAGTTCTGGCTTCGATTAACCAGACGACCCAACAGAATGCAACCGTGAAGCGTATCGAGTTCGTTGGCCCAAGCGTGGGTAGCGATTTGGCGCAGGCGGGTGCGATGGCGCTGCTGTCAGCGCTGATTGCCATTTTGATCTACATCGGCTTCCGCTTTGAGTGGCGTTTGGCGCTGGGTACCGTACTGGCACTGGCGCACGATGTGATCATCACCTGCGGCATCCTGGCGCTGTCACGGGTTGAAATTGACCTGACGATTGTCGCCTCGCTGATGTCGGTGATTGGTTACTCGCTTAACGATAAAATCGTGGTTTCCGACCGTATTCGTGAGAACTTCCGCAAAATCCGTCGCGGTTCTTCTTACGACATTACCAACGTGTCGTTGACTCAAACGTTAAGCCGTACCTTGATCACCTCATTGACCACGCTGGCGATGATTATGATTCTGTTCGTATTTGGTGGTGCGTTGCTGAAAGGCTTCTCACTGACCATGCTGATCGGTGTCACCATCGGTACGATTTCATCAATTTATGTCTCTTCAGCGCTGGCGCTGAAACTCGGCATGAAGCGTGAACATATGCTGGTGCAGAAAGTGGAAAAAGAGGGCGCAGACCAGCCTTCGATTCTGCCGTAATTCTGCGAAAGATGAGAAAAGGGCTGCCACAGGCAGCCCTTTTTTTATGCCTGTCGATCAGGACATCATGTTGGCGGTCACCATAAATGGCGACCCTACGCTACTGATGCAGAGTTCAGGGCGCGGTTTTGCTTGCCGCCGTGCCTTCTACATCATGTACACGCACATAACCGAGTTGCTCCGGTGCTAAACCGCTCAAGCGCAGCGGAACGGTGACGGAGCTGCGTGGCATCAACTCAGCCGGTACGTCGAGAGTTTGGCTGAGGCTGCCAGCATTGAGTGGCTTACCGCTCGCCGGATCCATTTCGCCCCATACCACGGTGGCGCGTAGGGCCGGAATCGGCTGGTCATCGGTGGAGCGGATATTCAGGTTGGCGCGCGTGCCATTGGCTTCACCCGCCACTTGCGACAGCGACAAACGCAATTTACCCAGCTGCGTCTGTAGCTCCACTGGCGTATTGGCCTGCGGCAACAACCATGCGCCTTGCGTCGATTGGCTGTTGAGCTGCCCCTGAATTTCCAGCGCCGTTGCCTGATTAGTCAGTTTGCGCATCTGCTGATTCAGCTGACTCACTTCCTGATGCAACTCTTTGACCTGCGGTGAAACCGGCGTTGAACTGCAACCACTCAGAACCAGCAAAGAGAGTGCTGCCGGTGCCCATAACGTCCTGATCGTCATGCATTGTCCTTTCAATTATTTGGGAATACGTAAAACCTGGCCTGGATAGATCTTATCAGGATGCGTCAGCATTGGCTTGTTTGCCTCGAAAATCTTGTTGTATTGATTAGGATTTCCGTACACTTCTTTCGATACCGCACTCAAAGTATCGCCTTTTTTCACCGTGTAGAAGGTGGCTTCTGGCGCTGCATCCGTCACCGTAACTTTATCATCCACCTTGGTGATCCCCGCGACGTTACCGGCCGCCACCAGAATCTTCTCCTTCAATTCTTGCGAAACGCCGTTGCCGGTTACCGTAACGGTATCGCCTTTGACATCCACTTTGACCTTATCGCTATCGGGCAAGCCGAGTTTGTTGATGTGATCTTGCAGTTTCTTACTGGCATCATCGCCGCCACTCACGGCGTCCCACAGTTTTTCACCCGCTTCTTTGACGAAATCAAACAGACCCATACATCCTCCAGTTATTGGTGTTGGCCGCCTTAATGGCTGCTCTATAAGCATAGTGGGTTTATCGCAGTGGCTCTTTAGGCGCTGTCCTGCTTGTGAGCCGGGCGGCGTAAATGCGCTTTACAGCAAATGCATCTTTTAAACACGGTTTGTGTTCAGTTTTACTTTGATCGCGCTACACTATGTGCCCAATTTATCTCGCGACAGGAAACGTCATGCATTGCCCATTCTGCTCCGCTGTGGACACCAAAGTGATTGATTCGCGTCTGGTCAGTGAAGGCTCTTCGGTGCGCCGTCGCCGCCAGTGTTTGGTGTGTCACGAGCGTTTTACCACCTTTGAAGTGGCTGAGCTGGTGATGCCGCGCGTGGTAAAAAGCAACGATGTGCGTGAACCGTTCAACGAAGATAAACTCAGCAGCGGCATGATTAAGGCACTGGAAAAGCGTCCGGTGAGTGCCGATGCGGTTGAAAGCGCAGTGAATCACATCAAAACCCAACTGCGTGCGACCGGCGAACGTGAAGTGCCGAGCGCGTTGATTGGAAATCTGGTGATGGATGAGCTGAAAAAGCTGGATAAAGTTGCTTACATCCGCTTTGCCTCGGTATACCGCAGCTTTGAAGATATTCGTGATTTTGGTGAAGAGATCGCCCGCTTACAGGACTAATCCATGACTGACGAACGCTATATGGCGCGCGCGCTGGAACTGGCGCGCCGCGGACGCTTTACCACTACACCCAATCCCAACGTCGGCTGCGTAATTGTGCGCGATGGCGAGATTGTCGGCGAAGGCTGGCATCAGCGCGCCGGTGAACCGCATGCCGAAGTGCATGCACTGCGCATGGCGGGTGAACGCGCGCAGGGCGCAACGGCCTATGTCACGCTGGAACCATGCAGTCATCATGGACGCACGCCGCCGTGTTGCGATGCGCTGATTGCGGCTGGCGTCAGTCGCGTGGTGGCGGCGATGCAAGATCCCAATCCGCAAGTGGCGGGACGTGGCTTGTATCGTTTACAGCAGGCGGGCATCGATGTCAGTCACGGTGTAATGATGAACGATGCTGAAGCATTGAATCGTGGTTTTCTGAAACGCATGCGTACTGGCTTCCCGTGGATTCAGCTAAAACTCGGCGCATCCCTTGATGGGCGTACCGCGATGGCCAGCGGCGAAAGTCAGTGGATCACTTCTGCGGCGGCAAGGCGCGATGTGCAACGTTTGCGCGCCCAGAGTTCAGCTATCCTTAGCACCAGCGCCACGGTGTTAGCAGATAATCCCTCTTTAACCTTGCGCTGGAATGAATTGAGTGACGAGGTGCGTGCGCAACTGGATGAAACGCAGTTGCGCCAGCCGGTGCGGGTCATTATCGACAGCCAGCAACGCGTCACGCCGCAGCATCGTTTAATCGATCAAGCGGGCGAAACCTGGTTGATGCGCAGCGAGCCCGATCAGCAAAGCTGGCCGGAAAACGTCAGCCAGATTGCGGTGCCACAGCGTGGTGAGCAACTTGATTTAGTGGCGATGATGATGCTGCTCGGCCAGCGCCAGATCAACAGCGTGTGGGTGGAAGCCGGAGCCGGTTTAGCTGGCGCTTTGCTGCAAGCGGGATTGGTCGATGAGCTGATCGTTTATATGGCGCCGAAGCTGCTGGGTAACGCCGCGCGTGGCCTGTGCGAATTGCCGGGACTGCAACAATTAGCTGATGCACCGGCCCTGAATTTTAGCGATGTTCGCCTGGTTGGCGAAGACCTGCGCTTGACGCTGACGCCGCGTTGAAAGCGCGGAAAAGCCTGAGCGCGTCGCCAAAGAGTATGATAGAATCCGCCCCCTTCTGCGGGGCCATTAAATAACCCAAAGGATATGTATGAAAGTTATCGAAGCTCCTGTTGCCACGCCTGATGCAAACATTGCCATCGTAATTGCGCGTTTTAACAACTTCATTAATGACAGCCTGCTGGACGGCGCGATTGACGCTTTAAAGCGCATCGGCCAGGTGAAAGCAGATAACATCACCGTTGTCTGGGTTCCGGGTGCATACGAACTGCCGCTGGCAGCACGCGCGCTGGCGAAAGCCGGTAAGCACGACGCCATTGTGGCGTTGGGCACCGTGATCCGTGGCGGCACCGCACACTTCGAATATGTGGCCGGTGAAGCCAGCTCGGGCATTGCGCACGTCGCCATGACCAGCGAAATCCCGGTGACCTTCGGCGTGTTGACCACTGAAAATATCGAGCAGGCGATTGAACGCGCCGGCACGAAAGCAGGGAATAAAGGTGCCGAAGCGGCCCTGACTGCACTCGAAATGATCAACGTATTGAAAGCCATCAAAGCCTGATTTTTGTAAGGGGAATTTTGTGAAACCTGCTGCTCGTCGTCGCGCCCGTGAGTGCGCTGTCCAGGCGCTTTACTCCTGGCAGCTGTCCAAGAACGACATTGCCGATGTGGAATACCAGTTTCTGGCGGAACAAGACGTCAAAGACGTCGATATTAGCTATTTCCGCGAATTGCTGGCCGGTGTGGCGACTAACAGCGCGTACCTGGACGGTCTGATGAAGCCTTACCTGTCGCGTCAGCTGGAAGAGCTGGGCCAGGTAGAAAAAGCCATCCTGCGTATCTCGCTGTATGAGCTGAGCAAGCGTTCTGATGTGCCATACAAAGTGGCCATCAACGAAGGCATTGAATTGGCAAAAGTATTTGGTGCTGAAGACAGCCACAAATTCGTCAATGGTGTTCTCGACAAAGCTGCCCCGCAAATTCGACCGAATAAAAAATAGCATTGAAGGCCGGTTTACCGGCCTTTTCTTCATTGAGACCTGACTATGTCTTGTGGTGAATTCGAACTGATCGCACGTTACTTTAACCGCGTCACCAGCTCCCGCCGCGATGTGGAGAAAGGAATTGGTGACGACTGCGCGTTACTCAACGTGCCAGAAAAACAAACTCTCGCCATCAGCACCGATACCTTGGTGGCGGGAGTGCACTTCTTGCGTGACATTCATCCTGCCGATCTCGGTTACAAAGCCGTGGCGGTTAACCTGAGCGATTTAGCTGCGATGGGTGCCGATCCGGCGTGGTTGACGCTGGCCTTAACGCTGCCGGAAATTGATGAACCTTGGGTCGCTGCGTTTAGCGATAGCCTGTTTGAGCTGCTGGATTATTACGATATGCAGCTGATTGGCGGCGATACCACGCGTGGACCGCTGAGCATGACGCTTGGCATTCACGGTTTAGTGCCGGTGGGCAGGGCGCTGAAACGTTCTGGCGCGAAACCCGGTGACTGGATTTTCGTTACCGGCACGCTGGGTGATAGCGCAGCAGGATTATCGTTGCTGCAACATCGCCATCGTCTGAACGATCCGGCGGTACATGAGGCGTTGATCAAGCGTCATTTACGTCCAATGCCACGTGTGTTGCAAGGCCAGGCGCTGCGTGGCTTAGCGACGTCGGCGATCGATATTTCCGATGGATTGATTTCCGATCTCGGCCATGTGCTGACTGCCAGCCGCGTCGGTGCGCGACTTAATCTTGATGCGTTGCCGCTTTCAGCTGCGTTGCGTGACCATTTTGAGCCTGAGCTGGTACTGAAATGGGCGCTGAGCGGTGGCGAAGATTACGAACTCTGCTTCACGGTGCCGGAAGTGAATCGTGGCGCGCTGGATGTGGCGTTGGGGCATTTCGGTGTGCCTTATACCTGCATCGGCCAGATTGCACCGGAATCGGAAGGGCTGAGTTTGCTGGAGAACGGCAAACCGCGCAGCGTGGATGTGAAAGGGTTTGATCATTTCGGTGTGAAGTGAATGAGGTGGCCATTAATGGCCACCCTACAAAATCCGTAGGGTCGCCATTAATGGCGACCAGGTTCCTGAATCACTCAAATCCCACCACCGGATGCGGTTGATACACCGATTCCAACTCGGCAATCTCATTAGTACTCAACTCTACATCCACCGCTTTCACCAATTCGGCAAACTGCTGCTCACGCGAAGCGCCAATAATCGGCGCGGTCACCGCGGGTTTATGCAGCAACCACGCTAGCGCCACCTGCGCACGCGTCACGCCTTTATCGGCGGCAACGTTGGCGAGTCGTTCGGCAATCTCCGCATCGTTCTCTTCGGTGCCGGTGTACAGTTTCTCCATCACATTATCCGACACCGAACGCGCCGTGGTTTCGCCCCACGGACGCGTCAATTTGCCGCGCGCCAGCGGGCTCCATGGCAGCACCGCAATGCCTTCACGTTGGCACAGCGGATGCATTTCGTTCTCTTCTTCACGCTGAATCAAATTGTACTGATCCTGCATGCTAACAAAGCGCGCCCAGTTATTTTGCTGCTGCAAATCCAGCGCCTGAGCAAACTGGGCTGCGTGCATGGACGATGCGCCGATGTAACGTGCTTTACCGGATTTCACCACCTCATCCAGTGCTGCCAGCGTCTCTTCAATAGGCGTGTCGTAATCCCAACGGTGAATTTGCAGCAAGTCAACATACTCCATGCCAAGGCGCGTCAGGCTATCGTCTATCGATTGCAGGATGTTTTGGCGTGATAAACCTTGTGAGAGATTGCTCAGCGGGAAATAAACCTTGGTCGCGACCACCACCTGATCGCGCTGCGCGAAATCTTTTAGCGCGCGACCCACAATCTCTTCGCTACTGCCGTCGGAATAGCTGTTGGCGGTATCAAAGAAGTTGATGCCGGCGTCCAGCGCCTGCTTGATCAACGGGCGACTGCTCTCTTCCGGCAGCGTCCAGGCGTGATTGCCGCGCGTGGGATCGCCATAAGTCATGCAGCCTAAACAGAGACGCGAAACCTGTAAGTCGGTTTGGCCTAAACGGATGGTTTTCATTGGGGCTCCTGCTCTTATGCTTGAGGGAAAACGTTCCCTAAGCATAGCAGCAGGCTCGCTCACCGGGCGGTGAGCGAGTCGGGCAAATTACTGCGCCAGCCAGGTGCTGATTTGCTGTTGAATACCGGCGGCATCCAACTGATAATCCTGGCGAACTTCATCCTGCGTACCTTGCGGGATAAATTCATCCGGCAGGCCAAGGTTCAACACGTGCACGCGCAGGCGTTTTGCCATCACATACTCGTTAACGCCGCTTCCTGCGCCACCTTTGATGGCACCTTCTTCCAGCGTCACCAGCGAATCATGGCTGGCAGCCAGTTCGGCAATCAATGCTTCGTCGAGCGGTTTCACAAAACGCATATCTACCAGCGTGGCGTTGAGCGCTTCAGCCGCAGTAGTGGCTTCCGGCAACAAGGTGCCGAAGTTGAGGATTGCCAGTTTTTCACCGCGACGTTTCACGATGCCTTTACCGAGCGGCAAACTTGCAAGCGGCTCAAGCGTCGCACCGGTGCCGGTGCCGCGCGGATAACGCACCGCACTTGGGCCATCCTGATAGTGATAACCGGTATACAACATCAAGCGGCATTCGTTTTCGTCGCTTGGCGTCATGATCACCATTTCTGGTACACAACGCAGGAAGGCGATATCAAATGCGCCCTGATGGGTTTGCCCGTCCGCGCCAACAATGCCGCCGCGATCGATAGCAAACAGCACCGGCAATTTCTGGATGGCGACGTCATGGATCAGCTGATCGTAGGCGCGCTGCAGGAAGGTCGAGTAGATCGCCACAATCGGTTTGTAACCACCAATCGCCATACCGGCAGCAAAGGTCACCGCATGCTGTTCGGCAATCGCCACATCAAAATATTGCTGCGGATAATCGCGCGAATAGCTCACCATGCCGGAACCTTCGCGCATCGCTGGCGTTACAGCCATCAGGCGCGGATCGTCGGCGGCCATTTCGCTCAGCCAGTTGCCGAAAATCTTCGAATAGCTCGGCAACCCAGGCGCGCTTTTCGGTAACGATCCGCTAGCCGGATCGAATTTCGGCACCGCATGCCAGGTGATCGGATCTTCTTCCGCCGGGGCATAGCCTTTGCCCTTTTTGGTCATGATGTGCAGGAACTGCGGGCCTTTCAGGTCGCGCATGTTCTTCAGCGTGCTCACCAACGTCAGGACGTCATGGCCATCGACGGGGCCGATATAGTTGAAGCCCAACTCTTCGAACAGCGTACCCGGCACCACCATGCCTTTCAGATGCTCTTCGGTGCGTTTCACCAGCTCTTTAATCGGCGGTAAGCCATCCAGCACGCGCTTGCCGCCTTCGCGCAGACGCGAGTAAGTTTTGCCGGAGAGAATCTGTGCCAGACGATTATTAAGCGCACCGACGTTCTCGGAGATCGACATTTCGTTGTCGTTGAGAATCACCAGCATATCCGGTTTGATGTCGCCTGCGTGGTTCATGGCTTCAAATGCCATACCCGCAGTAATCGCGCCATCGCCGATGATACAGGCCGTACGACGACCTTTACCTTCGCGTTCTGCCGCTACCGCCATACCAAGACCGGCGCTAATCGAAGTGGAAGAGTGACCGACGCTCAGCACGTCATATTCACTCTCGCCGCGCCACGGGAATGGATGCAGGCCATTTTTCTGGCGAATGGTGCCGATGCGATCGCGGCGTCCGGTCAGAATTTTATGCGGATAAGCCTGATGGCCTACATCCCACACCAGATGATCAAATGGCGTGTTGTAGACATAATGCAGCGCCACTGTTAGCTCGACCACGCCTAAACCTGACGCAAAGTGACCGGATGAACGGCTCACGCTATCCAGCAAATATTGACGCAGCTCGTCGCACAACTCCGGAAGTTTATCTTTCGGTAATAACCGTAATTCCTGAACCGTGCTTGCTAACGCCAGTGTCGGGTATTTTGCAGTGTCAAAACTCATCAGAGACTCATTATGAAAGTTATTTATCGCGTTCAATTATGAAGCTTGCCAGCGCTTGTAAAGCGATTGTGTTGTAAGACTGCGCCGCCAGAATATCGAGCGCGCCAAGCGCCTCTTGATAAAGATCCCAGGCTTTGCTGCGGGCGTTTTCCAGTCCCATCAGGGCTGGATAGGTGCTTTTACCTAACGCTTGATCCGATCCCTGGGTTTTGCCTAATACGGCGGTGTCACCGACCACATCGAGGATGTCGTCCTGCACCTGAAACGCCAATCCGATGGCGTTGGCGTAGGTATCCAAAATCGGCAATGCGGCACGGCCTCGCTCGCCTGCCGCTAAGGCACCCAGACGTACCGCGGCGCGAATTAACGCGCCCGTTTTGTGGCGGTGAATCTGTTCGAGCTGTGCCAAATCAATTTGCTTGCCTTCAGCGGCTAAATCCAGTGCCTGACCGCCGCACATGCCGGCCACACCGCTGGCTTGGGCCAGTTCGGAAATCATCGCAATACGTGCTTCGGCAGTCACGCCGGGCATCGGCTGATCGGCCAGAATTGAGAAGGCCAACGTTTGCAGCGCATCGCCGGCAAGAATGGCCGTGTCTTCACCATATTTAATATGGCAGGTTGGCTGCCCGCGGCGTAACGCATCGTCATCCATCGCCGGCAGATCGTCATGAATCAGGGAGTAAGCATGGATGCATTCAACGGCCGCTGCCGGAACATCCAGACTGGCCGCATCGGCCTTTAACATTTCGCCCGTGGCGTATACCAGAAATGGACGCAGACGCTTACCGCCTAATAATGCCCCATATTCCATGGCATTAACCAGAGGAGAACTCTGAAAAGGAAGTGGATCTATTAAGCGTGTCAACGCCAGATTAACGCGTTCGTGATACGCGCTCAGTAATTTAGCGAAATCCATTACTCATTTTCCGGCGTAAAGGGGGCGAGTGGGGCATCTTTCTCGTCGCTCAGCAGGATTTGTACCCGCTGTTCTGCCTGTTGCAGGGTTTGCTGACCGGTACGTGCCAATTGTACGCCGCGTTCAAATTCATTCAGCGCCTGTTCCAGCGGCAGTTCGCCACTCTCCAGACGGCTGACAATCTGTTCCAGCTGCTGCAATGCGCTTTCAAAACTCACTGGCGCTTCGGCTTTTTTCGGCATATCAGTGTCGACTCACAGGTTAAGACATTATCTTGCAATCGGTCATGGTAGCCGACAGGAATTAATTAGCAAAATAATCAATGTGACAGCGGTTGCAGAAGCAGTCACCCGCCAAAGGTGATATACTTTTGCGCCTCGGATGCGGGAGATCCTGATTCAACCCGCAATTATATGATTTTACCAGCTAAGTGCTGATGCTTTTAGCACTTATTTGCCCAAACGAATCCCTGTCGCCATGAAGTTTATCATCAAGCTGTTCCCAGAAATCACCATCAAAAGTCAGTCGGTGCGTCTGCGTTTTATCAAAATTCTGACCAGCAGCATTCGCAATATCCTGCGCACCGTCGATGAAGATATCGCGGTGGTGCGTCACTGGGATCACGTTGAAGTGCGTTCCAAAAACGAATCACTGCGCGAAACCATCGTGGCGGAGCTGACGCGTATTCCCGGCATTCACCATGTGCTGGCGGTTGAAGATCGCGCGTACACCGATATGCACGACATCTTCGAGCAGACGCTGGCGTTGAACCGCGATCGTCTGCAAGGGAAAAGCTTCTGCGTGCGCGTGAAGCGTCGCGGCAAGCACAGCTTCAGCTCGCAGGATGTGGAGCGTTACGTTGGTGGCGGCCTCAATCAACATATCGAAACGGCGCGTGTGCAGCTTAATCGCCCGGATGAAACGGTGAATCTGGAGATCGAAGACGATCGCCTGTTGCTGATCACCGCGCGTTACGAAGGTTTGGGCGGCTTCCCAATTGGTACGCAAGAAGATGTGTTGTCGCTGATTTCCGGCGGCTTCGACTCCGGCGTTTCCAGCTATATGTTGATGCGTCGTGGTTGCCGCGTGCATTACTGCTTCTTCAATCTTGGCGGTGCTGCGCATGAGATTGGTGTGCGCCAGGTTGCGCATTACCTGTGGCAGCGTTTTGGCCGCTCGCATCGCGTACGCTTTGTGGCGATCAATTTCGAACCGGTGGTTGGCGAGATTCTGGAGAAAGTGGATGACGGCCAAATGGGCGTGGTACTGAAGCGTATGATGGTGCGCGCCGCGTCGATGGTCGCAGAGCGCTACGGCGTGCAAGCGTTGGTGACCGGCGAAGCGCTGGGCCAGGTTTCCAGCCAGACGCTGACCAACCTGCGTTTAATTGATAACGCCTCTGATACTTTGATTCTGCGTCCGCTGATTTCGCACGATAAAGAGCACATCATCAACGTGGCACGCCAGATCGGCACCGAAGATTTTGCCCGTACCATGCCGGAATATTGCGGTGTGATTTCGAAAAGCCCAACCGTGAAAGCGGTGAAAGCCAAAATCGAAGCGGAAGAGTTGAATTTCGATTTCGAGATCCTCAATCGTGTGGTGCAAGAAGCCAGCAACGTCGATATCCGCGAAATCGCCGAGCAGACGCAAGAAGAAGTGGTTGAAGTGGAAACTGTGGATTCCTTCACCGCCAACGATGTGGTGCTGGATATCCGTTCCGCCGATGAGCAAGATGCTAAGCCGCTGATCGTTGAAGGCGTAGAAGTGAAACTGCTGTCGTTCTACAAGCTCGGCACTCAGTTTGGCGATTTGGACCAGAGCAAAACCTGGTTGCTGTATTGCGATCGTGGTGTGATGAGCCGTTTGCAGGCGCTGTATCTGCATGAGCAAGGCTTTAAAAACGTGAAGGTCTATCGTCCTTAAGGCGGTTACCGGCGGCGTAACGCTCGCCAACTGAGCGTTATTCGGTCACCATCAATGGCGACCCTACAAACGCATGGTTCGATTGTTGTAAGGTCACCATTTATGGTGTAATGCTCGTCAGTTAAGCCTCAAACATGCCGGAACGCATAGCGTTTCGGCTTTTTCTTTACTGCCCGGGGATAGTGTCTTGGTCGCCGGGTGGGAAGCACGAAGCTGG
>NZ_JBNBPM010000012.1:0-126340 GCF_059412405.1 Pantoea sp. CFCC18179 | reverse complement strand
ATGGCACCCAGCTTCGTGCTTCCCACCCGGCGACCAAGACACTATCCCCGGGCAGTAAAGAAAAAGCCGAAACGCTATGCGTTCCGGCATGTTTGAGGCTTAACTGACGAGCATTACGCCATTTATGGTGACCAGTAAAAAGGGCAGCTAATTAGCTGCCCTTTTTACATTGGTGGGCATGAATGCCCACCCTATAAAACCCTTTAACTGCGCGGATATTGGTCGCTGTTCACCCAAGCGTGATCTTTCTCCCAGGTGAATTTCCACAGACGCTTTGGCCCCGCCATCACGTTCAGATAATAGTTATCGTAACCGGCAATGGTTGCCACCGGATGATAACCGCGCGGCACCGTCACCACATCACGATTGTACGGCGCCATGCACTCATCCAGCGAACGGTCGTCGGTATAAACGCGCTGCATGGCGAAACCCGGTTCCGGATCGAAACGGTGATAATAGGTTTCTTCCAGATAGGTTTCGTCCGGACTGTCTTTCTGATCGTGCTTGTGGCTGGGATACGAACTGGTCGCGCCTTCGTCGGTATACACTTCCACCACCAGCAGGCTGTCGGCTTCTTTGTTATCCGGCAAGATGTTGTGTACCAGACGCTTGTTACGCCCTTTGCCACGCTGCTCAACGCCTACATCCGCCGGCGCAATCAAACGCGCCGGTAAATGACCGTTGCTCGGCGCATTACACACCGCCAGCTCCAGATCGCTATCCGCATACACTTCCACTTCATCGTTATGCGGCACATACACCGAGTAAGGTGGCGTGCGTTCAAATGGCGACAGACGCTTACCCAGATTCGGGAAATCCGCGTGGCGGGTTTTCACCGAGGCAAAACCTGCAACCAGCACCAGGCACAACTCTTTGTCACCGCTGCTCAGCTTCAGGCTCTGCCCTTTTTTCAGCAAATAGGCATCAAAACCGACATATTCCCAACCGGCACTTTCCGGCGTGACATGTTGAATCCGCCCGTTGCTGTCTGGCTGTTGCGCTTTCGAAATCAGAGACATTCTCTCTTCCTCCTTGTTGAGCGATGTTAGCCCAGCGTTGGCATGCTGAACTCAGAAACAGTTTGCTGACCGCTCGGCCAACGCACGGTGGCGGTTTTCATGCGGGTGTAGAAGCGCACGCCGTCTGGACCATGCACGTTGAGCGCGCCAAACACCGAACGTTTCCAGCCGCCGAAGCTGTGGAACGCCATTGGCACTGGCACCGGAACGTTGACGCCGACCATGCCCGCTTCCACGTTCTGCACGAATTCGCGCGCGGTGTGGCCGTTGCTGGTGAAGATGGCGCTGCCGTTGCCGAACTCGTGGCTGTTCACCAATTGCAAGGCGCTGTCGAAATCGGTGGAACGCATGATGCTGAGTACCGGTCCGAAGATCTCTTCGCGCCAAATAGTCATATCAGAAGTCACGTTGTCGAACAGCGTGCCACCGACGTAGTAACCTTCGGCATGGCCCGGCACCTGAATGCCGCGTCCATCCACCACCAGTTTCGCGCCTTCTTGCACACCTTTATCGATGTAGCCGAGCACTTTCTTCTGGTGCGCCGCTGAAACCACCGGTCCCATTTCATTCTCTTCCGCACCTTGCTGGATGCCAGGACCGACGCGCAGCGCTTTGATCAGCGGCGTTAAACGGGCAATCAGTTTGTCAGCGGTGTCATTGCCTACCGCCACCACCACCGGCAACGCCATGCAGCGTTCGCCCGCTGAACCAAACGCGCCGCCCATAATGGCGTTCACGGTGGCATCCAGATCGGCATCTGGCATCACGATGGCATGGTTTTTCGCCGCCCCAAACGCCTGAACACGTTTGCCGTGCGCGCTGGCAGTTTTGTAGATGTGTTCTGCGACGCCAGAAGAACCGACGAAGCTCACTGCGGCCACGCGCGGATCTTTGTACAGTTGCTCAGCGTCTTCGTTTGAAGAGTGCACCACGTTGAACACGCCATCTGGCAAGCCGGCTTCTTTCAGCAGTTCAGCCATGCGCACTGACGCAGAAGGGTCCAGCGCCGGTGGCTTCAAAATGAAGGTGTTGCCGCACGCCAGCGCGATCGGGAACATCCACAATGGCACCATCGCTGGGAAGTTGAATGGCGTAATCCCCGCCACCACGCCAACCGGCTGCATCAGGGAATAACTATCCACGCCAGTCCCGACGCTCGGAGAGTTTTCACCTTTAATCAGATGTGGGATACCGCAGGCATACTCGATCACTTCAATACCGCGCGTCAGCTCACCCAGCGCATCTGACCACACTTTGCCGTGCTCAGACACGATCAAGGCAGCTAGCTCATCGCGGTGTTTTTCCATTAGCGCTTTGAAGTTGAACATCACACGGGCACGACGCAGCGGCGCAGTTTTCGACCATTCAGGGAAGGCGGCATGAGCGACTTCAATCGCTTTTTCAACTTCCGCCGCGGTGCTTTGCGTCAGTTCGCGCACCACTTTGCCGGTTGCCGGGTCGTAAACGGGAATAGTTTCATTGCTGGCGCTGTGGGTAATTTTGCCGCCGATAAAGTTTCCTACGATAGTCATGTCGTTGCCTCTTTGATGTGGAGTTCCCTGCAGGCAGCCAATACAAAACAGCGACGCTACCCGATCAGGCAATACTTAAAGCGTGCTATGAAGCTATAGCAATGAAATAAATTTTTCAAATACTTCTTTTTGGAAAATTTCCTTTTAGCGGCATGGATCGCATTTTTTCTGCACAGGATGATGAGTCATGACAAACCTGCCTGTAACGGTTGTGTCCGGGCGATGAAAGACCCGCAAACCCTGCTAACGCTTAACGCCTGCAAGCACAAAATTTGTGTCATCTATCCAGTCAACTAATGCAATGCGAAACGAAATATGAAATTTTTGCGAGGCAGATCCAATATCTGATATTTCATAATTCAATAATAATGAAATAAATGTTCTCTTTGCTGCACCTTATCCGTATCCGCTTACAGGAGCCGTAAATGGCCATCGATCCAACCCGTTTCTGTATTAACCGCAAAATCGCACCTGCGCTGTCGTTGGAAGCGTTCTTTCAACTGGTGCAGCGCCTCGGCTTGAGTAAAGTTGAGCTGCGCAATGACATGTCCAGCGGCAAGGTGACCGATGATTTGAGCGTGACGGAACTGCGGGCGCTGACGGATAAGTACCCTATTGAGATCGTCACGATTAATGCGTTGTATCCCTTTAACCGTGCCGACGACGCGCTGCTGGCAAAAGCGGATGCGATGTTAAAAGAAGCCCATGCGATTGGCGCGCAGGCGCTGGTGATGTGTCCGTTGAATGAAGGGATTGAACGAACACCGCAACAGACGCTGGAAGCGTTGCAACTGCTGGCGCCGCGTTTTGCCGAGTATGGCATTCAGGGATTGGTGGAGCCGCTGGGCTTCCCGGTGAGTTCACTGCGTTCGGCGGTACAAACGCAGAAGCTGATTAAACAGGCGGGCGTGCCGTTTAAGCTGCTGCTGGATACCTTTCATCATCATCTGTATGAAAACGCTGAAAATGAGTTCCCGCAGGAAATTGAGGTTAATCAGATTGGCCTGGTGCATCTTTCCGGCGTGGAAGATACCCGCCCAACGGCGCAGTTGACCGATGAAGAACGCATTATGCTCAGCGATCGCGACGTACTGAACAGCGTGGCGCAAGTGAAGCGTTTGGAGATGCTGGGCTATAAAGGCGTTTATGCCTTTGAGCCATTCTCATCAGAACTGGAGAAATGGGGCGCGAAGGAAATCGAACGTGAAGTCCGTCAAAGCATCGAGTTGCTTCAAGCTTAAAAGAACCCTTATCTGTGTCTGAACAAGGCACAATTTGCTAGTGTTGGCCTCGGTCGGAGGCCCTTTTTTATCCTCGTCATAATTTACGTGATAGCTGCGTTGGCTGCGCGTGCTCACCCCAGTCACTTACTGGCGTAAGCTCCCGGGGATTCCCACGCTTGCCGCCTTGCTCTGACGTAAATTATTTAGAGGATACATAATCTGTATATTCGTAGGGTCGCCATTTATGGTGACCTGGTTTTCATCCACGTACACCTAGGCGTTCTCTTTGATTTCGACAGTGGGCGTTTCCGGCAGGCGTTTCATCATGCGCAGCGTGCAGAACAGCGCTAAACACACCAGCAGCGCGGTAAGGAAATAGACCAGCGACACGCCAGCATAACTCATGATGAAACCGGCAATCGGGCCAGTGATCCCCAACGACAAATCCATAAACGCGGTATAGGTGGCTAACGCGCTGCCTTGATTTTGCTGCGGCACTACTTTCACCGCTACCACGCCAATCGCCGGGAACACCAGCGAGAAACCGGCTCCGGTGAGGAATGCGCCCATCTTTGCCATCCATGGATCAAAGGAACCGGCCACCAGAAACAAGCCGATGGCTTCCACCGCAAAACAGATGCTCGCGACGCGCAAACCGCCCAATTTGTTGATCGCATTGGGAAACAGCAAACGCGTACCGACAAACGCCGCGCTAAACATCGTCAGAGCGAAGGCCGCACCGTCCCAACCTTTGTCCTGATAAAACAGTGTGATAAAGGTGGCGATCACGCCAAATCCGGCGGAGCCCATCGCCAGAATCAAACCAAAACCGTAGACCTTGCTCAGCACATCACGAAACGGCAACGGCTTGGCTTTGCTGCCTTTGACCGGCGCGCGCGGTAGCGCCAGCGCAATCGCCAGCACGCAAAAGGCGATGATGATGCAAGAGAGCAGCAGCAAGCCGCCGCTGCGGAAAATCACCACGCCGAGCGGCGCGCCAATCGCCATCGCGCCGTACGTCACAATACCGTTCCACGAAATCACCCGGCCAATGTGCAGCGATCCAACGCGCGCCACGCCCCACAGCGAAGTGCCGGTGCCGGAGAAGCTTTGCCCGATTCCCAGAATCACGCGGCCCAGACACAGCAACACCAGACTCAGCACGCCCTGCCCTTCGCTCAGTGCCGACAACAGAATGCAGATGCCACTGATCAAACAGCCTACCAGCCCGAGCACCACCACTTTTTTCGGCCCCCACATATCGGCATATCGTCCGGCGTGCGGTCGGCTCAACAGCGTGGCGATGTATTGCAGGCTGATCACCAATCCGGCCCAAAAGGCGTTGTAACCCAGCCCGTCATGGACAAAACCGGGCAGCACTGCCAGCGGCAAGCCGATGGTGAGATAGCTGGCAAAGTTGAACTTTACGATGGAAAGGATCAGCAGATTGAGACGAAAACGCCCGTGTTCAGGTGCGGCGGCAGGCAGGTCAGGCATGAGTGATTGCGCTCGTGGGTGACGGAATTTTTATACAAGAGCGTTAACTATACGCTTTTTCCCACCGCGTGCATCCGCAGATCGCCTGAATTTATGGTCATCAATTCGTCATATCGCCCACGTAGACTCGCCGCCATCAAATCCCAAAGAGGATAGACAATTTGATGACGCTCCTGATTTCTGCTCAGGCGCGCGTGCACCACACCAACTCTCTCGCGGGAGGTGGAAGATGACGCATGCCGCGCTGCCAATCGAACTGAAAAATCTCAGATGGTCGGTGGGTAACCTGACTATTCTGCACGATCTCTCCCTGACCATTCCCGCAGGCGAAATCCTTGCGCTGCTCGGCCCCAGCGGCTGTGGCAAAAGCACGCTGCTGAAGATTTTGGCGGGTTTGCTGCAACCGAGTGAAGGCGAATTGTGGATCGGCGACCGCTGCGTGGCGTCGGCCAATCATTGCGATGCGCCGGAAAAACGCAACCTCGGCATGGTGTTCCAGGATTACGCGCTGTGGCCGCACATGTCGGTGGCGCAAAACGTCGCCTTCCCGCTGCGCATGCGCGGCATGAAAAAAGCCGCCGCGCGTCAACAAGCCGACGCCGCATTGGCGCAGGTGGGTTTGGCTGACTTTGGCGATCGCAAACCGGCGCTGCTTTCCGGCGGCCAGCAACAGCGTGTGGCTTTAGCGCGCGCGCTGGTAGCGAAACCGGCGATCCTGCTGTTCGACGAACCGCTCTCCAATCTTGACCGCGACCTGCGTGAAACCCTGGTGCATACCATGGCGGATTTGCTGCGCGCCGCGGGCATTACCGCTGTTTACGTTACGCACGATCGCGAAGAAGCCAACACCTTGGCCGATCGCATCATTCACCTGGCGCAGGGCCAGATTGTTTCCGTTACTCACCTCTCAGGGGACCGCAATGCCATCTCTCAAGTTATCTAGAACAGGAGCCATCAGCGCGATGATTTTGACTTCCGCCATGATGATCAACGATGCCCAGGCGTTAACGGTGTACACCGCCGGTCCAGGATCGTTATCGAAAAGCCTTGCTACCGGATTTGAAAAACAAACCGGTATCAAAGTGAATATTTTCCAGGCCACCACCGGCAAAGTGATGGCGCGCCTCGAAGCAGAACAAGCCAATCCGCAAGCCGATGTGTTGATTTCAGCTTCATGGGATACCGCTGAAGATCTGCAACAGCGCGGCTGGTTGCTGCCGTTCCAAAGCGCCAACGCGGCGAACGTGCCGGATCAATTCAAAACCGCCAGCTATGTGGCGCAAGGCATTTCCGCGCTCGGCATCGTGTGGAATACCCAGAGCAACACGCCAGAACCGAAAACCTGGCAGGATCTCACCGCGCCAGCGTTTAAAGATAAAGTCACCACGCCCGATCCGGCGCTTTCCGGTGCTTCGCTTGATCTGCTGATTGGCCTGCAAAACAGCGAAGGTGAAAAAGCCTGGCAGCTGTTTGACCAGCTCAAAGCCAACGGCATGGTGATGAGTGGCCCGAACGCACAAGCGGTAACGCCGGTGCTGCAAGGCGCGAAAGCCGCGGTGTTTGGCGCGGTCGATTACGTCACCTATAACAACATCGCTCAGGGCGAAAGCGTGAAAGTGATCTTCCCGGAGAACGGTACGGTGGTCGCGCCGCGTCCGATGATGATCCTCAAAAGCAGCCAGCACGCTGATGATGCGAAGAAATTCGTGGATTATGTATTGTCGGATGAAGGTCAGGAACAAGTGGCCAAAGCCTGGTTGATGCCAGCGCGTACCGACATCAAAGCGCAACGTCCGCTGATCACCGAGATCAAATTGCTGCCGACCAAAAGCGATGGCAGTAGCGAACGTTCGGCGGTGTTGAAGCGCTTTGGCGCACTGTTCGGGCAGTAAATGATGTCGCGTGCCCTGAATGGATTGATTCTGCTGGCGCTGATGATGCTGGTCGCGCTGCCGCTGCTGTTTATTTTGCTGCAAGCGGTGTTTCCACACTTTGGCGAGGGAAGCTGGCGCGGCGCATTCAGCACGTTACCGGCGCTGCTTGACGATCCGCAACTGGCCTCAATGTGGCTGGGCACGCTGAAAATCGGCGGCGGCGTGGCGCTGTGCAGTTTGCTGCTGGGCTTACCGCTCGGCGCACTTCGCGGCCTGTTCCGCCTGCCGGGCGCGGCGCTGTGGGATCTGCTGTTTCTGATCCCCTTCCTGACGCCGCCCTATATCGTAGCGCTATCATGGACGCTGGCGCTGCAACGCAACGGTTATCTGCAACAACTTACCGGCATCAATTTCGACAGCCTGCTGTTCAGCAGTAGCGGCATGATTCTGGTGATGACGCTGAATATCTTCCCGGTGGTTTACTTTGCGGTGTCGCGTTCGCTGCTGGCGAGCGGGCAGCGTCTGGCGTGGGTAGCGCGCGTGCATGGCGCATCGGCGTGGCGCGGCTTCTGGCATGTCACCTTGCCACTGACGCTACCAGCGCTGGCGGGCGGCGTGCTGCTGGCATTCACTCTGGCGATTGAAGAGTACGGCGTACCTGCCGCGCTCGGCACGCAAGCCAATCTGACGCTGATGACGGTTGGCATTGAAACCAAACTCGCCGACTGGCCCATCGATCTGCCCGGCGCGGCCTCGCTTTCATTAATGTTGAGTTTGATAGCGCTGGCGGCGTGGTTCTTACAACGCAAACTCACTGGCAGCAGCGATGTCACCGCCGTTAGCGGCAAACCGGTGATGCAGGAACTGGCGCAGGCCGGTCGCTGGCAAAGTGTGATGCTGCTACCGTTTGTGCTCACCGTAATGTTGGCGGTGGTGCTGCCGCTGGGTGCCATGACCTTGAGCGGCTTGCTGAATACGCTGTCCGGCGGATTGCATCTTAATAATCTGACGTTGCGCCATTTCGGCGCGCTGTTCAGCCAGCAAGGCGATGCGTTGGCCGCCTTCTCCACCAGCATCGGCTTGGCATTGGGCGCGGCGCTATTGACCGGCGCACTGGGTTTCCTGATCGCCTGGCGCGTGTCGGAAGGCAAAACTCGCTTACTGGCAATGATGGATGGCTTGGCGCTGCTGCCCGCGGCAATGCCGGGCGTGGTGGTCGGTGTGGGTTTGATCCTGCTTTGGAATCGCGGCTTCTGGCCAGCTTCACCATATAACACCCTATTTATCTTGCTTTTATCCTACAGCTGCTTGTTGCTGCCGTGGCCGGTGCGCTATGTCAGCAGCGCGTTGCGCCAACTGGCACCCACGCTGGAACCGGCGGCGCGCGTGCACGGCGCATCGCGCTTACAGGCGCTGCGCTTGATCGTGCTGCCGTTGGTCTCTCCTGCATTACTGGCCGCGATGATGATGGTATTCGCCGTGGCGTCGCGCGAGTTGGTGACATCGCTGCTGCTGGCCCCTGCTGGTACGCAGACCGTGGCAATCTTTATCTGGCGGCAGTTCGAGCAAGGTTCGGTAGGACAAGGTATGGCAATGGCGACACTAACGTTGTTAGCCAGTTTGAGTTTGATGCTGGCGGCGACAGCGCTGATGCGGCGTCAGAGCCGCTAATGATGCGGAATTTCTGTTTATCTTAAAAAACAGACGCTTAATTTCCATCAACTACACTCTCCTGTGAAATGATGTCTCAGGAGAGTGAATGAACAACCTGCCACAGGAAAAAATTGGCCAGAACATTCTGGTGAAGTTGGCGATGCTGGTGATTATCCTCGCAGGCATTCGCGCGGCGTCAGACATTCTGGTGCCCTTCTTGCTCGCCAGCTTTTTGGCGATAGTACTCAATCCGCTGGTTACCCTGTTGATGCGACACGGCATGCGGCGCACGTTCGCCATCACGCTGGTGATCACGGTGATTTTTATCGTGGTGCTGTTGTTGGTTGCTGTGCTCGCCAGTTCAGCCAGTGATTTCAGCGAAACCTATCCGCAAATCCGCACCATGCTCGAGCAGAAGCTGGCAGTGGTTCAACATTTTGCCGCCCGTTTTCATATCAACATCTCCACCGACGCGCTGGCTGCCCGGCTCGATCCCAATGTGGTGATGGATATGGCCACCTCGCTGTTGAAGCAGCTTTCCGGCGCGATGACCAACGTGCTGCTGCTGATTCTCACCGTGGTGTTTATGCTGTTTGAAGTGCGCCATCTGCCGTACAAAATGCGCAATGCGATGGTGAATCCACAAATCCGTATTGCCGGTTTGCACAAAGCGTTGAAGGGCGTAACGCACTATCTGGCGCTGAAAACCTTGGTGAGTTTGCTTACTGGCGTCGCGGTATGGCTTTCGCTGTTGATGCTGGGTGTGAAGTTCGCGCTGTTCTGGGGCGTGGTGGCGTTCATCCTCAATTTCATCCCTAATATCGGGCCGATTATCGCTGGCATTCCGCCGTTTATTCAGGCGCTGGTGCTGAATAACATTTATGACGCAATGCTAGTGGCAGCACTGTTCAGCGCAATTCACATGCTGATCGGCAATATGCTGGAACCGAAAATGATGGGGCGCGGGCTGGGATTATCGACGTTAGTGGTGTTTCTATCGTTGATATTCTGGGGCTGGCTACTGGGGCCCATCGGCATGTTGCTGTCGGTACCGCTCACTAGCGTGACCAAAATATTGATGGAAACCACGCCGGGCGGCAGCCGATTGGCAATTATGTTGGGCAACGGGCGGCCGGGCTCGCGGGCGCGATAAAAGGCGGCCACCGAGGCGGGACTGCCCGCCAGGCCGCGGGGTGGCACCGAGAAGGTTCCGGCTGCTGAGCAGCTCGGCAGCGCACCGGCACTGAGAAGATTCCGCCCGCTAAACATGCGGTAGTTTCAGCATCCACGATGCGGCGTACGGGCAAAGGGCCAAATGGCGTGGCCCTTTGCAATCCGCGCCTTGCGCCGTCCTCGCTGTTCCCTCGCTCATCTTTCCGTCCGACGGACCGCGCGAATTCGCCTTCCTGGCTCATGCCGCGCTTTCGCCGACGTCCTGTCGGCTCATCCTGGCCGTCACTCTTCACTCGGCGCTGCGGATGGCGCCCGCAAACCTCGCCTGTAAGAGTCTTTTCTTAATTACAAACGGCATCGTCTGTAGAGTCTTTGTTCGAGCGTTATTTCGTAGGGTGCGCATTTTTGCGCACCTGGTCACTATGAATGGCGACCCTACGGGAAAGCGATTTTGTGCTAATGAAATGCAGATTGTTGCAGCGCGGGTGTTGAGCGACATCCTATCCCGCGGAACGAAAGAGTGATGCCAGGGCGAGCCGCAGGGATGCGGTGAGAGGTGGCGCTGAGNATGCAGATTGTTGCAGCGCGGGTGTTGAGCGACATCCTATCCCGCGGAACGAAAGAGTGATGCCAGGGCGAGCCGCAGGGATGCGGTGAGAGGTGGCGCTGAGCAGGAGCGAATCGCCGCCGGTCCGTCAGGCAGCGCGAATGAGTGAAGGCACCGCGTAGCGGCGGGATGGGCTGGCGCAAGGCGCGGAGTGCAGAGGCCCGCGCCTTCGGGCCTCTGCTCGGTCGCCGCACGGCGTCACTGAAACTGCCCAATCATTGGCGAACGAAAGACGCACCAGCACTCAGCACTCAGCACTCAGCACTCAGCACTCAATCTTGAACCGCATTAAACACACTGTTATCCGTAATCGCCTGCACGTTCACTTTGTTCGGCAGGATATTCAGCTCGCTGAACAAGTCCGACACCTTCTGCACTTTCGCCACATCCTCTTCCGTCACGCCACGAATGCCGTGCGAGATACGCGCGGTGATCTGCTGCGCGTCCGCCGGTTGCAGGCGTGTGAGCTGTGCGTACACCTCATTGTATTGCTGCGGATGTTGCAGCGCCCATTCGCGTGCTTTGGCTAAACGATGGGTGAAATCAGCTATCGCCGCACGTTTGGCGGGATCGTCGAGCGAGCTTTGCGTGGCGGTGACAAACGACAGCGCGGTGGTTAATCCTTTGCCGTCGCGCAGCAGACGCGCGCCATGTTTTTCGGCGATACCGAGATAGGGATCGAAGGTCGCCCACGCGGCAATTTGTCCGGAGTTAAACGCCGCGCTGGCATCGGTGGGCAACACAAAGCGCACCGGCACCGCATCACGTTTAACCTGCGCCTCTTCCAGCGCTTGATACAATAAATGCTGAGAAATACTGCCGCGCGCCGAAGAGATCACCACTTGCTGGCCGACCAGATCCTTCACGCTGTGAATCGGCGAATCGGCGGGCACGATCAAGCCGTTAGAACCGGCATCACCCACATTAGTGGCGATGATCTTCAGCGGCACGCCGCCCGATGCCGCCATCAGCACCGGCAAATCACCAGCGTAAGAGGTGTCCACCGCGCCGGCGCGCTGTGCTTCAAACAGCGGTGCCGCGCCCTGAAAATTAGCCCAGCGATATTGGTAAGGCGCATCCTTCATCACATCCGCCGCTTCGATCAGCGAGCGCAAATTACGCGCCTGATCGCCTAACACTAACGTCACCTTGCTTAAATCAGGCGCGGCCTGACTACCAAACGCCGCGCACAGCAGCAGCGCAGAAACTACCGGTTTCAGCCATTTCATTGGGTGGGTTCTCAGAGTGCGTTGCGGTTGAGCTGGCGGATGTAAGCATCCCAGTGCAGCTGGTATTTGTGGTTACGAATGCTGTTATCGAAGGCTTGCGCGGCTTTTTCGGAGACGTCATCCGGCAGGATGATCAGTTCCGCACCACCGGATTGCGCCGCCAGTTGCGCCTGACACGCGCGCTCAAGGTAATACAGGTTATAGAAGGCTTCTTCGATGCTGCCGCCGCTGGTCAGCAAACCATGATTACGCAGGATCAGCGCGTTAAGATTGCCAAGATCGGCGACGATGCGTTGCTGTTCATCGAGATCCAGCGCAATGCCTTCGTAATCATGATAAGCAAGGCGATGATGAAAACGCGTGCTGTGCTGCGAGATCATCAGCAAGCCGTTGCGCTGCGCCGAGACGCCAATGCCCGCCGCGGTATGCGTATGCAGCACCGCGTGCGCATCGGGTCGTGCCCGATGAATCGCGCTGTGAATCACAAATCCCGCTTGGTTAATTCCTAAACCGGTTGGGTCGTCAATAATATTGCCGTCGATATCGATTTTGACCAGCGTTTCGGCCTGGATTTCATCGAAGGTTTGCCCGAAGGCGTTGATCAAGAAATGAGGCTGATCGCCCGGCACGCGCAGGGAAAAATGGGTGTAGATATGGTCGGTCCAGCGCAGTTTCGCCGCCAGATGATAGGCTTGGGCCAGCTTGGTGCGCGCCTGCCATTCCCCTTCGCTGATGCGCTGCCGCAATGACACGACATCCAATGTTTCAGTGCTCATTTAGGTTCCTCATTTCAGGTCAATATGCTTGCCTAACATCGTGGCATAGCGAATTTCCCGCTGGGAAATGCCAATAACGGCAAAACATTGTCAATAAACGCAAAGCGAGGTCGATAATTGACCTGTATCACATCGGCTTAATCTGAAATCGCTACCCTACACAGCCCCATGAAAATGGTATGCTGCTGACGCCGTAACCCGCTGTTTCTCTGCGGCTCTAACCGACCGAGGATTGTCTGGTGCCACTAAAAAAACGTAATCATGATTTTGGCTGGCTCTTAATTGTCTGTGCTGGCTTATTGCCGCTGGTACTCGGCATCCTTTGTACGGCTATTGAGGCGCGCCACACGGTGAGCCAACAGCAGATTTCCACCGCCAATACCTTGCTGACCCAGGCAGAAAAGATGAGTGATAACGCCTGGGATATGATCACCCAGCTGCGCCAATATCATTATCAGCCGTGCGCGCAGATTGAAGACCAGCTGCAACGCGCCGGTACGCTTAATCCCTATTTTCGCTCGATTGGCCTGCTGAAAGGCGAAGACATTAACTGCTCTTCGGCATTTGGCCTGACGCACGGCACCTTGAGCCAAATGATGATGCAGCCACCGCCCATCACAGGCAAAGCCTGGTGGAGCATTTCAGTGCGCGGCACCTACGGCGTACCGAACCGTCCGGCGGTGGTTTTTGTGCGCCAATTGCCAGATACCAGCGGTTTTTGGGCGGTGATTGACGGCCAATATTTGATGGACTTCATGAACGCGATTGGCGGATCACGCGGTTATCGCATGAGCCTACAATTTAGCGGCGGCGCGTTGATTGCCAGCGGCCCGGACGATATGCGCCCCAAGCTGTACATGAAAAGCGAATCTTATAAAGCGCAATCCAGCCGCTATCCGATTAGCGTTGATGTCACTGTTCCCTCTTCTGAGTTGCTCAAAGCGTGGCGTCAGGCGCTGTTTATCTTCCTGCCGATGGCGGCGATTTTCTCCATTCTGTTGATGGTGCTCACGGCGAATTGGTTGCGTCGCCGCATTTCCTGGCACGATGAAATTGCACGCGCCATTCGTAATCGTCAGTTCTCGGTGCATTATCAGCCGGTTTACAGCACCGAATTGCAAGCTTGTGCCGGCGCCGAAGCCTTGCTGCGCTGGACACGACCGAATGGTGAAATGATCCGCCCGGATATTTTTATCAGCGCGGCCGAAGCCGAAGGCATGATCGTGCCATTAACCCAACATTTGCTGGAGCTGATGGCGGAAGATATTCAAAGCTGGCAAGTGCAGCCGGGCTTCCATATCGGCTTGAATCTGGCGGCGGAACATCTGCAACATGCCGACTTTGTGCCGGATATTGAGCAGTTCGCAGCACGCATTAAAGACAAGCAAATGAGCATCACGCTGGAGCTGACCGAGCGCAGCCTGATTGATGATGGCGAAATGGTGGCTAGCAAGCTGCGTCATTTGCAGGCGCAAGGCATGAAAGTGGCGATTGATGATTTCGGCACCGGCCACTGTTCGCTCACTTATCTGCTGACCTTCCCGCTGGATTACCTGAAAATCGACCGTGGATTTATCAACGCGATTGAAGGGTTAGAGATTGAAACGCCGGTGCTGGATGCGATCATCAACCTTAGCCACAAGCTGAAGCTGAATGTGTTGGGCGAAGGCGTGGAAACCGCGCTGCAATTTGAGTATCTGCGTCAGCGTGGCGTGATCTTCATTCAGGGCTATTATTATGCCCGTCCGATGGATAATGACCAGTTGCAAACCTGGCTTAGCGAGCAGGGGCAGCAACCGCTTCTCGTTGAGGAACCTCATGAGCCTGAATTGCATCATTCTTGATGATTATCAGAACGTCGCCCTGTCGCTTGCCGATTGGGCGTCGCTCGAACCGCTGGTCCACACCACTTCCCTCACTGAACATCTCGCCGATCAGGATCAACTGGTCAAACACATCGCCCATGCCGACATTCTGGTGGTAATGCGCGAACGCACGCCGCTCAGTGCCGAACTGATTGGCCGCCTGCCGAATCTGAAAATGGTGGTGACTTCCGGCATGCGCAATGCCTCGATTGACTTGGACGCCTGCGCCGAGCGCTACATTGCGGTGTGTGGCACCGCCAGCGGCAGCGCGGCACCGATGGAACTGAGCTGGGGATTATTGCTGGGTTTAGCGCGCCATATCGTGCCGGAGAATCAGGCACTGCGCAGTAACGGACCGTGGCAGCACAGCTTGGGCATGAGTTTGCAGGGTAAAACGTTGGGATTGTTGGGATTGGGGAAAATTGGCGGTGAAATGGCGAAAGTGGCGCAGGCGTTTGGCATGCGCGTTTGCGCGTGGAGCCAGAATCTCAGCGTTGAACGTGCTGTGGCCTGCGGCGTTGAACATATGCCGACGCTCAACGCGCTGCTAAACATCAGCGATGTGTTGTCGATTCATTTGGTACTGAGCGAGCGCACACGCCATTTGATTGATGCCACCGCGCTGACGCAGATGAAACCCGGCGCGCTGCTGATTAACACTTCACGCGCGGGGATTGTCGACCAATCGGCGATGATTGCTGCCCTGCAATCGGGACAATTAGCCGGAGCCGGTTTGGATGTGTTTGAACAGGAGCCGCTGCCCGCCGATCATCCGCTGCGTCAGTTACCTAACGTGCTAGCGACGCCGCATCTTGGCTATGTGGCAGATACCAATTACCGCACCTACTTCATGCAGGCGGTGGAAGATATTCAGGGATGGTTGACAGGTGCGCCGCTGCGCTCACTGCTCTGAGCGTTCGGCGCGACGCTTTTCAGCGATGCGCAGCGCCACTTCGAGACTGTCTTCCGCTACGGCGCTGGCGGGCAGATCGCGCTGGGCATTCATACGCTGGGTGATGCGTTCCAGCGTGGGGGTTAATTGCCCCATTAATCGCTGATATTCATCAAGTTGGGTGATGGGTTGATTGCGCGCGATGCTGGTTTCCGCCAAACGTTGCAACTGACGAAAACTGTCTAACGCCTGGCTGGTGAGCAATCCGGCCTGACGCCAACTTTTCAGGCGCTGCATGAGTTCATCGGGTTGTTGCGCCAGCAGCGCCAGTTGCGCATCCGCGCGTTCACCACAATTGACCCAGGCAACGGATTCAGCCTCAACGGCAGCAGGACGCCGAGTATCAGGCACAAGATTGATAAGATTCCTTTCTACACTATCGATCATCGACAGCCATGGATTCTCAAAAAACGGCGCATTTTTCCTCGACATGCATACTCCAGCTCAGCAAGGCGGCAGAGTATTACTGAATGTCATACAGCTGGCAAGTAGAGCTTACCGCCTCGCTTAATGTTAAGTTTTCCTTATTTATTTGCGCAACAATCAGTGATGGCAATAAAGCCGCGGCATGCCAGAATAATTGATTATTTGATCACCATTCGACAGACGATACATCTGATAATAATCATTTTTTTCTTCACGAGATGAAGTGAAAAGAATTTGCTGCGCCAGCTTCGCAGGCAAGGTGTCATTGGGCATGATTTCCACTTTATGGGTATTTATCAGCATGAAATCACCTTGACGATACCAAGTCATATCAGAAACCCGGTGTAACTGATAATGCGCATTATTAAAGGTCACGGTGCCCATCAATATTGAACTGCCAACGCCACCATTTTTAAAATGATTGCGCACCGTGGCATCAATGATGCCTGCGGGTTGGCTCTCATTCTCAATTTGGTAGGGAACGAAGCACCATTCCGGTACCGGCTCGGCGGGTCGCACCAGCAGCACCCATGCCCAAGGCGTCATAAACGCAATAATGAACGCCAATGCCCACCACAACTTATTCATTAGGTGATTCCTGCTGAGATACCATCCACGCCATGCAATCATTTTGCCGTTGCAGGAATGGCTGAGCGCAAAGGAACGTACTGGTAAATACGCGGGTGCGGGTTCGATTGATATACATTAACGGCGGTATTGAGCCATCTTTCATATGCGGTTTCAATGCACGGAAACGTTGCAATGCGTCTATTACAACGAACGAATCAGCTGATAAACCTTCAGCCATGAAAACCTGGGTCTGCCCTTCCTGACGTAGAAAGGTGTAATTGGTACCTTGATGTTTAACCGGCGTAAATTCATTGCTCACTAACCATGCCGCGCCAATATTCAGCAATAAAACCGCCGCAACCACACCACGCAACCACCAGGATCTCTTTTTCACCACCGTAGCCTTCATTTCGGCAGAAGTGACGTGCGAGAGGGTTGAGGCACTGACTTCGGGTTCCACGTTCGTAGCCGCCGTTGGCTCAACATCGTTGCAGGTTTCAACATCCACTTGCTCAGCCAGTACACAACCAATCAGTGGAACCTGATGAATCAACGCGCTTAACGCACCTGCGGAGAGCGCTAAACGATTGATGTCGGAAATAGTGCTGGTTAAGCGATCGGCAAACGGAATCTCAGAACTTTCACGTTGAAACAGCAGGTGTAATGCCTGATTGCGCACCAACTTTCCCTGAGCAGTGAGCACTCGGCGCAGCACAGCACTCTGCAGTGCATTGAGCGCTACAGATTGTGCAGGGAAATTTACCGGATAAAACTTCTGCTGGTCGGCATCAAAACAGAGGCTTTTGGCAAATAAAACGAATCGCGCCATGCGAATCCTAATTAACAAATATTTAACTGGCGCAAGTATATGGAGTTTCGCCTTACAGCGCACTGTTACTGATAAATGTTATGAGAATCGGCTGTTTTTATTGATGCGTTTTGAGTCGCTTGCAGCCACAGCTTTAGCTAAAAAATAGACAGTTAATGGCGGAAACATGACAAATATCACACTAAATCGGTATACTCTGTCGCGGGATGCAACCATTACCTCCCTAATAATTGCTGTGGCGGGCCGGGGAGAAGTGCTTTTTAGCGCTATGCTTTAATTTTCTCAACGCCGCGGACTGTTCGCGTTATCGAGTCCGCAGCGTTGAGGATTTTTCGAAATTCCAATACAGGGTAACTTCATGAAACTACGTAGGAAGCGTGTAAAACCTATCGGGCTGGATGACGTCACGATTATCGACGATGCCCGTTTACGTAAAGCCATCACCGCAGCTTCACTGGGCAATGCGATGGAATGGTTTGATTTTGGTGTTTATGGCTTTGTGGCTTACGCACTGGGTAAAGTGTTCTTCCCCGATGCTTCGCCAAGTGTGCAGATGATCGCGGCACTGGGTACATTCTCGGTTCCGTTCCTGATTCGTCCGTTAGGTGGTTTGTTCTTCGGTATGTTGGGCGACAAATATGGTCGTCAAAAAATCCTCTCTATCACCATCGTCATCATGTCGATCAGTACTTTCTGTATCGGCTTGATACCCTCTTATGCCTCGATCGGTATCTGGGCACCGATTTTGCTGCTGTTAGCAAAAATGGCGCAGGGCTTCTCCGTCGGCGGTGAATACACCGGTGCATCGATCTTCGTTGCCGAATACTCGCCAGACCGTAAGCGCGGCTTCATGGGCAGTTGGCTCGACTTCGGCTCCATCGCCGGTTTCGTGCTTGGCGCGGGCGTGGTGGTGTTAATTTCCACCGTTATCGGCGAAGCGAAGTTCCTCGAATGGGGCTGGCGTATCCCGTTCTTTATCGCGCTGCCGCTGGGCATTATTGGTTTGTATCTGCGTCATGCATTGGAAGAAACGCCAGCCTTCCAGCAGCACGTTGAGAAACTGGAGCAAGGCGACCGTGAAGGTCTACGCGATGGCCCAAAAGTGTCGTTCAAAGAGATCGCTACCAAGCACTGGAAAAGCCTGCTGGCCTGTATCGGTCTGGTGATTGCCACCAACGTCACCTACTACATGCTGCTGACCTACATGCCGAGTTACCTGTCGCATAACCTGCACTACTCGGAAGATCACGGTGTGTTGATCATCATCGCCATCATGATGGGTATGCTGTTTGTGCAGCCAGTGATGGGCATGCTGAGTGACCGCTTTGGTCGTCGTCCATTCATCATCATTGGTTCTATCGCGCTGTTTGTCTTCTCGATCCCGTCGTTCATGCTGATCAATAGCGGCGTGTTAGGGCTGATTTTTGCTGGCCTGCTGCTGATGGCGGTGATTCTGAACGCCTTTACCGGCGTGATGGCATCTTCGCTGCCAGCGATGTTCCCGACGCATATCCGTTACAGTGCGTTGGCAAGTGCCTTTAACATCTCAGTGCTGATTGCCGGTTTAACGCCAACGATCGCCGCGTATCTGGTTGAAGCCACTAACAATCTGTATATGCCAGCTTACTATCTGATGGTGGTGGCAGTGATTGGTTTGATTACCGGTATCTACATGAAAGAGACCGCCAACAGACCCCTTCGTGGTGCCACGCCAGCGGCTTCGGATCTGGATGAAGCACGTGAAATCCTGCAAGAACATCACGACAACATTGAGCAGAAAATCGAAGACATCGATGATGAAATCGCCAAACTTGAGGCGAAACGTAAAAACCTGGTGCAGCAGCATCCGGACATCAACGAGTAATCTTCCCCACTCCCGCCGCCCGGCGGGAGTTTTCGTTTCCGCACACAATCCTTCATCCTATGGCGCGAAAAGGGGTAAACTACTGCCACTTTTTTAACCTGCATAAGTTGTAGAGCATGTCTGAATTTAATCTTATCCAGCGTCCAAGAAGACTGCGCAAAAGCGCGTCGATGCGCGCAATGTTCCAGGAATCCAACCTCAGCATCAACGATCTGGCGCTGCCCATCTTCGTTGAAGAAGGCGTGGATGGTTACGTGCCAATCAACGCCATGCCGGGCGTGGTGCGCATTCCTGAGAAACGTTTGGCGTATGAGATCGAACGTATTGCCAAAGCCGGCATCCGCTCAGTCATGACCTTCGGCATTTCCCACCATACCGATGCCACTGGCAGCGATGCGTGGAATGAAAACGGCCTGGTGGCGCGTATGTCGCGTATCTGCAAAGACACCGTGCCGGAAATGATTGTCATGTCCGATACCTGCTTCTGTGAATACACCAGCCACGGCCATTGCGGCGTATTGTGCGATCACGGCGTGGATAACGACCAAACCTTGATTAACCTCGGCAAGCAAGCGGTGGTGGCGGCGCAAGCCGGTGCCGATTTTATCGCGCCGTCTGCGGCGATGGATGGCCAGGTTAAAGCCATTCGCCAGGCGCTGGATGCCGCCGGATTCACCGATACCGCCATCATGTCTTACTCCACCAAGTTCGCGTCGTCGTTCTACGGCCCGTTCCGTGAAGCGGCCGGCACCGCGTTAAAAGGCGATCGTAAAACTTATCAGATGAATCCGATGAACCGCCGTGAAGCGATCCGTGAGTCGCTGATTGATGAAGCGGAAGGCGCGGATTCACTGATGGTAAAACCAGCAGGTGCGTACCTTGACATTCTGCGTGATATCCGCGAACGCACTACGCTGCCGCTGGCTGCGTACCAGGTGAGTGGTGAATACGCGATGATAAAATTCGCCGCCCAAGCCGGTGCGATTGACGAACGAAATGTGGTTCTGGAAAGCCTTGGCGCAATTAAACGTGCTGGAGCGGATCTCATTTTCAGCTATTTTGCCCTTGATCTCGCCGAGCAAAAAGTGCTCTGATCCTCGTTACGCTTGGCAACGATTATCGCAGCCGTTGCCAAGCGCTTTCTGCCTTTGTGGCACCTAAACACCAGTGTTGTCGTCATTCCATAATTAATAAGAGTAACGCGATGAAAGCACCTGCACTGCCTGCGGACGAGTTACATCGTCTGGCCCAGTTACGTGCGCTCAACATTCTGCACACGCCTGCAGAAGAGCGTTTTGACCGTTTAACCCGCCTTGCCCGTCGTTTATTTGGCGTGCCGGTCGCGCTTGTCAGCCTGTTAGAAGAGGACCATCAATGGTTCAAATCTGCGGCGGGATACGCTGCCCAAACCGCCCCGCGTAATACCTCATTTTGCGGCCACGCTATTTTGCAAGATGATGTGATGGTGGTGGAAAACGCCCTCGATGATGAACGATTCCACGATAACCCGCTGGTCAGCAATGAAACCAGCCCGGTGCGTTTCTACGCTGGCTGCCCGCTGCGTACGCCAGCCGGAGCCAAAATCGGTACGCTGTGCATTATCGATCACCATGCACGTGAGTTTAATGCCGACGATATCCATACATTGCGAGATTTGGCGGCGATGGCAGAAGCCGAATTAGTGGCGTTTCAGACCGCTACCTCCGACGAACTGACGCAAATCACCAACCGTCGCGGCTTTATGACGCTCGGCCAATTAGCGCTGAATGAGTGCCAGGTAAAACAATTACCGGCCAGCTTAACCTTCCTCGATCTTGATCGCTTTAAAGCCATCAACGATACGCTTGGCCATCGCGAAGGCGACCGCGCATTGATGGATTTTGCCGATGCGATGAAGGTGAGTTTCCGTCACGCGGATATCTTTGCCCGTTTGGGCGGCGATGAGTTTGTGGTGCTGTTCAATGGCTTGCAGCAATCGGATGCGGAAGGCGTGCTGGCGCGTTTTGATCAGTTCCTGCAACAGCAAACGCAGAGTCTGGATCGCCGTTATTCGCTGCACTTCTCGTCGGGCATCGTTGAGTTTGATCCTGACCATCCGCAATCGCTGGAGCAATTGCTGGAAGGCAGCGACGAACGGATGTATGCCGCGAAAAACGGTAAAAAACAGCGTTCATGATTGATCGGTCGCCATCAGTGGCGACCTTCTGTTCATTGGCGAGCTAAATCGTCGATCAAGGTCTGATTAAACTTCTGCGGCTCTTCCATTTGCGGCGCGTGTCCCATGCCGGGGAATTCAATCAAGCGTGCGCCCGGAATCATCTGCGCCACCTGCTTACCCAGCACATTGTAATGACCTAATTGCGCCTTCACTGCCGGTGGCGCGATATCGCTGCCAATCGCGGTGGTATCGGCGGTGCCAATCATCAAAGTGGTTGGCACCTTGAGATCTTTGAACTCATAAAATACCGGCTGGGTGAAAATCATGTCGTAGATTAACGCCGAATTCCACGCCACTTTCTTGTGCCCCGGCCCGCTATTCAAGCCCGCCAGCATATCGACCCATTTGTCATATTCCGGCTTCCACTGTCCGCTGTAATAGGTGTTCTGCTCGTACTTCTTGATGCCAGCCGCATCCAGCTTCAATTCACGCTGATACCACTGATCCACCGAGCGCCACGGCGCGCCTTTGGCTTTCCAATCCTCCAGGCCGATCGGATTAACTAACACCAGCTTCTGCGTTTGCTGTGGATACATCAGCGCATAGCGCGTTGCCAACATGCCACCGGTGGAGTGCCCTACAATCACCGCTTTCTCTACACCCAGCTGTTGCAATAATTGATGGGTGTTTTGCGCCAACTGCTGGAAAGTGTATTGATAATTGGCGGGTTTGGTTGAACTGCAAAAACCAATCTGATCCGGCGCAATCACGCGATAACCGCTTGCCACCAGCGCTTTGATGGTGTCATCCCAGGTTGCACCACAGAAATTCTTGCCGTGCATCAACACCACAGTTTGGCCATTGGCCTGCTGCGTGGGTTTGACATCCATGTAGCCCATGCTTAGCGTTTGCTGCTGCGAAGCGAAGTTAAAATGCTGCAGCGGATACGGATATTTGAATCCTTCCAACTGCTCGCCATAGACATTCGCGGCGAAGGCCGATGCGCTGGTACACAACGTCAGCGATGCCAGCATAACGGCAAGTGATTGTTTTGGCTTGAAACGAAAACCCATAACGCCCTTCCTCAACGGTGAAAAACCTTCAGTCTGGCACGTAAATAGCGTTTACGTATTGATGGCGTGTGCCGCGAAAAATATTCACCTTTTACTGTTAAGCGCGGCAAAGCGATGAAAAATTTGAGTTAATAATAACTTCCGTTATTACGATGAATATATTACATCATCACAACATGCAATCGTTTAAATTCACGAAAAACGAGACCGGTCTTGATGACAAATAATAAATATGCCGAATAATCAGAAAACTTTACATTAATTGCAGATTGGAAAGATTAATTAAATTACACTCTACTTGTGTTTAAGGAGGACTAAGATGACACAAACAAAATACAACGAAGGGGTTATTGATTCGGTAACTGAATGGATTATGGCTAATCTGGATCAACGTTTGAGTATTGATGATATTGCACTGAAGTCTGGCTATTCCAAATGGTATTTACAGAAACTTTTCGCTCGTTATCACAATGAAACATTGGCACGTTTTATTCGTAAAAAGAAATTGATGCACTGCATTACTGACCTGAAAAACAGCAAGGCACCGATTATCAGTCTGGCAGTGAAATACCATTTCGAAAGCCAGCAATCCTTCACCCGCTCATTCAAACATGTTTTAGGTTGTACACCGCTTTTTTGCCGTAAGCGCCAGCTTGAGGCTGATGTGCAGCAATCGCTGCGAGAAAGTGACGACCCTTGCAGTATTTGTCGTCAGGCAGGATTTGATGCAACAGAACGTAATAAAGAAATTATCACTCCGGTAGTGCGTAACGATAAATTTCACCCACGTCTCAGTTGTGTAATGCGTTAATTTTTTATTTGAATTTTATTAGCGCTTTTTAAACTCTTTTTTGACACTGACTTATGTCAATATTACGGCACATTCATCAATTGAAAGCGGATGGCATCCCATCCGCTTTTGCATTTAGTAACTCGACTTATTATTTTCAATCACGGTATTTTTGAAATGGGCTAAACGATTATCCAGTGCGCTGGTGTAAAGCATCGTATCAACGCCAACCGCGACAAAATTCGCACCCCATGCAATTGCACGTTCCGCCATCGCAGTATTCACTGCCAAAAATCCGGCGGCTTTTCCTGCCCGGCGAATACGTTTAATACTCTGTTCAATTATCCGTTGCACGTCAGGATGATCGGCATTATCGGGATAGCCCAATGAGGCAGAAAGATCCGCTGGACCGATAAATATGCCATCCACGCCCTCCACTTCCAGCAACGCATCCAGATTATCAATCGCCGTTTTGCTTTCGGCCTGAATCAGCAAACACAGCTCGTCATTGGCGCGCGCCATGTAATTTTCCACGCGCCCCCAACGTGCCGCGCGCGCGACGGCGGCACCGACACCACGCGTGCCGTAAGGGGGATAGCGCGTCGCCTGCACCAATGCTTGCGCCTGCTCGGCGGTATCGATCATCGGCACCAGCAAGGTACGCGCGCCGATATCCAGCACTTGTTTGATTAACGCTGTTTGGTACTCCACCGGACGAATCACCGGTTGGCTACGATACGGCGCAATCGCCTGCAACTGGTGATAGAGATCCTGCACGGTGTTTGGTGCATGTTCACCATCGATCAACAACCAGTCGTAGCCGCTGGTGGCGGCAATCTCGGCCATATACGACGATGTGCTGCTGAGCCACAAACCAATCTGCGTTTCACCTTGTGCCAATCCGGCCTTGAAGGGATTTTTTAACGGATCTTGCATACATGCTCCTTGTTTAGTGGCTGGCCTGCTGTGATTGTGGCAACGGGCGATCCACTTTCAGGCTAAGAATAATCAGCGAGCCAACGGCGGCGATCAGCGCCAACGCCAGTAATCCCGCGCTGCTGCTATTAAATTGCATCTCGGCATTAACGCGAATCAGCGGCGCCAGGAAGCCGCCCACAGCGCCAAACAAATTGACGAAGCCAATGCCCGCCGCCAGCGCAGTGCCGGAAAGCAGTTGCGTCGGCATGGTCCAGAACACCGGCTGCACGGCAATAAAACCTACAGCGGCAACGCTCAATGCGATGATGGCAAACAGCGGCGCGACTAAACCGGAAAGGCCAATGCCCACTGCCGCCGCCAGCAAGGTGAAGGCTGCCACCCGACGTCGCTCACCCGTGCGATCGGAATAGCGCGGAATCAGCCAGGTGCCAAACAGCGCAGCCACCCACGGTATCGCCGCCACCAGCGAAGCGAGAAAACCCACTTTGGTGCCGAGCAGCGCCGCGACTTGCGAAGGCAGGAAGAAAATCAGGCCGTAGACCGCAATCTGAATGGTCATGTAGATGATGGCGAGCTGCCAGACCCGGCTGTTGCGCAGTGCATCACGCAAATGCGCAGTAGGTTTTTGCTGCTCTTCACTTTCCAGCTGACGTTGCAGCGCCTGCTTCTCCTCTGGGCTGAGGAAACGCGCTTTGGCTGGCGTATCGTCGATGTAGCTGAAAGTGAAAACACCCGCCGCCACCGCTAACAATCCTTCAATGATAAACATCCAGAACCAGCCAGGATGTCCCAGCACACCATGCATTTCCAGCAACGCGCCAGAAAGTGGCGAACCCAGCGTCAATGCCAGCGGCGCGCCCATATAAAACAGCCCCATGACGCTGGCGCGCTGCTGTTGCGGGAACCACAGCGAGGTCAAATAGATCATGCCCGGAAAGAAACCCGCTTCAGCCGCACCGAGCAAGGTGCGCACCAGCAGAAATTTGGCTTCGGTGTCGGCAAACGCCATCGCTGCCGAGAGAAAACCCCACAATAATGTGGTGCCGCCAATCCAACTGCGCGCACCGAAACGCCGCATTAGCAAATTAGCCGGCACGCCCAGCAACGCGTACACCACAAAGAAAATCCCGGCTCCCAGCGCATAGGCTTCATTACTCAAGCCGGTATCCAGTTGATAGGCTTCTTTGGCAAAACCAATGTTGGCGCGGTCGAGAAACGCCAACACGTAGAGCATCAACATGAAGGGAATAAGACGTGCGCGGTTCTTTTTTACTGCACTTAGCACCAGTGTATTCATCGGAACAGCCCTCACAATGGGCTGCGACGCAACGCCGCAGCCGAGGCGATTAGTGTTGATACGGACGTTTCAAGCCTTCGCGATTCAATTCCACGCCGAAGCCCGGTTTATCCAGCACCGATTTGTGCATGCGGCCGTTTACTGGCACCGGCTCATTAATCAGCAGCGGATCAAACTGCGGACGCAGCGTGCTGCAATCCGGACTGGTCATCAGGAATTCGCTGAATGGCGTGTTGGTGAAAGTGATCACCGCATGATGCGAATACACCGACGATCCGTGCGGCACCACCAATTGACCGCGCGATTTCGCCAGCGCCGCCACCTCAACCAAGGTGGTTAAGCCGCCGCACCAACCGACATCCGGCTGCAAAATATCGATGCCGGTTTCCGCCAGCGTGCGGAACGATTGCAGCGTGCCGTGGTGCTCACCGCTGGTGATCAACATGCCTTGCGGCGCCTGGCGTTTCAGTTGTGCATAGCCTTCAAATTGCTGCGGCGGCAAGCACTCTTCCAGCCATTTGACGTTATACGGTGCGCAAGCGTGCGCCAGTTTGGTGGCAAAGTTCACGTCCTGGCTCATCCAGCAATCCAGCATCAGCCAGAAATCCGGGCCGCAGGTTTCGCGATAATGCGCGATGCGCGCCACCTCTTTACGGATACCTTCATCGCCGTCGTGCGGTCCCCACTGCACCGCCATTTTTCCGCCGATAAAGCCCATTTTCTGTGCCAGATCGGGCCGCGCGCCGGTAGCGTAAAACTGCAATTCATCGCGCACCGCGCCACCTAAAAGTTTGTACACCGGCAAATTGGTAACCTTGCCGAACAGATCCCATAGCGCGAGATCGACGCACGAAATGGTGTTCATCACCAAGCCGCCGGAACCGGCGTAATACATGGTGGCGTTAATCATCTGGTCGTGAATCAGTTTGATATCGCTAACGCAGCGACCTTCAAGAAAACGATTCAGGTGTTTTTCGACAATAAAGCAGCCCATTTCGCCGCCGGTAGTGATGGCGAAGCCGGTTTGACCGTTATCGGCCTCCACTTCAACAATCAACGTACCTAACACGTTGATGCCAAAGGATTGACGGGACTGTTCGTATTGTTTGTATTTGCTCATTGGCGTGGCGACATGATCGTCAATCCAGTGGTTATCACCTTGATCGTGATAATCGCCGCCTGCCGCCGCTTTATAGGCGGTGGCACCACCAGCAAAGTAGGCGCGGACTGTTTTAATTTTTGGTAGGGACATGGTCTTCTCCTGTTACGAGGCCTGTTTTTCTGCCGGGCTACGCCAGCCCAGCAGTCGGGAAATGTCGCGGGCGCAGGCAATCGCCTGGCCTGCAAGGTAATCGCGTTTGTCGTCATCAATTTCGAGCCGCGTGCCCACCAGCGAAATTGCCGCAACCAACTGCTCACGCGCATTGAAAATCGGCGCCGCCACGCAGCGCACATCGGGATAATCTTCGCCGTTATCAAAGCTCCAGCCCTGACGGCGAATGCGCGCCAGCTCAGTGCGCAACGCATCGGCACTGGTTAGCGAGGTGGGCGTTACCGCGACAAAACGCATCTCTTTGATGATGCGCTCCTGCTCTTCCGGACGTTGCCAGGCGAGCAGGCATTTACCAATGCCTGAGCGATACAGCGAAAGGCTTTTGCCTTCGTGCGAGCGCACGCTGATAGTGGCGGCAGATTCGAGTTTGAGGATGTAGCAGGCATGGCCACCATCCAAAATGCCAAGATGGCACAGCAAATTGGTTTGCTGCATTAAACGGGTCAGGCGCGGACGGGCGATATCGCGTATATCCATGTGCTGCAACGCATGGCCGGCAAATTCCACCAGCCGCGTCCACAGGCAGTAATTGTTATTGCGATCAATGGTGATTAGGCGCTGCTTCTTCAGCTCAGCGAACAGCAGATAAGCACTGCTTTTCGGCAACGCCAGCGCTTCAATGATTTCGGCCGGGCTGCACGGCCCTTGCTGCGCAATAAACTCGAGAATCGCGATGGCACGCGTCAGTGCGGGAACAGGCGTAACTTCCAACATGCTGGACTCCAGTCTGATGATCTGGAGGGCAGTGTTGGTGTTTTAGTCGTTGATAAGTGTGCGCCGCATCAAATTACGCACGCTCGCAGCGGTTTGCAGGCGGTGCGTGTGCGGGAATGTGAATCGCGCCGCGCGCCAGGTACAGCCGATTGTACTCAGCACACATGACGGTTTTTTCAGGAGAAGATTTATTCGCTAGGTTCGACCACGAAAGGTTTTGCGATATTGCAGCGGGGAGGTGTTGAGCTGCTTCTTGAAATGGCGGCGCAGCATCAAGGGAGAGGAGAATCCGGCTTTCTCGGCAATCAACTCCACCGGCTGATCGGTTTTCTCCAGAAAACGCTGCGCTAACGCCAGTCGCTGATTCACCAACCAGTCGCTGAAACAGCTGCCGGTGGTCTGATTGAAGCGACGGGTGAAACTGCGGCGGCTCATGAGCGCTTTATCCGCCAACTGTTCCAGCGTTAGCGCGTGCTGTAAATTCTCTGTCGCCCAGCTTAATGCCGACATAAAGCGATCGTTACCGGCAGATTGATAAACCGGCTGCTCAATATATTGCGCCTGTCCGCCCTGACGGTGCGGCGGTACCACCAGCATGCGCGCCACGCTATTGGCAACATCCACGCCACACTGTTCGCGCACTAAATGCAGGCAGCAATCAATACTCGCTGCGGTGCCCGCCGAGGTGACAATCTGTCCTTCATCGATATACAGCACATCGCGGTCAATCGCCACGTCGGGATAAAGTCGTTCGAAATCCGCCATCCAGCGCCAGTGGGTGGTCGCGCGTCGCTGGCTGAGCAATCCCGCAGCGCCCAATACAAAAGCACCGAGACACAGGCCAACCACTTGCGCGCCGCGTTGTACCGCCTGCTGCAAAGCGAGCAGCAATTCCGCCGGTGGCTGTAAGTCTGGATCGCTCCAGCTTGGAACCACCACCATATCCACTTCCGCCAACTGCATCAGGCTATGTTCGGCAACAATTGAAAAACCACTGTTGGTTTTTAACGGTCCGGGATGGGTGGCACAGATAAACAGCTGATAGCACAGCAATCCATCATCGTGCGCCGCTTTTTCAAATACCGCACAAGGCACCGAAAGATGGAACGGGATGATGTCGTCAAACACCACAACGCCCACTTTAATCGGCGCAGCAGTGTGCGACGCTTTTGGCGCAAATTGAACGTTATTTGTCATCCGCTGTACTCCTTCACTCACGACGAAATCACCATAATGCACCACATCGGAGGCAAGTCAGGCCTCTCAAGCCAAACACTCATTTAAGGATTATTAGTTATGAACAACATTTTAACCTCAAGCGCGCCAACCATTCGCACCATGAGCGGCGCGACGGCTACCCAAACACTGACGGCTAAAGAAACTGCGGTCATCGTGATTGATATTCAGAACGAATATTTTGCTGACGGAAAAATGCCGATTCCCGATGGCATGAAAGCGTTGAACAATAGCAAACGCATCGTCGAATTCGCTCACCAACACAACATGCCCGTTTTCTTTGTGCAGCATTTAGGTGATGCCGATGGCCCATTGTTTGCCAAAGGCAGCCGTTTTGCTGAATTCCATCAAGACATGCAACCTGGCAGCAACGACCGCGTGATCAGCAAAGCAACACCGAGTTCGTTTGTTGGCACTAACCTACAACAGCAGTTGGATGCGCAGGGCATTAAGCAACTGATCGTCACCGGCTTGATGACCCATATGTGTGTGTCATCTACCACACGCGATGCGGTGCCATTAGGCTATGCGGTGATCGTCCCGGAAGATGCCACTGCCACACGCGATCTCGCTACCTGGGACAACAACGTGGTTGATCACAATGTGTTGCAGCAAGCGGCGCTGGCGGCAATGGCAGATGTGTTTGCCGAAATTAAAACCACCAACGACGTATTGGCATTACCGGTTCGCTAATTATTGAACCGGTTTGCCCGGCAACAATTTCTCTGACATCACACGGCGGCAGGCCAAACTTTCCTCACGGGCCTGCTGCTGCTGTTCCGGTGATAAATCCTGCCACACCGTTTGCAAATGATCGGCTAAACCGCTTTGAAAATGGATTTTCTGCAATGCGTAATCGGAATTGCTGCCTTCAATGATCTGCTGCATATCGTGCGATGTGTTACCGCGTCCATCGTGCGTCAGCGTGCAGAACATCGCGATGTAATAGCCTTTGTCCTCATCGCTGTAATGCGGCATCAGCCACCACACAACGGCACTGGCAACAATCAGCAATGGCAGGAGAAATTTGATTTTTAACATACGTCGATTCACCAACTGGAAAGTAAAAGCGTGGCGATAGTAGCAGATTGGGCGCGCGTGACACATTCGGCATCAGTGATCCAGAATTAAACGATGACCTTACATAAATGCCTAATTCGTTGTGAGCGAATGCAAAAATTTGATATTTAGCCGTAAAAACAAGACGAGTCTTGAAAGTCGCGTTAGGTACACCGCTATAAGTTGCTCATTCCGCAGCCACCTAATCCGACGAGAGACTATGAAACCGACTCCGCTGGCGCTGGTTTTTGGCGCACTGTGTAGTGAGCCCGTGTATGCCAAACAAGCTCAGTCTACTTCTGACATCCCTTACCCACCTTCCAGCCTGTTACTGCAACCCCCTGACGATCCCCTTAGCGCCGCTTTGCAGGGAAATACACACGACCATTCGCTAATGCAAACCGTAAGACAAGCCGCCGCCAACGGCATTAAAAACCTCGGTAAATCACTGGCACGTAGCGAGTGGTATGACGATTTCAATCCTGCCGCCCAGCGATCGCCGTTGTTATTGGCGGATCGACGGCCTCACCTTTTCTGGTATTACCGGCTGCAAAACTCAATGATCGCCAGTCTGCCTGATGATGAGCTTGATCCTGCCTTAGATGGAGGTTTACCGGCGGAGCCACCGCAACCGAAGAAACCACAAATTGCCAGTTATGCTGCGCTGCCGGGCACGCTGTTTAGTGTCAGTGACAATTTGCAGGCAAGTTTCATCCAGCATGCCCAACTGGCTGGCAAAGATGGCCGGCCGAATTTGTTTATTTCGGGTTATCAGGTGCAGGAACACTATCAAGGCAAAACTCCACGCGAGAACAGTGAAAGTCGCTATCGAGGCTGGCAGATAGGCGCGCGCTGGACGCTGGCAGGCAATGAACAGCGCCAATTGGCTCTCAGTTTGGGGATCAATAAAGGCCAGTTAACGCTGGTGCCGAAAACGGAAGATGGCCGCAGCAGCAGTCGCTTCGACACGCAAGGCGTCAATGCCATGCTGAGCTGGCAACAACCCACCGGTTTGCAATTGTCTGTGCCGTTCGGCGTGAACCACTATCGTGGTCGCATCAGCACCGACAAGTCAGGCGAAGTGGCGCAGATGCAAGCCATTGGCGGCAATATCGGGCTAGACGGCGGTTGGCGCTGGTCGCACGGCGCACATGCCTTTACGCCAGTAGCCGGCGTAATGGCGCAATGGCTGAATATCGACGATATCCGCGATCAGGATGGCCTGCATGCTCGTTATCAACAGCAAACACAGCGGCAACTCTCCGGCGGCTTCAAATATGACTTTACGCCAACCGATACGCTGGCATTAGGAATGGAGGTGCGTTACATCGAGCGCGCTAACAGCGCGGGCAGCGTCAACGTGGGGAATGAAGGTGAATTCAGTACCGCTCGCAGCGGAAATAGCCTGCGTTACAGCGGTTATATCGATTGGCAACTGACAGAAAATCTGTCGCTAAATTCCCAGCTTAAAAAGCAGCAGCGGTTGGGACACGAAGGCGTCAGCAATTGGCAGGCACAACTTGGGGTACAGATCGCCTTCTGATTGCGGTGAAAGCTTACAGCGCCTGCGCACACGCCCAGGCGGAACTCCACGCCCATTGGAAGTTGTAGCCGCCCAACCAACCGGTGACATCCACCACTTCGCCGATGAAGAATAAGCCCGGCACATCGCGCGCTTCCATAGTTTTTGAGGACAGCTGGGTGGTATCGACGCCGCCCAGCGTCACTTCGGCGGTACGATAGCCTTCGGTGCCATTTGGCTGCACGCGCCATTGATGGAGTGTGTTGACCAGTTCGTTTTGCTGCTTACTGTTCAATTGCTTAAGCGTCACATCCGGAATCTGCTTCAGCTCCTGCAATACTTCCACCAAACGCTTCGGCAGAATCTTCGCCAGGCTGTTTTTCAGGCTGAGATTCGGATGCGCATCACGCTGCACATTAATAAAGTCATCCAGCGAAGTGGCTGGAGACAAATCAATGGTGACGAATTCACCCGGCTGCCAATAGCTGGAGATTTGCAGCACCGCTGGGCCAGATAAGCCGCGATGGGTAAATAGCATCGCTTCTTTAAATATGGTGCCGTCCTGCGCGGTAATGGTGGTGGGCAGCGCCACGCCAGACAACGTATTGAGCTGCTCCAGCAGCGGTTTGTGCAGCGTGAACGGCACTAACGCCGCGCGCGTCGGGAACACCTTCAGGCCGAACTGCTCCGCCACTTTGTAGCCGAACGGCGTAGCACCGAGTCCCGGCATCGAAAGTCCGCCACTGGCGATCACCAGTTTTTCCGCCTGCACGGACGTGCCATTAAGCTGCAAAGTGTAGCCGCTGTCATCACGCTCAACGCTCAGCACTTCACTGCGCAAGCGCATGCTGACCTGCCCGGCTTCGCACTCTTTCAGCAGCAAATCGACAATCTGCTGCGCTGAGTCATCACAGAACAGTTGTCCGAGGGTTTTCTCGTGGTAAGCGATGCCGTGGCGATTAACCAGATCGATGAAATCCCACTGGGTGTAACGCGCCAGCGCGGATTTACAGAAATGCGGATTGTGCGACAGATAGGTCGCAGGTTCGGTATGCATATTGGTGAAATTGCAGCGGCCGCCGCCTGACATCAATATCTTGCGTCCGGCCTTTTTGCCGTTATCCAGCAGCAATACGCGACGGCCCAATTGCCCTGCCTGCGCCGCGCAGAACATGCCGGCCGCGCCTGCACCAATAATGATAACGTCAAACTTTTCCACTGCGATAACCCAACTTGCCCGAAAGGCGCTGATTGTAGAGATCTGCGGCATTTAACGCTAGCGTCAAAAAAATGCCGCAAATATGTCATATTGTAACTACCTAATTTATAGGGGTTTTAAGGGTAATCCTCTGTGTTAATTACAATTTTAAGTCAAGTTGCAGCTATATTTTCCTTTCACATCGCGCACGTTGTCGCAGATAATGCGCCGCGTTCATGTCCTCCAAAAATGGCGTAACGTTTATGCTACATCTGTTTGCTGGTCTCGACCTCAGTACCAGCCTGTTACTGATTCTTGCTCTGCTGTTTGTATTGTTTTATGAAGCAATCAACGGTTTCCACGACACTGCTAACGCGGTCGCTACTGTCATTTATACCCGTGCGATGCGGGCGCAACTGGCGGTTGTCATGGCGGGTGTTTTCAATTTCTTAGGTGTTTTGCTAGGTGGATTGAGCGTGGCGTACGCCATCGTTCACATGCTTCCGACCGATTTGCTATTAAATGTCGGTTCGGCCCACGGTTTAGCGATGGTGTTCTCCATGCTGCTGGCCGCGATAATCTGGAACCTCGGTACCTGGTATTTAGGCTTGCCGGCCTCCAGTTCTCACACATTGATTGGTGCAATCATCGGTATTGGTCTGACCAACGCCCTGATGAGCGGCACCTCGGTGGTTGACGCGCTCAACTTGCCGAAAGTCATCAATATCTTTATGTCATTGATTCTTTCGCCGATTGTTGGTCTGGTGATTGCGGGCGGGTTGATTTTTATCCTGCGTCGCTACTGGAGCGGAACCACTAAACGTTCACGCATCCACATGACGCCAGCCGATCGCGAAAAGATTGATGGTAAGAAAAAACCACCATTCTGGACACGCATCGCCCTGATCGTTTCCGCGATTGGCGTGAGCTATTCACACGGCGCTAATGATGGTCAGAAAGGCATTGGCCTGATTATGCTGGTGTTGATTGGCGTAGCGCCGGCGGGGTTTGTGGTTAACCTGAGTGCCTCTGGTTATGACATCACCCGCACGCGCGACGCGGTGAACCATCTGGAGCAGTATTACCAGCAGCATAACGAGTCGCTGACGCACATGATGCAACTCGCACCGCCGGTGGTGCCAACGCCGGAAGAATCGGTCGGTGGCCCGCATGAGTTCCATTGCGATAGCGGTCGCGCATTGCAAGCCATCGATCGTGCGCAACTGCTGCTGAACAATCTGCAAAGCTACGATCAGCTAACCGTTGATCAACGCAGCCAGATGCGTCGCTTGCTGCTGTGCGTCTCCGATACCGTGGATAAAGTGGCTAAGCTGCCGGAAACCAGCGCGGAAGATAAGCGCTTCCTCAACAAGCTGAAGACGGATTTGCTGGGTACCGTTGAATACGCACCAATCTGGATTATCGTGGCTGTCGCGCTGGCGCTGGGCATCGGTACCATGATTGGCTGGCGTCGTGTCGCTACCACTATCGGTGAGAAGATCGGTAAGAAAGGCATGACCTATGCGCAAGGTATGTCCGCGCAAGTCACCGCTGCGGTATCAATTGGTATCGCTAGCTACACCGGCATGCCGGTTTCCACCACGCACATTCTGTCTTCATCCGTCGCCGGTACCATGCTGGTTGATGGCGGTGGATTGCAGAGCCGCACCATCAAAAATATCGCCATGGCGTGGGTGTTCACCCTGCCGGTGTGTATTTTGCTGTCGGGTTCGCTGTACTGGATTGCATTGAAACTGATTTAATCCAGCCGAAGAAAATAAAGAGGGCGACAGCGATGTCGCCCTTTTTTATTGCCAGATTGCCATCGCAATCAAACTCACCACCACCAAAAAGCACAGCCCGCTGGTCAGCACAAACTGCCCGCGCACCCGTTCGCAGCGGCGAATGAACTCTTCGTCATGATGATCCTGATAACGCTTATCCCAAATATAACGTACCAGCCGTACCTGTTTGCTCGGCTGCCCGTGCGAGGTGAAGAAACCCGCGCCATCAACATATTGATATAACAGTGGATCGCAACCGCGCAAAACGGCCAAAAGTGAGCGCAGAGAAGAGAAGTAGCGCGCCATATTCACCAGACAAACCACACACAGAGCCCAAAAAAGCGCGATAGTGCTGATCATGTTCCCCTCCCGGCTGGAACCGCAACGACGTCAAACGCAGCGGGGAATTGCTGTAGACGCCGGACGGCAAATAAACCAGCCACTGAATGTTTTCGATTGCATTGTTGTTATGCGAACCTGAGTGCGCGACTCATACGGCAGTGGCACTTATTTTCAGTGTAGGAGATCTGTTCAATTTTTTTCCAGCGATGATTTTCGTTCACCGCGAGTGAAAAAGCCGATAACGCTTGATCTTCCTCACATGCGAACTTCTGCTTGCAGCATTTGTTAACAACTCTGGCTATACTCAGGACATAACAATAGCCACCTGCACGGCTGAAAACAGGGTTGGTGGCGCTTCATCGCCGTTACGCGCAAAGGACAACGCCGACCAAGAAAGCAGGAAGGTTGCCCCCGAATCTTGAGAAAGGAGTTTTATCATGGCTTATAAACACATCCTGATTGCAGTAGACCTTTCCCCGGAAAGTCAGTTATTGGTTGATAAAGCCGTTTCGCTGGCACGTCCATACGACGCTAAAATCTCGCTGATCCACGTTGATGTGAACTATTCAGACCTCTACACCGGGCTGATTGACGTCAATTTGGGGGATATGCAGAAGCGCATTTCTGAAGAGACGCACACCGCGCTGAAAGAGCTCTCCGTCAATGCCGGTTATCCAATCAGTGAAACCCTGAGCGGCAGCGGCGATCTCGGCCAGGTGCTGGTGGATGCGATTAAGAAATATGATGTGGATTTGGTGGTGTGCGGCCACCATCAGGATTTCTGGAGCAAGCTGATGTCTTCAGCACGTCAGTTGATCAACACCGTGCATATCGACATGTTGATCGTGCCACTGCGCGATGAAGATGACGAATAAGTCATCTTGAACGTAAGGTCGCCATTCATGGCGACCTTGTTCATTTCGGCACGATCTACGCCAACGGCGGATAAATATCAAACCGGTGGCTTTTGGTCACCACCGCATCGGGTGTCGCAATACCCGCTAACGGCGGCGCGTAATCCGGACGCTTCACCACAATGCGCTTTTTCGCCAGCCGACGCGCCGGTTCCAGCAATGCATCAGCATCCTCATCCGGCCCCACCAGCGACTGAAACACCCGCATCTCCTTCTTCACCATTGCGCTTTTTTGCCGGTGCGGATACATCGGATCGAGATACACCACATCCGGCGCGGGGGTGATATCGCTTAGTGCTTGCTGACTCACCACGTGCAATAACGTTAAGCGATCGCGCAGCCAGCCGCCGATTTCGACATCCTCATAACCACGACGCAAACCGTCTTCCAGCAGCGCCGCGACCACCGGATGACGCTCCAGCATGCGCACACGACAACCCAACGCCGCCAGCACAAACGCATCACGGCCCAAACCGGCGGTGGCATCGATCACATCCGGCAGATAACCGCCTTTGATGCCCACGGCTTTTGCCACCGCTTCGCCGCGACCGCCACCAAATTTGCGCCGATGCGCCATTGCGCCAGACACGAAATCGACAAAAATGCCGCCCAGTTTTGGTTCATCCAGCTTGCGCAATTCGAGATGTTGCGGCGTGAGCACCAGCGCCATCGTCGCCTCAGCGTCCGTTTCTAAACCCCAGCGCTGTGCCAAATGTAATAAGGCGCCGTCTCCGGCGCCTGTTTCGTCAACTAAACCGATTTTCACTACAGGCTTATCCCTGAATTCCGTAATGTTCCAGCATCGCATCGAGCTGCGGTTCACGGCCTCGGAAGCGTTTGAACAGCTCCATGGGCTCTTCAGAACCGCCGCGCGTCAGGATGTTATCGAGGAACGATTGACCAGTTTGACGATTGAAAATGCCCTCTTCTTCGAAACGCGAATAGGCATCCGCCGCCAGCACATCGGCCCACAGATAGCTGTAATAACCTGCGGCGTAACCGCCAGCAAACACGTGGCTGAAGGCGTGCGGGAAGCGGCCCCATTCCGGGCTTGGCACCACGGCAACCTGCTTCTTCACTTCGCGCAGGGTTTCGAGGATTTGCGCGCCTTTAGCGGGATCGAATTCAGTATGCATACGGAAATCGAACAGGCCGAACTCCAGCTGACGCAGAATAAACAGCGCCGCCTGATAGTTTTTCGCCGCCAGCATTTTATCCAGCAGATCCTTCGGCAACGGCTCGCCCGTTTCGAAATGTCCGGAGATGAACGCCAGCGCTTCCGGCTCCCAGCACCAGTTTTCCATAAACTGGCTTGGCAGTTCGACCGCATCCCACGGCACACCGCTGATGCCCGACACGCCCGGCGTTTCGATGCGCGTCAGCATATGATGCAAACCGTGGCCGAATTCGTGGAACAGGGTGATCACTTCATCGTGAGTAAACAGCGCCGGTTTGCCTTGCAGCGGACGGTTAAAGTTACAGGTGAGATACGCCACCGGCTTCTGCAAACTGCCGTCAGCTTTACGCATCTGGCCAACGCAATCATCCATCCACGCGCCGCCGCGTTTGTGTTCACGCGCATACAGGTCGAGATAGAAGCTGCCGCGCAGTTCGCCACTTTCGTCGAACAGGTCGAAGAAACGCACGTCAGGATGATAAACATCGACGTCTTTGCGCTCTTTAGCCGTGATGCCGTAAATACGTTTCACCACTTCAAACAAACCACTCACCGCACGCGCTTCCGGGAAGTACGGACGCAGTTGCTCGTCGCTGATGGTGTAAAGATGCTGCTTCTGTTTTTCGCCGTAGTAAGTCAGATCCCACGGATTCATCTCGTCAACGCCGTGCTCTTTTTTGGCGAAGGCACGCAGTTGCGCCAGCTCTTTTTCGCCTTGCGGACGGGCGCGTTTCGCCAGATCGGTCAGGAAGTCGATCACCTGCGCCGGGTTTTCCGCCATTTTGGTCGCCAGCGATTTATCGGCGTAGGAATCAAAGCCTAACAGCTGAGCGAATTCGTGGCGCAGCGCGAGCTCTTCCGCCATTACCGGGCCGTTATCCCACTTACCGGCATTCGGGCCTTGATCGGACGCGCGCGTTGAATAGGCGCGATACAGTTCTTCACGCAGCGCGGCGTTGTCGCAGTAGGTCATTACCGGCAGATAGCTCGGAATATCCAGCGTCAGCAGCCAGCCTTGTTGCTCTTTAGCTTCGGCCTGTGCTTTTGCTGCGGCCATTGCGCTTTCCGGCATGCCCGCCAATTCTGCTTCATCGGTAATCAGCTTGCTCCAGCCCATGGTGGCGTCGAGCACGTTGTTGCTGTAGGTCGAACCGAGTTCAGACAAGCGCGCGGCGATTTCGCCATAACGCTTCTGTTTCTCTTTATCGAGGCCGATACCGGACAACTCGAAATCACGCAGGCTGTTATCCACCGCTTTCTTCTGTGCGGTATCCAGTTTGGCGTAGCTGTCGCCCTGTTTCAGATTGCGATAAGCCTGATACAACCCTTCGTGCTGGCCTACCCAGGTGCTGTATTCGGACAGCAGCGGCAGCGTTTGCTCGTAAGCTTCACGTAGTTCAGGGCTGTTTTTCACCGAGTTCAGATGGCTGACCGGTGAGAACAGACGGCCTAAACGATCGTCAACTTCGGCCAGCGGCTGCACCAGATTTTCCCATGTGTAAGGCGCGCCTTGCGCCACCGCCTGTTCAACCGCCGCGCGGCAATCGTTCAGCGCTTCGGTAACCGCAGGCACCACGTGTTCAGGTTTGATGGAAGAAAACGGCGGAAGCGAAAAAGGCGTGAGTAACGGATTGGTCATAAGCGCAGTCCTTTCTTTATGGATGGGGCGCGAGCTTTCGCGCGACGCAATTTTACTAACATGCGGCTTGAAGGCATGAAAATCAATGCTCGCACATTCCGTAGCGGCGCAATTTATTGCGCAATGCCGGAGAGGGGCAAGATGTCCAGGGTGAATAAATGCATAAGAGCGCGATGAATCGCGCCGCTACGGATGGTGCGTGAAGTCGGATTGAAGCTTAATGTGGAAAGATTACTTAACCGCCAGCTGATAATGAATCACATCATAAGGCGCCACCCACGGTGGCAGCGGCTCGCGCTCGACAATATCTTTCGCCAGCGCCCAGCCTTCTACCGCACCACCTTGTCCGGTGAGCGACATGCCATCGTGCAGCAGCGGCGGCAGATTATCATCAAACGGCACTTTGTCATCGGCAAAATCGTTGATCACTTTGCCGCCCAGCGTGCTGATTTTCACGCTCACTTCTACCTGCTGATCCGGAATCAACCTGGCTTTCACCGGTTTGACTGCAAACCAGCGCATACCGTTTTCAGCGCGCAACGTTTTACGTTTCTCAACCTGCTTATCCAATTGCGCATAGCCTTGCTCGATCAGCTTACCCATGCCTTGGTTCATCGAGGCCTGCATCTTCGCGTAGCGCTGTGACATCTCTTCACTGTCGATAGCAGAAGTGCCGGTTTTCAATTGGGTTGTCATTCCGGCGATTAACTGATCCAGGCTAATGTTGAGGCCCACATCTTTCACCATCTGCAACTGCACCACCGCATTAGTGGCGATCGATTGGCCTAACGTATAGCCATCACGTTCAGCATCAGTTTTCGGGGATGCCAGCGGCGTCATGCTGGCCGGCTGCTTTTTTGCCTGATTCAACTCATTGGTCAACGCAGAAATATTTTGCATCTGCTTGAGTTTCAAAGCTTCCTCACGGCGTTTGGCCGCATCATGCGCATCACGCAATTGCTGATTTAACTTTTCAAAATCTGCCGCGTGCTGAAGTTTCAGCTTCTCTTCATTGCGTTTAACTGCTTCCTGCGCCTGACTCAACTGTTCACTGAGTTGCGCTGCGTGTTGTGCTTGCTGCTGTTTTTCTGCGTTCAGCGATGCCAGTTTTTTATCGCTTTCACTTTGTTTCGCTTGCAGTAAATCAGCTGTCTTTTGCGACTCGCTCAACTTTTGATTTTGCTGCTCAGCCGCTTGCAACGCCTGCGTTAGCTGGTCCACTTCTTGTTCCAGCCGTTTTTTCTCTGCTTGCAGTGCCGCGAGTTGCTCATCATGATCGGCAGGCTTCACCGCCACGACATCTTTGACTTTTTGCTGTGCGACTTTCAGCTCTTGCGCCATTGTATTCAGGTGCTGCGTTTGTTGATGATTCTCTGCTTCTAATGCCGTTAGCTTTTTCTTGCTCTCTTTCAGCGATTCCTGCGACGAACCACGATTTGCCTCGGCCTGGTGTTTTTCTAACTGTTTGACGCGTGCGCGCAAGCGTTCAAGTTCGGCTTGTTCGGCAGATTTTTTGGCAGGTTGAGGTTTAGCCACTTCCGCGGGAATAAAAGGTTTGGCGCTCGATGCCTCACCGAATGCGCGCAGCATCGCATCGTCAGATGCCGCCTGTGCCAAAACCGGCATGAGCGCTACAGTGATAAAAAGAATCCGTGGCAGATAACGTAATGTCACCTTAGCCTCCCGGTGCGGCATCAAGAAAACACAAGGCTTCATCATTATCTTCAAGATAAAGATGAAGCCCAACCACAGCGCAAGGTAATTGCGCTGTTAATACTTTTAATTGGTATTACGCGAGTTAACCGGCTTGACGAATAATCAGCTGGGAAAGGCGAGTTTTAATGCGGAAGCACAGTTCGCGAATCTGGAACTGATAACGCGGCATCACCAAATCGTTAATATCCGCGCCAATTGAATCTTTGATTTGCAGATATTTATTGGTCTGCGCACCAATTTTCTGGAATTCAGCCTGATAGCTATCGAATGATGCCTGACTATACAAACGCATCGCATCCAACTCTTTACGACACTGCTGAATATTGCTGGCACGATCTTCACCGAATGAAGGTGAAGACGATTGCTCAGGCGCTGAAGCGACAAACGGTGAGCTTTGTTGCTCTGGCGCTTGCTGCGCAACTGGCTGTGGCTCAGGCGCTTGCTCAGTGACAAGGCTGTGAACAGGCTGTTGTTTCGCGCAACCGCTCAGTACCAGCAGGCTTGCCACCGCGATACCCGTCATTTTTTTCATTATTTTCACCAGGAGTTGTTAGAGATGCTTTAAGCAAAAAATTATACGGTCTTAACCGGAAAGTTTCCTGCCAGAATCTCCTGGCATTGAGCTTGAGACCGCTTGGTTTAGCGAAGACTAACTTACTTAATCTGCGGATGTAATCCGAGAAAAGAATTCTGCCGCGGAAATCTTCGCTGATAACCAGACAAGTCGCAACCCGCTAAAGCGACGAAAAGAGATGAAACTTAACTCGCTCCGCCAAAACGTCAGCAATTTTTAGCCGACGCGGCTATAATCGCGCCACATACACAGTTTTATCTCCTTTGATCCAACCGCGGACCCCCTTTCTTTATGCTGAGTTATCGCCACAGTTTTCATGCCGGCAACCATGCCGACGTGCTCAAACACACCGTTGAAAGCCTGATCCTCACCGCTTTGATGGAGAAGGAAAAACCTTTCCTTTATCTGGATACGCACGCCGGTGCTGGACGTTATCTGCTGAGCGGTGAGCACGCCGAGCGTACCGGAGAATATCTGGAAGGCATCGGCCGCATTTGGCAGCAGCCAGATGTGCCAGAGCTGCTCAAGCCGTATCTCTCGGCGGTGCGTAACCTCAATCCGCACGGCACGCTGAAGTATTATCCTGGCTCGCCGCTGATCGCGCGTTTCCTGTTGCGTGAAGACGACAAGATGGAAATGACCGAGCTGCACTCCAGCGATTACCCGCTGCTGCGCACCGAGTTCAGCAAAGACGATCGCGCACGCGTGTCGCGTGGTGATGGCTACCAGCAATTGAAAGCGAAGTTGCCGCCGCTGAGCCGTCGCGGCCTGATTCTGATCGATCCGCCGTATGAGATGAAAAGCGATTATCAGGATGTGGTGAAAGGCATCAAAGAAGGTCACAAACGTTTTGGTACCGGCGTATTCGCGCTGTGGTATCCAGTGGTGATGCGCCAGCAGATCAAGCATATGATTAAAGATCTGCAAGCCACCAACATCCGCAACATTCTGCAAATCGAGCTGGCGGTACGTCCAGACAGCGATCAGCGTGGCATGACGGCATCCGGTATGATCGTGATTAACCCGCCGTGGAAACTGAAAGCGCAGATGGAAGAGTTGCTGCCGTGGCTGCATAAAAAGCTGGTGCCAGCCGGAACCGGTCACTTCAGCGTTACCCAGATCGTGCCTGAATAAGTTCGCTCTGCGCGCTGCCAGCCAAATAGGACAATTATCATGTGGATCATTCTGGCTGGCGCGCTAACTGCGCTGTCGCCGGCCAAACGTCTCTCCGTTTTACTGCTTACGCTCGCCACCATTCTCGGTTTATTTGAGGATGTGGTGAACTGGCCAGCGATGACGCTGCTGGGCGTGATCGCCGTTATCGCCTGGGTGCGCGTCGAAAATCCAGCCCGCTGGATGCAGATCATCACCGAAGTGGCGCTGGTCGCCATCGCTATCGGTCTGTTCCTGCATTTCTTCCCCGGTTTCAACAACCCGCGTCAGGTGCAAGATGTACAAGCCGGGCCGCTCAGCACGCCGTTTAGCTTCTCGTACAATTTCGATAAAGCACTGATTCCGTTTGTGTTGCTCATCTGCTTGCCGACGCTATTCCGTGCTCGCGCCGCGCCGCCGCGCTACAAGATTCTGTGGTTAGCCTTGCTGGCGGCGATCCCGCTGCTGCTGACTATCGCGGTGCAATTGGGTGGTTTGGCGGTTGAGCTGCATTGGCCAGAATGGCTGGGCAGTTTTATGTTGGCGAATCTGTTCTTTGTGTCGCTGGCGGAAGAAGCGTTCTTTCGGGGTTATCTGCAACAGCGCCTGCGCCAGAAAGGCGGCGTGGTGGCGGCGCTGCTGCTGACATCGTTACTGTTTGGCGTGTCGCATTTTCCCGGCGGTCCAATGCTGATGGTGTTCGCCACCTTGGCCGGATTGATTTACGGTTTGGCATGGCAGTGGAGCGGCCGCTTGTGGGTCGCTACCGGCATGCATTTCCTGTTCAACATGACGCATCTGCTGTTCTTCACCTATCCGGCGCTCCAGCACTAAATCTCGAACACCGCAAAATCGTGTGCCAGTTCGGTAGCCGCAAACACCGACTGGCACTCTGCCAGCAATCTTTCCCGATCGTGCGACACATAACGCGAGCTGAAATGCGTGGCAATCATGCGTTTCGCGCCTGACTTTTTGGCCACTTCGGCCGCCTGAATCGTGGTTGAATGACCCCGTCCATTCGCTTTCTCCACCAGCGCCGCTTCCAGCGTGGTTTCGTGCACCATCACATCGGCATTGGCCGCCAGTTGCAGCGCTACCTCGGTTGGCGCGGTATCGCCAAAAATCGCCAACACTTTGCCTTTGGTGGCCGGGCCGAGATAATCCGCGCCATTAATTTCACGACCATCTTCGAGCCGCACGCGTTTGCCGGCTTTCAAATCCTGATACCACGGACCACGCGGCACACCTTCAGCTTTCAAACGCGGCGCATCAAGGAAGCCCGGTTTGTCATGCTGCTCAATGCGATAGCCGTAACACTCGATCATGTGGTTCAACGGCCACGCTGTGACGCGGAATTCGCCGTCATCCAGCACCAAACCGGCTTCAATCTCGACAATCTCCAGCGGATAGCTGGTGTACGAGCCACTTAAACTCAGCGCGGTTTCGATAAACTGGCGAATGCCTTTGGGGCCAAATACCGTCAGCGGCTCCAGCAAACCGGCCATTGAGCGGCTGGTGAGCAATCCTGGCAGCCCAAAGATGTGGTCGCCGTGCAGATGGGTGATGAAGATTTTCTCCAGCTTGCTCGGTTTGAGCGCCGAACGCATGTATTGGTGTTGCGTCGCTTCGCCGCAATCGAACAGCCAGGTTTCGCCGCGTTTCGATCGCGTGAACGCAATGGCGGTAACGTTACGTTGCAGGCTGGGCGCACCGCCGCCGGTGCCAAGAAAAGTCAGATGCATAATATTCATCCCTGTAAACGGAACCTGAATTTGACCCTATCATAAACATAGGCGCAATCTTTGCGTGCCTCGCGCTGCTAGCGTTAAACTCTATGCCAATTTTCCTCCCACAGATGGAACATAACGGATGACCAGACATTATGACTACCTCGCCATCGGCGGCGGCAGCGGCGGAATCGCCTCGATTAACCGTGCGGCGATGCACGGTCAGAAGTGCGCGTTAATTGAAGCCAAAGAGCTGGGCGGCACCTGCGTCAACGTTGGCTGCGTACCGAAAAAGGTGATGTGGCATGCGGCGCAAATCGCCGAAGCCATTCATCTTTATGGCCCGGATTATGGCTTCGACACCACGGTAAACCACTTTGATTGGTCGATTCTGGTGAAAAACCGCAGCGCCTACATCGACCGTATTCACACCTCGTACGACAACGTGCTGGGCAAGAACAAGGTTGATGTGATCAAAGGCTTCGCGCGTTTTGTCGATGCCAACACCGTGGAAGTGAACGGTGAAACCATCACCGCCGACCACATCCTGATCGCCACCGGCGGCCGTCCAAGCCATCCAAAGGTGCCGGGCGCAGAATACGGCATCGACTCCGACGGTTTCTTCGAGCTGGATACGCTGCCAAAACGTGTGGCGGTGGTTGGCGCGGGTTATATCGCGGTTGAACTGGCTGGCGTGGTCAATGCGCTGGGCGCGGAAACGCACCTGTTTGTGCGTAAACATGCGCCGTTGCGCAGCTTCGATCCGCTGATCGTCGAAACATTAGTGGAAGTGATGCAGGCAGAAGGTCCAACGCTGCATACCGAATCGATTCCAAAAGCTGTGATTAAAAACGCCGACGGCAGTCTGACGCTGCAACTGGAAAGTGGTCACGAGCAAACCGTGGATTGCCTGGTGTGGGCGATTGGCCGTGAACCAGCGACCGACAATCTCAATCTGGCGGCCAGCGGCGTGGCGTTGAACGAGAAAGGGTATATCAACGTCGATAAGTTCCAGAACACCAGCGTCAAAGGCATTTACGCGGTCGGCGATAACACTGGCGCGGTAGAATTAACGCCGGTTGCCGTGGCGGCAGGTCGTCGTCTCTCCGAGCGTCTGTTCAACAACAAACCCGACGAGCATCTGGATTACAGCAACGTGCCCACCGTGGTGTTCAGCCATCCGCCGATTGGCACCGTTGGCCTCACCGAACCGCAGGCGCGCGAACAGTACGGCGACGATCAGGTGAAAGTTTACAAATCGTCCTTCACAGCGATGTACACCGCCGTGACGCAACATCGCCAGCCATGCCGCATGAAGTTGGTGTGTGTTGGAGCGGAAGAGAAGATTGTCGGCATTCACGGCATCGGCAATGGCATGGACGAGATGCTGCAAGGCTTCGCGGTGGCGCTGAAAATGGGTGCGACCAAAAAAGACTTTGATAATACCGTGGCGATTCACCCAACGGCTTCGGAAGAGTTCGTTACTATGCGTTAATATTTCCTAATGGAAATTAAAAACCAGCCATTTATTTATCTGGCTGGTTTTTTTATGTCTGCAATTTATATCCCGCTTTCTTCACTACTCAATAATTCGCGCACAGGATAAGATTTATTTCTTTGCAGCTCAGAGCTAATAGGTCGCCAAAAATGACGCCCCTACAAAACCGAGTCGAACAATCGTAGGGTCGCCATTTTTGGCGACTTTGTGGCATATGCGTGCAGTTTTATTTTTTCGGGGAGAACGGTGTGAACAGAGGTCGCAAGCGGGCATGAATATCATCAATATTATTATGTCCGCAGGGAAATCATCGGTAGATGTCGCGTTATATACGTTAATTCCAATTATGGTGGTGATGTTATTCATCATGAAATATTTGGAAGTGAAAGGCGTATTAGATTTTGTGGTTCGGCATACCACACCGTTATTAAAACCATTTGGTATTACTGGATTGGCATTTTTCGCCATGATTCAGCTTAATTTCGTCAGTTTCGCCGCCCCGCTGGCGGCGCTAGCAATCATGGAAAAGCGTGGCACCTCCGATCGTCATATGGCGGCGACGCTAGCGATGCTGTTTGCCATGGGCCAGGCGAGCACCTTTTATCCGCTGATTCCGGCGGGATTGCACTGGAGCACCGCACTGATTATTTCCGTATGCGGCGGCGTGATGGCGGCGGCAGCCACCTACCACCTGTTTGGCCGCAAACTCTCCGACAAAGCGTTGCTCAACGAAGATGAAGCCGTCACCACCAACGAAAGCAAAATGGGGCTGATTGGTATTATTAATAGCGCCGGTTCCGATGCGATTCGTTTGGCGATGGGTTCGCTGCCGATGCTAATCATCTCGCTGTCGGTGGTTGGCATTTTGAAGGAAGCAGGCGGCATTGAAATGTTAACGCGCCTGGTTTCGCCGCTGCTGGATAAACTCAATATATCCGAAGTCTATATCCTTCCAGCGCTGACCAAATGTCTGGCGGGCGGCACCGCCTATTACGGCGTGGTGGCAGGATTGGTGGAGAAAGGTTTGTACAGCGCCCACAACATCAATGCATCAGCGGGATTACTGATTCAGACCTTCGATCTGCCCGGCATTGGTATTTACCTTGGTTTGTCGAGCCGCTTCCCGCGTCTGTTCCGCTTTGCCGTGCCCGGCATTTTAGTCGGCATCGCACTTCGCGCTGCGGTGCATAGTTTGTTGTATTGAATCTGGCAGAGAGAGGTCACCATAAATGGCGACCCTACAACGGTGCCGTGTATTTTCGTAGGGTGCGCATTTATGCGCACCGTAAAAATTACACATCTGTGCCAAATGCCACATCGCGCTGTGCCCGCAACTCCGCCAAACGTTGCTCCAGCGCGGCTTCAATATGATTATACGCGGTGCTGCCCAGCGCCAGACGCAGCGGCATCGCGGCTTGATCCAGCGTAGTAATCATCGCTGTCACGCACTTCCCAGCATCACCGGCAATGGTGAAATCGCCGGATAAAATCGCACGACGCAACTGGCCTGCGGCATTGTCCTGATACTCCGCCAGCGCCGGCGCCACATCCAAACTCGCGCCGAAATTGGTGGCAGTTGGGCCTGGCTCAACTAACAGGAAATCAATGCCGAAACTGGCGACTTCCTGGCGCACCGCTTCGACAAAGCCTTCAATGCCCCATTTGCTGGCGTGGTACAGACTAAAGTTGGGATACGCTACCTGCCCGCCTTCCGAAGAAATCTGCGCGATGCGCCCGCCGCCCTGCTGACGCAGCAACGGAATCACCGCACGAATCAACTGAATCGAACCAGTCAGATTGGTGGCGATCTGGCGATCAATCTGCGCATCGCTCAACTCTTCCGCCGCGCCAAATAAGCCATACGCGGCATTGCTCACTACCACATCAATGCGATCAACCGTGGCAAAGGCTTGCGCAATGGTCGGCGCGATATTGGCGGTTTGCGCCAGATCCAGCATGATGACCTGCAACTGCCCGCCATAAGTCTGCTGCAAATCGGCCATCGCTTGTTCACGGCGTACCGTTGCCACTACACGATCACCGCGTGCCAGTAAACGTTCACTCATCAAACGGCCCAGCCCGCTGCTGGCTCCGGTAATTAACCAGGTTTTCATCTTAAGTTCCTCATGTTGAAAACCTGATGGTAGATCGCTTTACTGGTGGTGATAATCTACGCAATCACGCATGACCTGGTGAGGAAAAACCACCAATGAAACGCCCTTCCTGGCACGAACTGCAAGCCATCAAAACGCTGGGCGAGCAGCGCAGCTTTCGTCGCGCCGCTGAACTGCTTGGCTTAAAGCGTTCATCGCTGAGTCATTTAGTCAAAACGCTGGAGCACAATCTCGGCGTGCAACTGTTCCAGCGCACCACACGTAGCGTGTCGCTGACCGAGGCCGGACAGCAACTGCTGGATCGGCTGTCGCCCTTGCTCAATCAGATGGACGATGTGCTGCACGACATCTCCGCCAGCCGCCATCAGCATTACGGCACGCTGCGTATTAGCGCCAGCGATGCGGTGATTGGTGTGTTGCTGGATAAGGTGGTGGCGGAGTTCAGCGCGCGCTATCCGGATATTCAACTCGATTTCGCTGCGCAAGGTGCGTTGGTGGATATCACCGCCACCGGATTTGATGCAGGCATTCGGCTGATTGAAGATGTGCCGCAGGATATGGTGGCGATTGCATTGGGCGGCCCGCTGACTTTTGTCACCGTGGCATCACCCGCTTATCTGGCGCAACATCCAGCGGTGAACCATCCGCACGATTTACTGCAACAGCAGTGCATTCGCCATCGTTTACCCAGTGGCAAACGCTATCAATGGGAATATGCGCAGGCAGCGCAAAGCTATGAAATTGACGTACCGGGCATCATCACGTTGGATAATAACGCGCTGATGGCACAAGCAGCGAGCACCGGTTTGGGCATTGCTTATGTGCCGTCGCTGTATGTCGAGCAGGCGTTGAGCAGCGGCCAGCTGGTAGAATTGCTGGCCGATTGGCGGGTGCAATCGGCGGGGATTGCCTTGTGGTTCCCGCCAAATCGCCATCAATCAGTGGCGCTGCGGCTGTTTATCGAAGCGTTGAAAACCAGCCTGCCGCGCCCTGGATGAATTAGGCCTTACGCTGTGGCGCTTTGTGCACCAGCGTGTAAGCGTAATCGACGCCCATGCCGTAAGCACCGCTGTGTTCACGCACCAAATCCATCACCGCATCGTAGGTCTCTTTGCGTGCCCAATCGCGTTGATATTCGAGCAGCACTTGCTGCCAGGTGACCGGAATCGCACCGGCCTGCACCATGCGCTGCACTGAACGTTCATGCGCATCCACGCTGGTGCCGCCCGACGTATCGGTGACCACATACACTTCGTAGCCCTCTTTCATCGCCATTAACGCCGGGAAGGTCAGGCACACTTCGGTCCACAACGCGGAGATAATCAGCTTTTTACGGCCGGTTTTCTCCACCGCTTCAACGAATTTCGCATCTTCCCACGAGTTCATTGAGGTGCGCTCAATCGGCATCACATCCGGATGCACCGCCAACAATTCCGGCCAGATGTAGCCGCTGAAGCTTTCAGTTTCCACCGAGGTATAAATCACCGGCACGTCGAAAATTTTGCCCGCTTTCGCCAGGGCGACGGTGTTATTTTTGAGCTGCTGGCGATCAATATTCGCCACACCAAAAGACATCTGCGGCTGGTGGTCGATGAAGATCAGAGTAGAGTTCTGTGGGTCAAGCAGGTCGAATTTAGACATCATCTATTCCTCTAAAGTGGTTTTAAATTTGTGTGTTGTGCTGCTGGAATGAACTTTAGAGAAAGTGGATGTTAAGAGATAACGCAAAGAATTTTACAACTTGTTCAAAGCATTGATAGAAGATTGATTTACAACGATTAAAAAGCATATTGATGGCAATATTCACCTTAAAATGCCTAAGAAATGGCGTTGATCCCGCTGCACCTACCGGCGTAACCTGTCGCCACAAAATCTAAAAAACCACCTGCAAAAATGATCGTACGTCCTCATCAACACTGGTTTATCCGGTTGTTTGACTGGCATGGATCGGTGCTCAGTAACATCGTGTTCCGCCTGTCGCTCAACCTGCTCATGTCACTGATCGCCGTCTTCGGCTTTCCCTGGTATTCCACTTTCGGCATTCATCTCACCACCGCGCCGTTCAGTTTGATTGGGGTGTCGATCGCCATCTTCCTCGGCTTTCGCAACAACGCCAGCTATGCGCGATTCATCGAAGCACGGACGTTGTGGGGCAGCTTGCACATCACCCAGCGCTCGCTACTGCGGCAGATCAAAAGCATTCGCGGCGTGAGTGAAGAACAACAGCGAGAATTTAGCGGATTGCTGCTGGCGTTCTGCTGGAGCCTGAAACATCGCTTGCGTAAGACGGATGAACAAGCCGATTTGCAGCGCTTGTTGCCCGCCAACTGGCATCATGCGGTGCTTGATAAGCCGATGCCGACGTCGCAGATTTTATTGTGCTTGAACGCATGGCTGGCGCAGCGCCGCGATAGTGGATTGATGTCGGATATGGTCTGGCACAGCGTGGATGAAAATCTCAATCAGCTGTCGGGGATTTTGGGCGGTTGCGATCGCATTGCCAGCACGCCAATTCCGTTTGCCTATAGCCTGATTCTGCATCGCACGGTTTATCTGTTCTGTACCTTGTTGCCGTTTGCGCTGGTGGCAGATTTGCACCTAATGACGCCGCTGGTTTCGATGTTTATCTCCTACACCTTTTTGTCGCTGGAGTCGTTGGCTGAGGAGCTGGAACATCCGTTTGGCAGCGCGCCGAATAATCTGCCGCTGGATGCATTGTGCGTGAATATTGAACGTGAGTTGAAAGCGATGAATGGCGATCTGTCGTTGCCGGAACCGTTACAGCCGGATGCGCATTTTAATTTAACGTAATTCGATATGGTCACCATAAATGGCGACCTTACGACGATTTTGTAGGGTCGCCATTTATGGTGACCTCGAACTCAACTCAAATGATCCAACCAACGCGCGTAAGCCTGATCCCACAACGCGGACGGCGTCCCCGCTTTACCCAAACCAAACCCGTGCCCGCCACTGCTAAGTTCAATCAGTTCAACCGGCACGCGCATACGGCGGCAGGCATCGCGCATCATTTCGGTGTTGTGCGGATTGGAGGTGTGATCGTCTTCCGCCTGTGCGAGGAAGGTCGGCGGATATTCGTGGGTCACGTAGTTTTGCACCGACCAGTTAGCTTCCTGCGTCGGCGTAGCGTGATCGCCCACCATCATCAAATGGGTTTTGGTATTTTGATACGGCGCTTCCAGGGTGATTACCGGATAGATCAGGCCAACGCTATCGGCTTTCGGCACGATCTGATCGAGTGGATCTTGTGCCGGATACGAATCGAACGTGGGCCGCGCTGCCGCCATGCCGAGCAGATGTCCACCGGCGGAGAAGCCCAGCAGATGCACTTTGCGCTCCATCGAACGCACCAGACGAATCGCGCGCTGCGCATCCTGCAACGGCGCCAGATTGCCCGCCTGCCACTTCTCGCCCGGCAAGCGATAACTCAACACATATACGGTGTAGCCGCTGCCGTTCAACCAACGCGCCACCGGCCAGGCTTCGCGGCCCATACCGATAAAGCGATAACCGCCGCCCGCCGCCACAATCACCGCTTCACCGTTGGGATTTTCCGGACGAAAACGCTGGATCGCTGGCGAGACAATATTGGTCCACGAGCCGTGAGTATCGACTTTCAGCAAACCCGAAGGGCCGCCGCCGCCCGGAGGATCATCCGGCCACAATGGGATAATGTCATCACGCGCAAACAGTTTGCCCGTGGTCATTGCGAGGACGGTTGCTCCGCCAGCCAGTAAAAAGTGACGCCGTGTAATCATCTTGCCCAGTAGCCAATATTGAAAAGGTGTCAGCTTTTACAGCTGAATCTCATTATGTGACGCATGTCTGATTTCAATTCGGCGATTATGTATGCAAAACGTACAAAAGATCCATAAAAAAACGCGCCAAAAAAAGCGCGTATTCTTTCGATAAATAGAACTAATCCTGCTGTTGGAATTGTGTCATCACGGTTTGTTCGCATTGCGACTGATCGTGACGCAGTTTGCCGCGTTCATCCTCACCCAATTCCAGCCATGCGCTAATCACTTCCTGCGCGATTTCTTCATTAAATTCAGGCTTCTCGACCGCTGACGAAGACTGGCTGGCCGCGAGTTGCGACTTCATCTTCTCGGTGTAACCATCCAAATCGCTGGTCTTCTTTTCCGTGCTCACCAAATGACACAATTGGCTGGCGTAGACATTCTCTTCCTGATTATTATCGCCATCAGCGGCAAGCGCAGCGGCTGACAAAGACAGCCCAACGAGGGCGAGTAATAACGCTTTCATAATAGGCTCCAATAAATTCCAATAAGTCAGTTTTTATTGCGCGCGGCCTGACGCGCAGCGCGCCAATTTAACAACGGCGTCACCGTCACGCCATGCAACACAATGCTGCACACCACCAACGTCAACGCCATATCCACCATCTGTTCCGCTTGCGGGCCACGCATGCCGTGCACCCACGCATAGGCAATATAATTGATACTGCCGATGCCGCGAATACCCAACCAACCAATCAATAAGCGCCGCATTAACGGAATATCGCAGCGCCAGGTAGTGATCCACACCGCCAGCGGGCGCACCACCACAAACAATAATAGCGCCAGGCCAATGCCGGTAAGGTTCCAGTGCTGCGCCAGCGTGATGCCCAGCACCACCATCATGCCTGCCGCCAGCAAGCGCTCGATAGTATCACCAAACGACAGCGCATCGCCGATCACCAAGCCCACCGATTTCACCATGCCGCTGCTGCCCTGCGCCAGACGCTGGCCGGTATTCACGCGCGCTTCTGCGGGTAAGTAACGTTCCTCTTCGGAGGTCTCATCTTGCGGATAGTGCTTCACCACGCGCAACTCAGCGCGGCGTAAACCGACGCCCGCTGCAAAGGTGGCGAGGAAGCCGGAAGCATCCACCGATTGTGCCGCTGCGTAGCTCAGCGCAATCAATGATAGCGCGAACAGATCGTTGGGGGCCACGTCATGATGCGCGGTGCGTAAATGCGTTGCGAGCTGACCAATCAGCCAACCTAAGGCGTAACCGATGCCCAATCCGCCGCCAATCGCCCACACCGCATCTTTCGCCAGCCACTCACCCAACGCCGCACCGCTTAACGCGCCAGGCTGCAACAGCAGTAAAGCCAGCATCAACAGTGGCAACGCCGAACCGTCATTCATGCCCGCTTCGCTGGAGAGCGCCACACGCAGTGCATCATCATCGCGCGCGTCATTGACTGAAATCAGGCTGGCGAGCACCGGATCGGTCGGCGCGACAATTGCGCCAAACGCCAGCGACAGCGCCCAATCAAAGCCGGTAATCCAGTGCACCAGCAGTGTCATGCCGCCCACGGTGAGCAACATGGCGGGAAACGCCAACCGCACGCCAATCCGCCACGCATGCGCTTTGAGCGGCAAACGCAGTTTCAGCCCAGTGATAAACAATGAGGCAGCCATGGCGATTTCGGTGAGGTGGGCGGCAAGATTGGCGTGGCCGATAATATCGACCTGCAACAAGTTGAACATCCACGGGCCGCACAAGATGCCCGCGAACAGGTAGAGACCAAATGAGGTCACAGGCCCACGGTGAATCCAACCGGAAGCCAGTGACATGAGGAGTAGTAGACCGCCGGTCGCAGCGGTCCAGGCCAGGAAATTCATAACGCTCCGTTTTTAAAAAACAATCTCCCTTAAGCCTGGCACACGAAAAGCGATCAGTTTTGCAGATGGCGACTGGCAAGGCGAATCATCAGTGCCAGCGCAGCGGCCAACGTCGAGAGCGCCACCACGCCGGTCCAGCCCCAATGCGCCAGCGCCAAACTGCCGAGCGCCGCGCCGGTCGCCATGCCGATAAACACCACGGTAAACATCAAGGCATTCAAACGGCTACGCGCTTCCGGCGCCAGGCTGTAAACCAAGGTTTGATGCGCCACCAGCGTCGCCTGCACACCCAGATCAAAACCAATGGTGCTGAGGATAATCAAACCGATCTGCGCGGGAACTGGCAACAACGGCAGCAGGAACATCAGCGCAAACGACACCATCACCAGCGTTGCGCCGTATTGCGTGACGCGCGCCGGGCCGATGCGGTCGGCGATGCTACCGGCTAACGGCGCGGCTAGCGCACCGGCTGCGCCCGCCAGACCGAAGGCACCGGCGATTGCGCTATCAAGATGAAAACGTTGGCTCAACATTAATGCCAGCGTTGACCAAAACGCACTGAAGCCCACCGACAATAAACCTTGCGCCAATGCCGCACGACGCAGTGTTTGATGGTGCTGCCATAAATGCGCCAGCGACAGCAGCAAACGCGGGTAGCTCACCGAGGTGCCCGGCGTAAAGCGCGGCAACACACGCCATAGCGCCAGACTAATCAGCAATACCGCCACCGCCGCCACCATATACATGGTGCGCCAGCCAAAATACTCCGCCACCACGCCGCTCACCACGCGCGACAGCAGAATGCCCACCAGCAAGCCGGTCATCACCGTGCCGACGGTTTTACCGCGACTGCGCTCCGGCGCTAATGCCGCTGAAGCAGGCACGATATCCTGCGCCACGGTGGCGGTTAAGCCGGTGACAAAGCTGGCGATCAGCAGCGCATTCAAGCCGCCGGAAAAACCACACAACAGCAGTGCAGCAACCAGCAGCAAGCCTTTAATCAGGATAATGGTGCGACGATCGTGCCGGTCGCCGAGCGGAGCCAGCAACAAAATGCCGAGCGCGTAACCGGCCTGCGTCAGCATCGGCACCATGCCCACGCTGCCGACACCGACGTTAAATTGTTTGCTGATGATATCCAGCATCGGCTGACTGTAGTAAATCGATGCAACACTCAGTCCTGCACCGGCCGCGAGCGTAAACACCAGCGGCGCGGGCAGTTTTTCCGCCGCGACGGCTGAAGACGAAATGGCTGACATAATGGTTTTCCCCCGTGAAAGTGCGCTTATTAAAGCGCGTCTCCACCATACGCGGTAGACTGCTCAAACACAGAACTGTTATGCGTGGTGCGTATGAATACTCCTTCCAGCCTTGACCGCATCGAACTGATGCAGACCTTTATCCGCATCGTGGAAAGTGGATCGCTTTCTGCCGCCGCATCGCAGCTTGGCACGACGCAACCCACCATTAGCCGCCGCCTGCAAGCGCTGGAGCAGCGGCTCGGCCTGAAATTGATTATGCGCACCACGCATGCGCTCAAACTCACTGACGACGGCGAACGCTGTTATGCGCAGGCGCGGCAATTGGTGGCGACCTGGCATGCGCTGGAAGATGAGTTAACCGGTGCCAGCGACGATCCGATTGGCACCTTGCGCGTGCGTGCGCCGCATGCGTTTGGTCAAGACCAGTTGATTGAACCGCTGATTGATTACCTGCATCGCTATCCACGTTTAACCGTAGAGTGGATGTTGAATGACCGCACGCCGGATTTCATCAGCGAGAACGTCGATTGTGCGATTCAGGTCGGCGCGCCGAGCGATCCGTCGATTGTGGCGGTGCTGCTGGCCGAAGTGCCGCGCTTTGTGGTGGCGGCGCCCTCGCTGCTGGCAAAGCATGCGCCGGTTGAGGACGTTGCGCAGTTGACCGATTTGCCGTGGCTGGCGCTGACCAGTTTTTATCGTAATGAAATTGCCCTCAAGCGCATCAGCGATGGCCAGCCGTTGAATCTGGCGATTGCGCCACGTCTCGCCAGCGACAGTTTGTACGCAATACGCAAAGCCGCCCTCGCCGGGATGGGCGCCGCGGTGGTGTCATCGTGGGTGGTGCAGGAGGATTTGGCGAACGGCGATTTGATTCAGTTGGTGCCAGAGTGGCAAGCCCCGCCGCTGCCGGTATGGCTGACTTATCCGTGGGCCAGTTATTATCCGGCGCGTTTACGCCAGTTTTTCGCCATGATCCGCGAAGTGATGCCACAATTGGCGGGAACGCAGCCGGCGAGTCGTTAAAGAAATGAAGCGGTCACCCTAAATGGCGACCCTACGGGAATGGTGTTGTAGGGTCGCCATTTAGGGTGACCTGGATTCATCACATATTTGCCGCTTTCTTATCATTCTTAGACATATTATCCAGCCAGCCCATCACAAAGGCCGACAGCACAAACGTCAGGTGGATAATCACGTACCACATCAATTTATCGTTTTCGATGTTGCGCGCATCCATGAAGATGCGCAGCAGATGAATTGACGAAATCGCCACAATCGAGGCCGCGACTTTATTCTTCAGCGAGCCGGAATCCATCTTGCCCAGCCAGCTCAGCTTCTCGCGGTGCTCATCAATATCCAGCTTAGAGACAAAGTTCTCATAACCGGAAAACATCACCATCACCAATAAGCCGCCAACCAGCGACATGTCCACCAGCGACAGCAGCAGCAGAATCAGATCGTTCTCCGCGATGGTGAAAATATTCGGCAACAGGTGAAAAATTTCCTGAAAGAATTTGATGGTCAGCGCCAACAGTCCCAGCGAAAGTCCGAAGTAAACCGGGGCCAACAACCAGCGCGATGAATACATCAGGTTTTCGATAAAACGTTCCATAAGTTCCCATTAATCAACAGACAAGTGGCCGAGTATAACTGAACTTATGTGAAGTTATTTCAGGCCATCTTCAGAAATTTCTGGCGCGGCTGGCAGCGGCAAAGACAAACGAAACACCGCGCCACCTTCCGGCCGATTCTCTGCCCAAATGCGTCCACGATGCGATTCGATAATGGTTTTGCCGATCGCCAAACCCAAGCCAACGCCCGGCACCGCCGACTCCTTATCGCCGCGCGCAAACTTGTCGAAAATGCGTGTCAGATTTTCAGGTGCGATGCCCGGTCCGCTGTCCCACACGGCAATTTCCAGCCGATCCTGTGCGCGCCAGGCACGAATGCCGTGCTGCGCGGCGTTACCGGCATATTTCAGGCTGTTTTCAATCAGATTGGTAAACACCCGTTCCAGCATCGCGCTGTCGCCTTTGATCAGCACCATGTCGGGTAAATCGAGCGTAAAATCATGGCCTTTCAGCGATGGCCCCATGCTGCTTAACGCGCCGCCGATCACTTCATCCAGCGCCACCCATTCGTCGCGCAGATTCAGCCCGCCAGACTGAATGCGCGCCATATCCAGCATGTTGCTCACCAGCCGAATGGTGCTCAACGTTTGTTCGCGGATTTGATTGGCCTGATCGACATATTTCGATTGTTCGCTGGCGAGATCGAGCATCAGCATTTCCGCCTGACCAAACAGCACCGTCAGCGGCGTACGCAGGTCGTGTGATAGCGCCGACAGCAGCGCATTGCGCAGTTGCTCGCGTTCCGCCGCCAGCCGTGACGCCGCTTCGCTGTGCGACAGCGCCATGCGTTCCAGCGCGTTGGCGATCAGTACGGTGAAGGTTTCCAGTAAGCGCTGGTGCTCAGGAATCATCAGTTGGCGCAGATTCTCCGGCTCCACCACCAGCAAGCCGCGACAGTGATTGCCACTTTTCAGCGGCAAAATCTGGTACGGCACGGCGGGAAGTGTATCGGTGCCCGCGCCCGCCGGTTGGCCTTTGCTGTAACTCCATTTGGCGATGGCCAGATCCGGCGGCGTACCAATCGAGGTATCGCCAAGGGTTTGTAGTTCACCGTGTTCGTCTGGCAACAGCAGCAAGCTGCGCGCCTGAAGTGTGACGTCAATAATGCGCTGGCTGGTGGCGGCGATATCCTGCGGCGTTAAGTCGCTGCCGAGCGCTTTCGCCATCTCATACAAATGGCGCGCGCGCTGTTCACGATAACGCGCCACCTTGGCTTGATAACGCACGCCTGCGGTTAGGTTCCCGACAATCACGCCGACCGCCAGCATCACCGCAAAGGTCACCAGATACTGTAAATCCGATACCGCCACGGTGCCGGTTGGCGCAACGAAATAGAGATCGAAGGCGAGGATGTTGATCACCGTGGCGAACACCGACGGCCAGCGACCATAACGCAGCGCCACCAGCACCACCGCCAGCAGATAAATCATCACGCTGTTGGCGGGATCAAATTCGATCAGCAGCGATTGCCCAACGCAGGTGACCACAATGCACAGCAGCAGCGCCATCACGCAGCCACGCAGTTGCAGCCGCCATTTTTCCGCGCTGGCGCGTTGGCCGCTGAGCGCATGCGGTGCATCGCGTACCGGTTCATCCAGCGCCACCACGATTAAATCGAGATCCGGGCCAAGTTCGCCGAGACGCTGAGCAAAGCTGTCGCGCCGCCAGCGCCGCTGCGGCTGGCGTCCGGTGACGATTTTGCCGAGATTGTGCTCGCGCGCGTAACGCAGCACCGCGCGCGCTTCATCGGGATCGGACAGCGTAGCGGTTTCCGCGCCCAACTCCTGCGCCAGTTGCAGCGTGCGTAAAATCGCGCGACGCCGCGCTTCCGGCAGACGATTGAGGCGCGGCGTCTCCACATACACCGCATGCCACTCGCTGCCGAGGCGAGCCGCCAGTCGCGCGGCAGTGCGCACCAGCTTTTCGCTGCCAGTGTCATCGCCAATGCACAACAGAATGGCATCACGCGTGTGCCACACTTTGTCGCGACCTTGCTGATCGCGCCAGGCACGCATCTGGTCATCGACGCGGTCAGCGGTGCGGCGTAAAGCCAGTTCACGCAGCGCGAACAGATTGCCTTTGCGGAAGAAGTTTTCGATGGCGCGCTCGGCGCGGTCGCCCACGTAGACTTTGCCCTCTTTCAGCCGCTGACGCAGATCGTCCGGCGGCAAATCCACCAGCACCACTTCATCGGCGCTGTCGAAGAACGGATCGGGCACGGTTTCGCGCACCTGAATGCCGGTCACGCCGCCGACCACATCATTCAGGCTTTCCAGATGCTGCACGTTGACCGTGGTGATGACATCAATACCCGCTTCCAGCAGCTCCTCAATGTCCTGCCAGCGTTTCGGATGGCGCGAACCTTGCACGTTGGTGTGCGCCAGTTCGTCCATCAGAATCACCGCCGGATGGCGCGCCAGTGCGGCGTCGAGATCAAATTCGGCATGGCGTGAACGCCCGGTGGCGCGGCGTGGCAACAGCGCCAAACCGTTGAGCAGCGCGGCGGTTTCCTGGCGATCGTGGGTTTCAACCACGCCAGCTAATACGTCGAGACCTTGCGCGCGCAGCCGCTGCGCCTCTTGCAGCATGGCGAAGGTTTTCCCCACGCCCGCGCAGGCACCGAAGTAGATTTTTAATTTGCCGCGATGGCTGTCGCGCTGATTGAGCAGCAGCGCGTCAGGATCGGGGCGGGAGATTTCGTCGTTCATCAATCATCCATTGAGAAGGTCACCATGAATGGCGACCCTACGGGTTTACTGCAAATCATCTAATGCCAGATTCAAACGCAGCACGTTAACCGTCTCTTCACCGATAAACGGCAGCAACGGGCGCTCGGTTTGGCGGGCAATCAGCGCTTGCACCTCCTGCAACGACATATGGCGCGCGGCGGCGATGCGCGGAGCTTGCCACATCGCGGCTTCTGGCGAAATATCGGGATCTAGTCCACTCGCCGACGCGGTGACCAACTCCACTGGCACCGCAGCAGGTGCCTGAGGATTTGCCTGGCGCAGCGCGGCAACCCGGTCCGCCACCGCTTTATCCAGCGCCGGATTACTGCCCGCCAGGTTGCTACCGCTGGAGGCCAGCGCGTTGTAGGGCGTATCACCGGTAGCGGAAGGTCGCCCCCAAAAATGCCCCGCCTGATTGAATACTTGCCCAATCTGCTCCGAACCGCGCACCGCGCCATCCTGCTCAATCAACGAACCGTTGGCCTGCGATGGAAACCACCATTGCGCCAAACCGGTGGTGAGCAGCGGATACAGCGCGCCGGTAAGCAGCGTAAGCACCATTAACAATATAATAGCCGGACGTAACTGACTCATTTTTCTCTCCTTACGCCAGACCCAGCAGCGTTAACAGCAGGTCGATGGCTTTAATACCGATAAACGGCACCACTAATCCGCCCGCACCGTAAATCCACAGATTGCGGCGCAGCAGCGCAGCGGCACTCAGCGGACGGTAACTTACGCCTTTCAGCGCCAGCGGAATCAGGAACACAATCACCAGCGCATTGAAAATCACCGCCGACAGAATCGCCGAGTTTGGCGAATGCAGCGCCATCACGTTCAGCATGTTGAGCTGCGGATAGGTGGCGGCGAACGCGGCGGGAATGATGGCGAAATACTTCGCTACGTCGTTGGCGATACTAAACGTGGTGAGCGAACCGCGCGTCATCAGCATCTGTTTGCCGATGTGCACCACTTCCAGCAATTTGGTCGGGTTGGAGTCGAGATCGACCATGTTGCCGGCCTCTTTCGCCGCCTGGGTACCGGAGTTCATCGCCACCGCCACATCGGCCTGCGCCAATGCGGGGGCATCGTTGGTGCCGTCGCCGGTCATCGCCACTAAACGCCCTTCGGCTTGATATTGGCGAATCAATGCCAGTTTGGCTTCCGGCGTGGCCTCCGAAAGAAAATCATCGACGCCCGCTTCCGCCGCAATCGCCGCTGCGGTTAACGGGTTATCGCCGGTGATCATCACGGTTTTGATGCCCATTTTGCGCAGTTCGGCAAAGCGTTCTTTGATACCGCCTTTCACGATATCTTTCAGCGCCACTACGCCGAGCACCTGCGCACCTTCTGATACCACCAACGGCGTGCCACCGGCGCGCGCCACCTCTTCTACGGCGCTATTCACTTCTGCCGGGAAGCGACCGTGATTGGCTTCGATATGGCGACGCACCGCATCCACTGCGCCTTTGCGGATCAGGCGATCCTGCACGTTGACGCCGCTCATGCGCGTTTGCGCTGAAAACGGAATAAAGCTGGCGCCCATGCTGCTTAAATCGCGTTCGCGCAGGTTAAATTTCTGCTTCGCCAGCACCACAATGCTGCGTCCTTCAGGCGTTTCATCGGCCAATGAAGCCAACTGCGCCGCATCGGCCAGTTGCTGTTCAGTAATGCCCGGCGCGGGCAGAAACTGCGTTGCCTGCCGATTACCCAGCGTGATGGTGCCAGTTTTATCCAGCATCAACACATCGACATCACCCGCCGCTTCGACCGCACGGCCGCTGGTAGCAATCACATTCGCTCCCAGCATGCGGCTCATGCCCGCCACGCCAATCGCGGATAACAAGCCGCCGATGGTGGTGGGAATCAGGCACACCAGCAAGGCAACCAGCACCGTGATGCTGACTGGCGTGCCGCCATACGCCGAGAACGGCCACAAGGTGGCGGTTGCCAGCAGGAACACAATGGTCAGCGACACCAGCAAAATGGTCAGCGCGATTTCGTTCGGCGTTTTGCGACGTTTCGCCCCTTCCACCATCGCGATCATGCGATCGAGGAAGGTTTCACCCGGATTGACGCTGCACTGAATCACCAGCCAATCCGAAAGAATGCGTGTGCCGCCGGTAACTGAGGAGAAATCGCCGCCCGATTCACGAATCACCGGCGCGGATTCGCCGGTAATCGCGCTCTCATCCACCGACGCGCCACCTTCCAGCACTTCGCCATCGCACGGAATAATGTCACCGGCTTCCACCAGCACCACATCGCCTTTGCGCAGCGTATCGGCGGCAACGTTATGCCAGCTGGCGCCATAGCGTGCTTCCGCCAGTTTTTTCGCATCGCTGGTTTTACTGATGCCTTTCAGGCTGTTGGCCTGCGCCTTGCTGCGTCCTTCTGCCAGTGCTTCGGCGAAATTGGCGAACAGCACCGTGAACCACAGCCAGATAGCGACGCCCGCAGTAAAACCGGCGCTGCCGTTTAACGTGCCGATAGCCATGCCGATCGCAAGGATCGACGTCAGCACGCTGCCGATCCACACCAGGAACATCACCGGGTTGCGAAACTGCACGCGCGGATCGAGTTTTTTCAGCGCATCCAGCATGGCAACGCGGGTTAGCGCCGCATCAAACAGCGCCAATTGTTGACGACTCATGATTCCGTTATCCCTGAATAAGTTGCAGATGTTCCGCCACCGGGCCAAGGGCCAGCGCGGGGATGAACGTTAATGCACCGACCAACACCACGGTGCCAATCAGCAGTCCAATAAACAGCGGACCGTGCGTGGGCAGCGTGCCGTTGCCGACTGGCTGGATTTTCTTCGCTGCCAGCGAACCGGCAATCGCCAGCACCGGAATGATGATGCCGAAGCGACCAACCAACATGCAGAAGCCGAGCAACAGGTTCCAGAACGGTGTGTTGGCGCTCAAACCAGCAAAGGCGCTGCCGTTGTTATTCGCCGCTGACGACACGGCGTACAGCACTTCGCTAAAGCCGTGAATGCCGGGATTGGCCATGCCCGCGCGTCCGGCGTCGGTCATCATCGCCAGCGCCGTACCCAGCAGCACCAGCGTTGGCGTCACCAGAATCGCCAGCGCGGTCATCTTCATCTCCCACACGTCGATCTTTTTGCCCATGTATTCCGGCGTGCGACCGATCATCAAGCCAGCGATAAACACGCCGAGCAGCACAAACAGCAGCATGCCGTACAAACCCGCACCGACGCCGCCGAACACCACTTCGCCCAACTGCATCAACCACATCGGCACCATGCCGCCAAGTGCGGTGAACGAGTCATGCATGGCGTTAACCGCACCGCACGACGCCGCCGTGGTGATGACGGCAAACAAGCTGGAATTGAGGATGCCGAAGCGTGTCTCTTTACCTTCCATGTTGCTGGCGCTGTCAGCACCGAGCGCGAGGAAATGGGGATTGCCGCGCACTTCCGCCCACATCACAGTGATCACCGCCAGCACGAACATGATGGTCATCGCCCACAGCAGCATATGGCCTTGACGGCGATCGCCCAGATGCTGACCAAAGGTGAAACACAGCGCGGCCGGAATCAGGAAGATGCTGAGCATCTGCACGAAGTTGGTCAGCGCCGTTGGGTTCTCAAACGGATGCGCCGAGTTGACGTTAAAGAAACCGCCGCCGTTGGTACCGAGCATTTTGATCGCTTCCTGCGAAGCCACCGGACCGAGCGGCAGCGTTTGCTGTGCGCCTTCCAGCGTGGTCAACGCGTGATACGGCTCGAAGGTTTGAATGCTGCCCTGACTGACAAAGAACAGCGCCATCAGCAGGCTGATCGGCAGCAGCACATAAACGGTGATGCGCGTCAGATCGCGCCATGCGTTGCCGAGCGTATCCAGTGAACGGTTAGCAAAGCCGCGAATCAGCGCAAACGCCACCGCAATGCCGGTCGCCGCCGACAGGAAGTTTTGTACCGTGAGCCCAGCCATCTGACTGAAATAGCTCAGCGTGCTTTCACCGGCGTAAGCTTGCCAGTTGGTGTTGGTGACGAAGCTGATGGCGGTATTCAGCGCCAGATCCCAGCTCAGATTGGGCAGATGTTGCGGATTAAGCGGCAGCGAGGCTTGCGTCATCAACATCAGCAGCAACAGCGCAAAACCCAGCGCGTTGAACAGCAGAATCGCCAGCAGATACTGCGGCCAGCGCATGGCGCTACCGTCCGCACCTGCCAGACGCCACAGCGCGCGTTCTGTGCGCGGCAGCAGCGGCTTGTCCGCCACCAACACGCCAAGAAAACGGCCCAGCGGATGTGCCAGCAACATCAACACCAGCAGGAATCCGGCGATCAGCAAAAATGCATTCGCAGCCATCAGAACGCCTCCGCATTTAGCAGGGCATAAATCAGGTAGCCCAGAAGAATAAATACCAGCACGATGCCGGCTATCACGCCCACGCTCACAGCAACCTCCAATCGATTGGTTAGTGCTGCAAGCATGCGCGGCGCGGCATAAAGAAGAGGTAAAAAGGCGGGAATCTGGCGTAAATAAAGTATAAAAATGGCGCGAAATTAAGCGGTTTCCAGCGCCCAGATGCGGTTGAGATCGATGTTCTGCCACAATCCGCTGTCTTCCGCGCCGGTAATGCTGTCGGTGCAGAAGCTATCGCCAAGATCGAGTTCTTCCGGTTTTACTTCACGCTGAGCGTGCAGCGACCAGAACACATGTACTTTTGGCTTGAGCAGCGATTTTTCACCGGCTTTCACCACCAGCGCCACGCGTCCGGACGCCAGACGCACCAGCGATCCCACCGGATAAATGCCGATGGTGCGCACAAAGGCGTGCAGCAGCGTGTTATCGAAATGTCCACGCCAGCTCAACATGTTGTGCATCGCTTCGGCGGGCGTCCAACCTTTGCGATACGGGCGATTCGAGGTCACCGCATCGTAGACGTCGCACACCGCCGCCATGCGCGAATAGAGTGAGATTTCCTCACCTTGCAGGCCATGCGGATAACCTTTGCCGTCATATTTTTCATGGTGATGCAGTGCGATATCCAGTAAATCTTCACCGGCATCGGCTTCCATCAGCATCTGCGCACCGACAATCGGATGCTGGCGCATCACGGTGAATTCTTCATCGGTCAGCTTGCCGGGTTTATTAAGAATCTCCAGCGGCACCGCCGCTTTGCCAACATCGTGCAGCAAGCCGCCCATGCCAACGCGGCGCAACTGATGCTCATCCAGCCCCATTTTTTTACCGAGCGAGATCATCAAGCCGCACACCGCCATCGAATGCAGATAGGTGTAATCGTCGTGATTTTTCAGCCGCGCCACGCTGAGCAGTGCCGTGGGTTCGCGGGTGATCGAACCGGCGATCTGATCCACCAGATCAAGGGTGTAATCGAGATCGAGACCTTGCCCCATGCGCGCTTCATTGAACATCGCCAGCACTTGCGGCTTGCCCTGATTGAAGATGCTTTGCGCCTGATCCATCTCCTGGAAGAAGGCGGTTTTGGGAATATCTTTTTTCGGTGCGGGCGCCACCGGAGCCTGCACCGACTTATCCAGATCGATCCACAGCTGCATGATCCCTTCATTGCGGATCATCGCGATCTGACGTTTATCAGTGATCAGCATTTGGTTGCGAATGCGCTTATCTTTGACCCACCAAACTTCAAGTTTGTGGATAAACATTCCCTGCCGCAGTTCGTCAACGTTAATCAGCTTTATCACGATATCGCTCCTTAATATCAGTGGGTGGTAAGGAGGTATCGGCAGCTGAGCAAAAAATCTTCAGGAGGGATTTGTGCGATCGGTGAGGTTTGTGAGGTGGGTGCGCACTGCAATGTAATTGCATGCAACTGAACAGATTGTTTGGAGTACGGCTCTGGGATCAACTACAATGTTAAAAAATGCACTGTATCACGGTGCATTTATGCAATAGGTTGCTGCCCTGTTTACGGCAAAGTAGAGCAACCCATGAAGGGATCGATTGAGAATTTTAGGGATGATTGGCTGGAATCGTTTTTTGTCTATGCAACACCGCACAAATATATTCCAGCCGCGATTGAATCTGCCTTAGCGCGCAAGCTCGATATCATCCACGCGGCGGCATCTCATCACGATTTGCGTTCACCTCCGGGCAATCGCTTTGAGGTATTGAAGCCGCCGCTGCTGGGATATTTCTCCATTCGAATCAATGAGCAATATCGGCTCATTTTTCGATGGAATAATGGCAAAGCCACCGATCTCTATTTGGATCCTCACAGCTACCGTAAACACCGCTAGCGTCCACCAGCGAGTATAAGAGAAGCCACTATGAAACAAGCGATGCGTAAACCCACCAGCGTGGGTGATGTACTGCAATATGAGTTCCTTGAGCCGCTGAATCTCAAAGTGAATGATTTGGCGGAAATGCTGAATGTGCACCGCAACACCGTGAGTGCACTGGTGAATAATAACCGTAAATTAACCACTGAAATGGCCTATCGGCTGGCGACCGTTTTCGATACGTCTGTTGATTTGTGGCTCAATCTGCAACGTCATCTGGATCTGTGGGAAGTCGAAAACGATGCCAGAACGCAGGAAGAACTGAGTCGCGTTACGCCGTTAGTCATTTTCATGGCGCAACGCGCAGCAGCGGTGGCATAAAAGCCCGCCATCAGAACCGGTGTTGTAGGGTCGCCATTGATGGTGACCTGGATAATCACACCACTCTGGTCAACACCTCTTCGCCCTGCGAAAACGCCAGCAGATTCTCAAATACCAAATCGGCCATTGCCGCCACGGTCTCTACGGTGCTGCTGGCGAGATGTGGCGTGATCACCACATCATCACGACCGCGCAGCGCTTCGGGCACCGCCGGTTCCTGTTCGAACACATCCAAACCGGCACCGGCAATTTCGCCCGCCTGCAATGCGGCGATCAGCGCCTGTTCATCGACTACGCTGCCGCGCGCGATATTGATCAAAAAGCCTTGCGGCCCCAAGGCGCGCAGCACTTCCGCGTTGACCAGATGATGAGTTGCAGCCCCGCCCGGCAGCGTTAGCACCAGAAAATCGGCCTGCTGCGCCAGCGACAACAGCGAATTATGACGGGTGTAAGGTACATCTGGACGCGAACGCGGATTGTAAAAATGGATATCCATATCAAACGCCTGCGCGCGTTTCGCCAGCTCTTTGCCGATGCCGCCCAATCCAACAATGCCGCAGACTTTGCCACCGATTTTAGTGGTCAGCGGATAACGTCCTTGCGTCTGCCAGTTGCCGGCGCGCACATAGCGATCTGAGGCGCTAATACGACGCGCCACATCCAGCAACAGCGCCATGCCGGTATCCGCCACGCAAGCGTTGAGCACCCCCGGCGTGTTGGTTACCACAATGCCACGCGCCTGCGCCGCGGCGGTATCAATCGCGTCATAGCCAACGCCGTTGCTGCATATCACTTTCAGATTGGGCAATTGCGCGATGAGCTCGGCGCTGGCACCCATCAACGCGTTGCCGCTGGTGACCAGCGCATCAATGCTGGCGCCATGTTGCGCCAACCACGCCGCCTGATCCTCCTGCTGCCACAGGCGAAACGTGGTGAAATGCGCGTCGAGATTGTCCTGTAAGCGCGCCGGTAACAGCGGCCCTTTCAGCAATACCTTATACGGCGTTGATGCCATCTTTTTTCCCCTGTTTATGATATGACGTCGCGGCGGCATCTTGCTCTTCGCCGACGCGTTCAATCGGCCCCATCACCAGCAAGAACAACAGCGCTGCCACCACGCAGTGTGCGCCAACAAACACCAATCCAATGCTGTAACTGCCGGTTAAGCCAACAATGATGCCGAACAGCAGCGGCGTGATGAAACCGGCCATATTGCCGATGCCGTTAAAGATCGATCCCGCCAGGCCAACCGCTTCTTTCGGCGCGGTATCGCTGACAATCGTCCAGGTTCCCGCGCCCGCCGCCACGCCTTTGCCAAAGAAGGCGAACGACATAATGGCGATAATGCCGACGTTGCTGGGGATCACCGCCGCCAGAATCAACGTGGCCGCCATCAGCATGCCAACGATGTACGGCGTTTTGCGCGCCCACGACAAACTCCAGCCGTTGGCCAGCAATTTATCCGAGATATAGCCGCCGCTGATGCCGCCGAGGAAGCCAAACACTGCCGGTGCGATAGTGGCAAAACCGGCATCAAGGATGTTCATGCCGCGCGCCTGCACCAGATAGATCGGGAACCAGGTAATGAAGAAGTAGCTGAGCGCGATGATGCAATACTGGCCGATGTAGGCGCACCATAACATGCGGTTGGTCAGCAGCTTTTTGAACATCGCTTTGCTGAGTGGCGGACGCGCTTTAAGCGTCTGTTCGGAATCGATATCCACCAGCGCACCGTTCTGCTCAATGAAACGCAACTCGCTTTCCGAGACCTGTGGATGCTGGCGCGGGCTGCGCATGTAGCCGAACCAGATAAACACCGCCAGCACGCCGATGCCGCCCAAGACAAAGAACGGCCATTCCCAACCGAAGCGTGATACCAGCCAGCCGGAAAGCGGTGAGAAAATGGCGACCGCAAAGTATTGCGCCGACGCAAATAACGACGACGCGCGGCCACGTTCAGCGCTGGGGAACCACATGATCACCGCACGCGCATTGGCGGGGAAACTTGGCGCTTCTATCAGTCCGAGGGCGAAACGCAGCGCAAACATCAAGGTCAGCGCCATGGTCATGCCGCTAGAGAATTCGCCGACAAACCCCATCAACAAGGTCGAAACCGACCACAGAGCCAGCGTTACGCCATACACTTTTTTGGTGCCGAAGCGGTCGAGGAACAGGCCGCCGGGGATCTGGCCGATCACGTATGCCCAGCTAAAGGCCGACAGGATCAAGCCAAGCTGGATCGCTGATAATCCAAATTCATCTTTGATCGCCGATCCGGAGATCGACAGGATCGAACGGTCGGCATATGCCACCACCGAAAGAAACAGGATCAGACACAAGATCCACACGCGGACGTGGCTATTTTGCGGGCGGTTATTCGCTGTTTGCATAAGCTGAGTTCCTCAAAAGGAGAGCGCGATGGGGCGGAATACCGCGTTATTTCCACTCTTCAGCAACTATAGAGAGCCGCATGCGCGCTGGTCATTGTGCGATTGGAGGAATCGGCGGGGGAAAATCGCGTCAGATTTGGCATCTGCCACAAAGCGAGGTGCGGCGCTGCACAAAACCCTAAATATTTGCGCTCGATTGCGCTGAAATGTGCGCCAGGCGGAAGAAAAATCTTCGCATCAAAACTATGAGCAGACGAAGAAACGCCGGGCTGCAAACAAACTGTGCGCCTCGCTGCAAAATCCATGCATGTTAATTGTCAGCAGTGTAGGTGACTCGTAGGCTGAAAATGATTTCATTGAGCCATTTTTATTATCAATGAAACATTCATTCTAATAATCAGCTTACTCTGGAGTCTGCGATGAAAACCCTCAAAGCGATTGTGCTGCTTGGCCTGCTTTCAACTTCCGCCTCAGCGCTGGCCGAAAAAATCGGCGTGTCGATGGCTTACTTTGATCAAAACTTTCTCACCATTATTCGCCAATCAATAGATAAAGAAGCCAAAGCGCGCGGGCTTGATGTGCAGTTTGAGGATGCTCGTGGTGACGTCGGCCGCCAGACCGATCAGGTACAAAGTTTTATCGGTGCCGGTGTGGACGCCATCATCGTTGATCCGGTGGATTCCGCCAGCACGCCGCAGCTGACCAAACTGGCGCAGCAGGCAAAGATCCCACTGGTGTACGTCAACCGCACGCCTGGCGATAAAACGCTACCGGCGGGTGTGGTGTTTGTCGGCTCCGACGAACGCGAATCCGGCACCTTGCAGATGGAAGCGCTCGCGAAAATGGCTAACTACAAAGGCAACGTGGCGATCATGATCGGCAATTTGACCGATGCGGGCGCGCTGCAACGCACCAAAGATGTTGAGCAAGTGGTGGCGAAATATCCCGGCATGAAAGTGGTGCAGAAACAGCCCGCCAATTATGCGCGTAACGAAGGCATGGATTTAATGAATAACTGGCTGGGTAACGGCGAAGCGATTGATATCGTCGCTGCGAATAATGATGAAATGGCGATTGGCGCAGCGATGGCGCTGGCGAAGAGTAATAAAAAGGTGCTGGTCGGCGGCATTGATGCCACGCCAGATGGCTTGAAAGCGATGTCGCAAGACAAAATCCAGGTCACGGTGTTCCAGGATGCCATCGGCCAGGGCAAAGCCTCGGTGGATGTGGCGCAGAAGCTGATTAAAGGCGAGAAAGTCGATTCCCATGTGTGGATTCCGTTTGAGTTGGTCACCAAAGAGAACATGCAGAAGTACGTGGAAAAGAGCCAGTAACCCACACCAAATCCGCCTTCGTAGGGTCGCCATTTATGGTGACCGAAATGCGAAGTTTGGTGCGGTTATCAAGACGGTCGCCATAAATGGCGACCCTACGACGCGGCGGGGCAATACGGGATTCAATCGCGCAGTTGCGCCATCACCACAATGTCATGCAGCTCGCCGTCGCGCAGGCAGGCTTTACGTTTGAGGCCTTCGCGCTCGAATCCCAGTTTGTGATACAGACCCAGCGCGCGTTCGTTATCGTGGAACACTTCCAGTTCTATACGCACCACGCCGAGCCAGTTAAAGGCGTAATCAATGGCGTTGCGAATCAGCTGCTCACCAATGCCGCGTCCGCCAAAAGCGGGATCAACGCTGATACCGAAACTGATGTTGTGGCGCGTGCGCGGACGCTGTTCGACAAACAGCGTCAATTCGCCGACCATCGCGCCATCAATCTCAGCGACAAAGCCGATGTAGCCTAGCTCATCCATCTTCTCGAATTTTTTCTGCCAGGTTGCCACGCTCGGACACGGTAACTGCGTGGTCCAGCGGTAAACCTCAGGATGGCTGTATAAACGTTGATAGGCGGCGGCATCGCCCGGCTCGCGACCGCGAATAATTAAATCCATGTCGGTGTTCCCTTTTCTCATGCACTAAGCTGTTAACTCTCACCAATTCGGGAAGAGTGACTCTATGTTGTATCGTCGTTTTGAACGTTTTATCAATATTTTCCAGGATGCGCCAACCGATTCCCCGCCCACCAGCATGTGGCCGTTTTACTTCTACTACCTGCGTCAGGTGTGGCCGAGTTTTGTCGCGCTGCTGATTGTTGGGCTGGCCCAGGCGCTAATTGAAGTGGCGCTGTTTAGCTATCTCAGCCGCATTATCGACCTGGTCAATAAATCCACGCCCGCCACGCTGTTCAGCGATAACTGGCAAATCTTATTGTGGATGGCGTTTGTCGCGCTGATTCTGCGGCCGGTGGTGATCGCACTACATGATATGCTGGTGCATCAAAGCATTAACCCGAGCATGACCAGCATGATCCGCTGGCAGCATCACAACTACGTGCTGCGCCAAAGCCTGAACTTCTTCCAGAACGATTTTGCCGGGCGCATCGCGCAACGCATCATGCAAACCGGTAACTCGCTGCGCGATTCGGCGGTGCAACTGGTCGATGCGATTTGGCACGTGGTGATTTACGCCGTGACCTCGCTGGTGTTGTTCGCTGAAGCCGACTGGCGTTTGATGATTCCGCTGGTGATTTGGATTGTGGCGTACAGCGTGTCATTGAGCTTCTTTGTGCCGCGCGTTAAACAGCGTTCGGTGGTGTCATCGGAAGCGCGCTCCAAATTGATGGGCACTATCGTCGATGGCTACACCAACATCGCCACCATCAAACTGTTTGCACACAACGATTTAGAACGCAAGTACGCGCGTGAAGCGCTGCAAGAGCAAACCGACAAAACCCAGCATGCCAGCCGCATGGTGACCACCATGGACGTCACGCTCTCAACGCTGAATGGCTTGCTGATTGTCAGCACTTCGGCGCTGGCACTGTGGTTGTGGAGCCAGTCGCTGATCAGCGTAGGTGCGATTGCGCTGGCCACCGGTTTGGTGATCCGCTTAGTGAACATGTCCGGCTGGATCATGTGGGTGGTGAACGGCATCTTCGAAAATATCGGCATGGTGCAGGATGGCCTGAACACCATCGCGCAGCCGCTCAGCGTGCAGGACGCGCCGGATGCCAAACAGATGAAGGTGAAGCATGGCCAAATTCGTTTTGAGGATGTGCGCTTTGATTACGGCGGCAGCCGCCAGGTGATCAATCGCCTCAATCTCAACATCAAACCGGGCGAGAAAATCGGCTTAATTGGGCCATCTGGCGCCGGTAAATCAACGCTAGTGAACCTGCTGCTGCGACTGTACGACATCAACGGCGGGCGCATCCTGATTGACGATGACAACATCGCTGAAGTGACGCAAGAGAGCCTGCGCGGGCAAATCGGCATGATTACCCAAGATACCTCACTGCTGCACCGCTCGATTCGCGACAACCTGTTGTACGGTCGGCCGGATGCCACTGAAGAGGAGTTGCAGACGGCGATTATCCGTGCACGCGCCGATGAATTCATTCCGCTGCTGTCCGATCCGCAAGGCCGCACCGGCCTGGATGCACACGTTGGCGAACGCGGCGTGAAGCTGTCGGGCGGCCAACGTCAGCGTATCGCCATTGCGCGCGTGTTGTTGAAAGATGCGCCGATTCTGATCATGGATGAAGCCACTTCAGCGCTGGATTCTGAAGTAGAAGCGGCGATTCAGGAGAGCCTGGAAACGCTGATGCAGGGCAAAACGGTGATCGCCATCGCGCACCGTCTTTCGACTATCGCCAAGATGGATCGCCTGGTGGTGCTGGAGAAAGGCGAGATTGTCGAGATGGGCAACCACCGCGAACTGCTGGCGCACAATGGACTGTATGCGCGCCTGTGGCAGCATCAAACCGGCGGTTTTGTCGGCGCGGATTAATCGCCGCGTCGATATGGCAGGGCATCGCGCGCTTCCAATGCCCATGCGCGCATCCCTGCCCGTTCTTCCACTAAATACGCCGCCACTGCTTCACGTAAGCCTGGATGACACAAATAGTGCCAGGAGTGGGTGATTTGCGGTTCGAAACCGCGCACCAGCTTGTGTTCGCCTTGCGCACCGGCGTCAAAACGCTGCAAACCTTCCGCAATAGCAAAATCCATGCCCTGATAGAAACAGGTTTCAAAATGCAGGCGATCAAACTCCGCCAGGCAACCCCAATAGCGGCCATACAGCGTGTTGCCATCGACTAAACAGAACGCCATTGCCGCCGGTTGTCCTTGCAGCGTGGAGATCACCACGCGTATCGCATGCGGCATGCGTTCGGCCAATTGGCTGAAGAACTGGCGCGTCAGATATGGACGCTGACCGCGCACTCGATAGGTGTTGGCGTAGCAGGTGTAGACGAAATCCCACTGATCTTCGCGCAGTTCATCGCCGCGATACCAGATGAATTCGAAACCGTTGCTCATCACCTGCTCACGCTCTTTGCGCAGCTGTTTGCGTTTGCGCGACATCAGCGTATCGAGGAAATCCTGGAAGTCGCGATAGCCTTTGTTGTGCCAGTGATACTGAATGCCGAGCCGTTCCAGCCAATCGGGTTGTTGCGCCATCAAGGTGTTGGCAAACGGCGTGGTGAAATTGATGTGCGCACCGCTCAGGCCGTGTTGCAGCAATTCATCCGGCAATGCGCTGAGCAGTTTGGTCAGCGCTTCGTCATCGCCCAGCAGCCGTGCGCCGGTGACCGGGCTGAACGGGATCGCGCCCAGCCATTTGGGATAATAAGGAATACCGGCGCGCTCGCAGGCATCGGCCCATGCGTGATCGAACACGTATTCGCCGCGCGAATGGCGCTTGCGATAACCCGGTAGCGCCGCGCGCAAGACACCGTTTTCCCGCCACAGCAGATAATCAGTTTGCCAGCCATTTTCTGGCCGCACGCAGCCGCTCTCTTCCAGGGTTAAGAGAAAGGCGTGGCGTAAAAACGGTTGATCGTCAGGTAACAGCGCATCCCATTCGACAGCGGAGATTTCCGCCAGCGACGACAGATGAAGCAAGGACATTCACGGCTCCCGGCCAGGTGAAAGCAGGCGCTTAGTTCAACAGGTTTTGCCGCGCGGGAAAAGGTGCAGCGCACTGAATGTGTATTTGCTCCGCCAGGCATAAATTCGCACCCTACAGTTGATTAACATTCGGTCACCATAAATGGCGACCCTACGGAGAGTTACGGGCTGTTGTAGGGTCGCCATTTATGGTGACCTGGTTTATGTTAACCCTTTGAACTCACGGGATTCGCCATGGATCGACTCGATTGTGACCGCATGTTTGTCGCCGTGCTGGAAGTCGGCAGCTTTGCCGGTGGCGCTGAACGCCTTGGCACCAGCAGTGGCCAGGCTTCCAAGCTGGTATCGCGGCTGGAGCAGGAACTCGGCGTGCAGTTGTTCAAACGCAGCACGCGCGCGTTGTCGCCAACCGAAGTCGGTCGCGCCTATTACGAGCGGGTGAAAACCTTGCTGGAAGCGTTTGATACATTGGATGCCACCGTTCGAGACAGCGCCACCACGCCGTCCGGCCGCCTGAAAATCAGCGCGCCCGGCACCTTCGGCACCGCAATCCTCGCCAGCGTGTTGGTGGAGTTCGCGCGCCACTATCCCAACATCGAACTTGATGTGAATTTCTCCGATCGTGCGGTCAACATCGTGGATGAAGGGTTTGATATGGCGATCCGCATCGGCAAACTTGACGACAGCAGTTTGATCGCGCGTCGGCTCGGCGATGTACCGATTCGCGTGGCGGCGGCGCCCGGCTATTTGCTGCAACACGGCACGCCGCAGCACTGGCGCGATTTGGCGTCACATCAATGCATCAGCGACACCAATTTCCGCGATCCGTGGCATTGGCCGTTCGTCACGCCGTGTGGCGACAGCGTCAGCATGCCGATTCGCGGTCGCCTGTGCTTCTCCAATACCGAAGCCTGTTTACAGGCGGCGATTGCCGGATTAGGCATCGCGCGGCTGCCCGGTTTTATCGCCGCGCCCGCCTTGCAGCGCGGCGATATCGTCTCGTTGCTGGAGGAGTTCGCCACGCCGCCGCTTGGCCTGTTTGCGCTTTATCCACCGGCGCGCCACCTGGCGCAGAAAACGCGTTTGCTGATCGATTTCCTCGCCGACCATTTCCTGCATCATCCGCCCGGCTGATTCCTTCCAATTTGGAAGCAATGAAAGCCATTTTGCCCGGATTATCACCGATTCAGCAGCGCTGTATGCTCTGTTCATCACCACAGAGGAGAATTGCGATGCTGGTAAACGGTAAGTGGAGTGCAGAGTGGCACCCAGTGCAAGCCACCGATAAACAAGGCGGATTTGTCCGTCAAACGTCCAGTTTCCGCCACTGGATCACCGCCGATGGCTCCAGCGAATTTGCCGCTGAAGCAGATCGCTATCACCTGTATGTGGCGCTGATTTGTCCGTGGGCATCGCGCACGCTGCTGGCACGTAGCTTAAAAGGGCTGGAGAAAGTGATCAGCGTGTCAGTGGTCGAGCCGCAATTGGGCGCACAAGGCTGGCGTTTCGGCGATTATCCGGGTGCCGACCGCGACTGGCTCAATAAAGCCGAATACATTCACGAACTCTACACCCGCGCCGATGCCAATTTCACCGGCCGCGCCACCGTACCGGTGCTGTGGGACAAGAAAACGCAAACCATCGTCAACAACGAATCGGCCGATATCCTGCGCATGTTGAATAGCGGATTTGGTGATTTAGCTGACGATCGCATTGATCTGTATCCCGAAGATCTGCGTGAAGAGATCGACGCACTCAACGAAGCGATCTATCCGCGCCTGAATAACGGCGTGTACCGCACCGGTTTCGCCACCACGCAAGTCAGCTATCAACAGGCGTTTAACGATGTGTTTGGTCAGTTGGATGAACTGGAGCAGCGCTTGCAGGATGGTCGCACTTTCCTGCTCGGCGAGCGCTTAACCGAAGCCGATATCCGCTTGTTCGTTACGCTGGTGCGTTTTGACGCCGCGTATCACGGCCTGTTTAAATGCAACCTGCGCCGCCTGCGCGACTATCCGCTGCTCGATCGTTATCTGAAGAGTATGCTGTCGGTTTCTGGCGTGCGTCAGACAGTGAATATCGACCATATCAAACAGGGCTATTATTCGATTAAAGCGCTGAATCCCAACGGCATTGTGCCGGTTGGCCCGGATATGGCGGCTTACGGTTTATAAGGAGCGGTGCAATGGCGAAAGCCCTGGTGATTTTTTTACATGGTGTTGGCAGCAATGGCGACGATTTGGCGGTGCTTGGTCAACATTGGGCCAGCCTGCTACCAGATGTGGCGTTTGCCTCGCCGAATGCGCCCTTTCCCTTTGAGCATGCGATGGGATATCAGTGGTTTAGCTTAACCGGCATCACCACGGAAAATCGTCCTGCGCGGGTGCGTGCCGCGCGCGCGGCGTTCGATGACACGCTGCAACAGCTAATGGCGCAACACGGCATGGCGGATGCGTGGGACAAAGTGATTCTGGTTGGCTTCTCGCAAGGTTCGATCATGGCGCTGGATGCATTAGCATCGGGCCGTTATCCGCTGGCGGGTGTAGTGGCGTTTTCCGGACGCTTGTCGTTCGATGATGCCTTAACGCCGCTGCCACACATTCCTGCGCTGCTGATTCATGGCAAAGCAGATGATGTGATTCCCTTCAGCGAGAGCGAATCGGCGGCGCAGCGTTTGCAACAGGCCGGCGTGACGGTTGAAGCGCGTTATGAAGCGGCAACCGGCCACACCATTTCATCGCAGGGCGCGATGCAAGCGGCCGGTTTTATTGCTCAGTGTTTACAGGACTAGGTTGACAAAATCACGGCCAGAAGCGGTTTAACGCTTGCCACGCCTTGTTTGCAGCCACTTCCGGTGGCTGCGCTTTTAAGCCATCGTTGAACACTTCAATGCCGACTGGCCCGCTGTAACCGGCACTTTTCAACTTATCGACGAAACGATCAACATCAATGATGCCGTCGCCTGGCAACAAACGCTGATGGCGCGCGTACTCACTTAGTGGCTGTTTGTCCTGCGGTGGCATCTCGGCCATATCGCACAATTGTACTTCATAAATACGATCGGCAGGAATGCCATCCAACTGCGAAGCATCGCCACCTAACGCGCTGATGTGAAACAGATCGACCACCAAACCGATGTTCGGCTGATCGAGACGTTGCAAGCGTTCCCACGCCAGCGGCAAGGTGTTATCGACGCTGCACCACGCCATCGGTTCATACATGATGCGCATGTTGTAGCGCGCGGCTTCCGACGCCATCCATTGCAGATCTTCATCAATGCGCGCCGCCACGCAATCTTCTCGCGTGCTGGCCGGTGCCTGAATGGTATCGCAGCCGATGGATTGGGCGATTTGAATGAACTGACGCAGTTCTGCGCGTTTTTGCTGGCGTTCGCGATCCGGCGCACCGGTGAAATCGCGCAGCACCTGCAGATTAGTGAAGCCGAGCTGCAATTGCTCGGCGATGTGCGGCGTACTGGCTTGCACATCGTCGCGCCAGATTTCAACCTGATCAAAACCGGCTGCGCGCGCGGCACGCAGCTTGTGTTCAGGTTCACCGTTTAACAACACCAGGTTAAGGAATTTGGGGTTACTTCGCATCAACAGGCTCCTTAATCGTCCGGATAAATCGGTGACAGCGTCTGCGCGTCACGCGCGCAAACCGCCGTTTAGTATCTACCTCTTAATAGTTATTTCAAGCCTGACGGTTATCCCAGCAGATTCACCACGGCAAAACCGGCAAACGTCATCAACAGTGAACCGATGACATGCACCATCACACTCGACATTGCCCACAGATATTTGCCGGTTTGCAGCAGCCCGACGATTTCCGCCGAAAAGGTCGAAAAGGTGGTTAACCCGCCGCACAAACCAGTGACAATCAATAACTTCCAGAAGGGATCGATATGCGGATTGCGCACAAAAAACGCCAGCGCCGCGCCAATAATAAAGCCGCCCACCAGATTCACCATTAAGGTGCCCGGCGGCAGATTGGGAAACAACGCGTTAAAACGTAATGAAATTAACCAACGCAGCGAACAGCCGACCGCACCGCCAAGCACCACCGCCAGTAACGACTTCAACATAGTTTGGAGCTCCTGAAATAGATTACGCGCAGGGCCGCGGCAGGACAGAAAAACGCCTGACACACCGCCGTCTCCCGCGCAGGGATACCAGTGTTGTCAGGCGTCATCAGCCGTCTGTGACCAGAACGGCGGTTGGGAAAGGTGGCACGCCATCACCTTAGGCGGGTGATAATACGCTGGGTTGGGAAGTGAGACAATATGGGAACTCTGGCATTCATTGTCAGGCGCGCAAGAATGCGCACCCTACGAAAGCCACTCCGCTCAAACGTAGGGTCGCCATTCATGGTGACCGAATTTCATCGAAAGCAATATCAACGCTCGAAGTGAATCACGCCCTTAATCAGCTCGCGATTATTAATCACCTCGGGTTCAAACGTTTCTGCCAGCGTTGAGAAATCATAATGTCGGTTCAGCATGATATCGGCACGAAGCTGACCATTCGCCATCAACTCGCGTACTTTGGCGAAATCTTCCAATGTAGCGTTGCGGCTGCCCATCAAGGTGGTTTCACGTTTGTGGAACTCGATATCCGGGATCACCAGATCGCCTTTGTGCAGGCCGACGAACACGATGGTGCCGCCATGACGAATCAATTTCACCGCGCCGTTCATCGCCGCTGGGCTGCCGGTGGCATCGATCACTTTAGCGGCTAAACGTCCGCCAAACTCCGCGCGCAGTTTTACTTCAAAATCGGCGTCTAACGGATTCACAGTGGCTAAAGCCAGTTGCTGCGCCACATGCGCGCGGCGCTGCTCGCTGGTGTCAGCCACCACCACTTTCGCCCCTGCGGCTGCGGCAATCGCCGCCACGCCCAGCCCAATCGGGCCTGCGCCGACCACTAAAACATGTTCATCGGCTGCAACGGCTGCGCGTCGAACCGCATGGGCACTAATGGCAAACGGTTCGATCAGCGCCGCCGCTTCTGGATCAACATCATCCACCGCCAATAAATTGCCGGCCGGCACACTGAGAAATTCACAGAAACCGCCGTCCTGATGCACGCCAATCACCGAAATCTTTTCGCAGCAGTTGGTTTTTCCGCTTAAGCATGCATCGCACTGCTGGCAGGCAACATAAGGAATCAACGCCACGCGCTGACCGACAGAAAAGCCGCTCGCCTGGTTGCCGAGTGCTACCACTTCGCCGCACAGCTCATGGCCCAACACGCGCGGATAGCTAAAGAACGGTTGGTTGCCGGCCCATGCATGAATGTCGGTACCGCAAATCCCGGCGGCAATCGGTTTGATTAACACTTCCTGCGCGGCAGGTGTTGGCTTGGCACGCTGTTGCCACACCATGTGGCGTGGCTCGGCGACCACCAGAGTTTTCATCGTTGTCATCGGTTTCTCCTGTGCTGATGCCGAAGTTATGGCGAAAATCGCCGATGGCGGGTTTTTAGCGTGAATGAAGTGTGAAGCCAGACGCTTTTTTTGGGCTTTGTATGGTTTTTAATAAATAAAAAACCGGAGACCGCGATGAGCCGCAGCCAGAACCTACGTCAGAACGTGATTAACCAGATGCTGGATGGCATCGCCAGACGGCATATTCGTTCGCCGTTGCCACCGCAGGCGGCGCTGGCTGAGATGTTCAACATCAGTCGCACCACGGTGCGCCATACCTTGCAGCATTTACATCAACGCGGCGTGCTGGATAAAGTCGATGAAACTTACGTGATCGTGCGCGATCCCAGTGAAGAAGATGGTTTTAATGCGTTAACGCCGCCGATTGAGCAGCAAGCGTTGCAGTTTGAGCAGACTTTTTTCAACCTGATAAACCAGCGACAATTAATGCCCGGCGATACCTTCAGCGAGCTGCAACTGGCGCAGCAGGTCAAAGTCAGCCCAATCGTAGTACGTGAATTTTTGCTGCGTTTTATGCGTTACGACTTACTCGAACCGGTAAAGCGCGGCCAATGGCGCATGAAAAAGTTTGACCAGACGTACGCCGAGAACCTGTTTGAATTGCGTGAAATGCTGGAAACTCACGCCCTCACCCGCTTTCTTAATCTGCCTTCACAGGATGAACGCTGGATGCAGGCGCGTGATTTGTTAGATCGCCATCGCGCGATGCGTGACACCATCGCCAGCAATTATCGCCACTTCGCCGCGCTGGATAAGGAGATGCACACGCTGATTCTTTCCGCCGCCAACAATCCGTTTTTTAATCAATCGCTGGAGATTATTTCGGTGATTTTTCACTCGCATTATCAATGGGATGAAACCGACCTTAAGCAGCGCAATATTGTGGCGCTCGAGGAACACATGGCGATTCTCACCGCGCTGATCAGTCGTCAGGATGTGGAAGCGCTATTTGCCCTGCACAATCATCTCGATACCGCCAAGACCTCGATGATCCGTTCCATCCGCCAATACAATTAAAAACCGATTAAAAACCACAAAGCATTAGCTCCCGCACGAATCTGAAACATCTGCGCAACATCCCGTTCCAATCCCTTCTAGTCTCGAAGTCAATCCGTTGGGGCAGCACCGATTGGCTGCCGCAGGATCCCACACTGACACATAACGATAAGTACCCAGATCCGGGAGGTCGCAATGGAAAATACTTCGGCTCGTGGCCGCGAAAACGCGCCGCAACCCATCAACGACGGGCAAGCATTTATCCCGGCGCGCGGTGATGTGGTGAGATCAAAGCGCATCAAAAAGATTCAGGTCACTGCCATGTTGCTGCTGCTGTTTGCCGCGATGATCAACTATCTCGACCGCAGTTCGCTGTCGGTGGCCAATATGACCATTCGCGGCGAGCTGGGCTTATCCGCTACCGAAATTGGCTTGCTGCTGTCGGCGTTTTCGCTGGCTTACGGTCTGGCGCAATTGCCGTGTGGTGCGCTGCTGGATCGCAAAGGGCCGCGCATCATGCTGGCGATTGGCATGTTTTTCTGGTCGCTGTTCCAGGCGGCTGCCGGGTTGGTGCATAACTTCACGCAGTTTATTTTGGTGCGCATCGGTTTGGGGATTGGTGAAGCGCCAATGAACCCGTGCGGCGTGAAGGTGATCAACGACTGGTTCAACATCAAAGATCGCGGCATGCCGATGGGCATGTTCAACGCTGCATCGATGATTGGTTTGTCGATTGCGCCACCGATTCTGGCGGCGATGATGATGGTGATGGGCTGGCGCGGCATGTTCGTCACCATCGGTATTCTCGGCATGTTCCTCGCGGTGGGCTGGTATTTGATGTACCGCGATCGCGATAACAACAAACTGAGCGGTGAAGAGATTCACTATTTGCAGGCGGGCAGCGTCGCGTCACGCAAAGAGCCGCTGAGCTTTGCCGAGTGGCGCGGCCTGTTCAAGCAGCGCACCATGTGGGGCATGATGATTGGCTTCAGCGGCATCAATTACACCGCGTGGCTGTACATCGCCTGGCTGCCGGGTTACCTGCAATCCACCTATAACCTCGATCTGAAAAGCACCGGTTTACTGGCGGCGATTCCATTCCTGTTCGGCGCGGCGGGCATGCTGCTGAACGGTTACGTGGTCGATGCGCTGGTGCGTCGCGGCCACAATGCGGTGAAAGTGCGTAAGGTTTCAATTGTCACCGGCATGCTGTTCTCAGCAGCGTTCACTGCTTTCGTGACGCGTGCCACCGACACCACCAGCGCGGTAACGCTGATTGGTATGGCGCTGTTTTGCATCCACTTTGCCGGTACATCATGCTGGGGTTTGATCCACGCCAACGTCACGGCACGCATGACTGCATCGGTTGGCAGCATCCAGAACTTTGCCAGTTTTGTATTCGCCTCGTTCGCGCCGGTGATTACCGGTTGGGTGCTGGATACCACCAAATCGTTTAGCCTGGCATTGATGATTTGCGCCGGAGTGACGGTGGTGGGTGCGCTGGCGTATTTGTTGCTGGTGCGTAAGCCAATCACAGATGGGGTGTAGCGCCAGGCGGCTAGGTAGCACGCTGGCACTGAGAAGGTTCCGCCCGCTGAGCAGCTAAGCAGCATGCTTACACCGAGAAGGTTCCGCCCGCCAAACATTGGGCAGTTTCAGCATCCACGATGCGGCGTACGGGCAAAGGGCCAAATAGCGTGGCCCTTTGCAATCCGCGCCTTGCGCCGTCCTCGCTGTTCACTCGCTCATCTCTCCGGCCTAACGGACCGCGCGGATTCGCCATCCCTGGCTCATGCCGCGCTTTCGCCGACATCGTGTCGGCTCATCCTGGCCGTCACTCTTCACTCGGCGCTGCGGATGGCGCCCAGCAAACCTCGCCTGCAAGAATCTTTTTCTAATTAAAAACAGCGTGGTCTGGAGAGGCTTTGTCTGGAGAGGGATTTCGTAGGGTGCGCATTTTTGCGCACCTGGTCACCATGAATGGCGACCCTACAAGCCACTGTGAGTTTCGTAGGGTCGCCATTCATGGTGACCAAAGGCTGAAGCGATGGTGAGTTAATAAAACGCAGAGTGTTGCAGCGAGGGTGTTGAGCGACATCCCATCCCGCTGAACGAAAGAGTGATGCCAGGGCGAGCCGCATGGATGCGGTGAGAGGTGGCGCTGAGCAGGAGCGAATCGCCGCCGGTCCGTCAGGCAGCGCGAATGAGCGAAGGCACCGCGTAAGCGGCGGGATGGGCTGGCGCAAGGCGCGGAGTGCAGAGGCCCGCGCCTTCGGGCCTCTGCTCGGTCGCCGCTCGGCACAGCTGAAACTACCCAATCAGTGGCGAACGAAAGAAGCACAAGGTTGAAGCAAGCATCACTACGCCGGCCGCGTAAAAAACTGTGATTCACATTGTCGCGCGATTTCCCACAACTTCTGTCGAATCACCTGTTTTAACTGCAAAGTCGATTGCGATTGCGGCTGATCGCGACGACTGATCAACATCACTTCAAACGGCAGCGGCTGCGCCACTGGCAACAGCTTGAGCTGGTCGGCGTAACGGCAAGCGGTAAACAGATCAACAATCCCCACGCCGCCGCCCGCCAGCACCATATCGGCAATCACCGAATAAGTTTTGATCGACAGCGACACCGCCGGATTCAGCGCTTTGTCGCGCAGCGCGCGGTGCAACACGCGGCCAAGCGGGTCCTGATTTTGCATCATCAGCAAATTGTTGGCGCACAGCCACTCCAGCGTCACCGGCTCGTTGTGGGTGTGATCGCGCGGCAGCAGCGCCACCATCGACGATTGGAACAGCGGTTCCGCCAGTAAGTCGGCATCAACCTGCTGTCCAAACACCAGCGCGAAATCGAGCTGATTGTCCATCAGCATGCGACACAAAGTGCTGAAGTGTTCGGTCACCAATTCCACGCTCACTGAACTGGCTTGCTGACGCCAATTCACTAACGCCGGTGCCAGCACCATTTGACCAAACGCATGTGCCGCACCCACGCGCACCGTTTGTCCTTCGCCGCGCCGCAGTTGTTCGGTGAGTTGGGTAATTGATTGCAAACGTTGATAAATATCTTCGACTTCCGGCAACAAACGCCGCCCTTCAGCGGTGACGATCATGCCCTGCGCGCGCCGTTCAAACAGCGCAAAACCCAACTGTTGCTCGGCGTGATGCAGCACGCGGCTGACGTTGGGCTGCGAGACATTGAGCAGGCGCGCTGCCGCACTGATGCTGCCGGTCTGCACAATCGCCTGAAACACCTCAATGTGACGCAGCCGCATAATTATTCGCCCCAGGTCGCTTCGAGCACGCGCAGCCAGTTGCCGTAGCAAATTTTCTCCAGCAGCTCACGCGAGTAACCGCGCGCCGCCAGCGCCTGCACCAACAGCGGGAAACCCGCCACATCGTTCAGATCGCCCGGCATGGTGGCGCCGTCGAGATCCGAGCCAAAGCCAACGCCATCTTCGCCAACTTTTTCCAGCAGATATTCAACGTGACGCACAATGGCATCAACGCCGGTTGGCGCATTACGGTCGCCATCTTCGCGCAAGAACGGCACAGCGAAATTGACGCCAACAAAGCCGTTGGTTTCGGCAATCGCCGCCAGTTGGCGATCGGTGAGATTGCGCGACTGCGCGCTGATCACATGCGCATTAGAGTGGCTCGCCACCAGCGGCGCATCACTGATGGCAGCGGTGTGCCAGAAACCCTTCTCATCCATGTGCGACAAATCGACCATGATGCGACGGCGATTGCAGTCGCGTACCAGCTGTTTGCCCGCTTCGGTCAAGCCGTTGCCGATATCCGGCGATGAGGGATAGAGAAACGGCACGCCGTCGCCAAACTGATTCGGTCGGCTCCACAGCGGGCCAAGCGTACGTAAACCGCTGGCGTACAGCAGATCGAGCAATTCACCGTTGGTATCCAGCGCTTCCGCGCCTTCTACATGCATCACTACCGCCAGCACGTCACGCGCCATGCACTCACGGATCTCGCGCACGCTGCGGCAAATCTTCACCTGGCCGTTGGAAGCCTGCTCAATACGCAGCAGCAGCGCCAGCATGGAAAAGGTGGCGTCACGCGCAGAGCTGATAATTTCCTGAGGAAAATCTGAGAGGTCTGGCGCACTTCTTGCAATCAGAGGATGAGACGGCACCCAGGTGGCAAAAATTCCACCTACCATTTTTCCCTGGCGGATACGCGGAAAGTCCATTTGGCCGCGTTCGGTGCCGTTGAAAAAGGCCTCAACCGCGTTGGGTTGGTGGTGCTGCCACAGCTTGTTGAGGACGTCGTTGTGGCCGTCAAACACCGGAATGTCGAGGTGAAGAGAGTCAGACATGTTGTATCGGTTCCATATTCAGGGGAAAGCACGGCACTGCCAGTTGGCGGAGCAAGTTGCACCAGAAAGAGGCATGCGCGGGCGAGTGAAACAAACGATGTAATGTCGGTATTAATCCTCTCGCCGGTAACGAAAGTCAAGATAAAAAACAGCCAAATAACAAATTTTAATTTTAATAATCAATAACTTGGAGTTGTCATGGTAACCAGAAGACGTTTTCTTGCAGGATGCACCGCCGTGCCCGTTGTTTCCTATCTCAGCCTCAATTCCGCCTTTGCTGCCACGCCACCTAGCATGTTGGTGATCGCCATGCAGCTCGACAACATCACCAGCCTCGATCCACATGAAAGCTTTGAAGCCACTGGCGGCCAGATCTGCGGCAACCTGTATCAACGTCTGGTCACGCCCGATCCGCAACAAGCCGATAAAGTGATTGGGCAACTGGCGCAAAGCTGGGATGTCAGCAGTGATAACGGCACTTACACTTTCCATCTCGATCCGGCGGCTAAATTTGCCGATGGTTCGCCGCTCACCGCTGAAGATGTCGCGTTCTCGATTGAGCGTATTGTGAAGCTGGATAAAAGCCCGGCGTTTATCATCAACCAGTTTGGTTTTACCAAAGACAACGTGACGCAGCTGGTGACGGCGAAAGATGCGCACACCGTGGAGATGAAACTCGGCGCGCCAGCGGCAGAAACCTTCCTGCTGTATTGCTTATCGGCGACGGTTGGCAGCATCGTGTCGAAAAAAGCCTGTCTGGCAAATCAGCAAAACAACGATTTTGGCAACGGCTGGCTGAAGCAGCACAGCGCCGGTTCCGGTGCTTTCACCCTGCGCACCTGGAATGCCAGCGAAACGGTGATTCTGGAGATCAGCCCGCAATATAAAGGCGCGAGCAAAACCAAGCGCGTGCTGCTCAAGCACATTGCCGACCCAGCCGCGCAGGCGCTGATGCTGAAAAAAGGCGATGTCGATGCGGCGTACGACCTCACCACCGAGCAGCTGTTGCAGGTGAAAAACGACAGCAGCGTGGCGCTGGTGAATCAGTCGCTCTCCGCCATTATGTTGATGTCGTGCAACACCAATAATCAGTACCTGAAAAAGCCGCAAGTGTGGCAGGCGCTAAAGTGGGCGCTGGATTACGACAGCATCCAGAAAAACATCCTGTCGATGAGTTTTGTCACCCATCAAAGCTTCCTGCCGAGCGGTTTCCCGGCAGCGCTGGATGACACGCCATTCCACAAAGATCTCGCCAAAGCCAAAGCGTTGCTGGCTGAAGCCGGTTATCCGGATGGCTTTGAAATCACCCTTGATCACTACTCAGCGCAGCCGTATCCGGATATCGCTCAGGCGATTCAAACGCAGTTGGCCGCGATTGGCATCAAAGTGTCGTTGATTGCCGCCGAAAACCGTCAGGTATTGACCAAAATGCGTGCGCGTCAGCATCAGTTAGCCTTGACCGTCTGGGGCGCGGATTATTTCGATCCTAACTCCAACACCGAAGCGTTCTGCGTCAACACCGACAACAGTGATAACGCACGTGCGCGTACCCTGGCGTGGCGTTGCAGCTGGTCTGACGATGCGTTCAACAAGCTGACCGAACAGGCGCTGCACGAGCCGGATCCCGCCAAGCGTATTGCGCTGTATCAGCAGATTCAGCAGATGGGCCGCGAGAAGAGTCCGTTCATTTTCATGATGCAGAAGACCAAAAACGTGGCGACAGGCAAAGGCCTTTCTGACGTCCACATGACCGTGCTGGAACAATGGCCGTATGCGCAGGTGAAAAAAGCCTGATGCCGTTACTGAAGAAAATCGTCAGCACCTTGGGAAGCCTGGTGCTGACGCTGTTTGGCTTGTCGGTTTTGACCTTTTTCATCGGCCGCGTGATGCCCACCGATCCGGTGCTGGCAGCGGTCGGTGATAACGCGCCGCAATCTGTCGTCGAACGCGTGCGCGCGGAAATGGGGCTGGATCAGCCCCTTTACGTGCAGTTTGGTCACTATCTCAATCAACTGCTGCATGGCGATCTCGGCAAATCGATTCTTACCTCGAATCCGGTCAGCACTGATATCGCGCGCTTCTTCCCGGCGACCATGGAACTGGCCACTGCGGCAATCATTATCGCTGCGCTGGTTGGCATTCCGCTCGGCGTGTGGGCGGCGGTGCGCCAACGTTCGTGGATCGACCAAACCATTCGCGTGATTTGTCTCGCCGGACATTCATTGCCGGTATTTGTGCTGGCGCTGTTGAGCCTGCTGGTGTTCTACGCGGTGCTCGGCATTGCGCCCGGTCCCGGACGGCAGGACATCATCTGGCAAGATATGGTGCCGCAAGTCACTGGCTTCCTGACCATCGATTCGCTGCTGGCCGGGGAAACCGACGCCTTTTGGGATGCGCTGGCACACATGGCGCAACCGGTGCTGATCCTCGCCTATTTCAGCATGGCCTACATCACGCGTATGACGCGCACCTTCATGCTCAATGCGTTAGGCGGCGAGTTCGTGATTACCGCGCGCGCCAAAGGGTTGTCCTCACGCCGGGTGATTTGGCGTCATGCCTTTCCTACCGTGGCGGTGCAATTGGTGACGGTGCTGGCGCTGACCTATGCCGGATTGCTGGAGGGGGCGGTGGTGACGGAAAACGTCTTCGCCTGGCCGGGCCTCGGGCAATATCTCACCACTTCGCTGATGAACGCCGACATGAATCCGGTGGTCGGCGCAACCTTGCTGGTCGGCACCGTGTATGTGCTGCTCAATCAGCTGGCTGACCTTCTCTATCGACTTTGGGACCCGCGCGTAAAATGATCTTCTTCTCTCGAGAGTGGCTGCTGGACAATACGCCCGCCAATCGCCGTCAAGCGGTGTGGGGCCGACGCTATCGTCTGTGGCTCAGCCTGCGCAGCAACCCATTGGCGATGATTGGCTTGCTGGTGATTGCCGTGATGCTGTTTCTTGCGCTGTTTGCGCCGTTATTGACGCCCTTCGATCCCGGCGTGCAGCATCTGGAAAATCGCCTCGCCGCACCTTCTTTTGCCCATTGGCTCGGCACCGATGAGTTGGGCCGCGATGTCTGGACACGCATTATCTATGGCGGTCGCACTACCCTCGGCATGGTGATCGCTGTGGTGCTGCTGACGGCGCCACTCGGTTTGCTGATTGGCTGCATCGCCGGTTATGCCGGTGGCTTTATCGATAAGGCGCTGATGCGTCTCACCGATATCTTCCTCGCTTTCCCGCGTTTGATTCTGGCATTGGCGTTTGTCGCCGCGCTGAAACCGGGCGTTGAGAGCGCGATTCTGGCGATTGCACTGACTTCGTGGCCGCCGTATGCACGTCTGGCGCGCGCCGAAACCCTGCAATTCCGCCACAGCGATTTCATTGCTGCCAGCCGGTTGAGCGGTGCTTCGCCGCTGCGCATTATTCTGCGCCACATCATGCCGCTGTGCGTGCCGAGCCTGATTGTGCGCGTCACGCTGGATATGAGTTCCATCATTATTACCGCCGCCAGCCTCGGTTTCCTCGGCATGGGCGCGCAGCCGCCGTCACCGGAATGGGGCACGATGATCGCCACTGCGCGTCGTTTCCTGTTCAGCGAATGGTGGGTGCCGTTAATGCCGTGTATCGCGATTTTCCTGACGTCGTTGGCGTTTAACTTTCTCGGCGACGGTCTGCGCGACGTGCTGGATCCCAAGGAGCGCTAAATGTTGGTGGAAATCGAGAACCTGCGCATTGCATTCCGCTCGCGCAGCGAAGCCTTTGAAGCGGTGCGCGGCGTGAGTTTCAGCGTGGGCCGCGAGAAATTTGCCATCGTTGGCGAAAGCGGTTCAGGTAAGTCGCTGACCGCGCGCTGCCTGATGCAGTTGCTGCCGGGCAATGCGGAAGTCAGCGCTGACGTACTGCGTTTTGATGGCATCGATCTGCGCGGTGCCAGCGAAAAAGTGCTGCGTAAAATTCGCGGCAAGCGCGTCGGTTTTATCCTGCAAGACCCGAAATATTCACTCAATCCGGTGATGACCATCGGCCAGCAAATTGCCGAAGCCTGGCGCGAGCACAAAGGCGGCAGCAAGAAAGCAGCAATGCAGGCAGCGGTTGAGTTGCTGGAACAGGTGAAGATTCGCGATCCCGAAGCGGTTGCTAAACGCTATCCGCATGAAGTGTCTGGCGGCATGGGGCAGCGCGTGATGATTGCCATGATGCTGGCACCGGATCCGGAATTGCTGATCGCCGATGAACCGACCAGCGCGCTGGATGCCACGGTGCAAGCCGAGATCCTCAAGCTGATTGACGAGCTGGTGTCGGCGCGCGGCATGGGGCTGATTCTCATCAGTCACGATTTGCCGCTGGTGTCGCACTTCTGCGATCGCGTGGCGGTGATGTACGCCGGGCGCATTGTTGAGTTGCTCGACGCCGGACAATTGCAGCAGGCGCAGCATCCGTATACGCGCGGATTGTTGGCGTGTCTGCCATCGTTACGCCATCCGCGCGAACGTTTACCGGTTTTACAACGCGATGCCGCGTGGCGTGATTAATTAACCAGGTCGCCATGAATGGCGACCTTACGACCGTTCAGCGCGATTTGTAGGGTCGCCATTTATGGTGACCATTGCATGGTCCGCACGGAGCATCTCATGATTCAAATTGAAAACCTGCGCATCGCCTTCGGTGCGCACACGGTGGTGAAGGACGTCAGCTTTGCGGTTGGCAACGGCGAAAGCTTCGGCCTGGTCGGCGAAAGCGGCTCCGGCAAATCCACCATTCTACGCGCGCTGGCCGGGCTGAATGCCGACTGGCACGGCAGCATGCTGTTTGGCGGCATGCAACTCGGCGCGAAACGCAGCCGCGCCTTCTTCCGTCAGGTGCAAATGGTATTTCAAGACCCGTTTGGCTCGCTGCATCCGCGCCAAACCATCGACCGCATTCTGCATGAACCGCTTTTGGTGCATCAGATGGATCGCGCCGAACAACGCATCAGCCAGGCGCTCAGCGAAGTCGGTTTGCCCGCATCGGTGCGCTTCCGCTATCCGCATCAGCTTTCCGGCGGTCAACGTCAGCGTGTGGCGATTGCGCGCGCCCTGATTGCCGAACCGGAAGTGCTGCTGCTCGACGAACCCACCTCGGCGCTGGATGTCTCGGTACAGGCAGAAATCCTGAATTTACTCAGCGATCTACGCAGCGAGCGCAAACTCACCTACATTATGGTGACGCATAACCTCGCGGTGGTAACGCATCTGTGTCAGCGCATTGGCGTGATGCAGCATGGCGAGATGGTGGAGCAACTCAGCGCCGACGATCTGCGCGCCAGACGCATTCAGCATCCGCATACCGCCCAACTTTTCGATCTCAGCATGACGCTGGAGGAACCGGCATGACCGCAAACTGGCAACGCGCCGCGGATGTCGCACAACAGATTACCGACAGCTGGCAGCAGCCCGGCGCGCCGGGTGGCGCGATGATTCTGTTTGATGCGCAGCAGATTCACTCAACCCATTGCGCTGGCCTGGCCGATCTGGCGCAGCAAACGCCATTCAGCGCCGACAGCGTGGTACGTTTCGCCTCGATTACTAAGCATCTGTTTGCCGCGCTGGTCACCGGGCCGGGCCGCCGCTATCTGCAACTCGACGATACGCTGGCGCAACATCTGCCGCAGCTCACTGGCGCTAATGGGCAGATTACTGTCGGCCAGGCGCTGGATATGAGCAGCGGTTTACCGGATTTGCGTGAATCGTTGTCGCTGCTGGGATTGTCGGTGTACAACGCCACCAGCGCCGAAGATTTGCTGGATTTTATGGCGCGTGAAGATGAACTCAATTACCCGCCAGGCAGCGAGATTTCTTACACCAATACCGGTTATCGCCTGGTGGAAGAAGCGCTGAAAGCCAAAGGTGTTGGCTTCAACGATCTGTTGCAGCAGTACATCTGCGATCCACTGGATATCAACCTAATTGCGCCGGATAGCTGGTTCGACATCGTGCCGGGTTTGGTACCGGGATATTGGCAAAACGGCGAAAACTGGCAGCTTTCCAGCGCCGGATTGCATCTTTCGGCCTCAGGTAGCGTCACTGGCAGCCTCAATCATCTGACGCGCTGGCTGCAAAGTTTGCTGGCCGATAGCGGACCGGGCGCAGGCGTGTTGCAGCGCCTGAGCGCGCCGCGCAATCTCAACGACGGGCGCACCAGCGGTTACGGTTTGGGCCTCGCCAGCTCGACGCTGGGCAGCCAGACGCTGTTCGGTCACGGCGGTTCACATGCCGGTTATAAAAGCTATTTCCTGCTGCATCCGGAGTTAAAACTCGGCGTGGCGTTGGTGGCGAATCGCGAGGACGTCACCACCTCAGAAAGCGCATTACGCGTGATGGCGGCGCTGCTCAATCGTGAATTGCCAGAGAAAGGCCATGATTTGACGCCGGGACTGTACGTGGCGGAACACGATGCCGATTGGCTGGAGATCAAAGGCGTTACCGCCACCTGGCTGGGCGCGGGCGAAACGTTGTGGCGCGACGATACCCATGGCGATGCGGTGTCGCTTTCCAGCACCTTCCCGATGCAGCTACGTCACGCTGGCGCGGCGATTGTCGGTGAGATTGGTCATGCGGCGCGGCGTTTTGTGCCGGTGCAGCCCGATCAAGCCAGCCTCGATCATCTACAAGGACGTTGGTTCGCCGCAGAATGGCGCAGCGAGTTGGAGATTGAGGGCGATCGTTTAGTGATGGGCATCGGCCCGGCAGCGATTCGCGCAACCTTGCAGTCGCTGGGCGGCGATCGCCTATTAGCCACCGCGCAGGATGGCCCGTGGGAGAAGCGGTTCGTGATCGCGCGTGAAGGCGAGTCGCTGCGGCTGCTGCTCAACCGCAGCCGCGTGGTGAGATTTACGCGTTAAAAACCGCGCGATGAATCGCGCCGCTACGGGTATGCGCACGTATTAGTAGCGGCGCAATTTATTGCGCATTTAGGCAATTCGGTGGCTTAAACGCCCAATCTTCTCAATCTCTACTTCAATCACATCGCCGGGGAACATAAACAGCGGTGGCGTGCGTTTTTTCCCGACGCCGCCCGGTGAACCGGTGATGATCACATCGCCTGGCGACAGCGGGCTAAACGCAGAAATGTACTCGATGATCTTCGCCACCGGATGCACCATGCTGGCGGTGGTATCGTTCTGTACTTCGCGCTGATTGAGCCAGGTTTTGATCGCCAACTGCTGCGGATCGGGGATTTCATCGGCGGTGGTCATCCACGGCCCGAAACCGCCGGTTTGCTGCCAGTTTTTACCGGCTGTGAACCAGGTAAACTGCATGTCGCGCACCGTAGCATCCATAAAGCAGCTGTAACCGGCAACGTGTTGCAGCGCATCAGCCGCTTTCACCTGATAGGCCTCTTTACCGATGATCACTGCTAACTCGCCTTCGTAATCAAACTCTTGTGTGGTCGCCGGTTTCAGCAGCGGCTGTTGGTGCGCCGCCAGAGAATCAGCAAATCGCACAAATAAGGTTGGCGCTTCAATGGTCTCGGCGAACTCTTTGCGTTTGTCGGCGTAGTTCATGCCAACACAGAACACTTTGCCAGGATTTTCCACCACCGGCAGGAAGCGAATCGCGCTGAAAGGGTGATCAATCGGCTGCAAAGTGAAGGCATCCAGATCGCGTAAACCGCCGCGTTGCAGCAACGTTTTGAGATCCGGGCACTCCGCGCCGAGACGAGCGCCGATATCAATCACGCCTTCTTCCAGCACGATACCGTAACTTTTTCTTTCCTGGTCAATAAGATAAAAACTGCAGAGCTGCATGACTGCCTCGTTGTTATAACTAAATTGCGCGCAGGTTACCAAATACCAGCAGGAAATGCGGACCGACCTGCTGAATTAGCGGTCACCATAAATGGCGACCCTACGGGGTGCTTATTGTAGGGTCGCCATTTATGGTGACCATGTGAATAGCCGCACAGCACTAAGACTGCGTGCTCGCCAGATAGGAAAAGGCGCTCAGCAGGCTGATCAGCGTGTTCATGTTTTCGGCGCGATAGCCGACCGTCACCGCATCAATGCGCGTGACGCCGGGAATCAGGCTGAATAAATCAGCCAGCACCGGTTTGCTGGCTTGTAGCGCCATCTCGTACGGCGCGCTCAAACGCGTGGTGCTGACTTGTCGCGCACGTTTTACCGCAGCGATAGCGGCCGCGCGGATGGCGTTTTGCGCCGCTTGCGGACTGATCGATTCGGCACAGGTATGAGAAATCGCGTGCTTCACGCAGACGTAATCCACCGACGGATAATGCTCGGCAATCCAGCCTTGCAGCTGATCGTCACCGCTCACCAACCACAGCGGCGTGCCCTGTTCAGCTGCCGCCGCCGCGTAAATATCGCTTTCGCCCATCACTTTGCCGTTGATGTGGATTCGCCAGAAGGCGCGGCCATTAATGGTGTGCGCCAGCACGCCCGGTTCACCCGCTGCGCTGTGATAGCCGATAAAAAACAGGCCATCAAACGGCTGTTGTTCAATGCCTTCGACCATCGATAAACCGCGCGGTTTGCCTTGCACCATGCGCGCACGTGGATCGATATTTTCCGCGCGAAGATTGGTCATTTGCGCGTGGCTGTCGGCGACCACCACTTCAGTTGCGCCACCGGCAAACGCGCCATCGATGGCAGCATTGACTTCCTGTTCCATTAATCCGCGCGCTAACTGATACTCGGCGTGACCGGGAGAACACTGTTCAGGGCGCATCACGCCCGCGATACCTTCGATGTCGGCGGAGATGAAGATTTTCATGAGGTTGGGGTTCCGTGAGGTTATTGGCAGAGGTCGCCATGAATGGCGACCCTACGACGCGGTCAATCGATCTAATACTTCGGTCAGCGACGGGCGATGATGACCACGGAAACCGCTAACGGCTTCAGCGCTCAGCAAGGCATCCAGCACCGCGTGTTCGGTGGCATCGGCGGCGGCGGCGAGTAGCGGCTCCAGCGCTGATTCTTCTGGCGGTTGCGGCTGAGGCTGGGTGGAAAACGCCACTGCGATGTCGCCGGAACCGTGGCCCCAATAGCTGCCTAAACGCCCCAAGCCGGCACCGGCGCGTTTGGCGATGCGCTTGAGTTGACGGGCGTCGAGCGCTGCATCGGTGGCCATGATGATGATGATGGAACCGGCATCGCGCTGCGGCGTCAGTTCCGGTAGCAGCGGCGCGATCATTTCGCCAAGGCGCACGCCATCCAGCGTCAGCGCGGTTAACGCACCAAAGTTCGCCAGCACCAACACCCCGAGCGTAGCGTTCAGCGCGGGAATCACACGTGATGCGCTGCCAATGCCGCCTTTCAGGCTGAAACAACTCATGCCGCGCCCCGCACCGACGCTGCCGCGATCAAAATCTGGCGCGGCATTATCCAGCGCCTGTTGCGCCATCGCCTCGGTGATCGCCAGCGCCTGAATGTCGTTGAGCCAGCCGTCGTTGCACTCTAGCGCCAGCGGATTAACGGTGGGCAAGCTGCGACCCAATTCGCTGTTGCGGCTGATGGCGTCGCGCACCAGCGTGGTAAACAGCGTGCCGACCGCCAGCGTATTACTGAGTAAAATCGGCGTTTGCAGCACGCCCAACTCTTCGACCTGCACCAATCCGACCGGCTTGGCAAAACCGTTGAATACCGCAGCCGCACACGGCAACGGTTGGGTGAACAGGTTGTCGCCCGGCGGCACAATCGCGGTGACGCCGGTCTGGATGTCGCCCTGATCCAGCGTGTGATGGCCGACGCGCACGCCCGGCACATCGCTAATGCGATTAGTGGCACCGCAGGCGCTGCGCGGTTGTCCTAGCTGGCGCTCGCTGCGCCAGCGTTGCAGCAACAGATCGCGCTGCATTTGTTGAAAGTCCATGCTTAGCTCTTTAGTTTGGGATCGAGCGTGTCGCGCAGCGCATCACCCAGCAGGTTAAACGCCAGCACGGTAATAAAGATCGCCAGACCCGGGAACACGCTGACGTGCCATAAACCCGCCATCATCATGCTACGGCTCATCGCCAGAATATTGCCCCACTCCGGCACATCGGGTTCCGGGCCAAGGCCGATAAAACTCAGTCCAGCAGCGGTGAGAATACTGGTGCCGATACGCATAGTGAAATAGACAATCACGTTCGACAACGTGCCCGGAAGAATATGGCGCAGTAGAATCACGCGATCTGGAGCACCGGCACAGCGCACCGCTTCAACGTAAGCCGCTTGCTTCAACGATAAAGTGGAAGCGCGCACGATGCGGGCAAATACCGGCACGCTGAAGATCGCCACCGCAATGATGACGTTGTTCAAACCTGGGCCGAGAATCGCCACCACCGCAATCGCCAGCAGCATGCCAGGAAACGCGAACAGCACGTCGGAGCCGCGCATGATCAGCATATCCACCCAGCGGCCGTAATAACCCGCCAGCAGGCCGAGCAGCACGCCAACCACCATACCGAGCGTCACCGACAATACGCCGACATACAGTGAGATACGCGCGCCAAAGATGATACGGCTGAACAGGTCGCGACCGAGTTCGTCGGTGCCCATCCAGTGCGTGCTGGACGGCGGCGATGACAGCGCCATCCAGTCCGGCGCCATCGGATCCCACGGCGCCAGCCACGGGGCGAAAATCGCCACCAGCACCAGCAACAACACAAAGCCGCCGGAGATCAACGCCAGCGGATTGCGCACCAGCGCGTGCAGGAAATCGCGCCACGGCGAACGAATCGCCTCCTGCGTTTGGGCAGGCAAAGATTGCAGACTCATCACGGCTCCTGTCGCAAGCGGATCGCGGGATTAACCACCGCGTACAGCAGATCAACCAGCAAGTTGATCACGATAAATTCAAACACGAACAGCATCACCAGCGCCTGGATCACCGGCTGATCCTGCGCTTTGATCGACTCGATCAGCAGCCAACCCAATCCCGGCCAGTTGAAAACGCTTTCCACGACGATCGATCCGCCGAGCAGGAAACCAAACTGTAAACCGAGCATGGTGATCACCGGGATCAACGCGTTACGCATGACGTGTTTCCACGTCACCAACCGATTGCGCAGCCCCTTGGCTTTGGCGGTGCGCACGTAATCTTCCTGCGCCACTTCAAGAAACGCCGAGCGAGTGAAGCGCGCCATCACCGCCGCCACGGAAGAACCGAGCGTGATGGCGGGCAACACGATGTCGCTGGGTTGATTGAAACCACTGACTGAGAACAGGCCAAACGGCATGGCGACGAACTGGATCAGCAGCAGGCCGAGCCAGAAAGTTGGCATCGAGATGCCGCCGACGGCGACGCTCATCAATGTCCAATCCTGCCATTTGCCGCGTTTCAAGGCGGCAAATACGCCGAGGAATAAACCGAGCAGCACCGACCAGGCAAAACCGGCCAGCGCCAGCCACATCGTCGGCATAAAGCCTTGTTTGATCACCTCAAGCACCGGTTGCTGGGTGCGATAAGTGATGCCGAGATCGCCGCGCAGTAAGCCACCGATCCAGTTGATGTATTGCTGCGGCAGCGGATCGTTGAGACCAAGATGTTGACGCGCCGCTTCGACTGCGGCCAAAGGCGCATCCGGTCCGGCGTAGATGCGTGCCGGATCGCCGGGTAGCAATTTGATGAAGCCGAAGACCAGCAGCGAGACCACCAGCAGTACTGGGATCATCTCCAGCAATCGGCGAATGATGTATGCGAACATGCGGTTCCTTTGGATTGGGTGCGGATTGTGATAGGTGCGCATTAATGCGCACCCTACAACGTAGGGTCGCCATTCATGGCGACCGCCAACCCTTACTTAAACGACGCCTGATTAAACAAGAAGTTGCCATCTGGCAGCATCGACACGCCGCTTAAGGTGCTGCGTTTGCCGACCAGATTGTCTGGCGTGCCGAGGAACGCTACTGGCGCCTCTTGCCACAACACTTTCTGCGCGTCGGCATAAGCTGCACCGCGCTTGGCCGGATCGGCGGTGGCTAAACCTCCGGCGATGGCTTTGTCGGCATCGGCATTGCTGAAGTACGACACGTTATACGACGTCGGCACCCAGGATTCGGTGGCGTACAGCGGGCGCAGCGCCCAATCGGCATCACCGGTTGAGGTTGACCAGCCACCGTAATAGAGATCGAATTCCGCCTCTTTCGGGTCTTTTACGCCCCACAATTTGGCATTACGCGTGCCGGAATCCATTGGCGTAACGGTGGCGCGAATGCCGACGGTCGCCAATTGTGCTTTCAGCACCTGCGCCGCACGGACGCTGGCGGTGGCATTAGTCACCCACAATTTCAGGTCGAGGCCGTTCGGGTAACCAGCTTCTTTCAGCAACGCTTTGGCTTGATCCGGCGCGTAGTGATAGTTCGGCGCACTTTGCTTCTGGTAGAACTGCACGCCTTCTGGCATCGCCGAAGACGCCGGTTTGCCCATGCCGGCAAACGCCACTTTCAGCCACAGATCGCGATCGATGGCGTAGTTGATCGCCTGACGCACGCGCACATCATTCAGCGGTTTGTGCTGGGTGTTGATCGCCATGTAATAGAGATAAATACTCGGATCGCGCTGGATCGCTAATTTGCTGTCGCTCTGCACCGTGGCGATCAGATCCGACGGCAACGGCCAGATCGCATCCACCTGACCCGATTTCAGCGCGGCAACGCGCGTGGCATCTTCCGGGCTTGGCGAGAAGGTGACGTTATCCACCTTCGGCCACCCTTGCTGCCAGTAGCCGTCATATTTGGTCAAGCTGACCGCTTTGCCTGGCTGCCAGGATACAAACTTGAACGGGCCGGTGCCGACCGGATGCAGGCGCAACTGCGCTTCATCAGGATATTGCGCCAGAATTGCCGGGCTCCACATCACCGCCGACGGATGCGCCAGCGTGTTGATAAAAGCACCAAACGATTGGTTCAACTCGATTTTCACCTGATCCGGTGCCAGCACCGTCACCTTCTCAATCATCTTGTAAAGGCTGTTGCGCTTGAGGCCTTTTTTCTGATCGGCGAGGCGATCAAGGTTGGCTTTCACCGCGTTGGCATCGAATGGCGTGCCGTCCTGGAACGTCACACCTTTGCGCAGCGTTAAGGTGAATTCAGTGGCGCTGTCGTTGCTGGTGTAGCTGGTTGCTAGCCACGGCTGCAACTTCATCTGCGCATCGAACTGGAACAGACGCTCAAAGATGCCGCTCTGCACCGAATAGCTGACGTTATCTGAAGTATCGTGCGGATCGAGGCCGGTGATATCGGCATACATCGAAATGCGCAGATCCTGCGCCTGAGCGGCGGCGGCCAACGAAAGGGTCAATCCCAGCGCAAGCGCAGTACGGCGAAAAATCGGGTTCATGAAATCTCCTGGTATTGAGGGTTAGCGCGAAACAAAATCAGCGACCCAGTGTTGCGGAGCAACCTGGCGATAACGCGGTTTAACGACCGTTTCTCCCACCTTGCGCAGCGGCGAAGGAATCTCGCCCTCTTCGAAGATGCGGGGTTGACGGTTCTGAGGATCGGCTACCGGCACCGAGGCCAGCAGACGTTGGGTATACGGATGTTGCGGCTGGTTGAACACCGACTGGCGCGGCCCCAGCTCGACGATTTGGCCGAGATACATCACCGCTACGCGATTGGCGATGCGCTCAACCACTGCCATGTCATGGGAGATGAAAATCCATGCAACGCCAGTTTGCTGTTGCAGATCCATCATCAGGTTGACCACCTGCGCCTGAATCGACACATCGAGCGCAGAAACCGCTTCATCGGCGATAATCACTTTGGGTTTCAGCGCCATGGCGCGCGCAATGGCGATGCGCTGACGCTGGCCGCCAGAGAATTCGTGCGGATAGCGCTGCGCATGCTCTGGCAGTAATCCAACGCTTTTCAGCAATGCGTCAACCTGCGGCGAAGCTTCTTCCAGCGACTTGACCATGCCGTGCAGCAGCAGCGGCTCGGCAATGGTGAAACCAACGGTGAGACGCGGATTGAGCGAGGCGTACGGATCCTGAAACACCATCTGGATTTCACGACGCAGCGGCTGGAACTCGGCCTCTTTTAAATTGGCGATTTCGCTGCCCTGGAAATGAATGCTGTCGGCCTGGCTTTTGATCAGCCGCATCAACGCACGGCCAGTGGTGGATTTTCCGCAGCCGCTTTCGCCAACAATCGCCAGCGTTTCGCCCGGCCACAGGCTGAAATCGATCTGCTCCACCGCGTGGACTTGATGCGTCAGCGCCGAGAAGATGCCGCTGCGCACCGGGTAATAGACTTTCAGGCCGCGCACATCCAGCAGCGGCGTTTCGTCGTAACGCGCGGTGCGCTGTTCGCTGTCGTGGCTGGTTTGGCTGCCCAGCAGCGGAAAACGCTGCGGCCATGCGCGTTCACGCATGTCGCCAAGTTTCGGCACCGCCGCCAGTAATGCTTTGGTATAGGCATGCTGCGGCGCGTTGAAAATCTCGTTTACCGTGCCCTGCTCAACCACTTCGCCGCGCAGCATCACCACCACGCGATCGGCAATTTCCGCCACCACGCCCATGTCGTGGGTGATGAACAGCACCGCCATCTGCTTCTCACGTTGCAGGTCACGCAGGATATGTAGAATGCGCGCCTGCACCGTGACATCCAGCGCGGTGGTCGGTTCGTCGGCGATTAATAACTGTGGATCGCAGGCCAGCGCCTGAGCAATCATGACGCGCTGGCGCATGCCGCCGGAAAGAGAATGCGGGTAGCTTTTCATCACCCGATCAACATCGGCGATACGTACCTGACGCAACAACTCGCGCGCCCGCGCCTCGGCCTGATTTTTGTCGCAAATTTGGTGATCACGTAGCGCTTCAGTGAGCTGATCGCCGACGCGCAATACCGGATTGAGCGAGGTCATCGGCTCCTGGAAAATCATCGCCATTTCACGTCCACGCAGGGCACGGCGCTGATTTTCATTCAGGTTCGCCAATTGATGCGTGCTGCCCTGACGATCGCGGAACTGCATAGTGCCGCGATCGATGCGGCCAGATGCGGCCAGCAAGCCCATCACCGCCAATGAAGTAACCGATTTTCCTGAGCCACTTTCACCGACCACCGCGACGATTTCGCCCTGATTAATCGAGAAACTGATGCCTTTTAACGCCTGATTTTCGCCGCTGCGGCCACGAAAACTGACGCTAAGATCCTGAATCGCGAGCACCGGCGCTGAACCGGCAACGCTGGCGGCGTTGGGTGTAAGTAAAGTGTCCGTCATCGTTGCTCCGCGTGCGGGTTACAGCCAGATTCGGCCTTGAGCGTAAGAAAGGAAGGGCGAGCTATCGGCGGCCAACCAAATCGGGCCATCGAGATCGACATGTTCGGCGGCAATCGCCACGGGCAGCGCGGCTTCCATCGCCAGCGAAGAACCGAGCATGCAGCCCACCATCAAACGCATATCGAGCTTTTGCGCATCGATCACCATCGCCAGCGCCTCGGTTAAACCGCCGCATTTATCCAGCTTGATGTTGATCATCTCGTAGCGATTACGCAGCTGCGCGATATCCTCACGCGTGTGGCAGCTTTCATCGGCGCACACCGGAATCGGATGGGCAAAACGCTGCAACTCCTGATCCTGTCCGGCAGGCAATGGCTGCTCGACCATGGCGATGTTGTAACTGACCAGCGCGTTAAGCAGGCTCGGCAAATCCACGCCCGACCAGGCTTCATTGGCATCAATGATCAAGGTGGCGCGCGGTGCGGCGGCGCGGATCGCGGCGACTTTCTCCAGAATCTCGTCGCGATTGAGCTTGATTTTCAGCAGGATGGCACCGCGTGATACTGCGTCGGCAGCGGCGGCGGCCATGTTTTCGATGGAATCAAGGCTGAGCGTTTCGGCAGTGATCACCGATTCCGGCGCCACACGCTGGCTTTGCTGCCAAATGGTTTGCTTAGCCAGCGCGGCATCAAGACGCCACAGCGCGCAGTCCAGCGCATTACGCGCTGAACCGGCAGACAAACGGCTTTGCAGATCGAGACGGCTCAAACCCGCTTCGATGTCGGCGCGCAGCGCTTCCAGTTCGGCGTTGACGCTTTCCGGCGTTTCATCGTAACGCGGCGTGGGTGTGCATTCGCCGCGACCAATAAAACCGTTTTGCTCCAGCGTGACACGAATCACCGTCACCGCGGTGCGCGTGCCACGCGAAATGGCAAACGGACGCGCCAGCGGCAGCTCCAGCACTTCAATCTGCATGCGCCGCATATTAGCCGCGCTCCTGCAACAAAGCGGCGATATCAGCAATGCCGAAACGCACTGGATCGGTGGCAGGCACACCGAATTCAGCGCTGATTTCGGCGCAGTAAGCGCGTGCTTCGTCTTCGCTGTAATTCGAGGTGTTGATGGCGAAACCGGCCAGCTGCACGTTATCGCTGGTGACATGTGCGGCGCGCAGGTTGGCTTCGACGCAATCTTTCAGGCTGACCATTGGTTGATGCGGCAAGTGGCGCATATGTGGACGGCCCATTTCGTGGCACACCACCAGCCAATGTGGTTGCGCACCGTGAATCAGGCCCATGCTGACGCCGGCATAGGAAGGATGGAACAGCGAACCCTGGCCCTCAACGATATCCCAATGATCGGCATCGTTAGCTGGCGACAACGCTTCAGCAGCACCGGCAATGAAGTCGGCAATCACCGCATCAATCGCAATACCTTCGCCTGCCACCAAAATGCCGGTTTGGCCGGTGGCACGGAAATCGGCTTTCATGCCGCGTTCACGCATCGCTGCTTCCAGCGCCAGCGAGGTGTACATCTTGCCCACTGAGCAGTCGGTACCGACAGTAAGTACACGCTTACCTTCGCGCTTTTTACCGCTGCCGACGTTGAGTTTTGGACGCATGTGGCGCAGGTCGAACAGCTCAACGCCAAACTCTTTGGCTAATGCCACCAGCTCTGGCTCATCGACCAAGCGATGGTGCAAACCGCTGGCAACGTTCATACCCGCCGCAATGGCGCTTTTTACCGTATCGAGCCAATGGGTTGGTAGATAGCCACCGGCATTGGCGGTGCCGAGTACCAAGGTTTTGGCACCGCGCGCTTTGGCGGCGGCAATGTCGAGTTCATCTAAACCCAGGCTCACGGTGCAGCCCGGCAATTTGATTTCGCCGACGCACTGCTCTGGTCGCCAGACCTGAATACCGCGCGCGGTTTTCGCTGCCAGTGGATCGGTTACGTCGCCAAGAAAGAGTAAATAGGGTTGTGGGATCAGCATGATGTTTCTCGTTTCAGACAAGTTATAGGGCCTGAATCGACTATTTCACGCAGCAGAAAGGGTGACGAATGCTTGTTTGGTTATAGGGTATAACCGCAGGCTATAGTCAGATCGAAAAGTGATGGCTGGAGAGATAAATCAAGCGGTTAGGGGGATTTTTGTCACATTTGAGGCGGGAGGGATAAGAAAATGGTTGATAACCACCGGTCGATCCTTGACCGCGATTATCGAGGGTATTCTGTGGCGTTGAATTAATTCATCGCGCCTGGCGGTACGTGTTTGAAGGTTTCAACATAAGAACGGAACACGTAGCGGAAAAAGCGTTTCATAAGGCACCTGGTTCAAAAATTGTTGAAGAAATACGCAAAAAGTATAACGAATGTGCGTTTTTACCGCAATTATTTTTGAAGTAGATCACAAAATGGGGAGGTTTGGGGATGGGTGCACGAGTTAAATGTGGTCACCATAAATGGCGACCCTACAAATTAAAACCAGCCTAAATGCTCGCTGAGAATGGTGCAGCCGATGCTGATTAACACCACGCCGCCCAGCACTTCGGCCCATTTGCCCATTACCGGGCCGATGAAACGTCCAACCAATACGCCGGTGGTCGCCATAATGGTGGTGGCGGCACCGATGGTCACCGCGGTGAGAATGATATTGACCTGCAAGAAAGCCAGGCCGACACCGACGGCCAGCGCATCAAGGCTGGTCGCCACAGCGGTTAATGCCAGCACCATAAAACCGTGACGCTGCGGCGCTTCACACGGCTCATCTGCGGTTTGACGGAAACCTTCCATCACCATACGCACGCCCAGCACGGTTAACAGACCGAAAGCCACCCAATGATCCCACGCCATAATGTAGCGGCTGGCGGCGAGGCCAATCGCCCAACCAATCAATGGCGTCAGCATTTCGATGACACCAAAAATCAGGCCAGTACGCAGCGCTTCTTTTATGCCTGGGCGATGCAGTGACGCGCCTTTGCCCAGTGCGGCGGCGAAAGCGTCCATCGACATACCAAAGGCCAGAATCAGGGTTGCAATAAAAGTCATGGGTTTTCAATCAATGCTGCGGAACAGGCGGTTAAGCTGCTACTTCTCCGCATTTATTGTTCAGTAATGAAAAAGTGCGCGCAGTCTAACACGCAAAATCGCCAAAAAAAAGACAGTAAAATCAGGGATTTAAGTATAGCAAAGGCTATAACTCTTAACTTCCGCTATTTTCGACGCTAAGTGAATGGAATAGAAGAATTTTCTGAGACTGGTCTGGTACGGGGATTGCACCGCAGCGGCGTTTTATGCGCTAATGCCCGCGCTTACTGATAGGAAATTTGATAATGAATAATCCGTTTGAAACGCTGATCATTCCAGGCGGCATCCTGCTGCTGGGCTTTCTTTCTGCCCTGCTGCTGCCTGCGCCCTCATTTGGTATCGAGCTGGCCAAAAAACTGCAAGAAAGTCTGCATCTGATGGATGTTAATCAGCTGTATACCATTGTCTTCAGTTTGTGGTTTTTGCTGCTGGGCGCGATTGAATTCTTCGTTATTCGCTTTCTCTGGCGTCGCCGCTCGCGCTAATCCTCTTCCATGCGGTGATGCATTTTTCCTCTGAAGGGCACGCCGCGTCTCGGCCAAATTCTTAACCACAAAAATGTAACATTAGTTTTACACAAACGGGTGAAATATCAGGCAACATAAAATCCGCATCAATTATCAATTTTGATAAAAACCTTTAATATCATTATATTATTTTGTGACACAGCTCACTAGCTCAATTATTAACCAGCCATATCACTCACAATCTCGCAACAACTGCATTACCATAAGCGTCTGATTAAGAGATAAAAATCCCTTATGGCAGCAAGGTTGAGCTGATTAATTCTTATGCTGAATCATTTCCGCCTTTAAAAAATAAACAAACGTTTAATTCCGATACGAGAATGTTATATTCGGATGCATATGCATAACGTGCAGTTAACCGTTATCGTCCCCATGACTTATACCTGAGTCTTAACCTTTGAGAGATAGCGCCACGCGCTCGAAAGAAGCGCGGCTATTTCGCCTGCGAACCTGTTGAGCTTCAGGTCAACAGAGAGAGGAGATGTCGCCTCATGAGTACTACTGCGGTAAATCTGGCGCTGGCCGCCGCTGGCAAGGAAAGCGCAAACCTTCAGGAACGAAAAGACGTCGACGTACTGCTGATTGGCGCAGGCGTGATGAGTGCGACCCTGGGCGCATGGCTGCAAGATCTTGAGCCGGACTGGTCAATTGAGATGGTTGAACGCCTCGATGAAGTGGCGGTGGAATCCTCTAATGGCTGGAACAATGCCGGAACCGGTCACGCCGCGCTGGCTGAGCTCAACTACACGCCGCAAAAAGCGGACGGCAGCATCGATATCGCCAAAGCGGTAGCGATTAACGAATCGTTCCAGATTTCTCGCCAGTTCTGGGCTTATCACGTTCAGAAAGGCAACCTGCGCAATCCTAAAAGCTTTATCCACAGTACGCCGCACATGAGTTTCGTCTGGGGCGACGATAACGTTGAATTCCTGCGCAAGCGTTTCCAGGCATTGCAGAAAAGTACGCTGTTCCGCGGCATGAACTATTCCGAAGATCGCCAGCAAATCACCCAGTGGATTCCGCTGGTGATGAATGGTCGTGACAGCAAACAGAAAGTCGCCGCCACCTGGACCGAAATGGGCACCGACGTGAACTTCGGTGAAGTGACGCGTCAGCTGATCGCCTCATTAGAGAAGAAAGCCAATTTCCGCCTGCGTCTGCGTCAGGAAGTGCGTGATATCAAACGCCTGAACGATGGTCGTTGGCAGGTCACGTTACACAATCTGGCCAGCGGTGAAAATCGCCAGCTGACCACACGCCAGCTGTTTATTGGTGCCGGCGGCGCGGCGTTGCCATTGCTGCAAAAATCCGGCATTCCAGAAGTGAAAGGCTACGCCGGTTTCCCGGTTGGCGGTTCATTCCTGGTGACGGAAAATCCAGAAATCGTACAGCAGCACATGGCGAAGGTGTATGGCAAAGCCAGCGTGGGCGCGCCGCCGATGTCGGTGCCACACGTTGATACCCGCGTGCTGGATGGTAAACAAGTGCTGCTGTTTGGCCCGTTCGCCACCTTCTCCACCAAATTCCTCAAGCAAGGTTCGCTGCTGGATATGTTCGGCGCGATGAATGGCAGCAACCTGAAGCCAATGGTGCAAGTTGGCCTGAAGAGTTTTGACCTGGTGAAATATCTGGTTGATCAGGTGCTGCAAAGTGATGACGACCGTATGGAAGCGTTGCGCGCCTATGTTCCGCAGGCGCAGCAAGAAGATTGGCGTTTAGTCACCGCGGGCCAGCGTGTGCAGATCATCAAAAACGACGCTAAAGAAGGCGGCGTACTGCGTCTGGGCACCGAAGTGGTGACCTCGGAAGATGGCACCATTTCCGCGCTGCTGGGCGCATCACCGGGCGCATCGACTGCCGCACCGATTATGCTCGAACTGATGGCTAAAGCCTTCCCAGAGCAGATGCGTTCACCAGAATGGCAAACCAAAATCCGCATGGTGATCCCATCGTGGGGCCGTAAGCTGAATGGCGACGTCGCACTGACCGAAAAAGTGTTGGCCGATACCAGTCGCGTGTTGCAGCTCGACTATGAGCCAGTGATTACGCCAGATGCCGCCAACGATGAAGCGCGCGAAACGGCGCACGTGGTGGGAAAGTAAAAACGTAATTCCAATCCGGGTCGCCATTATTGGCGACCCAACTCATCACTTAGTTCCCTTCTTTATCAGCCGATTATTAATCACATCATTGATTATATTTTGTGATTTTGTTAATTGAATGCTAATTCCGTATAAAAATGATTTAACTGGCTTCGCGTACTCTTGGTTAGGCGAATTGATGCCATCGTATTTATCAGCATCAAATATTTCCTAATAAATAATGAGGTCATTGCGATGACAGCTAAATACAGTTATTTATCTTGCGCCATTAAGTTCCTCAATAAAAAAGACATTATTGCCCTGCGTTTATCTCTGATTGTTATTTTTCTGTTTTTTGGTATTGCGAAATGGTTTGAATTTGAAGTGCAAGCCTTGACGCCAATTATCACCGCCACCTGGCTCAATATCTTTAATCAGGTGCTGGGACTGCATGGCACCAGCTATTTTCTCGGCGTAGTCGAATTAACCACCGTGGTGCTTCTGCTACTGGGATTCAAAAACCCGATGGCGGGCACTGCGGGTGCTGCGATGATCATCCTAACAGGCTTGGTGACGTTAAGTTTGTTGCCACAGTTAGGCACGATCGACAGTTTTATCCTTAAAGATATTATGGTGGTGGCGATCGGCTTAACCTTGCTTAAACAAGATTTGATTCGCTGGCATCAAGAATAAAACCTTCATCATTAAAACAGTGAGCATGACGATGGAACCAAAACTTTCCGAAATCGACCAAGCTTATATTAAGAAAAAAATCCCGCGCTATATTAATGCATTAGTCGAGAGAGTTGATGAAGTCATTGTGGAGACAGAAACGACTGCCAGTTGGGACTTTGTTTCACGCGGAATGGTATTTAACGGACAATTCCCAGCCAATGCTGATTTTTTGACAATTAGCGTGGTTGAGAAACTGTTCCATAAAATCCATGCTGGAGATAAAGAATTAGCCGCGTTAATGCTGACAATGATGGGTAAACAAGCTGGGATTGTTTTGCAACGGCTTTAATCATTCTATTTAAGCTGCGCCCCACGTTGCCACTTAATATAGAGCAACGTGGGTTATTCCCTATTAGCTTAATAACACCGCGTCATACAACATCCAGCCGGTGGTCGCCACCAGCGACAGCGCCATCAAGCTATTAAACGCCTGGCGTTTCCACGCGATTTGCAGATGGTTGCGCAAGCGATCGCCGAGCGCGGCCCAAATCAAAATGCACGGCAGGTTCAAGGCGGCAAAGCCGAGCAACACGGTGATAACGCCATTGCTGTTGGCGTACATCAGCGCCACGTTGGTGACCATCAACCACGCTTTTGGGTTGACCGCCTGGAACAGAATGCCCCCCACCAGCGTCATTGGGCGCGGGCGTTCACGCAGTTGCGGCGCACCGGCGCGGAAAATCTTCCACGACAGCCACAGCAAATAGCTGCACCCGACGATGGTCAGCGGCAAGCGAATCGCCCCCATCCAATGCAGTAACGCATCCAGCGCCACGCTCGCCAGCAACATCTGCACCGCACAACCCACTAAGATGCCAAACAGCATCGGCAGTGTGCGTTTAAAACCAAAGTTCACGCCGGATGTCGCCAGCAGCAGGTTGTTCGGGCCAGGCGTGATCGACATAACGGTGACGTAGCTGAAGAATGAGGGATCGAGCATGATGCGTTTCCTGATGAACCAATAATGACTCTATGCTAATGCGCACATCGCAATGGAAACAGAGACACAAAACTACTATTGTAATGGTTACAGTTGTCTTAATTTCTGATTGTACCCATCGCGCGCGGAGGCTTTTGTGTCCCTTCCACTTTCATCCGGTCAAACGCTGTATCAGCAGTTGGTCGATAGCTTTGCCGAGTCGATCCATCAAGGCACATTAAAGCCCGGTAAGCGGCTGCCGGCGATTCGTCGCGTGGCGCAATCGCATCAGGTCAGCATTAATACGGTGCTGAATGCCTGGCAAGTGCTGGAAGATCGCGGCCTGATTGAGTCGCGCCCGCAATCCGGTTACTACGTGCGTGGCGTGCTGCCGGCGGTCACGCGCCAGGTGAAACCGCTTGCGGCCAAAATCAACGATCCCAGCACGCAAAAGCGCGAGCTGATCGAGCAAGTATTTGCCGCGCAGAATAATCCCGATTACACCAATATCTCGCTGGCTTGCCCGCAAGATGCCACATTTTATCCGGCGGCGCGTTTGGCGCGTATTACTGCGTCAATTCTGCGGCAGAATCCTGACATCATCGGTCGCTACGCGCTTCCGCCCGGTAGTGAGCGCTTACGGGAGGAGATTGCGCGCCGTAGCTTGCACAACGGCATTAGCCTACCGCCGAATGAGATCACCCTGACGCACGGTTGCCTCGAAGCGTTACAACTGGCGCTGCGCGCGGTGACCAAACCCGGCGATTGCGTGGGTTTAGAATCGCCAACTTACTTCTTCCTGTTCCCAATGCTGGCATCATTGGGGCTAAAAGCGCTGGAAATTCCGACCGATCCGCAACACGGCTTGTCGCTGGATGCGCTGGAAATGCTGTTGCAGGAAAAACGCATTCAGGCGCTGATCGCCATGCCTAGCGCGCAAAATCCGCTGGGTTATGTGATGCCGTTAGAGAGTAAGAAGCGGCTGGCGAAGTTAGTGAATACTTACCACATTCCATTAATTGAAGATGGTTTGTACGACGAATTGCAGTTCGACTGGCCGCTTTCGCCGCCGGTAAAAGCCTTTGATAGCGATGGTTGGGTGATTTACTGCACCAGCTTTACCAAAACTGTGGCACCCGATTTTCGTGTTGGCTGGACCGCCGCCGGGCGTTTCCATGAAGACGTGGCGCGGCTTAAAGCGGTGTCATCGATGGCGGAATCGCGCTTGCTGAGCGAAACGCTGGCCGAATTTCTGGCGAGTGGCGGCTACGATCACCACTTGCGCTCACTGCGCCGCCGCTATGCCAGCAATCTGGATGCGGCACGCGGTTTGCTGGCACGTCATTTCCCACAAGGTACGCGCGCTACCCTGCCGCGTGGCGGCTTTGTGTTTTGGGTCGAACTGCCGGGGAAAGTGGATACCGTGGAGATGTTTCATCGACTGTTGCAGGAGCAGATTTGCGTCACGCCGGGCGCGCTCTACTCGATGAGTGAGCGCTATAACCACGCGCTGCGCCTCTCCTGCTGCTATCCATTCGATGAACGTTATACGTGGGCATTGAAACGCACCGGCGCATTAGCCTGCGAAATAGCGGGCCTCGCGCCGGGACAGGATCAAGGTTTACCGTTGCGGCCCCAGGTGGTGTAAGGCTCGCGTTCGGTCAGGCGTTCGTAATATGTTTGTACTGCCGGGAAGTTTGGATGCTCAAGCGGGGTTTCAAACCAGCGATTCACCGCCAATCCCACCGGAATATCCGCCAGTGAGAAATTACGGCCTGCGACGTAGCGCCCGGTTTTTTCCAGATGCTGGTTAAGAATGTTCATGGTGTGCGTCCAGCCTTTCACCGCCGCAGCCAGCAAACGCGGATCCTGATGCGCCGGCGAATTGCGCACCAGCGACATAAACGCATAGCGCCATGAGGTATTGAGTTCGGTGGCTTGCCAATCCATCCATTGATCGACCGGCGCACGGGCGCGCGGATTTTCGGGATAAAGCCATTCGCCGCCATTGCTGTTCGCCAGATAACGCAGAATGGTGTTGGATTCCCACAGCACAAAATCGTCCTCGATAATCACCGGGACCAGCGCATTGGGATTGAGCGCCATAAATTCTTTCGAGTGCAGCGATTGGGGATCTTCGCCCCACGGCTCTAATTCGTAGGCGATATCCAGTTCAGCGCACAGCCACAGAACTTTGCGCACGTTGATTGAAGAAGTACGGCCAAGCACTTTTAACATTGCGGACTCCGATTCCAGAATTCTTAATCTATTCATAGCCCTGTTGCTGGCCTTTCGCAATCAGCAGGATGTAAATCCGGATTTCAGACAATCCTAATTAGCAAGGAGTGACAATGAAGGTCGCATTTAAACAAGTGGATGTGTTTACCTCAGCAGCGTTCAAAGGTAATCCGCTGGCGGTGATCATGGATGCGCAAGGCTTGAGTGATGCGCAGTTGGCGGCGATTGCGCGCTGGACCAATCTGTCGGAAACCACCTTCGTGCTGCCGCCGCAAGATAGCGCCGCCGATTATCGCGTGCGCATTTTCACCGTGGAAGGCGAGCTGCCATTTGCCGGACATCCAACGCTCGGCACCGCGCACGCGCTGCTTGAAGCCGGCTGGCCGCTGAAAACGCCGGGCAAAATCGTGCAGGAGTGCGGCGTCGGCTTGGTTGATGTGAAGATCAGCGACGACGGTGCGCTGGCGTTTGCAGCACCGGCGGCGACGTTGACGCCGTTCAGTGATGCGCTGATGAGTAGCGCATTGAACAGCGAAGCCTTCGATCTCAGCCAATCGCCCACCATCGTTGATATGGGGATTCGCTGGCTGTTGATTCCAATGAGTAGCGCGCAGGCGGTGCTGGATGTGCAGGCTTCAGCAGCCGATTTACAGCGCTTACAGAAACATGCCGACGTAAACGGCACGATGATTTTTGGCGCATTGCCTGCGGGTGAACACGAACAGTACGAAGTGCGCGCATTGCTGGTTGAGAACGGCAGTTTGACCGAAGATCCAGTGACCGGCAGCGCCAATGCTTGTCTGGCACGTTACTTCGCCGCGCAGGGACAAACACAAAATTATCGTGCCCGTCAGGGCAGCGCTATTCAGCGTGAAGGACGTATTCAAGTGAGTTTTAGCGATGACGCGATTTGGATTGGCGGCCAAACCGTAACGGTGATTGACGGGACAATTCAGCTGTAAATGAAATGTAGGGTTGCCATTTATGGCAACCTGGAGACATGCATCGTTAGCCAGGTCGCCATAAATGGCGACCCTACAAAAACATTATAGTGCCTGACCGCCAGACGCTTCGATGCGTTGGGCGTTGATCCAACCACTTTCATCGCTGAGAATCGCGCTGATCGCATCGCCAATATCATCCGGCAAACCAACGCGGCCCAGGGCGGTGACAGCGGCGATATGATCGTTGAGATCTTTGGTATCGCGCACGCGCCCACCGCCGAAGTCAGTTTCAATCGCGCCCGGCGCCAGAATGTTGACGCGAATACGACGCTCACCCAACTCTTTGGCCTGATAGCGCGTTAACACTTCCATCGCACCTTTGATTGAGGCGTAAGTGCCTGAACCCGGCAGCGTCATGCGCGTTAAGCCGCTGGAGATATTCAGAATGCGTCCACCATCAATGATCAGCGGCAGCAGTTTTTGCGTCAGGAAGAACGGCCCTTTGAAGTGCACATTCACCAGTGCGTCGAACTCTTCTTCGGTGGTTTCGGCAAACGGTTTGTAGTGACCGTGACCAGCGTTGTTCACTAAATAATCAAAATTGTCACGCTGCCAGGTTTTTTGCAGCGCTTCTTTCACCTGCGCCACAAAACTTTCGAAGCTGCTGGAATCGCCGACATCCAGCTGAAGCGCCACCGCACGTGCGCCCAGCGCTTCGATCTCTTTAATCACTGCTTGCGCCTCTTCCGCATGACCGCGATAGGTAAACAGGATATCGGTGCCTTTAGCGGCCAGTTTCAGCGCGCCATTCTTGCCTAAACCGCGGTTTCCGCCGGTAATCAATGCAATTTTATGACTCATGTTTCGCTCCAGTTGGAAAATTGAACACGAGTTAAGGATATTCGCGAATAATTGATCTATAAACGCAGAGGAATACGCAGCACTGTTTCACTAACAACAACAATCGGTGAACAACATGGATAAAATTCACGCAATGCAGGTTTTTGTGCGGGTGGCAGAAATGGGCAGTTTTACCCGTGCGGCAGAAAGTTTGGGTTTACCGAAAGGCAGCGTATCGCGTCAGTTGCAGGCGCTGGAAAATCAAATGGGTACGCGTTTGCTGCATCGCACTACGCGGCGCGTGCATCTGACGCAAGATGGCTTGGTTTATTACGATCGTTGCCTCGATTTGCTCTCAATGCTGGATGATATGGACAGCCTGTTCCAACACGATCCCGGCACCTTAAGCGGCAAGCTGCGCGTCGATATGTCGGTGGCGATGGCAACCGGTTTTGTCTTGCCGCGCCTGCCGGAGTTTTTGCAGCATTATCCCGGTTTGGAGATTGAGCTCAGCAGCAGCGATCGCCAGGTTGATGTGATTCGTGAAGGCTTTGACTGCGTGGTGCGCGTGGGTGAGCTGAAAGATTCCGGCCTGATCGCGCGAAAAATCGGATCACATGCCTTGATCAACTGCGCCAGCGCCGATTACCTTGCCCGCTTCGGCATGCCGGTGCGGCTGGAAGATCTGTCGCAACATGCAATGGTGCATTACAGCCAGCAACTGGGGCAGCCTTCGTTGGGCTTCGAGTATTTCGATGGCAATCAGTGCCATTACATCCAAACCGGTGGCGTGGTGACGGTGAACAGCACCGAAACTTATCGCGCGGCCTGTATGGCCGGATTGGGGATTATTCAGGTGCCGGCGATTGGCGTCCAGCCGCTGCTGGAATCGGGCAAGTTGGTGGAAGTGCTGCATCATTTCCCGGCTAAACCGATGCCAATCTCGCTGCTGTATCCGCATCGCCGTAACGTGGCACGGCGCGTGCGGGTGTTTATGGAGTGGCTCAGCCAGGTCCTACAGGAATATGTAACCTAGCAGACTATAATTGTAATTTCGCAGTGAACAGGATGACTATCGTCTATGACGGACAAAAACATTAAAGAGACGGCGGCTGAACCTAAGCCGCTGATTGATATTAAAACCGGCAATAAAACCGTGGATGGCTCGATCCAGCATGTGTCGCGCTTCGCGGCCTGGTTTCAGGCGATTCCAGCGGTGGCGCACTTTATGCGCGCGCTGGAACGCTTTAACGATCGCCTCGGTAGCCAGTTTGGTGCCGCCATCACCTATTTCTCGTTTCTTTCGCTGATACCGATTTTGATGGTCTCCTTTGCGGCGGTCGGCTTTGTGCTGGCGTCGAATCAGGATCTGTTGAGTGAGTTGATCAACAAAATCGTGAGCAGTATCAGCGATCCGACGCTGGCAACCACCTTAAAAAACACGGTGAATACTGCGATTCAACAGCGTGCCACGGTGGGGTTGACCGGTTTGCTGTTGGCGCTCTATTCCGGCATCAACTGGATGGGCAACCTGCGTGAAGCGGTGCGCGCCCAGTCACGCGATGTGTGGGAACGCACGCCGGATGACAAGGAAAAATTCTGGAAGAAATACGCGCGCGATTTGTTGTCGCTGCTGGGATTGATGCTGGCGCTGGTGATTACGCTGTCGCTAACGTCAATTGCCGGTGCCGCGCAGGCGGCGATCGTCAACGCCTTGGGCTTGGGCGATATTGAATGGCTGCGTCCGGCGATGACGGTGATTGCGCTGTCGATCTCCATCCTCGCCAACTATCTGTTGTTCCTGTGGATTTTCTGGATTCTCCCGCGTCATAAACCGCGCAAAAAAGCGCTGTTCCGCGGCACGCTGCTGGCGGCGATAGGCTTTGAGGTGATCAAGTTTGTGATGACGCTGACGCTGCCGAAACTGGCGACCTCGCCTTCTGGCGCGGCGTTTGGTTCGGTGCTGGGATTGATGGCTTTCTTCTATTTCTTTGCGCGCTTGACGCTGTTCTGCGCGGCGTGGATTGCCACCGCCAAATACAAAGACGATAAAGAGATGCCGCAGCCGCATCAGGCAAAATAATCCAACCAGATTGTTACAATTGCCAAACTAGCTAAAAATGTTTCCTGCTGGCTATTTTTTCCGCAAAAACCAGCAGGAAACGCTGGAGGGTCACTTTTATTTGGCCCTTTTGCAGAGATTCCCGCCAAAAAAAGCACGCTTCGCGTTCCCATCCGCCGCCGATTGCAGCAACTCACAAATTATCCACTTTTTCGCCGAAAAAGCCCGGTGCGACGCGGTTTTTCGCCATTGAATGCCGCAATACAGGTGCGTAAGATTCTCTGTCTACATTTACAATTAAGAAACACTTATGCAAGCCTCCATCACAGAAACACTCGACAAAAAACACGACGACGCGCCGGTGAATTCACGCGGCAAAGTGGTTGTGGCATCGCTTGTCGGCACCGCTATTGAATTCTTTGATTTCTATATCTATGCCACCGCCGCGGTGATTATCTTCCCGCACATTTTCTTCCCGCAGGGCGATCCGACTGTCGCAACGCTGCAATCGCTGGCCACCTTCGCCATCGCTTTCGTCGCGCGTCCAATCGGTTCTGCGGTATTCGGCCACTTTGGTGACCGCGTCGGCCGTAAAGCCACTCTGGTGGCATCGCTGCTAACCATGGGCGTATCCACCGTGCTGATCGGCCTGCTGCCGAGCTATCAAACCATTGGCGTTGCCGCTCCGCTGCTGCTGGCGTTGGCTCGTTTTGGTCAAGGTTTGGGCCTGGGTGGCGAATGGGGCGGCGCGGCGCTGCTGGCAACCGAAAATGCGCCAGCCAAAAAACGCGCGCTGTACGGTTCGTTCCCACAATTGGGCGCGCCGATTGGCTTCTTCTTCGCTAACGGCACCTTCCTGTTGCTGTCTTGGCTGCTGACTGATGAGCAGTTTATGAATTGGGGCTGGCGCGTACCGTTTATCCTTTCTGCGGTGCTGGTGCTGATCGGCCTGTATGTGCGCGTGTCGCTGCATGAAAGCCCGGTGTTTGCCAAAGTGCAGAAAGAGAACAAGCAAGTGCGCATGCCGATTGGCACACTGCTGAGCAAGCATTTGACTGCGACCATTCTTGGCACCTTCATCATGCTCGCCACCTATACGCTGTTCTACATTATGACCGTTTATTCCATGAGCTACGGCACCGCGCCTGCACCGGTTGGACTCGGTTATTCACGTAACAGCTTCCTGTGGATGCTGATGGTGGCGGTGATTGGTTTTGGTGTGATGGTGCCGATTGCTGGCCTGCTGGCGGACCGCTTTGGTCGCCGCAGAACCATGATCACCATTACGTTGATGATTATTGCTTTTGCGCTGATGTTCCCACTGCTGCTGGGTTCCGGTTCACAGGTGCTGGTGATGGGCTTCCTAATCCTCGGCTTGAGCATTATGGGCCTGACCTTCGGCCCGATGGGCGCGCTGCTGCCGGAACTGTTCCCGACTGAAGTGCGTTATACCGGCGCATCGTTCTCGTACAATCTGTCGTCGATTCTCGGTGCTTCGGTTGCGCCGTATATCGCTACCTGGTTGAACGCGAATTACGGTTTGCAGGCAGTGGGCTTCTATCTGGCTTCGATGGCGGTGCTGACGCTGATTGCACTGATTGCCTGTAAAGAGACACGCCATCAGACGTTGTATGAAGCGGTGTGATGTTGATTATGCGCTAAAGGAAACCCGGCTTAGGCCGGGTTTTTTATTGGGTGGTGGTTAAGATGGTGCGCGTTGTCCCTCACCCTAGCCCTCTCCCGCAAGCGGGCGAGGGGACAATTAGGTGGTGTTCAATGCCACATCTCCGCTCGATCTGCCCCTTCTCCCGCTTGCGGGAGAAGGTTGGGATGAGGGACAGCAAGCACCCTTCAAGCAATAAAAAACCCCGGCAAGCCGGGGTTTTTTGTGTGCTGAAAACTGTGTTGCGCGAGGCTTAGCCTGCTACTGCGATACGCTTCATATCGGTCATGTAGCCACGCAGTTTGCGGCCAACAGATTCGATTGGGTGCTGGCGAACCGCTTCGTTCACATCACGCAGCTGCGCGTTATCAACCTGAGTACCTTCAATCGCTTTGCCCAGATCGCCCGGTTGCAGCGTGGTCATGAACTCTTTCAGCAGCGGAACCGCCGCGAAGGAGAACAGATAGTTACCGTATTCTGCGGTATCAGAGATAACCACGTTCATTTCATACAGACGCTTACGTGCGATGGTGTTAGCAATCAGCGGCAGCTCGTGCAGTGATTCGTAGTAAGCAGACTCTTCGATGATGCCGGCATCAACCATGGTTTCGAACGCCAGCTCAACGCCTGCTTTCACCATCGCGACCATCACGACACCTTTGTCGTAGTATTCTTGCTCTTCGATTTTGCCTTCAAACTGCGGCGCGTTTTCGAATGCGGTTGCGCCGGTCTCTTCACGCCAGGTCAGCAGGTTTTTGTCGTCGTTGGCCCAGTCAGCCATCATGCCTGAAGAGAATTCGCCAGAGATGATGTCATCCATGTGCTTCTGGAACAGTGGAGCCATGATGGTTTTCAGCTGCTCAGACAGCGCGTAAGCACGGATTTTCGCTGGGTTAGACAAGCGATCCATCATCAGCGTGATGCCGCCGAATTTCAGTGATTCGGTGATGGTTTCCCAGCCGAACTGAATCAGTTTTTCGGTGTAAGCCGCGTCGTGACCTTCAGCCACCAGCTTGTCGAAGCACAGCAGTGAACCGGCTTGCAGCATACCGCACAGAATGGTCTGTTCGCCCATCAGGTCAGATTTCACTTCCGCAACGAAGGAAGATTCCAGCACGCCCGCACGGTCACCGCCGGTGGCTGCAGCCCAGGCTTTAGCAATCGCCATGCCTTCGCCTTTTGGATCGTTTTCTGGGTGAACAGCGATCAGCGTCGGCACACCGAAACCACGCTTGTACTCTTCACGCACTTCGGTGCCTGGGCACTTCGGTGCAACCATTACTACGGTCAGATCTTTACGGATGGTTTCGCCAGATTCGACGATGTTGAAACCGTGTGAGTAGCCCAGAGCAGCGCCATCTTTCATCAGCGGCTGAACAGCCTGAACTACCGCTGAGTGCTGCTTGTCTGGCGTCAGGTTAACCACCAGATCAGCCTGCGGGATCAGCTCTTCGTAAGTACCCACTTTGAAGCCGTTTTCGGTTGCTTTGCGGAAAGAGGCACGCTTCTCAGCAATCGCTTCGGCACGCAGGGCGTAAGCGATATCCAGGCCGGAATCGCGCATGTTCAGGCCCTGGTTCAGACCCTGAGCGCCACAGCCAACGATGACCACTTTTTTGCCTTTCAGGAAGCTGGCGCCATCCGCGAATTCATCGCGTGACATGAAACGACATTTGCCTAACTGCGCTAACTGGTTGCGCAGATTCAAAGTGTTAAAGTAATTAGCCATGGGTACTCCGGTTAGATGTTGTGTTTGTTTTTGTTCAGTAACGACGCTGAAATTAGCGCCGCGAATGACCCCATCATATGACAGGAAATCCGTTGCTTAAATTGATATATTAGCAAGGTTACATTGCATAATTTGCAACATCACGTTGAGGCGACAAACGCATGGATTTACGAGACCTGAAACTCTTCCTTCATCTGGCTGAAAGCTGCCACTTTGGTCGTACCGCGCGCGCCATGCATGTCAGTCCTTCGACCTTATCGCGCCAGATTCAGCGCCTTGAAGAGGATGTCGGCCACGCGCTGTTCCTGCGTGATAACCGCACCGTGACGCTGACCGAAGCCGGTGAACGCCTGCGCCAGTTTGCTCAACAAACCTTGCTGCAATATCAGCAACTGCGTCATGTGATGGATCTGAACGGACCTTCACTGAGCGGCGAGTTGCGCCTGTTCTGTTCGGTAACCGCGGCTTACAGCCATCTGCCGCCGATTCTTGACCGCTTCCGCGCCGAGCATCCGCAAGTGGAAATCAAACTCACCACCGGCGATGCCGCCGACGCCATCGAAATGGTGCAATCGGGTGATGCCGATTTAGCCATTGCCGGTCGTCCCGAGTCGCTGCCCGCGAGTATAGATTTTACGCCACTTGGCCTGATCCCGCTGGTGCTGATCGCGCCAGCGTTGCCTTGCCCGGTGCGCAGCCAGGCGACGCAAGAGCAACCGGATTGGTCGCAGATTCCGTTTATCCTGCCGGAACAAGGGCCTGCGCGACGCGGCATCGATTTGTGGTTCCGTCGCCAGCGCATTCCCAATCCGCAAATTTATGCCACGGTTTCAGGTCATGAAGCGATTGTGTCGATGGTGGCGCTGGGATGCGGCATTGCGCTGCTGCCGGATGTGGTGCTGGAAAACAGCCCGGAACCGGTGCGCAATCGCGTGTTAACGCTAGAGAGTGTGGAATCGGTCGCGCCGCTGGAACTCGGCGTGTGCGTACAAAAAAAGCGGCTCGGTGAGCCGCTTATCAATGCATTTTGGAGTCAGCTGTAATTACTGCCCGGCGAGGAAGAAGCGGAACGCCGGATTGTTCGCTTCATCATGCCATTCGTAGCCTAACGCGTTGAGATGGCTTTCAAATTCCGGCTCATGATCGTTGGCTTCGAACGCCGCCAGCACGCGACCGTAATCGGTGCCGTGGCTGCGATAGTGGAACAGCGAGATATTCCAGTGCGCGCCAAGCGTTTGCAGGAACTTCAGCAACGCGCCCGGTGCTTCCGGGAATTCAAAGCTGAACAGACGTTCACGCAGCGGCTTCGATGGACGTCCGCCAACCATGTAACGCACATGCAGCTTGGCCATCTCGTCATCCGACAGATCCACCACATGATAGCCACCTTCGCTGAGCTGGCTGATGATTTCACTGCGCTCCTCCAGCCCGCGCGTTAAACGTACGCCAACGAAGATGCAGGCGTTATCCGCATCCGCATAGCGATAGTTGAACTCAGTGATCGAGCGACCGCCGATGGTCTGACAAAACTTCAGGAAGCTGCCCTGCTGTTCTGGAATCGTCACCGCCAGCAGCGCTTCACGTTGTTCACCCAGTTCACAACGCTCGGAAACGTAGCGCAAGCCGTGGAAGTTGACGTTAGCCCCCGACAACACGTGCGCCAGACGCTCGCCTTTGATGTCGTGCAGCTGGATGTATTTCTTCATGCCCGCCAGCGCTAACGCGCCAGAAGGTTCCGCCACCGCACGCACATCTTCGAACAAATCTTTAACCGCCGCGCAAATTGCATCGCTATCCACCGTGATGATGTCGTCGAGATACTCTTTGCACAGACGGAAAGTTTCGCTGCCGATGCGCTTCACCGCCACACCTTCGGCAAACAAGCCGACACGCGCCAAATCCACCGGTTCGCCCGCATCCAGCGCCGCTTTCAGGCAGGCTGAATCTTCCGATTCCACCGCAATCACTTTGATTTGCGGCATCAACTGTTTGATCAGCACCGCAACTCCAGCGGCTAAACCACCGCCACCAACCGGCACAAAGACGCGATCGAGATGTGCATCCTGCTGCAACAGCTCCATCGCCAACGTGCCTTGCCCGGCAATCACCGCCGGATGATCAAACGGCGGGACGAAGGTGTAACCTTGCTGCTCCGCCAACTCAATCGCCTTGGCTTTCGCCTCATCGAAGTTGGCACCAAACAGATAAGCCTCACCGCCAAATGCGCGTACTGCATCAACCTTGATGTCTGCCGTGGCCAACGGCATCACAATCAGTGATTTGATGCCCAGCGTGCTGGCCGAGAGCGCCACGCCCTGCGCATGGTTTCCGGCCGAAGCCGTCACCACGCCGCGCGCTTTTTGCTCTTCATTCAGCCCGGCAATCATCGCGTAGGCCCCGCGCAGCTTGAAGCTGTGCACCGGCTGACGATCTTCTCGCTTCACCAGAATGGTGTTGCCAAGACGCGATGAAATTTTTTCCATTTTTTGCAGCGGCGTCACCTGAGCAATTTCATACACCGGTGAACGCAGCACTGCGCGCAAATATTCCGCACCGTTTGGCGTTGCGGATAGCGGTTGAGACTCAGCCATCGGTTAGCCTCCCAGCTTAGACTTATCGCGCACCGCGCCTTTGTCAGCGCTGGTCGCGAGTGAAGCATAAGCACGCAGGGCGAAGGAGACTTCACGCTCACGACCATGCGGAGTGTAAGCCGCATCGCCACGCGCTTGTTCTTCTTCACGACGCGCGTGCAGTTCGTTATCCGGCACCGCCAGCTTGATGCCACGGTTCGGGATATCGATTTCAATCATGTCGCCATCTTTCACCAGCGCGATGGTGCCGCCGCTCGCCGCTTCCGGAGAGGCGTGACCGATTGACAGTCCAGAAGTACCGCCAGAGAAACGACCGTCGGTGATCAAGGCACAGCTTTTGCCAAGGCCCATCGATTTCAGGTAAGTGGTTGGATAGAGCATTTCCTGCATGCCCGGTCCGCCTTTCGGCCCTTCGTAGCGAATAACAACCACATCGCCAGCCACCACTTTGCCGCCCAGAATCGCGGTAACCGCATCATCCTGGCTTTCGTAGACTTTGGCCGGACCTTTGAAGGTCAGGATTTCTTTGTCGACGCCGGCGGTTTTAACGATACAACCGTCTTCCGCGATGTTGCCGTACAGCACCGCTAAACCGCCATCTTGCGAATAAGCGTGTTCACGCGTGCGGATACAGCCTTCAGCACGATCGTCATCCAGCGTATCCCAACGGCAATTTTGCGAGAATGCCTTGGTGGTGCGAATACCGGCTGGGCCCGCGCGGAACATGTCTTTCACCGCCTGGTCTTTGGTCAGCATGATGTCGTACTGATCGATGGTTTCACGCATGCTCTGCTGCAAGATGTTGCGCGCGCTGGTGTCGATCAGTCCGGCGCGATCCAGCTCGCCGAGAATGCCGATCACACCGCCAGCACGGTGCACGTCTTCCATGTGATATTTCGGCGTACTTGGCGCCACTTTGCACAATTGCGGGACTTTGCGTGACAGGCGGTCGATATCAGAAATGTTGAAGTCGATTTCGCCTTCCTGCGCCGCTGCCAGCAAGTGCAGAACGGTGTTGGTGGAACCGCCCATGGCGATATCCAGTGTCATGGCGTTTTCAAATGCCGCTTTGCTGGCAATGTTGCGCGGCAGCATGTTGACGTCATCCTGCTCGTAATAACGCTTGGTCAAGCTGACGATGCGCTTACCGGCATTGATAAACAGCTCTTCGCGATCGGCATGCGTTGCCAGCAGCGAACCATTACCCGGCTGCGACAGGCCCAGCGCTTCGGTCAAACAGTTCATTGAGTTGGCGGTGAACATACCGGAGCACGAACCGCAAGTTGGGCAGGCAGAACGTTCGATCTGATCGCTGTCGGCATCGCTAACATTTGGGTTGGCGCCCTGAATCATTGCATCGACCAAGTCCAGCTTGATGATTTGATCGGACAGTTTGGTTTTACCGGCTTCCATCGGGCCGCCGGAAACGAAGATTACTGGAATGTTGAGGCGCAGAGAGGCCATCAGCATTCCCGGGGTGATTTTGTCGCAGTTGGAGATACAGACCATGGCATCGGCGCAGTGCGCGTTGACCATGTATTCCACCGAGTCGGCAATCAACTCGCGTGAAGGCAGTGAATACAGCATGCCGCCATGGCCCATGGCGATACCATCATCCACCGCAATGGTGTTGAACTCTTTAGCGACACCACCTGCTGCTTCGATTTGTTCGGCAACCAGTTTACCGAGATCGCGCAGGTGCACGTGGCCCGGTACGAATTGGGTGAATGAGTTGACTACGGCGATGATCGGCTTGCCGAAATCGTCGTCGGTCATTCCAGTTGCGCGCCACAAGGCACGGGCACCGGCCATGTTACGACCATGGGTGGTGGTGGCGGAACGGTACTTAGGCATGCTCTATTTACTCCAGTAATAATAAGGTTGCGGGCGCCATCTGACGCCCGCAAAATTCTAGTTATGCGTTAACCGGATCCAACCAGCCCCACTTGTCTTCCGTCTCGCCAGTGAACAGGCCAAAGAATGCCTTCTGGATACGACCGGTGACCGGACCACGTTTACCTTCGCCGACCTGAATACCATCGACGCTGCGCACCGGGGTGATTTCCGCTGCGGTACCTGACATGAATACTTCGTCAGCCAGGTAGAGAGATTCACGAGACAGTACTTGCTCACGCACTTCGATACCCATGTCTTGCGCCAGCTTGATGATGGCGTCACGGGTGATGCCCGGCAGCGCTGAAGAGGTGAATGGTGGCGTGAACAGAATGCCATCTTTCACTTCGAACAAGTTTTCGCCAGCACCTTCTGAAATATAGCCGTTGGTGTCGAGAGCGATACCTTCCTGATAACCGTGACGGCGCGCTTCGCTACCGACCAGCAGAGAAGAAAGGTAGTTACCGCCAGCTTTGGCTGCGGTTGGCAAGGTGTTTGGTGCTACACGGTTCCAGGAAGAAACCATTGCATCGATACCGTTTTCCAGCGCTTCAGCGCCGAGGTACGCGCCCCAAGGGAATGCGGCGATGATCACATCAGTGGTGTAACCATCTGGCGGGTTTACACCCAGACCCACGTCACCCACGAAAGCCAGCGGACGGATATAAGCGCTCTTCAGGTTGTTCACGCGGATCACTTCGCGGCATGCTTCCATCAGCTCATCAACGCTGGCTTTGATTGGGAAACGGTAGATTTTGGCAGATTCATGCAGACGCTTCATGTGCTCGCGGTGACGGAACACCACTGGGCCTTTGTGTGAGTCGTAGCAGCGCACGCCTTCAAACACAGAAGTACCGTAGTGCAGGGCGTGAGACATCACGCTGACCTTAGCGTCTTCCCACTTAACCATCTCCCCATTGAACCAAATAAAGTCTGCTTTCTTCGTACTCATTGCTATTTTCCTTTGGCGACTAAGCGCGGATTTGTTGTGTTGTCTGTTGTTGGATCTCGACACAAGCGACATCCATAAGTTTGCTTAACTGCGAAGACAGTAAATCGACTGAGCGTTGGCTGGCAACGGTCATTTCGATATTAATGTTCTCGGCATTGACCGCAGAGGCCATGTTCATGGCGCACACCTGGAAACCACGGTGACGCACGACACGTAAAATGCGCTCCAATATTTCAGGACGAAAGCGGGCTTCGATAGACAATTGATGCTGATTCATGCGGTTTTCTCCATCATGTTTGCGTTGCTGGCACCCGGTGGTACCAATGGCCAGACGTTTTCATGCTCATCTATCGAAACATGCAGGAAGTAAGGACCTTCACTGTTCAGCAGAGCATCGAGGGCGGCGTCGACCTGATCTTTACGGCTAATGCGTTGGCCAGGAATATCAAACGCGCTGGCCAGCGTGAGGAAATCGGGGTTATCGGTCAGGATGGTTTCGCTGTAGCGACCATCAAAGAACAGCTGCTGCCACTGACGCACCATGCCAAGACGTTGGTTATCCAGCAGCAGGATTTTCACCGGCAGTTTGCCGCGCTTGATGGTGCCCAGCTCCTGAATATTCATCATGATGGAGCCATCGCCGGAAACGCAAATCACCGTATCTTCTGGACGCGCAACCTGTGCACCAATCGCCGCTGGCAGGCCAAAGCCCATCGTGCCAAGGCCACTGGAAGTGATGAAGTTTTCTGGCTGGGTGAAGCTCATATGCTGAGCCGCCCACATCTGATGCTGGCCGACGTCGGTGGTGACCACTGCACTCTCCGCTTTGCGATCGGACAATTGCTTGAGCAGCAACGGCGCGTAAATCGCTTCGCCTGGATGATCGTAACGCCAATCGAACTCGGCTTTCATCGCACTGACTTCGGTGCGCCAACCTTCAATGTTCATCGGCATGCTGAGCGCTGGCAACACCTGATTCAAATCACCCTGCAAAGAGACGTGCGCGCGGCGCAGTTTGTTCAGCTCGGCGGGATCGATATCAATGTGAATAACATTGGCGTGTGGAGCGAAGGTATCCAACTTACCGGTTACGCGGTCGTCAAAACGCGCGCCAACCGCAATCAGCAAATCACAGGATTGAACGGCGAGATTGGCGGCCTTGGTGCCGTGCATACCCAACATGCCAAGATAGAGATCGCTGCTGGCATCGGCGCTGCCCAGACCTTTCAAGGTGGAAACCATCGGGATACCGGTTTCTTGTGCCATCGCACGCAGCGCGGGGACCGCTTGCGCCATGCCCACGCCACCGCCGATATACAGCATCGGTTTGTGCGATTGCGCCATCAAGGCTCGCGCTTCAGCAATGTGCTGCGGCGAATGACTGATCGCCTCTTCAACCGGCAGCAGGTGCGGCGTCAGCTCACCGCTGGCAATTTGGATGTCTTTCGGGATATCGACCAGAACCGGGCCAGGTCGACCGGACTGCGCAATGGCAAAGGCTTCGGCCATTACTGAAGGTAAATCATCAAGAGATTCAACCAGGAAACTGTGCTTGGTGCAGGCTAAGGATAAACCTAAGACGTCGATTTCCTGGAAGGCATCGGTGCCAATGAAAGCGGAAGAAACCTGGCCGGTGATCGCGACAACCGGAATGGAATCCATCATCGCATCGGCCAATCCAGTTATCAGGTTGGTAGCACCCGGCCCCGAAGTGGCGATACACACGCCGGTTTTACCCGTTGCGCGGGCATATCCGATTGCCGCCATCACCGCACCCTGCTCATGACGGCACAGTAGGTGTTCCACGCCGCCATCGTAGAGCGCATCGTACACTGGCATGATTGCGCCGCCAGGATAGCCAAACACTGTATCGACACCCTGCGCGCGTAAAGCCTGAACTACCCACTGTGCACCTGTCATAGTTATTCTCCTGTATTCCTTGGGGAACAACAGAATTTTATGCTACTGCTCATAATCTGTTCCTCGCTGATTCGCTGATTTTTACTCTGGTTAAAAAAAAACCCCCGCACCTTTCGGTGCGGGGGTTTTTGGAATTCCAGACTTGATTTTTAAGCCTTTCTTTCTCCAAGCGATGCCCCGCACGGTGGGATAATAATCACCACCACGCTAATCACGACTAGGCTAATCACTTGTAGAAGGGCTTTCATGTGTTGTTTGTTTTTTCGATTGTTCGAAGTAATGCCTACAGAGTTATCATAGTTATCCGCTCGTTGACAATAATTTTCATTGGTTTTTTTTATGACGCATTTCAGCGCTGTGAGTTATCACTCTGTAACTAAAAGGTTATTTTCGAACTTGATAAATATTCATTACGCACGTTGAGAAAGCGACTTTTGCACTTTGCGAGCATGTTCTGATTAGTTGTGAATCCACTGCAATCGTTGGTGAAAATGCGGAATCTGCATCCGAAAGAATATGGTTGGCATTTGATTCGCCTGTTTTGGAGCTTAATGATAAGGACAACAAGGAGCGGTTATGTCTTTATCCAAAGTATTAACGCGTGCAGCGTTGGGCGTTCAGGCTCCGCTGGTCACAGTGGAAGTGCACATCAGTAATGGTCTTCCCGCACTCACGTTAGTTGGCCTACCTGAAACCACCGTCAAAGAAGCACGAGAACGCGTGCGCAGTGCGATTATCAACAGTGGATTCACCTTCCCGGCTAAACGCGTGACGATCAACCTGGCCCCTGCTGATCTGCCTAAAGAAGGTGGCCGCTATGACCTTCCCATCGCTATCGCGATTCTGGCGGCCTCTGAACAGCTTCCTGACGCAAAACTAGGGCAATATGAATTCCTGGGGGAGCTGGCCCTTAACGGCGCTCTGTGTGGCGTTCAGGCCGCTATTCCGGCGGCCATGGCAGCACTGCAAGCCGGCAGACAAATGGTGTTAGCTGAACAGAATCAACAAGATGTGGGGCTAATCCAGCAAGGAGAAACGTTGGTAGGCAAACATCTCATTGAGATCTGCGCTTTTCTGCACAACCAAAATACGCTCACCGTTGCTCATTATCATCCCGAGACGCATGCACCGGAAAGGCATGATTTGAGCGATATCATTGGTCAGGATCAGGGCCGACGCGCGCTGGAGATCACGGCGGCAGGCGGACACAATTTGCTGCTGATTGGTCCGCCCGGCACCGGCAAGACAATGTTGGCAACGCGATTGCCGGGAATCATGCCGCCATTAGACGACCAGGAAGCGCTTGAGTGCGCCGCGATTGCCAGCTTAGTCAGTAGCGGCAATCTGCATCATCAGTGGCGCAGACGGCCGTTCAGAGCGCCTCATCATAGCGCTTCGCTGTATGCCTTGGTTGGCGGCGGTTCACTGCCGCGCCCGGGAGAAATATCTTTGGCGCACAATGGCGTGTTATTTCTTGATGAACTGCCAGAGTTTGAACGCAAAACACTCGATGCACTGCGCGAGCCGATTGAGTCCGGCGAGATCGCTATTTCACGTACGCGCGCGAAAGTGACTTATCCAGCGCGCTTTCAATTAGTTGGTGCAATGAATCCGAGCCCGACTGGGCATTATCAAGGCACACATAACCGCTCATCGCCACAGCAAGTTTTACGCTATCTCAACCGCCTTTCTGGCCCCTTTCTCGACCGCTTTGACTTATCTTTAGAAGTACCGCTTCTACCCAGCGGATCGCTCAGCAAGAAACAGCAGGTTAGCGAAAGCAGTGCCGAGGTTCTGAGCCGCGTACTCGCTGCGCGAAAAATTCAAAAAGAGCGCAGCGCCAAAGTTAACGCCCATCTCTCGAACCCTGAGATTTTACGCTGGTGTCAATTGCAGCAAGAGGATGCGGAATGGCTGGAGACGGTACTCAATTCATTGGGGCTTTCAGTACGTGCGTGGCAAAGAATTCTGAAAGTGGCGAGAACCATTGCTGACCTAGCGGGTGAAGAGCGGATTGCGCGGTGTCATTTGCAGGAAGCGGTGGGATATCGCAGCATCGACCGTTTAATGATCTATCTGCACAAAAGTATGGAATAAAAAACGGGGCTTATTTAAGCCCCGTTTTTCTTAATCATCGCTATCGCTGAAATCTTCAACGGTGTCCATCTGCGGTTTACCGCCAGACAACGTGTGGAAACGCTTTGGACGCTTAATACGTGCGGTATATTTCGACCAGACACGTTCCGCTTCCGTTTGCGGCTCACGAAGACCACGACATACTTCTAAAAATGCGCGCTCTTCTTCAGTAGTTGGCTCACGCTTAGCAAGATCCAATTCATTAAAGGCGAAACCGTGGCGCTCCAGAAGCTGAGCTTCTTTAATGGTGAAATCACCATGACGCGAAAAACCACGTGGGTAATGTTTGTTATCGAAGAAACGATTTGTTGTTGCGAAGCTATCCGCCATTTTACACGCTCCTGACTCTCATATGGCCGTGCTATTTATGGCGCGGAGTATTAGATAGGCTTGACAGAGTGTAAAACAAAACATTTAAATCAGTACGACAAACAATTTTTGGGAGAATGCTGTGGATACGGAATTACTGAAAACTTTCCTCGAAGTGAGCAGAACACGCCATTTCGGGCGTGCTGCTGAAGCGCTTTACCTCACGCAATCTGCCGTTAGTTTTCGCATTCGCCAACTGGAAAACCAGTTGGGTGTTAACCTTTTCACTCGTCACCGCAATAACATTCGACTGACTTCTGCGGGTGAGCGTTTATTACCCTACGCTGAGAGCTTGATGAGCACTTGGTTGATGGCTAAAAAGGAAGTTTCGCATACACAACAGCACCATGAGCTTTCAATAGGAGGGAGTGCATCGCTTTGGGAAGCCTATCTAACCCCTTGGTTGCAAACACTTTATGAAAATCGTGAAAGCCTCCATCTTGAAGCACGTATTGCACAGCGACATTTGCTGGTGAAGCAATTACATGAGCGTCAATTGGATCTGTTGATTACTACCGAAGCGCCAAAAATGGATGAGTTAACCAGCCAGCAGATCGGTCATATATCGCTCGCTTTATTCCGCGCGCGCAAAACAGAAAAACGTGAGAAATATGATTACATCAAGCTGGAATGGGGTGCAGATTTTCATCAACATGAAAGTTATCTTTCCAGTGATGATGTTCCCGTATTAACCACAACGTCAGCTCACGTTACACGCGAATTACTGCATACCACCGGCGCATGCGCATTTTTACCAGATTTCTGGCACGGTATTTATAGTGATTTGATGGTTATTCCAGATACACCTGTCGCAGTAAGACCTTTATATGCGGTGTGGCTGCAGAATAGCGATCAGCAAACTCACATTCGCCAGCTGCTTAAATTTCCAGTGATGACACAATAAGGTAATAATTGAGTGGAGTTTGAGTGGGCACAGTGAAACTCAAACTCTTTTCACTGCTAAATTTTGGACAAAAAAAATCCTTTGCCGAAGCAAAGGATTATTTTCTGGCAGGGGCGGAGGGACTCGAACCCCCAACACCCGGTTTTGGAGACCGGTGCTCTACCAATTGAACTACGCCCCTAATTAGGGTGGCGGAACGGACGGGGCTCGAACCCGCGACCCCCTGCGTGACAGGCAGGTATTCTAACCAACTGAACTACCGCTCCACCGATTCTGTACTGAATTCAGAAACTGTTCTGACTTCAGGTGTTTCGCCCTTCCCATGTCACCGGGATGGTCACAACACGATAACGTGTCTTAATTTGATGCCTGGCAGTTCCCTACTCTCGCATGGGGAGGCCCCACACTACCATCGGCGCTACGGCGTTTCACTTCTGAGTTCGGCATGGGGTCAGGTGGGACCACCGCGCTAAAGCCGCCA